>NZ_JAVSMG010000024.1:0-516 GCF_033283505.1 Staphylococcus sp. NWU MK-U1 | reverse complement strand
AGACTGCCGGTGACAAACCGGAGGAAGGTGGGGATGACGTCAAGTCATCATGGCCCTTACGGCCTGGGCTACACACGTGCTACAATGGTCGGTACAGAGGGTTGCCAAGCCGCGAGGTGGAGCTAATCCCATAAAACCGATCGTAGTCCGGATCGCAGTCTGCAACTCGACTGCGTGAAGTCGGAATCGCTAGTAATCGCGAATCAGAATGTCGCGGTGAATACGTTCCCGGGCCTTGTACACACCGCCCGTCACACCATGGGAGTGGGTTGCACCAGAAGTAGCTAGTCTAACCTTCGGGAGGACGGTTACCACGGTGTGATTCATGACTGGGGTGAAGTCGTAACAAGGTAGCCGTAGGGGAACCTGCGGCTGGATCACCTCCTTAATCGACGACATCAGCTGCTCCATAAGTTCCCACACGAATTGCTTGATTCATTGAAGAAGACGATAAGAAGCAGCCCGAAATTGGGTCTGTAGCTCAGTTGGTTAGAGCGCACCCCTGATAAGGGTGAG
>NZ_JAVSMG010000023.1:0-528 GCF_033283505.1 Staphylococcus sp. NWU MK-U1 | reverse complement strand
ATTATAGTGCTCTAATAAAGGTGTGAGAAACTCCTTTACGCCTTTTGATGTATATTGATTTCCTGAACGTAGTTCAGCTTTTAAGAAGTCACCAGTCAATCCGTCAAAAGCTACCAATGGATGGTAACCATAGGTTTGGTAGTGTGTATTATAATTCGTTTGTTCTTGGTGACCAAATGTATCTGAATGGGTCGAATCTAAATCAATGATTAATTCCGTATCATTACGAATGAGGCGTGCTTTATCGATAAGTTCTTGGTTCAAAGCTTGAAGTTCATGGATATTCTCCTCAGATAGTCGATCTAAAAATCGGGAAAGTGAAGATTGAGAAGCGAGTTCTTTCCTATCTAAAACAGCTTTAAACACAGGATCTTGTCTCAGGAGATTAGCTGCAGAATCAGCTGAGTAACCAGCAATTAATTGCATAATGAACTGCTCAAGTATGGATAAGTTGTCATGAGTAAAATACGCTCGTTCGTCTTCAATGTGAATGTGTTGCTTAGCCAGTTCAGAAAAACCAAAGATGTT
>NZ_JAVSMG010000022.1:0-596 GCF_033283505.1 Staphylococcus sp. NWU MK-U1 | reverse complement strand
ATACAACTCCTTGGCTCATAGCCAAGCGGTCTTAGGAAGACAATTGCCATCCAACTCCTTGGCTCACAGAACGACATGGCTACGATCCGACTTGCAGTATATCGCTTGACAAGTAGAAACAAGGTAACCTCTCCATATTGAATATATTTGACCTGAAGTCGGAGGCCAAGCGGTCTTAGGAAGACAAAGTTGCCAAACAACTCCTTGGCTCACAGAACGACATGGCTACGATCCGACTTCTAATTGATGGCCATCCGAAGTATTATTTTCTGTGTGTTCAGTCAAAAGTACACTGATGTCACTGAAAATATTTGTGCTCTCCATATTGAATATATTTGACCTGAAGTCGGATCGTAGCCATGTCGTTCTGTGAGCCAAGGAGTTGAGCTCTGGACTTGTCTTCCTAAGACCGCTTGGCCTCCGACTTTTATCATCAAACACCACCATGCAATGCTTCAATCCAATGATCCCCTGCTTTTGCTCCCTGAGACGAATAAAGTCGGATCGTAGCCATGTCGTTCTGTGAGCCAAGGAGTTGCCTGTCAAGCTTGTCTTCCTAAGACCGCTTGGCCTAAGAGTTAGCATGATTGGAATTA
>NZ_JAVSMG010000021.1:0-667 GCF_033283505.1 Staphylococcus sp. NWU MK-U1 | reverse complement strand
AGAGCGAACCTTCTCTTGTTCAGTAAGTACCCTCTATCGCCGGTTTAAGACGGGAGAATTCAATGTTTTACATTTACCGATGCAAGGAAAACGAAAACCAAATGGTTATAAGGAAAAACGTGGAAAACAGGCATTCAAAAGAAATATTTCTGAGCGTAAAAAAGATTATGTCGTTTTCGAAGAAGAATTTGGACATTTAGAGGGTGATACGATTGTCGGCATCCACCATAAAAGTGCCGTCATCACACTCGTTGAGCGACTTTCAAAAGCCATTATCGCCTTGAAACCAGAAGGCCGTAAGGCAGTTGATATTGAAAATTCGATTAATGAATGGCTTCAATCCGTACCCAAAAATCTTTTCAAATCAATTACCTTTGATTGTGGAAAAGAATTCTCTAATTGGAAAAGTATTAGTAATACGAATGATATTGATATTTATTTCGCAGACCCAGGAACGCCTTCCCAACGGGGATTAAATGAACATTCAAACGGACTCCTCCGAAAAGATGGACTACCAAAAGAAATGGACTTCAACCAAGTCAATCAAGGATTCATCTCATCCGTTGCGTCCAAAAGAAACCATATCCCTAGAAAATCACTAAATTACCAAACACCATTAGAAGTTTTTTTGAGTTACGTAAATGGAAAGTTTTGTCTCGCTTAATTT
>NZ_JAVSMG010000020.1:0-857 GCF_033283505.1 Staphylococcus sp. NWU MK-U1 | reverse complement strand
TCTAAGGATATATTCGGAACATCTCGTAGAGATGAGGAATAACGTGACATATTGTATTCAGTTTTGAATGTTTATTTTAAACATTCAACAACTAAATGAAAATTACATTCAAAATTATATTTTGATATACTATTTTGATGTGATTGTTTGTTTATTGATTGTACATTGAAAACTAGATAAGTAAGTAAAAATAGATTTTACCAAGCAAAACCGAGTGAATAAGAGTTTTAAAAAAGCTTGAATTCATAAAGCATAATCGCTAGTGTTCGAAAGAACACTCACAAGATTAATAACAGGTTTTCGACTTGAACTTTTAAAGAAATCGTTTTTAGATAATGAGTTGAGTTTATTTAAAGCGCAGTTTACTTTTGTAAATGAGCATTTAAATGAATGAAAACGAAGCAATATGAGAGCGATTGACTAAAAGTTTGGTGGAAACATAGATTAAGTTATTAAGGGCGCACGGTGGATGCCTTGGCACTAGAAGCCGACGAAGGACGTTACTAACGACGATATGCTTTGGGTAGCTGTAAGTAAGCGTTGATCCAGAGATTTCCGAATGGGGGAACCTAGCACGAGTTATGTCGTGTTATCGACAAGTGAATTCATAGCTTGTCAGAAGGCAGACCCGGAGAACTGAAACATCTTAGTACCCGGAGGAAGAGAAAGAAAAATCGATTCCCTGAGTAGCGGCGAGCGAAACGGGAAGAGCCCAAACCAATAAGCTTGCTTATTGGGGTTGTAGGACACTCTATACGGAGTTACAAAGGAATATATTAGACGAATCATCTGGAAAGTTGAATCAAAGAAGGTAATAATCCTGTAGTTGAAAATATATTCTCTCTTGAGTGGATCCT
>NZ_JAVSMG010000019.1:0-1011 GCF_033283505.1 Staphylococcus sp. NWU MK-U1 | reverse complement strand
CGACGAGTGGTAGCGTCGCGGCTTGCATTTGGTAACGCGTTACCATATACTATTCATATGTTAAGTAACGCGTTACCAAATAAGAAGAGGTAGTTATGAAAGACCCTAGAGATAAGAAAACCGTCGATGGCTTTGCCGACCTGGTTGCCCAGGTCGAGAGCACCCCGCTCCGCAAGAAGCCCGGCCGCAAGCCTTCCGGTGAGAAGGCTCTCACCCCGGCAGAGAAGCAAAAGGCCTACAGAGACAGAAGGCGCGACGAAAAAGCGGCAGCTGAAGCTGCAAAAGCACAGGGCCTCCCCCCGACTTCGTCGGTGCTCGATCTGACCACCTCTTTCGCTTCGCTCATTCGCTGAATCACCACCTCCTCGCTTCGCTCGATCGGACGGTGGAAATACCGCCATATATAAGACTAAGAAGGAGCACCCCTGTAGCCCGCATAAACACTGACCTGAAAAGTTGAATTTCTTATCGGGTCAGTAAGAGGCCTTGTTGTTTTTGGTTGAAAACGGTGGTATGATTCTTACTCATCAAGCAGAAAAATAATAAGATTTCTTACCGGTTTGCTTGACTGTTTAGCGGTTTGAGTAAGAAACATACTAGGAATTTCTACAATGTCAGATAAGAAAAAGGTTTATTACACGACTCGGTCGGCTGTCCTCTCCGCCAAAGAGAATCCTTGGGCGAGAGAGTTGGCCCACACCATCAAGAAGGGGAAAAAGGTCACTGGCTTTGCTTCGGCGCATCACTCACTGGTGAATAACGCCACAGGCGAGGTTGCTGGGGATATGGCCGTGATTGGGATTCAGAAAGTCGTGGACAGAGAGGAGTTCGTGAAATTTTTCGGGGCTGGGATCGAGGAGGTTTTTGAGCTATCAAAGCCTGCGAAAGACCTGTTTCGCTCGATTTTGCGTGCATACCTGGATCAAAAGTACCAACCGGATCAGCTGTATATCAGCTACGAAGCCATATGTGATGATCATGGCTATGGCAAGTCGAGACCCACGTATAACA
>NZ_JAVSMG010000018.1:0-1227 GCF_033283505.1 Staphylococcus sp. NWU MK-U1 | reverse complement strand
TTCACAGCTATTTTTTATAGTTGTAGAGAGAAGTAGACTGTAGGCTCCCTTGGATTTTAAATCCGTATTATAAACTAGTCAGCTTTACTCTCGCCTTTTGAAATTCGTTTGTAGTATGTTGGGCTCTTGAAGCCGTGTAGAGGAAAGTGAAATGAGAAAGGTTAAGTAAAGTTTCAGCTTCTCAAAACAATTAAGGAGGAATTACGTGGATTATTTAGGCATTGATATTAGTAAAAGAACGAGCGTCATCGCACATTATTTTGAAGATAAATTCCAAAAGGAATTTACAATTCAGAATAATAAAAATGGTTATAATCAGTTACTTAAATACTTAAAAAACTTAATCAACCTCAACTTATATTTGAATCTACCGGTGTGTATTCAAGAGGTATAGTTCAGTTTTGTCAGGTTAACCATGTGAAGTATATTGAAATGAACCCATTAGAAGCGAAATTTAAAACAAATTCTCTAAGATCATGGAAAACGGATCACTCTGATGCTCATAAACTAGCACAATTAGGGCCCACTTTAAAATACACTGATAGTTTAAATACTAAAAATGAAATTTACTTTGAATTACGTGAACGTGTACGATTTCATCTTGAAATCGAAAAAAATCAAAGTCGTTTAAAAGTTCAGATTATCGAATTACTCCATCAAACCTTTCCAGGGTTAGAGAAATTATTCAAAAATCGCTATTCAATGATTGCTCTCAATATCGCAGAAATATATTCACATCCTAGTTTTGTTCAACAACAAGATATAGATACTTTAATCTCAAATATTTTCAACTCTACAGAGAAAGGGTTATCTACTCGAAAAGCAGAAAATTATGCTGATAAATTATCCAAAATTGCACATGAAAGTTATCCAAGTGTTAAATCTTCTTCTTTTTTAGTAAGAAAACTTCAGTTATTAATTCGACAGTTAAAAGATTCTATAGAACAGTTATCTCAATTAGATAAAGAAATGATTAATTTAGCACAAGAACTAAAGTGTTACGAAATTATACAATCTATTCCTGGTATTGGAGAATTAACAGCAGCTATGTTAATCGGAGAATTAGGAGATATTACTCACTTTAAAACAAATAAACAATTAAATGCTTATGTAGGTATTGATATCAAACGATATCAATCTGGTAACACTCATTATAAGGATACAATTAATAAGCGGGGAAATAAAAAAGCTAGACAATTATTATTTTGGATAGTGATGAATATTATC
>NZ_JAVSMG010000017.1:0-1552 GCF_033283505.1 Staphylococcus sp. NWU MK-U1 | reverse complement strand
AAGGAGCTTGCTCCTTTGACGTTAGCGGCGGACGGGTGAGTAACACGTGGGTAACCTACCTATAAGACTGGGATAACTTCGGGAAACCGGAGCTAATACCGGATAATATTTCGAACCGCATGGTTCGATAGTGAAAGATGGTTTTGCTATCACTTATAGATGGACCCGCGCCGTATTAGCTAGTTGGTAAGGTAACGGCTTACCAAGGCGACGATACGTAGCCGACCTGAGAGGGTGATCGGCCACACTGGAACTGAGACACGGTCCAGACTCCTACGGGAGGCAGCAGTAGGGAATCTTCCGCAATGGGCGAAAGCCTGACGGAGCAACGCCGCGTGAGTGATGAAGGTCTTCGGATCGTAAAACTCTGTTATTAGGGAAGAACATACGTGTAAGTAACTGTGCACGTCTTGACGGTACCTAATCAGAAAGCCACGGCTAACTACGTGCCAGCAGCCGCGGTAATACGTAGGTGGCAAGCGTTATCCGGAATTATTGGGCGTAAAGCGCGCGTAGGCGGTTTTTTAAGTCTGATGTGAAAGCCCACGGCTCAACCGTGGAGGGTCATTGGAAACTGGAAAACTTGAGTGCAGAAGAGGAAAGTGGAATTCCATGTGTAGCGGTGAAATGCGCAGAGATATGGAGGAACACCAGTGGCGAAGGCGACTTTCTGGTCTGTAACTGACGCTGATGTGCGAAAGCGTGGGGATCAAACAGGATTAGATACCCTGGTAGTCCACGCCGTAAACGATGAGTGCTAAGTGTTAGGGGGTTTCCGCCCCTTAGTGCTGCAGCTAACGCATTAAGCACTCCGCCTGGGGAGTACGACCGCAAGGTTGAAACTCAAAGGAATTGACGGGGACCCGCACAAGCGGTGGAGCATGTGGTTTAATTCGAAGCAACGCGAAGAACCTTACCAAATCTTGACATCCTTTGACAACTCTAGAGATAGAGCCTTCCCCTTCGGGGGACAAAGTGACAGGTGGTGCATGGTTGTCGTCAGCTCGTGTCGTGAGATGTTGGGTTAAGTCCCGCAACGAGCGCAACCCTTAAGCTTAGTTGCCATCATTAAGTTGGGCACTCTAAGTTGACTGCCGGTGACAAACCGGAGGAAGGTGGGGATGACGTCAAATCATCATGCCCCTTATGATTTGGGCTACACACGTGCTACAATGGACAATACAAAGGGCAGCGAAACCGCGAGGTCAAGCAAATCCCATAAAGTTGTTCTCAGTTCGGATTGTAGTCTGCAACTCGACTACATGAAGCTGGAATCGCTAGTAATCGTAGATCAGCATGCTACGGTGAATACGTTCCCGGGTCTTGTACACACCGCCCGTCACACCACGAGAGTTTGTAACACCCGAAGCCGGTGGAGTAACCATTTGGAGCTAGCCGTCGAAGGTGGGACAAATGATTGGGGTGAAGTCGTAACAAGGTAGCCGTATCGGAAGGTGCGGCTGGATCACCTCCTTTCTAAGGATATATTCGGAACATCTCGTAGAGATGAGGAATAACGTGACATATTGTATTCAGTTTTGAATGTTTATTT
>NZ_JAVSMG010000016.1:0-2664 GCF_033283505.1 Staphylococcus sp. NWU MK-U1 | reverse complement strand
GTCACCAGACAAGAGAATGATTATACATTCAAAACTAGATAGTAAGTAAATGATTTTGCTTCGCAAAACGTTGAAATAAATTGATTAAGTCTTCGATCGATTAGTATTCGTCAGCTCCACGTGTCACCACGCTTCCACCTCGAACCTATTAACCTCATCATCTTTGAGGGATCTTATAACCGAAGTTGGGAAATCTCATCTTGAGGGGGGCTTCATGCTTAGATGCTTTCAGCACTTATCCCGTCCATACATAGCTACCCAGCTATGCCGTTGGCACGACAACTGGTACACCAGAGGTATGTCCATCCCGGTCCTCTCGTACTAAGGACAGCTCCTCTCAAATTTCCTACGCCCACGACGGATAGGGACCGAACTGTCTCACGACGTTCTGAACCCAGCTCGCGTACCGCTTTAATGGGCGAACAGCCCAACCCTTGGGACCGACTACAGCCCCAGGATGCGATGAGCCGACATCGAGGTGCCAAACCTCCCCGTCGATGTGAACTCTTGGGGGAGATAAGCCTGTTATCCCCGGGGTAGCTTTTATCCGTTGAGCGATGGCCCTTCCATGCGGAACCACCGGATCACTAAGTCCGTCTTTCGACCCTGCTCGACTTGTAGGTCTCGCAGTCAAGCTCCCTTATGCCTTTACACTCTATGAATGATTTCCAACCATTCTGAGGGAACCTTTGAGCGCCTCCGTTACCTTTTAGGAGGCGACCGCCCCAGTCAAACTGCCCGCCTGACACTGTCTCCCACCACGATAAGTGGTGCGGGTTAGAAAGCCAACACAGCTAGGGTAGTATCCCACCAGCGCCTCCACGTAAGCTAGCGCTCACGTTTCAAAGGCTCCTACCTATCCTGTACAAGCTGTGCCGAATTTCAATATCAGGCTACAGTAAAGCTCCACGGGGTCTTTCCGTCCTGTCGCGGGTAACCTGCATCTTCACAGGTACTATGATTTCACCGAGTCTCTCGTTGAGACAGTGCCCAAATCGTTACGCCTTTCGTGCGGGTCGGAACTTACCCGACAAGGAATTTCGCTACCTTAGGACCGTTATAGTTACGGCCGCCGTTTACTGGGGCTTCGATTCGTAGCTTCGCAGAAGCTAACCACTCCTCTTAACCTTCCAGCACCGGGCAGGCGTCAGCCCCTATACATCACCTTACGGTTTAGCAGAGACCTGTGTTTTTGATAAACAGTCGCTTGGGCCTATTCACTGCGGCTCTTCTGGGCTTGCACCCTAAAGAGCACCCCTTCTCCCGAAGTTACGGGGTCATTTTGCCGAGTTCCTTAACGAGAGTTCGCTCGCTCACCTTAGAATTCTCATCTTGACTACCTGTGTCGGTTTGCGGTACGGGCACCTATTATCTATCTAGAGGCTTTTCTCGGCAGTGTGAAATCAACGACTCGAGGAAACAATTTCCTCTCCCCATCACAGCTCAATCTTAAGAGTGCCGGATTTGCCTAACACTCAATCTCACTGCTTAGACGTACAATCCAATCGTACGCTTCGCCTATCCTACTGCGTCCCCCCATCGATTAAAACGATGCTAGGTGGTACAGGAATATCAACCTGTTATCCATCGCCTACGCCTGTCGGCCTCAGCTTAGGACCCGACTAACCCAGAGCGGACGAGCCTTCCTCTGGAAACCTTAGTCAATCGGTGGACGGGATTCTCACCCGTCTTTCGCTACTCACACCGGCATTCTCACTTCTAAGCGCTCCACATGTCCTTGCGATCATGCTTCAACGCCCTTAGAACGCTCTCCTACCATTGTCCTACGGACAATCCACAGCTTCGGTAATATGTTTAGCCCCGGTACATTTTCGGCGCAGTGTCACTCGACTAGTGAGCTATTACGCACTCTTTAAATGATGGCTGCTTCTAAGCCAACATCCTAGTTGTCTGGGCAACGCCACATCCTTTTCCACTTAACATATATTTTGGGACCTTAGCTGGTGGTCTGGGCTGTTTCCCTTTCGAACACGGACCTTATCACCCATGTTCTGACTCCCAAGTTAAATTAATTGGCATTCGGAGTTTGTCTGAATTCGGTAACCCGAGAGGGGCCCCTCGTCCAAACAGTGCTCTACCTCCAATAATCATCACTTGAGGCTAGCCCTAAAGCTATTTCGGAGAGAACCAGCTATCTCCAAGTTCGATTGGAATTTCTCCGCTACCCACAGTTCATCCGCTCACTTTTCAACGTAAGTCGGTTCGGTCCTCCATTCAGTGTTACCTGAACTTCAACCTGACCATGGGTAGATCACCTGGTTTCGGGTCTACGACCAAATACTCAACGCCCTATTCAGACTCGCTTTCGCTACGGCTCCACATTTCCTGCTTAACCTTGCATCAGATCGTAACTCGCCGGTTCATTCTACAAAAGGCACGCCATCACCCATTAACGGGCTCTGACTACTTGTAAGCACACGGTTTCAAGTTCTCTTTCACTCCCCTTCCGGGGTACTTTTCACCTTTCCCTCACGGTACTGGTTCACTATCGGTCACTAGAGAGTATTTAGCCTTAGGAGATGGTCCTCCCAGATTCCGACGGAATTTCACGTGCTCCGTCGTACTCAGGATCCACTCAAGAGAGAATATATTTTCAACTACAGGATTATTACCTTCTTTGATTCAACTTTCCAGATGATTCGT
>NZ_JAVSMG010000015.1:0-8664 GCF_033283505.1 Staphylococcus sp. NWU MK-U1 | reverse complement strand
AATAGTGTTTGTAACATTTAAGTTACTGTTTTTGGAATTAACGTTGACATATTGTCATTCAGTTTTCAATGTTCATTTTTGTTACCAAAAGAATTAATTATACTCGTTATCAGCTTTAAAGTCAATAACTTTTTTTATTAATTTTTGAAGTGTTTTAATGTTCGTTGATTTGTTTCGCTCAACAAATATATACTATACAGGCTTTCAGTCGTTTTAACAACGGTAAAAATTACACTAACAATAATTAAAAATCCATACAAAACCTTAATAAACGAACTAAATATAGATTTAAATAAATTATCGTTCGTTTTTGATCCGAAATAAGAATTTAATACCCTATATACAACATTTTATTCACTCAAATAACAAACTTTAAAAAATTTACGATTTTTTTAAAATAAATTAAAAAATCGCTATTACAAATCGAAATATAACTTTAATAGCTATATTTACTGACAATTTGTAAATAGCGACCTTATTTTACATTTCTGTTCTTCCAGCTATTGCTTTAGATAAAGTAACTTCATCTGCATATTCTAAATCTCCACCTACTGAAAGTCCTTGAGCTAATCTAGTTACCTTAATTCCAATAGGTTTCACTAATCTAGATATATACATTGCTGTTGATTCACCTTCTAAATTAGGATTCATTGCCAATATTAATTCTTTAACCTCTTCATCTTTTAATCTATCTATTAAAGTTGGGATATTAATGTCTTCAGGCCCAATGCCATCCATCGGGGAGATAGATCCATGCAGTACATGATAGAGACCTTTGTATTCTCTCATTTTCTCCATTGCAATAACATCTTTATCATCTTCGACCACACATATTACTGAACGGTCACGTTGCTTATCTTCGCAAATATAGCAAGGGTCGTTTTCAGTTATATGTCCACATACACTACAATAGGTAAGCTCACGTTTAACATCTACCAAGGCTTTAGCAAATTGGACTACATCGTCTTCTTTCATATCTAAAGTATGAAACGCCAGACGTTGAGCCGTCTTGGGACCAATGCCTGGCAGTTTCATGAAACTATCTATTAATTTAGATATCGGTTCTGGATAATGCATCTATAATTACATTCCCGGAATGTTTAAGCCTTGTGTATGCTTACCTAAACGTTCTTGAGTTAATTCGTCAGCTTTGTTCATCGCTTCATTTGTTGCTGCTAAAACTAAATCCTGTAGCATTTCAATATCATCTGGATCTACTGCTTCTTCTTTAATTTCAACATCTACAACTTCTTTATGACCAGTAACTGTAACTGCTACCATGCCACCACCAGCTGTACCTACAATGCGTTCTTCTTTTAATTTTTCTTGTTCTTGAGCCATTTTCTTTTGCATTTTTTGCATTTGTTTCATCATTTGTTGCATATTTCCGCCACCGCGCATAATATCATTTCCTCCTTGAATGTATCGACATTATCTTTTGATTTATATTTTATTATACATACGTTTATATTTATTGTCATGTATCTCTGTTTCATGACCCGTTTCGACAATTCACTAACTAAAGTAAGTTCATTCTATTCATAAAATAAGTTCTATTCTTCGTCTATTAAATGCACTGTTTCTTCTCCAAATAAATCACGTGCTTTCTGTGCTACATCAGTGTCTTGTTGCTCTTCTCTATCATTAGATGACGTTTGATGTTCTTCTTTATCGTGCTGTTTTCTACTATTAATATATTCTGTTCGCACTCTCATCCATTGATCTGAAGGGACCCCGACTACTTCAACATTCTTATTAATGATATTTCTTACTACATTTTCAATGCTATTTCTTTTCTCATCATCTCTATTCACAATTTCACAGTGAATTTCTTCATCAAATTGAATTAATACTCGTTTTTCACTAGCAGCTACAGGAATTGAGTTTTGTAATAAGCTTACTAATGATTTTTTATCATTCTTTTTCGCATAATCTACTACTTCTAGCCAATGTTTCTTCAATAATTGAATATCTTCTTTATTTGCTTCATCTAATACCTTAGCAATATTTGTCATTGAAAATGTGCCTTTATTCTGACGTTTGCCACGTGTGTTTGATTGAGATGATTGTTGTTTTGAACTTGCTTGAGCAATACCTTGTGCTTTAAGTGTTTTCAGTTCATTTTCTAATTGTTCCATACGTTGCAATAACACTTCGTTGTTAGGTTGTGATGCAACTTGAGTCGTTGCTACATTAGTAACAGTATCAGGTTGTGATTTCACCATTTCAGCAATTTTCACTAATAGCACTTCAAAGTGAACATTTTGATTCACACTAAATCGTATTGAAACTAATGTATCATTAATAATATCAATCATATGGTAGAGCATGTCTAAATCAAAATTCATTAACGCATCAAATTCAGCATGATTATTTACAGTTTTATTCATAATTGTATCGCGAACAAAATAAATCATGTCATTTATAAGACGATTAACTTCTTTTCCTTCAGAAATAAATTGATGATAGCGTGTAAATGCATTTTTAACATTACCATCAACGACATCTTTAAATAATTCATTTAAAGCCGCTTCATCTACACTACCTGTTACGTCTAATGCGTCTTGTAGCGTAAGGTGCTCATCACCAAATGCGATAGCTTGGTCCATGATACTTAATGCATCTCGCATTCCACCTTCAGATGCTTTCGCAATAAACTCAAGTGCTTCATTATCATAATCTAACTGTTGTTCTTCAGCGACAAAGCGTAAACGATCAGTAATTTGTTCAGTACCAATCGCTTTGAAGTCAAATCGTTGTGCACGCGAAATAATTGTAGGCGGGATTTTGTGTGGTTCAGTTGTAGCAAGGATAAATATGGCATGTGCTGGTGGTTCTTCAAGCGTCTTTAATAGCGCATTAAAAGCCCCAGTTGTTAGCATATGTACCTCGTCAATAATATACACTTTATATTTCGATTCACTAGGTGCATACTTCACTTTATCTCTAATATTTCGAATCTCATCTACACCATTATTACTCGCAGCATCAATTTCGATAACATCACCATTCGTACCTTGTGTAATACCTTTACATATAGCGCATTCATTACATGGTTCACCGTCTTGAGGATTTAAACAGTTTATCGCTTTAGCAAATACTTTAGCAATACTAGTTTTACCAGTCCCACGAGGTCCACTAAAGATATAGGCATGAGACTGTTTACCTTTGGAAATGGCGTTACGTAACGTCTTAGTTACATGTTCTTGACCCACAACATCTTGGAAACTTTGGGGTCTAAACATTCGATACAAAGCTTGATAATTCACATCCGCACCTCCGTTAACAATTACTCTACATTATATCACGCATTATCATTTAAGTTTCAATGAATTTATTAAGTCATATCAGCATCTTGCACAATGCCATGGGGGTATTCGTCCAGTTGATCCCATAAGAATTTCACACGCAAAGCGGATGGATTGGTTTCTTTTGAAAAAATATTATGTTTGTCCGCCGGTTCATAACCTAATTCTTCGAAATATGCCGGGCAACATCCCACAACAATAGTCGTATAATGTTGAGATTTAGCACGTTCTTCAACAGCTTGAACTAAAGCTTTACCTAATCCCTCATTACGATATGGTTTATCTACTATAAGAG
This sequence comes from Staphylococcus sp. NWU MK-U1, assembly GCF_033283505.1. Classification (NCBI taxonomy): domain Bacteria; kingdom Bacillati; phylum Bacillota; class Bacilli; order Caryophanales; family Staphylococcaceae; genus Staphylococcus; species Staphylococcus sp. NWU MK-U1. The sequence goes on along the minus strand of NZ_JAVSMG010000015.1, from coordinate 5,061 downwards.
AAGCTAGTTCCAAAGCTTTGTAACGTTGGTCATCCGCTTTTAAATTAATTTCACTGAGCATGATGTGTCCTATAATATCGCCAGCTTCATTTTTTGCAATCACTTCAAGTTCATAATTATAGTTTAATGCTCTGCGTAGTCTTGAAATGAGTTCTCTTTGCTTTTGACCAACACCTTGACCTTTGTGATCGTAACTTGATTCAATCTTATTTAATGTTTCAATATAATCCATTTCAGTTAATGTACTTAAGAACAGTCGCATATTGACACCCCTTTGATTAGTCCAAGCGTTCCCCATTTTATGTTCGAACAAACCATTTTCCCATTTTATACTCATTCATACATATTCTATACAAAAAACGAGCCTGGGACAAAATCAATGTCTCAGGCTACAATTATATATTGGCAGTAGTTGACTAAATTAAAACTACACTTATAACAAGCATTTTTAATTTTAGTCAATCTTGCCAGGGCAGAACAATGAATTCATAAAGATTACTGTCCTACTCCTCACTTAAATTTATATTTAAAATTTTATTTGTCTCGGTTACTTTAAAAATTAAAAAACCGTGCACCTTCGAATCGAGTGTGTATCATAAACGTTACCGAAGTCGACAGCTAAATCTCGGCTACCCTACGGCACATATGAGGATCCACTTAATGCTGCTTCCGTCAGGACCTGACATGATTCATGGGTTCATATTGCATAGGACCGAAATCTTCAAACACTACGTGCTTCGGGCAGACTTCACAAAAACACACCCTCAACAAAGGAATTAAGTCTCGCATAAAGCGGATTTCGAGTACAGGGAACCGCTACCTCCCCACCTAGCACGGTAAGTTTTATAATACTATAAACTTTCTTCCGATTGCAAGCGTAAAGTTTCAATTAGTAATTCAATGAATCGAAACCAGTACAATTTCATCTTATAATTTGTGTCGTCTTGAAAATTCTTGGAATTTAAACTCTGTCGCTAAATGCTTCGACACATTGTATTGGAATGGCATCGTATTTTTTAAATAAACGACACTTCTCACTGTTGCGGTATATGGCGGTTGTATTTTTCCAAAAACATCATATTCTCTTTCAGTAAAAGGCTCAAAGGTAATCGACTTACTTGAATAGCTGATATCTAATCCTAATTGCGTTTCTAAGTAATGATATATAGAATCTTTTGCTACTGAATCCGAAATATTGGACACTATTGAAGTTAAAAAGTAATCTTCATCCAAAATTTTGACCTTTTGATTGACGTTTCTCGTGCGTACTACATGGATTAGTACATCATCATTACTAATATTCAATTGCTTTTTAACATGAGGAACTGAGTTTGCTTTAACCAATTCGTTAATGAGCACTTCCGTTTCATGCTTAAGATTAAGTTCCTCTTGCACTTCTTTGAAGCTAATCAATTCTGAGAACGGAAACTCCGTGATACCTTGATCTATTACAATGGACCCCTTACCCCTAATTTTTTGAATCATGCCATCATTTGCTAATAAATCCAATGCTTTTCTAACAGTCTCACGTGACGTTCCGTATAGCGTTAATAATTCATGTTCTGAAGGTAGTTGTTGTCCGTATGTGTATTCGCCCTCATGTATTCGTTGTTTAAGTTGTTCATATATTGTTATGAATTTTTGTGTAGCCATTTGTTTCTCCATTACATCAATCTATTTACTTTTTATTGAACATTAATCACTACTGCACCAAATGGAGATACTTCACCATTTTCTATTGTACCGCTTTGAATTATCGTCGTCCCCTTACTATTAAGGTCTTCAGGTAATTTTATTGTTTCTTTTGAAAAGTTAGCAACGACTAGCCACGTTTGGTTGTCATAATTTCGACGATAAATGAATAAATGTGGATGTTCCATATACATCGGCTCGATATCACCATACGTGATGATATCGTGTTCATGACGTAATTTGATAAGTTCGCGATACGTGTGTAGTACAGAGGTAGTATCTTCAATTGCCGCTTCTACATTAATGTGTTCTGCATTGTTAGGAATATCAATCCATGGCGTACCTGAAGTGAAACCTGCTTGTTTCTCTGATGTCCATTGAATAGGCGTTCTAGAATTGTCACGTGATTTTTGACCTAAAATTGTTAGAACTTCACTTTCATCAATACCTTGTTGCATTAGATTATCGTAAGCATTACGCGACTCGACATCGCGATATTGTTGAATAGAATCAAAGTGTGGATCTGTCATGCCAATTTCTTCACCTTGATAGATATAAGGAGTTCCTTGCAACATGTGTAATGCGATTGCCAACATTTTAGCACTTGCTTGACGATTCTCTTCTGTAGAATCATCGCCAAAACGAGAAACAACGCGTGGCTGATCATGATTACACCAGAAAATCGCATTCCATCCTCCACCTTCAAATATTCCAATTTGCCAATCCATCAAAATTTCTTTTAATTTTAAAAAGTCTAATTTAGCGTTCGACCACTTTTCTCCATCGACATAATCTACTTTTAAATGATGGAAATTAAAGACACTACTTAACTCTTGTCGATCTGGTCTTGTATAATTGATACAATTATCAATTGTTGTAGAGGACATTTCTCCTACCGTCATCATATCTTTATCACCAAATGTATGACGATTAAGTTCATGGAGATATTCATGTACACGTGGACCGTCAGTATAAAATTCTTTACCAATTTGTGGTGAGTCTTTAAATTCGCCTTTTGAAATAAGATTAATTACATCAAAGCGGAAACCATCTACACCAAATTGAATCCAATGATTAACAACCTCATATAAAGATTGTCTAACCTTTTCATTATCCCAATTTAAATCTGCTTGTGTAACATCAAATAAATGTAAATAATATTCATCCGTCTTCTCATCATATTGCCAAGCATTTCCACCAAACTTAGATTCCCAATTAGTTGGAGGGCCATCTTGAGAAGGCTTGAAGTAATAATAGTCACGATAAGGATTATCTTTAGAACTAATCGCTTCTTTAAACCATTGGTGTTCTGTAGACGTATGATTAATAACTATATCTAACATGACTTTTAAATCACGCTTATGCGCTTCGCTTATTAAAGTTTCAAAATCTTCCAATGTACCAAAGCGTTCATTTATTTTTAAATAATTACTAATATCGTACCCATTATCATTCATTGGGGATTCATAAACAGGAGTTAACCAAATATAATCGACGCCTAAATATTGAATATAGTCCAACTTCTCAATAATGCCATTGATATCGCCCTCACCATTACCTGTAGTATCGTTAAATGATTTAGGATAAATTTGATAAACTACCGATTTCTTCCAATCTTTATGTGCCATAGATAGTCACCTTCCATTTAATTATAGTTTAATATGCATTAAAGACGCTCAATCACTTAACATGTGAAGTTTGAACGTCTTTAATTGTATTAATTATTTCGCTACAGTTTCGTCTGGCGTTGCCACCATTTTTTTAGCTTTAATTGTTGTAAATCTTGCAAAGATGATTGTCAAAATAGCTGGTATCACCATAGCAAGTAATGTGACTGGTATATAAATGAACCAAAATTCACTATGGATTGATATGAATGCTGGAACACCACCTACACCAACACTGCCTAACACCTTATTAGCGCCAATAATGGCACCTAAAAAGCTTGATGTACAAATAGCAGCGAAGAAAGGTACTTTTAACGGTAAGTTTACACCAAACATTGCAGGCTCTGTAACACCTAAAAATGCTGATACACTTGAAGTTAATGCTAAACCTTCTTCTTTTACCATTTTACGTCGTTTATAAATAAACCATGCTCCAAAAGCAGCCGAACCTTGGCAAATATTAGAAATCGCGACGATAGGCCATAAATATGTACCACCTAGTTTACTACCCATTAATTGGAAATCTACTGCTAAGAACATATGGTGTAATCCTGTAATAACAAGTGGTGCATAGAAGAAACCATAAAGTGCACCGCCTAACCAACCAGCGTGCTCAAAGACAAATTGTACTGCTCCAGTTATACCTGTACCTATTGCAAGTGCAATCGGACCAATAATAATAAATGCTAAGAAACCTGTTACGAGTAGCGCTACTGGACCAACAACCAACATTTTAATAGAATCATGAACAACTTTATTTAATGCTTTCTCAATGAGTGATAAAACATAGGCCGCAATTAAAACAGGCAACACTTGACCTTGATAATTTAATTGCTTAATTTCTAAACCAAAAAGATTCCATGTTGGAATATGTCCTTTAGCAATATCGTATTGTGAAACTAATTGTGGATGCATCAAAATAAGCCCTAGTACCAATCCCAAAATAGGACTGCCACCAAACACTTTCATACTACTCCAACCAATTAAAGCTGGTAAGAAGATAAATGCTGTACTTGCAATTACGTTAATAATATTTGATATATCACCCAACTGTGGAAACTGTTCCACAAGTGGTTTAGGACCAAATAAGTCTTTCATGGTAAGTAAATTATTAATCCCCATTAAAAGACCCGCTGTAACTAATGCCGGTAAAATCGGTATAAAAATATCTCCCAATAATTTTATAAGTCGTTGTAACGGATTACCTTTCTTCGATGCAGCAGCTTTTGCATCATCTTTTGACGATTCTTCTACACCCGTTTCTTGAATAAATTGCTTATATACTTCGTCTACAGTACCAGGCCCAATAACAATTTGGTATTGGTTATCCGCTTTAAATTGGCCTTTGACAAGTGCGTTGTCGTCTAGTGCATCTTTGTCGACTTTATTGTCATCTTTTAAAACTAAACGCAATCGAGTAACACAATGTGTTGCAGTGTCAATATTTTCTTTCCCACCAATTGCTTTAACGATGTCCTGCACGTCTTTTCTTTTTACAGCCACATCCTTCACTCCCTTGTTTATAATAGCTCAAGTATAACTTGTCTAGACAAGTTTTGTAAAGGCTTTCATTATTGTGTGCTAATTTGTGCATTAAATTTATTACTGACTACGGAGGCAATAAAGGCTCTATAATAAATTGGACTGATGACTAAAAATCATCAGTCCAATTTTTATGTTTGAATACAAAAATGGCGCAATT
>NZ_JAVSMG010000014.1:0-19990 GCF_033283505.1 Staphylococcus sp. NWU MK-U1 | reverse complement strand
AAGAATTAGGAAACAAAGAAGCTAATAATGAATTACAAGACAAAGTGGCAGCAAACTTTGATACTAAAAAAGCAGATACAATTTTAGCAACTGCTGGTGCAAATGAAGCGACAACAACTGAACCAGCATCTTCCGATGAGGAAGTATCGGCTAAAGAGTCACCGAATTCAATTAACGAACAAACTAACGTTTTAGTCTTATGTGCTGGTGGTGGTACAAGTGGATTACTTGCAAATGCGTTAAACAAAGCAGCTGAAGAATATCAGGCACCTGTAAAAGCGGCAGCTGGTGGTTATGGTGCACATATGGATATTATGAAAGACTATCAATTAATTATTTTAGCGCCTCAAGTTGCTTCTAACTATGAAGATATAAAACAAGATACAGATCGATTAGGTATTAAATTAGCAAAAACTCAAGGTGCTGAATACATTAACTTAACTCGTGATGGCAAAGCAGCATTAGACTTCGTTCAACAACAATTTGAAAAATAATTAGGAGATGAAAGTATAATGAAAAAATTACCAGAAGATTTTATTTTCGGTGGTGCAACAGCAGCTTATCAAGTAGAAGGTGCGACTCAAACAGACGGAAAAGGTCGTGTAGCCTGGGACACTTATCTAGAAGAAAACTATTGGTATACAGCTGAACCTGCAAGTGACTTTTATCATAAATATCCAGTTGATTTAGAATTAAGTGAGAAATTTGGGATTAATGGTATCCGTATATCTATCGCGTGGTCAAGAATTTTTCCAACAGGTTATGGAGAAGTTAATCAAAAAGGTGTAGAATTTTATCACAATTTATTTAAAGAATGTCATAAACGTCACGTTGAACCGTTTGTTACATTACATCATTTTGATACTCCAGAAACACTTCACAGTGATGGAGATTTCTTAAACCGTAAAACGATTGATTATTTTGTAGATTATGCAAAATTCTGCTTTGAAGAATTTACTGAAGTCAACTATTGGACTACTTTTAATGAAATTGGTCCTATTGGTGATGGCCAGTATTTAGTCGGTAAATTCCCACCAGGTATTAAATATGATTTTGCAAAAGTATTCCAATCTCATCATAATATGATGGTCGCACATGCGAAAGCAGTTAAACTATTTAAAGACAATGGATATAATGGGGAAATTGGAGTAGTTCATGCATTACCAACTAAGTATCCATATGATCCTTCAAATCCGGAAGATGTAAGAGCAGCAGAACTTGAAGATATTATTCATAACAAATTTATCTTAGATGCAACGTATTTAGGAAAATATTCTCGTGAAACTATGGAAGGTGTACAACATATTCTTTCTGTCAATGGCGGTAAATTAGATATTACTGATGAAGATTATGCTACATTAGATGCTGCAAAAGATTTAAATGACTTCCTAGGTATTAATTACTATATGAGTGATTGGATGAGAGGATATGAGGGAGAATCAGAAATTACACACAATGCTACTGGAGATAAAGGTGGCTCTAAATATCAACTTAAAGGTGTAGGACAACGTGAATTTGACATAGATGTTCCTCGTACTGATTGGGATTGGATGATTTATCCACAAGGTCTTTATGATCAAATTATGCGTGTTATAAAAGATTATCCTAACTATCACAAAATTTATGTTACTGAAAATGGGCTTGGATATAAAGATGAATTCGATGAAGAACGTAAGACAGTTGATGATGATGCACGTATCGACTATGTTAAAAAACATCTTGAAGTCATTGCTGATGCGATACGTGATGGTGCCAATGTAAAAGGCTATTTCTTATGGTCACTTATGGATGTGTTCTCATGGTCTAATGGTTATGAAAAACGTTATGGTCTATTCTACGTTGATTTTGACACACAAGAACGTTATCCGAAAAAAAGTGCATATTGGTATAAAGCATTAGCTGAATCTAAAGAAATTAAGTAATTTTATAATATAGATAGGTGAGTCTGTGATATATTTCCTAGAAAAACAGCCAGTAAACAAGTTTATTATAAATTCATTTACTGGCTGTTTTTCTAGGAAATATATCACAGACTTTTTTTATTCTTAGTTTACCATCTAATATAACTTACGGTTGTATTATAATATTCTTCAAAACCATGAATACCATCTGCACCACCAAGCCTAGATTCTCTCCAACCTGCATGATAACCATTAATTCTTTTAATAAGACTTATGTTTAGAATTGTGAAAGTTATACAAATTGTTGTATATGTTATTATTTAATTATATAAAAAAATAATAGAGTACATTAATTATTTTGAGATAGCGAATTGAAAATAAGTTAGAAGAAAATGTTTGTTTACTTCTGGGAAACACCTATTACATAACTAATTATTTGCCTAAAGGAGTACAAAATGGAAAATTTAATAATTTCACTTTTCAAAGAATAGTGGATAGCTTTAATAGTAATTTTCATACTTTATTTATTAAAATAGTATTTAAATATTCTTTTTAACTACTCTTTCAAAAAGAAACAATTAATTAACGAAACAAACTTTAAATATCAAGGTAAGATTCTTAATTAAGCAATACCAATCTATATGAAACATTATGAAAAATTAAATAGTGGTACAGATACATATATATTCATATTTGATAATTACGAAAAATTAGATGAACAATATAATGAGGTTATAAATGACGATAGATATATAGACATTTTTACATCAAGTCCAATTATCAAAAATATCAATATAGAGTGAAAGTTAATTTTGATTATTATTTAAGCCAATTAGAAAATGAATTACTATTGGCAAGTAATATTATTAAAGAACAAGGATTATATATTGATGACAATATACTCGAGTCATTTAAAACTATAGATACTAAAATCAAAATAATTTTAGAGAATTTAGTTGAAGTTCAAAAAATTTTAGAAGAAATCTACAATAAATATAATGATGAAACATATTTCAATATCCTTAAGGAAGGACTTAAACAAATGGATAATGGTGTATTTCCTGAAAAAGTAAATGAATAGTTAATTGAATTCAAAAGAGTATTTAACAGTAAATTTGAAGTAAAAATATAAAACGTCCGTTTTTGAGATACTATTTAAATCTGGAATGTTTAGTACACATACTTTTTTGTATGTATTAATTTTTACTTATTAAGAAAAAAGAGAGAATAATTGTTCTCTCTTTTTTTGTTTCATTATTAAAATCTTATAATAGAGGATTAATATACGTTTTAGAATGCTGTGAGAAACTCTCAGTTACATTGAAAAACCGTTTATTAACCCAAACCATTATCATGTTTAATTCTATAAACTGTTTGTCTTGTAATATTAACTTCTTTGGCAATTTTACTAATTGCTTGGCCTTCTTCTAACATTTCTATGACTCTATGGTAGATAACACGTTTCTGTGGATCTTTAGCATTATGTGAGTATAGTAAAGGACGTCCTTTATATATACCTTTTTCTTTCGCAACTTTAATACCTTGTGCTTGTCTACGTTTACTTTCATTTCGTTCTTGTTCTGAAACCATTGCTAATATTTGAATGATTAGGTCTTTCATAAATTTATCTAATAATGGACTGCCGATTACTTCATTCATCATAGGTAAGCTAGTAATCATCAATTGAACTTCTTTATCTTTTAAATAATTAACGGTATGAATTACTTCCTCATAATTACGACCTAAACGATCAATTGATTCTACGACAAACCGATCTCCCATCCTCACAAAGTTAAGTGCTTCTTGAAGTACCGGTCTATTTTCTACTGACTTTCCCGATTGTTTCTCTGTAAATATTTTTTCAGCACCAAACGTTTTTAAATTTTCAAGTTGTCTTTCTAAATTTTGATCAATAGATGAGACTCTCGCATAGCCAACAATCATTAATTTCCACCTCGTAATTAATATACACCCTAATCATACGTTTTAGTTACTATAAATTCAATAACTAAATATGTATGATTAGGGTGTATTTTGTTTAACTTTTACTATTGTTGAAAGTTAAGTTGTATTTACTTATCATTCTTTCGATCTTCTATTTTATTGAGATAGCGATAAATTGTTGTACGTGAAACTTGCCATTGTTCCGCAATTGTCTTAATCGGTGTACCATTATCATATAGTGTTTTGAGTAGTTTTAAATCTTTATTATTTAGCTTTTCTGGTCTCCCTCCATAGCGTCCTCTAGCGCGAGCTGCAATTCGACCAGCTGAAGAACGTTCTAAAATTAAGTTACGTTCAAATTCTGCAAATGCTGCGAATAAATGAAATAACAATTGTCCTGTAGAACTTGATTTATCCATTGTTATATTTTCTTCTAAACTATGAAAACTCACGCCTCGATTATTAAGTTCATTAACTAATGTGATTAAATCTTCCATATTACGCCCTAGTCTATCTAGTCTCCAAACAACAATCGTATCTCCTGCCCTCGCAAATTCAATGGCTTTATCTAAACCAGGACGTTTACTTTTTGATCCACTTATGTGGTCACTAAATATCTTTTCACAACCATATTGATTTAATTGATATTCCTGCAAATTTAAATTTTGTAAACCAGTTGAAACTCTTGCATAACCTATTTTCAAAATACAAACCTCCTATATCCATCATTAGTGTACCATAACTTAAATACGAGCACTTTTGTGAACATAGATTTTTTATTGGGTTTCTGAACATAAAAATAAATGTAATCCTCACTTATTTCGACATAAAAAGAGAGTGTACAGAAAATGGTTATTTTATGTACACTCTCATCTTTACTAATATATTTTAAATGTTATTAACAAAACTAATTTAATAAGAGTCAAGTATAGTTTACATATGTATAATGTTTGAAACATATCTCTAATTACTTTTTACTAATATCATTTAAAATGTCTCGCAATTCTTCAATTTCTTTGTTATTTAATTCTTCATTTTTCGCAAAATTTAGCACTAAACTTTTCATGTCCCCTCCATACAGTTTATTAAGAAAAGTTTTAGCAGTTTTCATTTTAATATCGTCTTCTTTAATATTTGATGAGTAAAAATAAATATTCTCTGATTTGTATCGTTTTATAATCTCTTTTTTATATAGTCTTGTGATTAATGTTCTAATTGTTTTATCGCTAACTTCTTTATATTTTTGAATTTCAACTACAATTTCATTAGCTGATACTGATTTTTTATCCCATATTATATTCATAACATCCCATTCAGCCATAGATATTTCAACTTGCTTATTGGCCATTTAAAACACCCATTTCTTTTAATATTTTTTCACTGATTAATTCAGCATTTTTCCCAGACGGGTTTCCATCTGATAAATGTGTAGCAAAATAATACTTATCATGATTTGTAATTACGTAACCTACAAACCACCCATTATTATACTTCCCGTTTACTATACCTGTACCTGTTTTCCCATACAGTTCATACTTTTCATTTTTCTTAATCAATAATGAAGAAGATAATTGATTCTTTGCTTTTTTACTAAAATGGTTATTTTGTTCCATCATATTTTTAAAAACTATTACTTGTTCAAGATTAGATATTTTCAAACTATCTTCCATCCAATAGTTTTTATAACTTCCCAAATTTTCATTACCATAATTTAATTGCTTGAGTTGAGCCGCAGTATAGTTCTTTGGTATTTGATTACTAATACGTTCGAAGTACCAATTAACTGAATTTTGCATTGCTGTATTTAAATCTTGTTCCTTATTCCAAGACTCGAAAGGATAATGTTTATGATTCCATGACATACGTGAATTTTTATCACTTATGATATGACGGTCAAGTCCAAACATCGCTAAATAAATTTTATAAGTTGAATCAGGAGAATATCTTTTTCTACTTTCTTTTTCATTATAAATATAGTATTTGTCTTTCTTCATGCTGTACATGACGAAAGATCCACTATTTGAACCAAAATTTTTACTTTCATCTAAAATTTGGTGATCGTTCTGTAAGGGCTTTTTATAATTATAATCAGTTATGGATTGCCCCATCAAAAACTGGCTTTGAATTACTATGAGCAAAAAAGTAAAAATACAAATAAAAATTGGAATTAATTTAGACTGTTTTTTCAAATTGGCTTCTTTTATATTAATTAATCTTCTTTTGAGTAATGACTTTTTACCATTAAATGAATGGCTTAATATATTTTTATTAAAAAATGGAATATTTAATACGGAGTCCATAATAGATTCCGCATAAGTTTTAAATTCATTTTTGTTAATATTATTAAGAACAAATCTATCAGCTTCTACTTCATTGTCATGAATTATCTTTCTTTTTACAATATGTATTAATGGATTGTAACTCATAACAATAGAGAAGATATTAAAGATAATTAAATGTAAAGTATCTCTATTTTTAGCATGAGCATATTCATGCAGTATTATATATTTTAGTCTTTTATCAATTACACTTTTAAAATATGAACTAGGAATCAAAATAATATATTTCCCATACCAAAAAGTTATTGGAGATTGAATAGTCTCTGCTTTTCGAATCACAATATTTTTTTTATATTGATGGTTGAAAAGTATCGTATCTACTTTATTTTTTTCATTTTCGTTTAGATAAAGTGACTGTTTCTTTAAATATTTAAGATATAATAAGGATTTCAAAAATTTAAAACTTAAAATAATAACTAAAACTATCCAAACAACTGTGCAGATATTATCAATTGAATCCCAATTAAACTTATGGATATCTGTTGTGAACTCTTGAATAGGTTTGGTGGTATTTATGTTATGGTTCAAGTCGTGTGACTTACTTTCAACTGTGGGCGCTTGATTATTCACATTATTAAATTTTATAAAAGAGAATTTAATTGGGATAAAAGGTATTAATCCAGCAAGCACTGTTAGATACCAAACTTTATAATTTAAACTATAATTAAAATAGCGTTTTAATATGTACTTAAAAAATACTAACAATAGAAATATAAAACAAAAGCTTACTACGCTCGTTATTAGTAATTTAGCCATTTTGACACCTTCTTTCAAATATTTATAATAAATAATTGACACAAATATTACAAATGTAATATTATATATTCGTAAAAATTACATTTGTAATATTGGAGGGTTTATTTTGAAAAAGTTAATATTTTTAATTGCAATTGCTTTAGTTTTAAGTGCATGTAATTCAAACAGTCCACATGCCAAAGAGTTAAATGATTTAGAAAAAAAATATAATGCTCATATTGGTGTTTATGCTTTAGATACTAAAAGTGGTAAGGAAGTAAAATTTAATTCAGATAAGAGATTTGCCTATGCTTCGACTTCAAAAGCGATAAATAGTGCTATTTTGTTAGAACAAGTACCTTATAATAAGTTAAATAAAAAAATACATATTAACAAAGATGATATAGTTGCTTATTCTCCTATTTTAGAAAAATATGTAGGAAAAGATATCACTTTAAAAGAACTTATTGAGGCTTCAATGACATATAGTGATAATACAGCAAACAATAAAATTATAAAAGAGATCGGTGGGATCAAAAAAGTTAAACAACGTCTAAAAGGACTAGGAGATAAAGTAACAAATCCAGTTAGATATGAGATAGAATTAAATTATTATTCACCAAAGAGCAAAAAAGATACTTCAACACCTGCTGCTTTCGGTAAGACTTTAAATAAACTTATCGCAAATGGAAAATTAAGCAAAGAAAACAAAAAATTCTTACTTGATTTAATGTTAAATAATAAAAGCGGAGATACTTTAATTAAAGACGGTGTTTCAAAAGACTGTAAGGTTGCTGATAAAAGTGGTCAAGCAATAACATATGCTTCTAGAAATGATGTTGCTTTTGTTTATCCTAAGGGCCAATCTGAACCTATTGTTTTAGTCATTTTTACGAATAAAGACAATAAAAGTGATAAGCCAAATGATAAGTTGATAAGTGAAACCGCCAAGAGTGTAATGAAGGAATTTTAATATTTTAAATGCATAATAAATACTGATATCATCTTATAGTTTGTATTATCGTTGACATGTATAATTTTGATATCAAAAACTGATTTTCCCTCTATTATTTTCGATATTTATTTTCTTAATTCTCTTTAACAAACTAGAAATATTGTATATACAAAAAATCATAAATAATAGATGAATAGTTTAATTATAGGTATTCATCAATCGAAAAAGCAACGTATCTTATTTAAAGTGCGTTGCTTTTTTCTCATTTATAAGGTTAAATAATTCTCATATATCAAGCAAAGTGACAAACAACTTATTTTATGTGATTAGGGTGTACTCTAGTCATTTATTTTGTAAACCTTCCATATATAAGAACCAAAATAGTATAAATAAATATTATTAAAAACATAGTCGTGAACATAGACTGAATAAAACAAATAATAATATGATATACAACAGTAGGAGTGGACCCTAATATTTCTACAGACGTATTATTCAGTTTAAATATTAAATAATCGAAGAGAAATGAACTTCCTATTATAGATACGAGTCCAATGATAGGTAAAGTAAGAAATAATAATTTTCCCTTTTCGTAGTTTCTATATAATGCTAGAAATCTATCCTCATCTTTGTACATATGATCCAATAGAATTTTAGCAATTTTATAAGAAACTGGCACAGCTATAATTATTAATATAAAAATTGCAAATGGATTGGAAAAACTTAAAAAATATGTAATATAAATTGAAATCAAGGGAATTGTCGATAAAAAGCATATATCTAATATAAGTTTTTTGTCTTCCCTTCCATTACTTTTCTTTTCAAGAAATTCTATATCTTTTTGATACTCTTCGTTGTTTTGAATGTTTTTTAAATATGATTTAACCTTTTTCATTTAATACTCCCATCTTGTCTTTGTATTCAACTAATTAGCCTTAATGTTAGCAATTTTATAGTATCAAAGAAAATCAATAATTCTAATTATAGAATTGCACTTACTTTTCTTATATTTTTGCATTCATCTACACTTGGTGATATACTGAATTTAACAAATAGTGTACTAGCATGATAAACACCGAGCCCGATAACTACTGCGAATAGTTATCGGGCTCTTTTGGTGTATTAGCTATATGTCGTCGCTAAATTACTTCTCACGATTATTCAGCCAATGAGAAAATAATGTGAGTATAACTCCTACTACGATAGGAGCTATAATAGTTACAAATAGTGTACTGAACATGATGTCACCTCCTTCCATGCTAAATACAGCACAGAAGTGAACGACGACCTTTGTATTATACCATTTCTAATAATTGAGTTACAGATGACTTCCGATAAGTGAACTTATGTCAAAAGTATTATCTATTAAAAAACAAATTACCTTTATTATTAAGTCTACTTAGTCATAATCAAAGTCATATTAGCGTACATAATTAAGTCGAATTATGATTTTTAGAAAGCGCGTATTGGTCACTTGTATGATTTATCATACTGCTTATAAAGTATAAATAAATGAAAAATGTCTTACTCATGTTTGATAAATTCTTGTGATATTTTTTATATTAAACACTTACATTTTTACTATGTAAATATTTTTTTACTCATCATTTTTTGGAAAAGGTATCTCCAACATGTGCCGAAATGATTCATTAAGATGACCATAAAGTAAAATAAATAAGAGATTAACTAAGCACTATTATTCAAAAATAAATTATAAAAACGTCCAAATCTAAAAATTAAAATTGGATCACACTTATGTGGTCTAATTTTTTTATAAAAATGACCGAAAAAAACGGATGCTCGAGCATCTCAGCGCTAAAAAAAATTGGATGCTCGAGCATCTTTTTTAATATAAACCTCGTCATATCAACATCAAGGAGCATCTTTTTATAATCAAAAGTGGTCTTGTAATAATTGTAAATAGCCTGCAATAAAAGGCAAAATTACACCTTGGTGTTATCGAATTTAAAATACTTATAAACGCTACAATATTAGGCTTTATACGACTTTTTGAGCAGAAAAAGAATAATGTGAATTTTAAGTAAATCTTTCAGCTATGCTGAATACCACCAAAGGTGGTACTAGATTTCCTTATGCTCATATTTTAGATGCTCCAAAAAGCATCTACTTCTTGTAATATTTCCAAAAGTAAAATGTACTTGGGGACAAAAGAGACTATTATTTTCTTCACTTTTTACTTAAAGATCTTATTTTTATTTTCAAAATGATCATGGTTAATAAAATGATTAGTGATAAAAAAAGAGAAAACTAAGTAAATATATTTGATGAATTTGGGATGATAGCGTTCAAATTTAAAAATGTGTTGGGTTTAATCATTGAACATTAAAAGTTTATCTTTTAAGTATATTTCATTTTACTTGAGGCTACATTTTGATTTTTTGAAACTATAAATTAACTCTTTTCTTTTAACTTACTAAATAAATATACAACAAAAACGATTTTACTCAGTCACTTTTATAATTAAAAAAGATTGCTAAAGAATACAAAAAGGTTTAACTTTTTTATTTTTTTTAAGTTAAACCAACACTAAATAATCATTTTATTTTTCTTCTTATGCGACATATTTTAGACTCTATAATTTGTATTTATAGAGACAAAACAAAAAAAGAGTAATCTAATTGATTACTCAATTTTCTTTTTTATCTATTAAATGAATACATACCATTGTAAATCTATGCAATCTATGGTGAAAGAGTGTTCATCAACATTTCTTCTTAGTATCTTGTCTTTAGGTATTTCTTCTGGTGACATACTTTCAATTAATTCTTTTTCATTGATTGTTTCATCATATTCTTTATTTACTAACAACTTTATTTTACTTAAATCTAAATCACTACTGTATAGATTAAAAAGTTTTATTACAAACATTCTTTTCTTACTAATTGTAGTTTAATAATTTTCTATTTTATCTAACACTTTTTCTTTTATTTCTATACCTATATAAGTATTAAAACCATTTTTCACATTTCCTTGTATGTCTAATTGTTCCCATCTATTTAGTTCAAACAGGTCTGATAATTCTAATTCATCTAGTAAATCCTCATATAAAAATCCATCTATATGATTAACAAATAACTCTCTACCTGTCACTTCATTGAACATTTCATTAGCAAATATCGCACTCTCTATATTTCGTGATAAATCTATTAGTTTATCATTTACTAAAAATAATTTTAATCTTCCGTTAGTATATATACTTTTTTTGACTTCATAGTTACGACCATTTAATTTTATTCTAAGTGATTGCTGTGCAACCACTAATTACATAAAAAAGCCTCCTATAAAGGAGACTTCGTTTTATATATATGCAATTTTTAGTTGTTTGTTTGTAACTCGTGCAATTGCTTCCATTGTATCTAAATTAGGCTTTGAATCGCCATTTTCAATTCTAGCAATAGTTGATTGAGGTTTGCCTAAGGCATCGGCTAATTTCCTTTGTGACCAACCTAATTCATCTCTTAGTTTTACGACTGCCATTGCAAATTCTAATGCTTCATCTTGATCTTGATAAGTTCTTTTCATTCGAGGATTACGTTCAATGTCATTTTTTATTAAATTAGATATTATACTCACATAAATCACCTCTTTTATATTTTTCAATCACACATTTACCATTATCTAATTTCCTTATTTATTCCATTCGTATTGCTATAGTAAAACTATTATTTTCTTTTTTCTATCATTTCAACAATTTAATCCTACCCTTATCTGGAAGAGAATATATGAAGTTGATAAACTCTGACTTTTCACTGCTATTTTGTAAAGTTTTAAATGCTATCATATTAAATCTCCTCTCCATTATGACATATTACTGAAATGATAAATCATCTTCACTTGGTTCAAAGTTTTCTGGCATGTCATGAATAGTGTCTTTGTCTTTATTTTTGTGAGAAATACTTGAGACATTATTGAACAAATCATAACGTTTTATAAGAAAAAATAGGACTAAAACAAAAAAGTTTTAGTCCCATCCATTTACTTAACTAGTGTTCACTTTCAGATTGACTCAATTGCCATTGAAGATAAAGTTCGCCTGCAGTTAAGAAAACATTAATCAATGCTAAAGTCACTTTAATCTTTTTCTTATTGTTCATAAGTGGTCCCTCCTTTCTTTTATAGCGATGTGCTATGTTGTGTGATTGTGGCATTATATGATTGTTATATTGTTATCTCTTCCTTTACTTTTCGTTTGATCTAGGTGGTTGCTAAGACAACCACTTGATTGATAAAAAAAGAGAACATCTATTTGAAGATGTTCTCTAATTGGCTCATTGTTCCCTATTAAAGTAAGTTATTGATTAAATAAAGAAGTGATTGGTAAATGTTTACGTCGTTGATTAAGTGTATGCGTCTCTGCGAATTCAGATTTAAGAGATTTCATAAGATAGCCTTGCATAGCTTCGACGTTTTCATTTTTTTGAATAAGCATCGCTTTAAAACGTTTAAGGACATGAAGTATTTCTATTTCCATATCTTCTAACAAGTAATATGAATCAATCGAATTATTAAAGGATGTCTTGGCTTTTAATAGTACAGACTTGATAATCTTAATTTCAGCTACAGAAAAGTTGCTTAAATAGTTTTGAATACTTTGTGGTAATTCTTCAAGTAATCGAAACTTTAAAGCGTTATTATTAAAGTTTGAAGTGTAGTGATTTGAATGACGTGTCTGATCATTACGATATGTTAGTTTTTTATCATTCAAATCATTCGTATCATTACTCTCAGTCTTAATATAATTAGTATCATTATAATCAGTATCATTAGTGTATGTTTTCGATATGTCTTGATGTATCGTTTTAGTATGTCTTGATGTATCCTTATCATATTTCTGGATGTATGAATTTGATACGTCCGTGTTATTATGCCGTTCTACGTCATTTTCTTGTTCTGAAATACAATAAACATCAGCTTTGCTTACTTCTGGTTTTTTTAAATACAGTTTGTTGGGTTTATTTAATCCTACTCTAATTTGACTAAATAAATCGGCTTGAGTTAGTTCTTTTTTTATTTTTGATAATTTATTCGGACTGCTGATATTTAAGATTTTTTTTAGTTTTTCGTTAGTATATATAAAGAATATGTCTCCATTTTCATCTATCCAATTATTTCTTATGGATAGATCTAAACGATCTCTTAATATTGACCAAGTTATTTTTGCATCATTAGACAATTTAGTATATTTAGGATTTGTAAAAAATACTTTAGGTAATCGATAAAATTTTTCTTTTTGAATTTCTTTAATATTAAAATTAGACATACAAAAAACCTCTTTCATATTTAAAATTTAAAAAAGAGGTAATAAAAAAGTTATGTGTAAGCATATATGTATTAGACTTGCACTAATAATTTTTAATATATATAATATGAATACAACAACGATATAAATATAACTTTTCTATCACCCTAGAGGCCTAGCTATTCCCGTAGCTAGGCTTCTTTATATTTATAATAACATTTTTTAATTATTTGTTACATTTTTATGTGCATTTTTAAAAGAGATAATGAGTAATATATTACTTTTGTATAACGTTATACTATCTTTAGATAAAGCCTTTTATACTGCGTATAAAAGGCGTATAACTTTTATATAAGTATAGTATAATAAGTCATATATCTATATATAACTTATACGAATTCCTGTAAAAATATTGATATATTACGTATAAGCTCTGTATAATATATAATAAATTCCACGCATATAGTTATACGGAGGCTACTATATGAAAAGTATGAAAAAAATTGCTGATGAATTAAATGTGACAAAAATGACTGTTTATAACAACGCTAAAAAAGCAGATGTAAAATTTAAAAAAATCGATAACGTAAATTATTTGTCTAGTGAAGATGAGATTATAGTAGTAAATCGAATTAAAAAAAATCAAAAAAAGAGTATTGAAGACGAAAATGAAAATAGAGTAGAAAGAAATGATTCTTCTAACGAAGAATCGGTCAAAGATGAAACAATAAAGCAATTATACATTCAGTTAGACATATATAAGGAACAAGCAAGTAGAGATAAAGAACAAATAAACACACTTAATAGGCTTTTAGAAAATCAACAAGTTTTAGCATTAGAAAGTAACAAAAAAATCCAAAGGTTGGAGGCTGAATTAGAAGAAGAAAGGCAACTTAATTATTCTTCTAATAAGAGACAGGACGTTGAAGTTCAAGAAACAGTAGACAATACAGGTTCTATAAAGACTGAGTCAGATAAACAAGATGAAAAAATAGTTTCCCAGTTTAGTGATGTAGGTAAAGATACAAACGAGGACAAACAACAAAATAATGACTTGGAACATGGCGATCAAATAGATGATGCACAAAAAGAAGATATAAGAAACGAAAATCATGCTAAAAAAAGCTTTTGGAGCCGACTATTTGGTAATTAAAAAAATGTAAAAGGTGTATCAAGGGTTAGTAACCCCTTGATACACCTTTTTATATCGACAAAACTTCTGATAATCATCGATTATGTAAAATTTAAGATTGACCATAAATAATAGTGTTAAAACAAGTAATAGTATAGAATGAAATTGTGCTTAAAATCTTTATAAAATATATGTGTTCATACTATATGGACATATTTAATAGAATAAGTGGGATGTGAGAATTTGAATGCATAAATACGATCGTTTAGAAGAAATTACTAAACTCGTAAATCAAAAAGGAATGGTTAGGACAAATGAAATTGTTGAGGAACTTAATGTATCTGATATGACAGTACGTCGTGATTTAGCTGAATTAGAAGAAAAAGGATTACTAACTAAAATACATGGCGGTGCACGTAGTAATTCTGCTTTTCAAATTAAAGAAAAGTCTCATCAAGAAAAGCACACAGAGAATATTGAAGAAAAACGTGCGGTCGCAAGGAAAGCTGTTAACTTAATTGAAGAAAACGATACGATTTTTTTAGGACCTGGAACAACAATCGAGTTACTGGCTCAATTAATAGAGCAAAAGTCATTAACAGTGATTACGAATTGTTTTCCAGTATTTCAAATATTATTTGAAAAGCGTTCGCTAAGTTTTAAAGTTTACTTATTAGGTGGAGAAATGAGAGAACTTACTGAATCATTTGTAGGTGAAATGACGAATACGCTTCTTCAAACAAAACGATTTATTAAAATGTTTTTTAGTTGTAATGGAATAAAAGATGCAGATGTGCTCACTTCTACAATTGACGAAGCATATACACAACAACTTGCACTTCATCGTTCACTTGAAAAATATTTATTAATTGATACTTCAAAAATTGGAAAAGAAGATTTTACCCAATTATGTCATTTAGAAGATTTAACAGCAGTAGTTGTAGATAAAAAAGATGAGGGAGATGTACAAAAATTAAAAGCTTACACAGAAGTGATATAATACCAAGATTGTTTATATAAACAATCTTGGTATTTTTTATATAATTGAACGCAATTAAATACAAAAACATTTCGTTAAAAAACGAATTTTCAAACAATATTCGAACATTTATTGTTGAATGCTTGTTTGTTTATGTTTATAATTTAGGTGTAAAGATTTGAAAGCGCTTTTTCAAACACATGTGTTTAATTATCTTATTTTCAAAGGAGAATCATTATGACAATTTTTATTGGTTCAGATGTCGCTGGTCAACGTCTTAAAGATGTTGTAAAAACATTTTTAAAAGAAAATAACCATGATGTAGTAGATGTAACAGAAGGAAAAGAATTAGACTTTATTGATTCAACATTAGCAGTTGTACATGAAGTACAAAAGAACGATGATAATTTAGGCATTGCAGTGGATGCTTATGGTGCAGGTAGTTTTATTGTTGCTACAAAAGTAAAAGGAATGATTGCTGCTGAAGTATCAGATGAACGTTCAGCATATATGACACGTAGTCACAATAATGCACGCATGATTACAATGGGTGCTGAAATTGTAGGCGATACATTAGCTAAAAATATTGCTAAAGAATTTGTAAATGGACACTATGAGGGTGGGCGTCACCAAATCCGTGTAGATATGTTAAATAAAATGTGCTAATTGGAGGAATAAATAATGAAAATTGCTATAGGTTGCGATCACATTGTAACTGATACAAAAATGGAAGTTTCACAACATTTAAAAGCTCAAGGACACGAAGTTATTGATGTAGGTACGTATGATTTTACACGTACACATTATCCTATCTTCGGTAAAAAAGTAGGAGAAAAAGTTGCTAGTGGAGAAGCAGATTTAGGCGTATGTGTCTGTGGTACTGGCGTTGGTATTAGTAATGCAGCAAACAAAGTCCCAGGTGTAAGAACAGCATTAGTACGTGATATGACATCGGCAATTTATTCAAAAGAAGAATTAAATGCTAATGTTGTTAGTTTCGGCGGTAAAGTAGCAGGCGAATTATTTATTTTCGATATCGTGGATGCCTTTATCAAAGCAGAATACAAACCTACTGAAGAAAATAAAAAATTAATTGCTAAAATTAATCATTTAGAAACACATAAAGATAATCAAGCTGATCCTCACTTCTTTGATGAATTCTTAGAAAAATGGGACAAAGGTGAATATCACGATTAAGGAAGATGTGAAATGATTCTAACATTAACTTTAAATCCTTCAGTTGATATATCTTATCCATTAGAACAGTTTTATCTAGATACTGTGAATAGAGTTAAAAAGACGAGTAAAACTGCTGGAGGAAAAGGATTAAATGTAACACGTGTATTATCAGAATTTGGCGAAAATGTGTTAGCAAGTGGTTTTTTAGGTGGCGCATTGGGTCAATTTATTGAAGAACAATTAACGGATGCTCAAATTGAACAGTCTTTCTTCAAAATAAAAGGAGAAACACGAAATTGTATCGCTATTCTACATGAAGGACAACAAACTGAAATACTCGAACAAGGACCAACTATTGATAAGGAAGAAGCAGAAAGCTATAAAGCACATCTTTTAGAACTATTTAAAAGAGCTAATGTTATAGCGATGTCTGGAAGTTTACCTAAAGGTCTTAATACAAATTACTACGCGGATATTGTGAAATTAGCAAATGAACAAGGTCTACCTACGATTTTAGATAGTTCTGGTCAATCATTAATGGATGTATTGTTGAGTGAAAATAAGCCTTCAGTGATAAAACCTAATATTGATGAATTATCTCAATTATTACACACTACTGTCACTACAGATATCGATAGTTTAAAAGAAGCAGTCACTCAATCCATCTTCAAAGGTATTGAATGGATTATTGTTTCTTTAGGTGGCGAGGGCGCTTTCGCTAAACATCATCAAACATTTTATAAAGTAAACATTCCAAAAATAGAAGTCGTTAATCCTGTAGGGTCTGGTGATTCTACAGTGGCAGGTATTGCATCAGGTCTTGTTCATCAACAATCCGATGAAGACTTACTGAAAAAAGCTAATGCATTTGGAATGTTAAATGCAATGGAGCATCAAACAGGTCATATCAATGTAGATAAATTTAAAGAACTATTCAAACAAATTGAAGTTATAGAGGTGTAATTCATGACAAAATCCAAACAAAAATTAGCATCAATCGAACAATTAAGTAATCAAGATGGGATTATTTCAGCTTTAGCATTTGATCAACGTGGGGCATTAAAAAGAATGATGGCTGAACATCAAACAGAACCTCCTACAGTTGAACAAATCGAACAATTAAAAGTACTTGTATCAGAAGAGTTAACACAATATGCATCTTCTATTCTTTTAGATCCTGAATATGGCTTACCAGCTTCTGATGCACGTAATAAAGAGTGTGGTTTATTACTTGCATATGAAAAAACTGGATATGACGTGAATGCAAAAGGTCGTTTACCCGATTGCTTAGTAGAATGGTCTGCTAAACGTTTAAAAGAACAGGGTGCCAATGCAGTTAAATTCTTACTTTATTATGATGTAGATGATTCAGAAGAGATTAACATTCAAAAGAAAGCTTATATTGAACGAATTGGTTCAGAATGTGTTGCTGAAGACATTCCATTTTTCTTAGAAGTGTTAACTTATGATGATAACATTCCTGATAATAAAAGTGCTGAATTTGCAAAAGTAAAACCTCGTAAAGTAAATGAAGCAATGAAGTTATTCTCCGAAGATCGATTCAATGTTGATGTGCTTAAAGTTGAAGTGCCCGTAAACATGAATTTTGTCGAAGGATTTACAGAGGGTGAAGTTGTATACACAAAAGAAGAAGCAGCACAACATTTCCGTGATCAAGATGCAGCAACACATTTACCTTATATTTATTTAAGTGCTGGTGTATCAGCTGAATTATTCCAAGAAACATTAACATTCGCACACGATGCGGGTGCACATTTCAATGGTGTGTTATGTGGACGTGCGACATGGTCTGGTGCAGTTAAAGTTTATATTGAACAAGGAGAACAAGCTGCAAGAAAATGGTTACGTACAACTGGATATAAAAACATTGATGATTTAAATAACGTACTAAAAACAACTGCAACATCTTGGAAAGCAAAATGACTTAGGGGAGGTTATTCATATGAATAGAGAAGAAGGACAATTACTTGGTTTTGAAATTGTCGCATATGCAGGAGATGCGCGTTCAAAATTATTAGAGGCATTAAACGCTGCTAAAGAAGGCAATTTTGATAAAGCTGAACAACTTACGGAGAAAGCAAATGAAGATATCGCAAATGCACATAAAGCTCAAACAAACTTATTAGCTCAAGAAGCACAAGGTGATGACATTGCATTTAGTATTACAATGATTCACGGTCAAGACCATTTAATGACAACGTTATTATTAAAAGATTTAATGAAGCATTTAATTGAATTATACAAAAAAGGGAGCTGACCCCTATGAATAAGTTAATAGCATGGATAGAAAAAGGAAAGCCGTTCTTTGAAAAAATATCTCGTAATATTTATTTAAGAGCGATTCGTGATGGATTTATTGCAGCAATTCCAATTATCTTGTTCTCAAGTATATTTATTTTAATCACATATGTACCTAACGTGTTTGGCTTTACTTGGAGTAAAACGATGGAAGGTATATTGATGAAACCATATAACTATACCATGGGAGTTGTTGGTTTGATTGTAGCTGGAACAACAGCTAAGTCTTTAACCGATTCCTACAACAGGAAATTAGATAAAACCAATCAAATTAACTTTATTTCTACAATGATGGCTGCGATGAGTGGATTTTTATTCTTAGCAGCAGATCCTATTAAAGAGGGTGGATTTTCAAGTGCATTTATGGGCACAAAAGGATTATTAACAGCCTTTATTTCAGCCTTTATTACCGTAATTGTTTATAATTTCTTTATTAAAAGAAATATTACAATCAAAATGCCTAAAGAAGTACCACCAAATATTTCTCAGGTATTTAAAGATATCTTCCCGTTGTCAGCGGTTATTATCATTATTTATGCATTAGATTTATTATCACGAGCATTTATTCATACAAATGTAGCGAATGCTGTATTAAAAATCTTTGAACCATTATTTACTGCGGCAGATGGCTGGATTGGCGTCACACTTATTTTCGGTGCTTTCGCATTCTTCTGGTTTGTAGGTATCCATGGTCCATCTATTGTTGAACCAGCAATTGCTGCAATTACTTATGCAAATCTTGAAACAAACTTAAATTTGATTCAAGCAGGAGAACATGCAGATAAAATTATTACACCTGGTACGCAAATGTTCGTTGCAACTATGGGGGGTACCGGTGCTACATTAGTCGTGCCATTTATGTTTATGTGGTTAACTAAATCAAAAAGAAACAAAGCAATTGGTAGAGCATCAGTTGTACCAACACTCTTTGGAGTAAATGAACCAATTTTATTTGGTGCACCACTCGTATTAAACCCAGTATTTTTCATACCATTTATTTTTGCACCAATAGTAAACATATGGATCTTTAAATTCTTTGTTGATGTACTTAAAATGAATAGTTTTAGCATCTTCTTACCATGGACGACACCAGGACCTCTTGGTATTGTGATGGGTACAGGACTTGCATTTTGGTCATTTGTGTTGGCAATTGTATTAATCGTAGTTGACGTTATCATTTACTACCCATTTGTAAAAGTTTATGATGAACAAATTTTAGAAGAAGAATTAGGAAACAAAGAAGCTAA
>NZ_JAVSMG010000013.1:0-22973 GCF_033283505.1 Staphylococcus sp. NWU MK-U1 | reverse complement strand
AACAAAACCGAAGGTTTAATAAGATATCAACAAATCAAAGTGTAATAGCTTTACGAAGAGAAAGCGTTTGAAGCCGAGGAATTGAGAAAATTGAGAAGCGAGTTTAGTTGAGCTAAAAGAGCAAGCAATTTTAGAAAATGAAGAAGGATGCGAGCGCTTGACTCGAAGTAAAGTAAGTTTCTTAGCGCCGTTGGTAGCAGATTTACGTTCCGCTAGAGTAGGACGTTGCCAGGCAAATCGTATGG
Source organism: Staphylococcus sp. NWU MK-U1 (assembly GCF_033283505.1). NCBI lineage: Bacteria > Bacillati > Bacillota > Bacilli > Caryophanales > Staphylococcaceae > Staphylococcus > Staphylococcus sp. NWU MK-U1. The sequence goes on along the minus strand of NZ_JAVSMG010000013.1, from coordinate 22,728 downwards.
ATGCGATGAGCCGATATTGAGACCGAAAGGTCTCTTTTTTTATGCCTAAAATTAAAACCGAAGGTTTAATAAGATATCAACAAATGAAAGTGTAATAGCTTCACGAAGAGAAAACGTTTGAAGCCGATGAATTAAGAATATGGTTGAAATAGCATTTAACATCATGTAGTATATGTACTATACTAAATATAATAAATATATCATAAAGGAGAACGACAGACAATGAGAATTGGTTTATTATTAATAAGACTTATGTTAGGTATTACATTTACAATACATGGTGCTCAAAAAGTATTTGGTGGCTTTAAAGAGCCAATGGCAATGATGTCTGATTTAGGTTTCCCTGCCTTCTTCGGTGTTATTTTAGCATTATTTGAATTCATCGGAGGCATTTTAATGATTATTGGTTTATTTGCTAATTATATAGCTACCGGCTTTATCATAATTATGCTTGGAGCTTTATTTACTGTTCATCTGTCACAAGGTTATATGGCATCTGAACTTGTGATTATACTATTGGTGATGAGTGTAGCTGTATTGATTTCTTATAATTGGAAGAAAGCACTTGAACTTTACTAAGAAACTATTAATGTCTAATTATTACTTAATATAAACGATGGGGAGTGGGACAGAATTCTTTTTAAATTCGTCGTCCCACCCCCGCAAGGATGACTAGAACTGAAAAAAGCTTAATTTAAGCGCATTTTCAGTTCAGTCAGCTACTGCGAATTTGCAAAATAGCATCATCATATTATTTATGTCCCAGGCTCTTTTTCACTATACAGTTAATGATTTTATTAAAACGTCAGTATGCTCTTTAAGTTTATGATTCGGAATACCACCAAATCCAATAATAAATTTTGGAAGTAGTTCGTTTTCTTCCGCATAATTGTAAACGTTTAATTTTAATTTCAATTTCTCAGCATTGTGGAGGCATTGAGACATTGTAAGTCCATTGTCAACAGTTATAGTAAAATGCATTCCTGTTAAAGCACCTTCGATTTTTAATTGATCTTCATGTGGCTTCAAACGTTCTAATATATAATTTAGTTTCTCTCTATAAATCTTTCTCATTTTATTTAAATGACGCTCAAAACTTCCAGATGACATGAAGTTAGCAATAATTTGTTGGATATGAACAGGTACTGTGTTGCTTTCTTTATAAGGCATTGACAGATAAGATTGTAATAATTTTTGAGGTAAAACAATATAAGCAATACGGCAACTCGGGTAAAGTGACTTTGAAAATGTACTAATATAAATCACTTTGTCATTTTTATCTAAACTTTGTAAAGCAGGAATAGGTTTACCGTAATATCTAAATTCTGAATCATAATCGTCCTCAATTATATATCGGCTATTTTGTTGATGTGCCCATTTAATTAACTGTGTTCGTTTCTTTAAATTCATGACATATCCTGTAGGAAACTGATGTGACGGTGTTATATAAACAATATCATTATTAGAATTTATGATGTCAATCATATTAATTCCATCTATTTCAACTGTTGCCTGTATATAATTATGCTTGTTTTTATCTAAAACATGTTTTATGGGCGGATAACTTGGTTTTTCTATTATAAAAGATGATGTTTTAAGTAAATCTGTAATCATGTTTAGCAGCTGCTCTGTAGAAGATCCAATGACGATTTGATTGGGATGACACGAAACCCCTCTACTATTAAATAGATAATGGGCAATTTGTTGTCGTAAATTTAATTCCCCTTGGATATCTCCTTTTTCTAAAAGTGCTAATTCATTATCTTCAAAAGCTTCTTTTGCATACTTTCGGAAAAGGTTGAGGGGGAAGTATTCTGCATCAATTTCAGCTAAATTAAAAGCATACTTGTATTGTTTGCTCTCAGGTGTCTTAGGCTCGGTTTCTATAAATTGATTATTAATATTGATGACAGGTAATGACTGAATATCGGAAACATAATAGCCAGAACGTGGTTTAGAGTATATAAAACCTTCATCAAGTAGGAGTTGATAGGCGTGTTCAATCGTTGTATGACTAAGAGATAAATGTTCACTTAACTGGCGTTTCGATGGAAATTTGTCTTGTGCTTGGTATTGACCTTCTATAATTTGGTTTTTTAATTGTTCATAAAGAGAGATATATAATTTTTGCTTTTTCATTTTAATAACTGACCCCTAATTTTATAAATAAATTGTACCTTTTTAAATATCAGTTTATAACTTAAAATGAATTTAATCAAATTGGAAAAGGGGTTAATTTTATGTCTAAAATCGTAGGATCAGATCGAGTTAAAAGAGGAATGGCTGAGATGCAAAAAGGCGGCGTTATTATGGACGTTGTTAATGCAGAACAAGCTAAAATTGCAGAAGAAGCTGGTGCAGTTGCGGTTATGGCTTTAGAACGTGTACCATCTGACATCAGAGCAGCTGGTGGGGTAGCACGTAGCGCTAATCCTAAAATTGTTGAAGAAGTAATGAATGCTGTATCAATTCCAGTTATGGCGAAAGCACGTATTGGTCATATTACTGAAGCACGTGTGTTAGAAGCTATGGGCGTAGATTATATTGATGAATCAGAAGTATTAACACCTGCTGATGAAGAATATCATTTAAGAAAAGATCAATTCACGGTTCCTTTTGTATGTGGTTGTCGTAACTTAGGTGAAGCTGCGCGTCGTATTGGTGAAGGTGCTGCAATGTTACGTACTAAAGGTGAACCTGGAACTGGTAACATTGTAGAAGCAGTTAGACATATGAGAAAAGTTAATTCGGAAGTTAGTCGCTTAGTTGTGATGAATGACGATGAAATTATGACTTATGCTAAAGAACTTGGTGCGCCTTATGAAGTTTTAAAACAAATCAAAGATCACGGACGTTTACCAGTAGTTAACTTTGCAGCTGGTGGTGTTGCTACACCTCAAGATGCTGCTTTAATGATGGAATTAGGTGCTGATGGTGTATTTGTTGGTTCAGGTATTTTCAAATCTGAAGATCCTGAGAAATTTGCTAAAGCAATTGTTCAAGCTACAACGCATTACCAAGATTATGAGCTTATTGGCAAATTAGCTTCAGAATTAGGCACAGCAATGAAAGGTTTAGATATTAATCAAATCTCATTAGAAGAACGTATGCAAGAGCGTGGTTGGTAATATATGAAGATTGGTGTATTAGCATTGCAAGGTGCCGTACGTGAACACATCCGTCATATTGAACTTAGTGGTCACGAAGGTATTGCAGTTAAAAAGGTTGAACAATTAGATGAGATAGATGGGTTAATTCTTCCAGGTGGCGAATCTACTACATTGCGAAGATTAATGGATTTATATGGATTTAAAGAAAAATTACAACAATCTGATTTACCAATGTTTGGCACATGTGCAGGTCTTATCGTACTAGCGAAAGATGTCGAAGGTGAAACTGGCTATTTGAAGAAATTAGACATAACTGTTGAACGTAATTCATTTGGACGACAAGTAGATAGTTTTGAAGCAGAGTTAGATATTAAAGGTATTGCTGAAGACATTGAAGGTGTATTTATTAGAGCACCTCATATCGCTAGTGTTGAAGAGGGCGTAGAAATATTAAGTACAGTTGGCGATAAGATTGTAGCAGTAAAACAAGGCAAATATTTGGGCGTATCATTCCATCCGGAATTAACAGATGATTACAGAGTAACGCAATACTTTATTGATCATATGGTTAAATAAATGAATAATGGCAAGTTTGGGGACGTTTTAAAAGTCTTCAATTTGCAAAAAAATAACCTAGAACTTCTTTATAAATTGGAAGTTCTAGGTTATTTAATTTCGATATTAGATAAAGAAACCAGCAATTGCAGCTGAAATGAATGATACTAATGTTGCACCAAATAATAACTTAAGTCCAAAGCGCGCTACGACATCACCTTTTTCAGAGTTAAGTGATTTAATGGCACCTGAGATAATACCGATTGAACTGAAGTTTGCGAATGATACTAAGAATACAGACGTTACACCTTTCGCATGTTCAGATATATCTTTTAAGTTACCTAATGATTGCATTGCAACAAATTCATTAGATAATAATTTAGTTGCCATAACGGAACCTGATTTAACAGCGTCTTCCCAAGGTACACCAGCTAAGAATGCTAATGGTGCAAAGACAAATCCGATTAATGTTTGGAAGTCCCATTTAATTGCGCCACCTGATACTAAGCTAAATGCACCACTTACTAAACCGTTTAATAATGCGATGATTGCAATATAACCAATTAACATTGCGCCTACGATTACTGCAACTTTGAAACCATCTAAAATGTATTCTCCTAACATTTCGAAGAATGACTGTTTTTTAGTTTCGCTTTCGTCTACTAATAGTTTATCGTCTTCTTCATTAACTTTATAAGGGTTAATGATTGAAGCAATAATGAAACCACCAAATAAGTTTAATACAACAGCTGTAACAACATATTTAGGTTCAATCAATGTGAAGTATGCACCAATAATTGACGCTGATACTGTAGACATTGCTGAAGCTGTTAATGTGTACAAACGTTGTTTAGGTATGTAAGGTAACTGTTGTTTCAATGAAATGAATACTTCAGATTGACCTAAGATTGCAGCAGCAACTGCATTGTATGATTCTAAACGTCCCATACCATTAATTTTAGAAATTAAGAATCCTAAAACATTAATAATCCATGGTAAGATTCGAGTATATTGTAAGATACCAATTAATGCTGAAATAAATACAATTGGTAGTAACACACTGAAGAAGAATGGTGGGTTTTTAGGATCTACGAACTTAAATCCGCCAAACACGAAGTTGACCCCTTCTGCAGCTTTTTGTAATAAGTAGTTAAATCCTTCCGAAATGCCCCCAATAACTGTAATACCTGCTGTCGTTTTCAATAAAATAAACGCGAACACAAGTTGGATAACTAATAAAATACCAACATATTGCCAGCGGATATTTTTTCTGTCAGAGCTAAACAAAAATGCAAGTGCCAAAAAGAAAATTATCCCTATAATCCCAATAAGAATATGCATAATTCTACTCCTTTAAATTTACTTAACTAATATAATACAATAAATTCTTACATGTAACATCAATAATTTTAGAAAATTAAAAAACAAATTGGTTGAAAAAGGTCAAAGATGCTCATATAATATAGTCAAAGAAGGTCAAAAGAGGTGGTAAAACATGCACAACATGTCTGACATCATAGAACAATACATTAAAAAGTTATTCGAAGAAAGTAATGAAGACGTGGTAGAAATTCAACGAGCAAATATTGCTCAACGGTTCGACTGTGTACCTTCTCAATTAAATTATGTCATTAAAACTAGATTCACAAACGAACATGGTTATGAAATAGAAAGTAAACGAGGTGGTGGAGGTTATATCCGAATCACCAAAATTGAAAATAAAGATGCAACGGGGTATATTAATCATCTGTTGCAAATCATTGGGCCATCCATTTCCCAGCAACAAGCTTACTATATTTTAGATGGTTTGCTAGATAAAGGTCTCATTAATGAAAGAGAAGCAAGAATGATTCAAGTTATAGTTGATCGTGAGACTTTGAAAATGGATGTTGTTGCTCGAGATATTATTAGAGCGAATATTTTAAAACGTTTGTTACCAATCATTAATTTTTATTAATAGAAAAGCGAGGTGTCTATGTGTGCTTTGCGAAAACTGTCATTTAAATGAAGCAGAGGTTAAACTTACAGTAAAAAGTAAAGAAGGCACTTCTGAGAAATGGGTATGTTCTATATGTGCTCAAGGTGAAAACCCTTGGCAACAAAATGAAACGCCATCCCCACATTCTCAGTTTCAAGACGATATTGAAGAAGCATTTGTCGTCAAACAAATATTGCAACATTTGGCAACGAAACATGGTATTAATTTCCATGAAGTAGCTTTTCAAGAAGAGAAGCGATGTCCAACGTGTAAGATGACATTAAAAGATATTGCGCATGTAGGGAAATTCGGGTGTGCAAATTGTTATGCCACTTTCAAAGATGACATCGTAGATATAGTAAGACGCGTTCAAGGTGGACAATTTGAACACGTAGGTAAAACACCTCGTTCTTCTCATAAGAAACTTGCCATCAAGAAACAAATTGAGGAAAAAACAAAGTATCTTAATGTACTAATAGATGAACAAAACTTTGAAGAAGCTGCAATCGTTAGAGACGAAATAAAAGCCTTGAAAGACGAGAGCGGGGTGGAACGCAATGAGTGATATGAATGCACATATCAGTGAATGGATGAAGGAAACTGAAGAATCTCCAATTGTTATGTCATCAAGAATTCGATTGGCTAGAAACTTAGAAAATCACGTTCACCCACTCATGTTTCCATCAGAACAAGATGGCTTCAGAGTTATAAATGAAGTACAAGATGTATTGCCTGATTTAGATCTAATGCGTTTGGATACAATGGATCAACAAAACAAAATGAAACTTGTTGCAAAACATTTAATTAGTCCTGAACTGATTAAACAACCCGCATCAGCAGTGTTATTGAATAAAGATGAATCAATAAGCATTATGATTAATGAAGAAGATCATATACGCATACAAGCAATGGGCACCGATTTATCTTTACAAGACTTATATAACAAAGCTAGTGAGATTGATGATACGTTAGATCAATCACTAGACATTAGTTATGATGAACATTTAGGATATTTAACTACGTGTCCAACAAACATTGGTACAGGTATGCGAGCAAGTGTGATGTTACACTTGCCAGGATTATCCATTATGAAACGTATGAATCGTATTGCACAGACAATTAATCGTTTCGGTTTTACAATTCGAGGTATATATGGAGAAGGCTCGCAAGTGTATGGCCATATTTATCAAATCTCAAATCAATTAACACTTGGTAAGACTGAAGATGAAATCATAGATAATTTAACTGAAGTTGTTCAACAAATCATAAATGAAGAAATGCAAATTCGTGAACGTTTAACTCAATACAATGAATTAGAAACGCTAGACCGTATTTATCGGTCATTGGGTATTTTACAAAATAGTCGAATCATTTCAATGGAAGAAGCTTCTTATCGTTTAAGTGAAGTGAAATTAGGTATCGATTTAGGGTATTTAACATTGAGTGATTTTAAATTTAATGAATTAATGGTAAGTATTCAATCAGCGTTTATCTATAACGATGAAGATGAAACAATCTCTGTAAATGAAAAGAGAGCAAATATATTAAGAGAATATACTCAATAGGAGGTACAAAAATATATGCTATTTGGTAGATTAACTGAACGTGCACAACGTGTCCTAGCACACGCACAAGAAGAAGCAATACGTTTAAATCATTCTAATATAGGTACAGAACATTTGTTATTAGGTTTAATGAAAGAACCAGAAGGTATTGCTGCTAAAGTATTAGAAAGCTTTAATATTACCGAAGATAAAGTGATTGAAGAAGTCGAAAAATTAATCGGTCACGGACAAGATCAAACAGGAACATTGCATTATACACCCAGAGCTAAGAAAGTAATTGAACTTTCAATGGATGAAGCAAGAAAGTTACACCATAACTTTGTAGGTACAGAACACATATTACTAGGTTTAATTCGTGAAAATGAAGGCGTAGCTGCTCGCGTATTTGCTAATCTTGATTTAAATATTACGAAAGCGCGTGCCCAAGTCGTCAAAGCGCTAGGTAGTCCTGAAATGAGCAATAAAAATGCTACAGCAAATAAATCAAATAATACACCTACATTAGATGGATTAGCACGTGATTTAACTGTCATTGCCAAAGATGGAACGTTAGATCCAGTTGTTGGTAGAGATAAAGAAATTACTCGTGTAATTGAAGTGTTAAGTCGTCGTACTAAAAACAATCCTGTACTAATTGGTGAACCAGGTGTAGGTAAAACTGCAATTGCAGAAGGCCTTGCTCAAGCTATTGTTAATAATGAAGTACCTGAGACACTTAAAGGTAAACGCGTGATGTCACTTGATATGGGAACAGTTGTAGCTGGTACTAAATATCGTGGTGAATTTGAAGAACGTTTGAAAAAGGTAATGGAAGAAATTCATCAAGCTGGTAACGTAATCTTATTCATTGATGAATTACACACATTAGTTGGTGCTGGTGGAGCTGAAGGCGCAATCGATGCGTCAAACATATTAAAACCAGCATTAGCACGTGGTGAATTACAATGTATCGGTGCGACAACATTAGATGAATATCGTAAAAACATCGAGAAAGATGCAGCGTTAGAACGTCGTTTTCAACCTATTCAAGTTGATGAACCAACAGTTGAAGACACAATTGCAATTTTAAAAGGATTACGTGATCGTTATGAAGCACATCACCGCATCAATATTTCAGATGAAGCACTTGAAGCGGCTGCTAAATTAAGTGATCGTTATGTATCAGATCGTTTCTTACCCGATAAAGCGATTGATTTAATTGATGAAGCAAGTTCAAAAGTAAGACTGAAAAGTCATACAACACCAAATAACTTGAAAGAAATTGAGCAAGAAATTGAAAAAGTAAAAAATGAAAAAGACGCAGCAGTTCATGCTCAAGAATTTGAAAATGCTGCTAATTTACGTGATAAACAAACTAAACTTGAAAAACAATATGAAGATGCCAAAAATGAGTGGAAAACAACTCAAGGCGATCAATCCACTTCTCTATCTAAAGAAGATATTGGTGAAGTCATTGCAGGTTGGACAGGTATCCCGCTGACAAAAATTAATGAAACTGAATCAGATCGATTATTAAATCTTGAACAAACGTTACATGATAGAGTTATAGGCCAAAATGATGCTGTAACTTCTATTAGTAAAGCGGTACGCCGTGCTCGTGCAGGATTGAAAGATCCTAAACGTCCAATCGGTAGTTTTATCTTCTTAGGTCCAACAGGTGTAGGTAAAACAGAATTAGCTAGAGCATTAGCAGAATCAATGTTTGGTGAAGAAGATGCAATGATTCGTGTTGATATGAGTGAGTTTATGGAAAAACATGCTGTGAGTCGTTTAGTTGGAGCGCCTCCGGGCTATGTAGGTCATGATGAAGGTGGCCAATTAACTGAAAAAGTAAGACGTAAACCATACTCAGTTATCTTATTTGATGAAATCGAAAAGGCGCATCCAGATGTATTTAATATTCTATTGCAAGTTCTAGACGATGGTCATTTAACTGATACAAAAGGACGTCAAGTTGATTTCCGAAATACAGTGATTATCATGACTTCAAATGTCGGTGCACAAGAATTACAAGATCAACGTTTTGCTGGTTTCGGTGGCGGTTCTGAAGGTCATGACTATGAAACAATTCGCAAGACTATGATGAAAGAATTGAAAAATTCATTCCGTCCAGAGTTCTTAAACCGTGTTGACGACATCATCGTATTCCATAAACTTTCTAAAGATGAATTGAAAGAAATCGTTACAATGATGGTTAATAAACTAACACAACGACTATCTGAGCAAGATATTAATATTGTTGTAACTGATAAAGCAAAAGAAAAAATTGCTGAAGAAGGCTATGATCCAGAATATGGTGCCCGTCCATTAATCAGAGCTATTCAAAAAACAGTTGAAGATAACTTGAGTGAATTAATTTTAGACGGTAACCAAATTGAAGGTAAAGAAGTTGTCATCGATCATGATGGTGATGAATTTAAATATAATATCAATGAAAAAAATAATGGTATTTCAGATGAAGGCAACGAAGTAACTGAAACTGAAGCATAATACAATAAAATTAATGTTAAATATATAAGCTGAGACATTCGAATAAGATATGTCTCAGCTTTAATTTTTTTGATTTCAATGAATCAATTTTAATCATTATAAGTATTAATCATCACTAAAATAAATAGAATCAAATTTATACTAATTTGCTTTAGTTTACATTTGTCATTGTGCAACGTTACATATAAAATAGATTTGTTCAAAGAAAAATCGGGGGTGCAATTTTGGCCAAAAAGAAAGTAATTTTTGAGTGTATGGCTTGCGGCTATCAATCTCCAAAATGGATGGGAAAGTGTCCTAATTGTGGGTCATGGAATCAAATGGAGGAAATTGTTGAAAAAGCTTCAAATCCTAAACACGGCGTAAAGACATCAACGTCTAGCGCAAAAGTCCAGAAATTAAATGATATCAAGAATGAAGTGACACCGAGAGTTCAGACAGAATCAAAAGAGTTCAACCGCGTTTTAGGCGGTGGCATTGTAAGTGGTTCTTTAGTGTTAATAGGTGGAGATCCTGGTATTGGTAAATCAACGTTATTACTGCAAATTTGTGCATCATTGTCACAAAAATTAAATGTACTGTATATTACAGGTGAAGAATCACTAAATCAAACTAAATTACGTGCCGATCGACTAGATGAAGATTCGAGTAATTTAAATGTGTTAGCAGAAACAGATTTAGAGGTAATACATCAAACAGTTCAGCAAGCACAACCTGATATTTTAGTTGTGGATTCTATTCAAACAATATATCATCCTGAAATTAGTTCGGCACCTGGTTCTGTGTCTCAAGTTAGAGAGAGTACACAGAGTTTAATGAATATTGCTAAACAAATGAATATTGCAACATTTATCGTCGGACATGTTACAAAAGAAGGTCAAATTGCAGGACCGCGTCTATTAGAACATATGGTTGATACTGTACTGTACTTTGAGGGAGATGAGCATCATGCTTATCGTATCTTGAGAGCGGTTAAGAACCGTTTTGGTTCTACTAATGAAATGGGCATTTTTGAAATGAAACAAAGCGGATTAAAAGGCGTTCATAATCCTTCTGAAATGTTCTTAGAGGAACGTTCTACCAATGTACCGGGATCAACGATTGTAGCAACTATGGAAGGCACACGACCTCTATTAATAGAAGTTCAGGCCTTAGTGACTCCTACAACATTTAATAACCCTAGACGTATGGCAACAGGTATAGATCATAATCGTTTGAGTTTATTAATGGCTGTATTAGAGAAAAAAGAAAACTATTTATTACAACAACAAGATGCATATATTAAAGTAGCTGGTGGCGTTCGATTGACAGAGCCGGCAGTTGATTTAAGTGTTATAGTAGCAACAGCTTCAAGTTTTAAAGATAAAGCAGTAGATGGGCTTGATTGTTATATTGGAGAAGTAGGTTTGACCGGTGAAGTGAGACGTGTTTCTCGAATTGAACAACGTGTTCAAGAAGCAGCTAAATTAGGCTTTGAACGTGTTATTATTCCACAGACAAATATCGGTGGGTGGCAATTTCCTGAAGGCATTAAAGTAGTAGGAGTGTCTACAGTACATGATGCACTAAAATATGCATTCAAATCGTAAATAAAGTGAAAAAGAGGTGAGACTTATGAAAGTACTAAAAGGAATTGTAATCATCATATATATTATTCTAGGTGCTGCACTTGGTATTTTGCTGATACCTGAAATACTCAAGGATTTTAATATTGATGGTTACCCATTTTTACATAACTATTATATTGATGGCTTAATTGGAATAGTAGTATTTTTCTTGATTTTTGGCTTCTTTATTAATAAAGTTACGAAAACTTTTAAAGCCATTGAACATTGGATTATGCAACGTAGTGCTGTTGAAATTTTATTTGCAACACTTGGACTTATCATTGGATTATTTATATCAGTTATGGCTTCGTTTATTCTAGAAATGATTGGAAACACGATATTAAATCATCTAGTACCACTTATTATTACATTATTGCTATGTTATTTAGGTTTCCAATTTGGTTTAAAAAAGCGTGACGAAATGTTAATGTTCTTGCCGGAAAATATGGCACGCTCTATGTCTAAAAGTAATATTAGTGCTGTACCTAAACTTTTAGATACAAGTGCAATTATCGATGGACGTATTTTAGATGTCATTCGTTGTGGTTTTATAGATGGTGAAATCCTTATCCCGCAAGGTGTTATTAATGAACTTCAAGTTGTAGCTGATGCGAATGATAGTGTGAAACGTGAGAAAGGACAACGCGGTTTAGATATATTAAATGAATTGTATGACTTAGAGTATCCTACACGCGTGATACATCCACAAAAGTCTCACAGTGATATTGATGAACTATTGGTAAAGTTAGCACAGACTTATCATGCGCATGTGATTACTACCGATTTTAATTTAAATAAAGTATGTCACGTTCAAGGAATTAAAGCTTTAAATGTAAACGACTTATCTGAAGCAATTAAACCGAATGTTCATCAAGGTGACCGTATTAATATTCTATTGACTAAAATGGGTAAAGAGCCAGGTCAAGGTGTAGGCTATTTAGATGACGGCACAATGGTAGTCGTTGACAATGCGAAATCACTTGTAGGTAAACATGTAGATTTAGAAGTCATCAGTTTATTACAAACATCATCAGGACGTATTATTTTCGCTAAAAAAATAGACTATTCAGAGTAATGATAAATATGTTCTTTAAACTTAGAGATTAAGAAGATACGTTCAATTATAAAAAAATTAAATTATTGTAAGTGATTAGGTTTCATGTGAAACGCTAAATGTGGAGGGCACTCTTTTCAAGAAGCGAAGCATGGAACCTATTTACATAAAGTAGATGTATGAATTAATGATAATCTATAGCGTAAACAAGTGACTTATCAAAGTATTGATTTAGTGCTACAATAATGAAGAAATGCGAACTTTTATCTAAGGGTAATGTAAAGTGGAAAGTTATTCGGGAACATGTCTAAAATGATAGTTTAGAATAGCTTTTTTCTAATGGTTTGAAGATGTTTCTTACTGGCGTAGAACGACTCGGTTAGAGTGTAAAGTTTGTAGCCTGTATTAGATAAAGCGTATAAATTCGAAGTTAAAACATAACTAATATTTATAGGAGTGAATACGATGAGTGAACGCATTAGAGTGAGATATGCGCCAAGTCCAACTGGATATTTACACATTGGTAATGCAAGAACTGCATTATTTAATTATTTATTTGCTAAGCATTATGATGGTGATTTCGTAGTGCGTATTGAAGATACGGATAGTAAACGTAACCTTGAAGATGGTGAGTCATCTCAATTTGATAACTTAAAATGGTTAGGATTAGATTGGGACGAATCAATCGATAAAGACAAAGGTTATGGACCTTATCGTCAATCAGAACGTGGTGATATCTATAATCCACTTATTCAACAATTATTGGACGAAGATAAAGCGTACAAATGTTACATGACTGAAGAAGAGCTTGAAAAAGAACGTGAAGATCAAATCGCACGTGGTGAAATGCCTCGTTATGGTGGTCAACATGCACATTTAACTGAAGAAGAACGTCAACAATTTGAAGCTGAAGGTCGTCGCCCATCAATTAGATTCCGTGTGCCTCAAGATCAAACGTATACGTTCAATGATATGGTTAAAGGTGAAATTTCATTCGATTCAAACAATATAGGTGATTGGGTTATCGTTAAAAAAGATGGCATCCCTACCTATAACTTTGCTGTAGCTATCGATGATCATTATATGGAAATTTCCGATGTTATTCGTGGTGACGATCACGTTTCTAACACACCAAAACAACTTATGATTTATGAAGCATTTGGTTGGGAAGCGCCACGCTTTGGTCATATGTCGCTAATTGTTAATGAAGAACGTAAAAAATTAAGTAAACGTGATGGCCAAATTTTACAATTTATTGAGCAATATCGTGATTTAGGTTACTTGCCAGAAGCGTTATTTAACTTTATTACATTATTAGGTTGGTCTCCAGAAGGAGAGGAAGAAATCTTTTCTAAAGAAGAATTTATTAAGATCTTTGATGAAAAACGTCTTTCTAAATCACCAGCGATGTTCGATAGACAAAAATTAGCATGGGTTAATAACCAATATATGAAAACAAAAGATACTGACACAGTATTTGAACTTGCATTGCCTCATCTTATTAAAGCTAATTTAATCCCAGAATCTCCAAGTGAAGATGATAAAGAATGGGGTCGCAAATTAGTGGCACTATATCAAAAAGAAATGAGCTATGCAGGCGAAATTGTACCTTTATCTGAAATGTTCTTCCATGAGATGCCTGAATTAGGAGAAGAAGAGCAAGAAGTCCTTAATGGTGAACAAGTTCCTGAATTGATGACACATTTATATGGTAAATTAGAAGCTTTAGAACCATTTGAAGCGGCTGACATTAAGAAAACAATTAAAGAAGTACAAAAAGAAACAGGTATTAAAGGTAAACAATTATTCATGCCTATTCGTGTTGCCGTAACTGGTCAAATGCATGGTCCTGAATTACCTAATACAATTGAAGTATTAGGTAAAGATAAAGTGCTTTCACGATTGAAAAAATTCGTGTAAAGGACATCAGGCAAGTTGCGCGAATGAGATGCTAATTTAACTTATCTAACACTTGAAATTTTACATTAAAGCAAATATGATAAAGTTAAAGATGGCGAAGCCATTTTGGTATGAGTATTTAAAGGCGAAGGATTAGTAAATATTGGACTATGATATCAGAGAGTGTACGGTTGCTGTGAGTACGCCATAGACGATGTTGAATGCACCTTTGTATAATCAACTAAATATAGTAAATGAGTATGATAAACTGAATCTAGTAACCTATAGTTATATAGATATACTAGCTTGCATTTATCTAGAATACAGAGTGGAACCGTGCAGTAGCGCCTCTAGCATCTTATGTGTTAGGGGCGCTAATTATTTTATTTAGAGTGTATTTAAGTATTTTGCTATTAAATTTGGAAATTTTTAAACTTTTTAAAAAACTGAGGGGGCGACAGTCTTGATAAAAAGAATGAGAGACGATGTGAAAATGGTATTCGAACAAGACCCAGCAGCTCGTACAACATTTGAGGTTATTACAACATATGCTGGATTACATGCAGTTTGGAGTCACCTTATTGCACATAAACTATATAATAAGAAACGCTATGTATTGGCGAGAATTATATCTCAAGTATCACGTTTCTTTACAGGTATTGAAATACATCCAGGCGCGAAAATTGGCAAACGCTTATTTATAGACCATGGTATGGGTGTAGTAATTGGTGAGACTTGTACAATTGGTGATAATGTGACTATTTATCAAGGTGTAACACTGGGTGGTACGGGCAAAGAAAAAGGAAAACGTCACCCTGATATTGGTGATAATGTATTAATCGCAGCTGGGTCAAAAGTGTTAGGTAATATTCAAATTGATTCGAATGTGAATATTGGTGCGAATTCAGTGGTATTACAATCAGTTCCAAGTTACACGACTGTAGTCGGTATTCCGGGACATATTGTTAAACAAGAGGGTAAACGTATCGGTAAAACATTTGATCACCGTAATTTACCTGACCCTTTATATGAACAAATTAAGCAGCTAGAAAAACAACTTGAAAAAGCGAAGAACGGAGAGATTAAAGATGATTACATTATATAATACATTAACGCGTCAAAAAGAGACATTTGAACCTATCGAACCAGGTAAGGTGAAAATGTATGTCTGTGGTCCGACAGTATACAATTATATTCACATTGGTAATGCACGTCCTGCCATAAATTATGATGTTGTACGTAGATATTTTGAATATAAAGGATACGAAGTGATTTATGTTTCAAACTTCACAGATGTAGACGATAAATTAATAAACCGTTCTAAGGAATTGAATGAGAGTGTACCGGATATTGCAGATAGATACATTAAAGCGTTTTATGAAGATGTTGGTGCATTAAACGTTAAGAAAGCGACTTCGAATCCACGTGTAATGAATCATATGGATGAGATTATTGATTTTATTAAAGAGCTAGTTGATGAAGGTTACGCCTATGAGAGTGACGGCGATGTCTACTTTAGAACACGCAAATTTGAAGGTTACGGTAAATTAAGCCATCAGTCATTAGATGATTTAAAGGTAGGAGCAAGAATAGAAGCTGGGGAACAAAAAGAAGATGCGTTAGACTTTACTTTATGGAAAAAAGCAAAACCAGGTGAAATTAGTTGGGAAAGTCCTTTTGGTGAAGGGCGTCCAGGTTGGCATATTGAATGTTCAGTAATGGCGTTTCATGAACTAGGCAAAACAATTGATATTCATGCTGGTGGTTCTGACTTACAATTCCCTCATCACGAAAACGAAATTGCGCAATCAGAAGCGCATAATCATGCCCCATTTGCTAATTACTGGATGCATAATGGTTTTATAAATATAGATAACGAGAAAATGAGTAAATCGTTAGGTAACTTTATACTAGTTCATGACATCATAAAAGAAGTAGATCCTGACGTACTGCGATTCTTCATGATTAGCGTACATTATAGAAGTCCTATTAACTATAATCTAGAACTTGTTAATGCAGCTAAGAGTGGTTTAGAACGCATTCGTAATAGCTATCAATTAATAGAAGAACGTGAAACAATCGCGACAGACATCGTTGACCAATCTAAATATATCGAACAAATTGATGCTATTTTAGAGCAATTTGAGACAGTAATGGATGATGATTTCAATACCGCTAATGCTGTTACGGCTTGGTACGATTTATCTAAACTTGCGAATAAATATGTTTTAGAGAACAATACATCTACTCAAGTCATTTCTCGATTCAAAGAAGTTTATCAGATATTTAGTGATGTACTTGGAGTTCCACTAAAAGGTAATAAATCAGATATGTTACTTGATGAAGATATTGAAAAGCTCATCGAAGAACGTAATGAAGCGCGTAAAAATAAAGACTTTGCACGTGCAGATGAAATAAGAGACATGCTTAAAGAACAAAACATTATATTAGAGGATACGCCACAAGGTGTACGCTTTAAACGTGGATAATATGGATATTAAATTGTTAAACCCGTTAACACTAGCCTACATGGGTGACGCAGTGTTGGACCAGCACGTGCGAGAATATATCGTTCTTAAATTACAAAGTAAGCCTAATCGATTGCATCAAGTTTCGAAAAGTTATGTGTCTGCGAAAAGTCAGGCGCAAACTTTAGAAACATTATTTGAAATGGGTTGGTTCACGGATGAAGAATTAGATATTGTTAAAAGAGGTCGTAATGCTAAAAGTCACACTAAGGCTAAAAATACGGATATTCAAACTTATCGTAAAAGTTCTGGTTTAGAAGCAGTCATTGGATATTTATATTTAGATCATCAAGAAGAAAGATTGAAAAATTTACTTGATATGATTGTTCAAACAGTCAATGAAAGGTAGTGAAAACAGTGGAAGATATCGTTATTGTCGGTAGGCATGCTGTTAAAGAAGCGATTGTTTCTGGCCATACTATTAATAAAATTTGGATACAAGAGGGAATCAGAAAGCAACAAATCAATGATATTTTACAAAATGCTAAAGAGCAAAAATTGATTGTGCAAACAGTTCCAAAATCCAAATTAGATAATTTAGCAAATGCACCTCATCAAGGTGTTGCTGCACTTATTGCACCATATGAATATGCTGATTTCGATCAATTTATTCAATCTCAAAAGGATAAAGAAGGTTTATCAACTGTAGTGATTTTAGATGGCCTTGAAGATCCTCATAACTTAGGCTCTATATTGAGAACGGCAGATGCTAGCGGTGTTGATGGTGTTATTATTCCTAAAAGACGTTCAGTAGCGTTAACGCAAACAGTTGCTAAAGCATCAACAGGTGCGATACAACATGTTCCAGTTATGCGTGTTACGAATTTAGCAAAAACAATTGACGAATTAAAAGAACATGGCTACTGGGTAGCAGGTGCTGAAGCGGATAATGCAACAGACTATAGAGATATGGCGGCGGATATGCCATTAGCTATCGTTATCGGTAGTGAAGGACAAGGCATGAGTAGATTAGTGAAAGATAAATGTGATTTTTACATTAAAATACCTATGGTTGGACATGTTAATAGCCTCAATGCATCGGTAGCTGCTAGTTTAATGATGTATGAAGTATATCGTAAACGTCATCAAGTCGGAGATAACGCATGAAAGATAAATATTTGATAATTGATGGCTACAATATGATTGGACAGTCACCTGAACTCGGTAAAATTGCAAAAGATAATTTGCAAGAAGCACGAGAGCAATTATTAGATGCTATAGCAAACTATAATGCTGTTGTAGCTGATGAAATTGTATGTGTGTTTGATGCATATGAACAATCAGGTATAGAAAGAGAATACATTTATCATGGTGTGAAAACAGTATTTACAAAAGAAAAAGAGACTGCGGATAGCTATATAGAACGTTATGTTTATAATTTATATAACAAGCACACGACACATATTACCGTTGTAACCAGTGATATGAGCGAGCAACATGCAATATTTGGTGCTGGCGCATATCGTGTATCTTCGAGAGAGATGTGGCGTGATTTAAGAGAAAATGAAATCACAGTGAGTAAGTCATTAGATGATTTCACAGAAAGTAAACCGAGAACACGCATTTCGTTATCAAATGATGTATTAGCAGAATTTGAAAAGATTAGACGTGGAAATCATAACAAAGATTAAAATCGTCCACTTGTCTTTTGAAAATGACTTCATATAAACTTTGCCTAACTTAATTTGAAAGGTAAGGTTTATGGCACATCAATTTATACAACTAGAGAAGACCTTTAAAGCATTCCAAAATAGTCGTAGTAGTCACGAACAAGAGAGATTATTTATAGATATAGTAAACCACATACAACCTAAACTTTTTATAAAATTTAAAAGTTATGGAATGAAAAATGAAGATATTGAAGATTTAGTACAAGAAACTTTAATCAGGATTTATTTAGCGCTTCATACATTTGATTTTAGTACAGACGTTCCCTTCGAACACTATTTGAATTGTATCGTACGATCGATGAGAAATGATTTTTGGAGAAGGAAGTATATTGAGACTGATAAGCACGATAGCATCATTAATGACTATGTTATTGACTACAAATTGAATCAATCAAGTAAACATATTGAAGATATTTGCATGATAAAAGAGAAGCGAGAATTGCTAGTGAGTAGTTTAACAGTATTAAGTCGATTCGAGCGAAGCGTAGCTGAATTACTAATGTCTGATTATTCACCTAGTGAAATTGCAAAACAACTAGGTATTAAAGATAAAGTGGTTTACAATAGTATTCAACGTTGTAAAATGAAAATGAAGTACTATTTATTGAAGCGTCTTTATTAAGTTGTATCAACTCATACATAACGGCGCTTGTTTGACATTTAATGTTAGGTTTATGTATAGTATACTGGTATTAAAATGAGCAAAGGTGAACTGATTTGAAAAAAGTACCTTTAATTTGTGAAGTTTGTGGTACTAGAAATTATAACGTACCGAAAAAAGAAACTTCTGCAACGAGACTAGAAATAAAAAAATATTGTTCGAGATGTAATGCACATACGATTCATAAAGAGTCTAAATAATAGTGAAAGTATTGCTATTAAAGTCAACGGTTAACTAACTGTGAGTATGGAGGTAATTTTGATGGCTAAAGATAAAGGCACAAACAAAGAAAAAGATAGTTTCTTCCAAGGCGTTAAAAGTGAAATGGAAAAAACGAGTTGGCCAACAAAAGAAGAACTTTTTAAATATACTGTAATTGTAGTTTCTACAGTAATCTTCTTTATGGTCTTTTTCTGGGTATTAGATATAGGTATTGGGAATTTAATTGAACTATTTAGATAAGAATAAGGAGTGACAACATGTCTGAAGAGGTTGGCGCAAAGCGTTGGTATGCTGTGCATACGTATTCTGGATATGAGAATAAAGTTAAGAAGAATTTAGAAAAAAGAGTAGAATCAATGAATATGACAGAACAGATTTTTAGAGTTGTCATACCTGAAGAGGAAGAAACACAAGTTAAAGATGGTAAAGCTAAAAAGCAACTTAAAAAAACGTTCCCTGGTTATGTACTTGTAGAACTAGTGATGACTGATGAATCTTGGTATGTAGTACGTAACACACCTGGTGTTACAGGATTCGTTGGTTCAGCTGGAGCAGGTTCTAAGCCAAACCCATTATTACCTGAAGAAATGAGATTCATTTTAAAACAAATGGGACTTAAAGAAAAAACAATCGATGTAGAATTAGATGTCGGAGAACAAGTTCGTATTAAATCTGGACCGTTCGCTAATCAAGTTGGAGAAGTTCAAGAAATCGAACCTGATAAATTTAAATTAACAGTATTAGTTGATATGTTCGGAAGAGAAACACCAGTTGAAGTTGAATTTGATCAAATAGAAAAACTATAATCAATTAAATTTGGAAAAATATTGAACAACAAAAAAGATGAAATTTTACTATTGCTTTTTAAGTTGGTTCAGTGTTAAAATAATGTGGTCGCGTTTTTATAGCGCTCATTTCGTCACGAAATGTTTATGAGTGGGAGGGCAAAACTGAGCCCTGTGACCACATCACGATATCAAGGAGGTGCACATCGTGGCTAAAAAAGTAGAAAAAGTAGTTAAATTACAAATTCCTGCAGGTAAAGCGAACCCAGCACCACCAGTTGGTCCAGCATTAGGTCAAGCAGGTGTGAACATCATGGGATTCTGTAAAGAATTCAACGCACGTACACAAGAACAAGCAGGTTTAATCATTCCGGTAGAAATCAGTGTTTATGAAGATCGTTCATTTACATTCATTACTAAAACTCCACCGGCTCCAGTACTACTTAAAAAAGCAGCTGGCGTAGAAAAAGGTTCTGGTGAACCTAACAAAACTAAAGTTGCTACAGTAACTAAAGATCAAGTACGTGAAATTGCTCAAACTAAAATGCAAGACTTAAACGCTGCAGACGAAGAAGCAGCTATGCGTATTATCGAAGGTACTGCTCGTAGTATGGGTATCACTGTACAATAATTAATGAATACAAAGTTAGTTTAATTTTGAAATAAACTGATAGACGATAGCAGGTAACAGAAATGACAACGACAATATTGTCTATGATTAGTCTGGATGACTAGTAATCTTTCTTAAGATTACTCAAACATTAGACATTCATCTGTTATCTGCTCTTAACTTGTGTTAGGCACAAGTAAGCGTGGGAGGAAATTCCGCTAAAACCACTAAAGGAGGAACAATAAATGGCTAAAAAAGGTAAAAAGTATCAAGAAGCAGCTAATAAAGTTGATCGTACTAAACATTATAGTGTTGAAGAAGCAATCAGCTTAGCTAAAGAAACAAGCATTGCTAACTTCGACGCATCAGTTGAAGTTGCTTTCCGTTTAGGAATTGATACACGTAAAAATGACCAACAAATCCGTGGTGCAGTAGTATTACCAAACGGAACTGGTAAATCACAACGTGTATTAGTATTTGCTAAAGGTGACAAAATCACTGAAGCAGAAGAAGCAGGCGCAGATTACGTAGGTGAATCTGAATACGTACAAAAAATCCAACAAGGTTGGTTCGACTTTGACGTAGTAGTAGCTACACCAGACATGATGGGCGAAGTTGGTAAATTAGGTCGTGTATTAGGACCTAAAGGTTTAATGCCAAACCCTAAAACTGGTACAGTAACTATGGATGTTAAAAAAGCTGTTGAAGAAATCAAAGCTGGTAAAGTTGAATACCGTGCTGAAAAAGCAGGTATCGTACATGCTTCAATCGGTAAAGTTTCATTCAGCGATGAAAAATTAGTTGAAAACTTCAAAACTTTACAAGATGTATTAGCTAAAGCTAAACCATCATCTGCTAAAGGTACTTACTTCAAATCTGTTGCTGTAACTACAACAATGGGTCCTGGAGTTAAAATTGATACTTCATCATTTAAATTATAATTAAGTGCAAACTTATTTAATTATGGCTCTATAATAAATTGGACTGATGACTAAAAATCATCAGTCCAATTTTTATGTTTGAATACAAAAATGGCGCAATTACCTCTATAATTATTAGTTACCACACAAAATAAAAAAGAAAGGTAATGCGCCTATGTGTAAGTCTATATTAAATACTTTAAGAATTAAAGATAAAAATCTAAATTTTTCAGATGAAGTGATTGAGAAAAAACATAAAGGACGAATGAGCTTGTTTTACTATGCCGAGCTTACTTATCAACCTACACATTGTGAAAATTGTTCAACTAAAAATGAAAATTTCTCTATAGTAAAAAATAGTAAGAAAACCTCAACGATTACTTTACTTAAAATTATGGAAATGCCCGCTTATTTAGAACTTCAAAAACAAAGATTTTATTGTAAATCATGTGACAGTCATTTTACTGCTAAATCTAATATTGTCGATGCTCATTGTTTTATTTCTAATAAAACAAAACTTGCAGTTTTAGATAAAGCACAAGAATACCGCTCTCAAAAATCTATCGCTAAGTCATGCTTAGTATCATCAATGACTGTGTCTAGAGTGATTAATCAAGCGGCAAGCGACGTAGGTCAGTCTTCTTTTGATGCTCTACCTGAACACTTAATGATGGACGAATTTAAAAGTGTTAAAAACGTAATCGGAAAAATGAGTTTTATTTATGCAGATGCTGTATCGCACCGCATCGTAGATGTGGTAGCGGATCGTAAGTTAAAATCGCTAAAAGATCATTTTTATCGCTATTCTTTAAAACTCAGACAAAAAGTTAAAACAGTAACGATTGATATGTATGAACCATATATGTCACTAATCAAACAATTATTTCCTAACGCGAAGATTATTATTGATCGTTTTCATATTGTTCAATCTTTGAATCGAGCGTTAAATATGTCTAGAGTTCATGTAATGAATTGTTATAGAACCTCTAATAGACCCCTTTATAATAAATATAAAAGTTATTGGAAACTATTTCTTAAACCTTTTGAAACGCTAGAAGCATTTAATTATCATAA
>NZ_JAVSMG010000012.1:0-38473 GCF_033283505.1 Staphylococcus sp. NWU MK-U1 | reverse complement strand
CCATCGGCGCTAAGGAGCTTAACTTCTGTGTTCGGCATGGGAACAGGTGTGACCTCCTTGCCATTGTCACCAGACAATAACTTACTCAATTAATTATAATGTCGATTATTTTAATTTTCAATAGTTAATTTTACACTTTGTTAAAGTTATCTTTACAAGTATTTTACAAAATTAACTTTCGTTTTTGACGACTTTTATATCTTACAACATTCAAAAAGCAAAGTCAACTAATTTTTAAAACTTTTTTTATTTAACAAGTTTATTATTTGTCGGTTCCGCTTCTTTTGAACACTTTTACTATGTTAGCACATCACAAGCATATTGACTACACTTTTTTTATATTGTTTTATAATAACTTCTCTACTCTTTTTTACTTTTGTAACTCCCCCTTTGATAATAACCCTTTATCACACCATTATATTTAATCTCTTAATTTTATATAAATCGAAAACTAATTATTCTTTTTGCCTCTTTTATTAACAATAACTGTCTCAAAATTAAAAAGAGATTGAGATATATTAGGTTAACATTTGAATAAACCCTAAACTTTATCTCAATCTCTAATATTTAATTTAATCTATTTTTGTCTCATGTAAGGGAATAATAATACGTCTCTAATAGATGGAGAGTCAGTTAACAACATAACTAAGCGATCGATACCGATACCTAAACCACCTGTTGGAGGCATACCATATTCTAAAGCTTCAATATAATCTTCATCCATTTCATGCGCTTCATCATTACCTTGTGCTTTTTCAACAAGTTGCGCTTCAAAACGTTCACGTTGATCAATTGGATCATTTAATTCAGTAAATGCATTCGCATGTTCTCTACCTACGATAAACAACTCGAAACGGTCTGTAAATCTAGGATCTTCTGGATTTTTCTTCGCTAAAGGCGAGATTTCAATTGGATGTCCATAAATAAATGTTGGTTGAATTAACGTTTCTTCAACTTTTTGTTCAAAGAATTCATTTAAGATATGACCATATTTCATATTATCAGTAATTTCAATACCATGTTCTTTAGCTGCTGCGATTGCTTCTTCATCAGATTTAATTTGATAGAAGTCTACACCTGTAGCTTCTTTCACTGCATCTACAATATGAAGGCGCGTCCAGGCAGACTCTAGGTCAATTTCCTCTTCATTGTATTGAACTTTTGCAGAACCAAATACTTCTTGAGCGATATGTCTTACCATAGATTCAGTTAAATCCATGATATCGTGATAATCAGCGTATGCTTCATATAATTCAATCATTGTAAATTCTGGATTATGTCGTGTTGATACACCTTCGTTACGGAATACTCGTCCAATTTCATAGACTTTTTCAAGGCCACCAACAATTAAACGTTTTAAATGTAATTCAATTGCTATACGCATATAAAGTGTAGCGTCTAGTGCATTATGGTGCGTAACAAATGGTCGTGCTGCTGCACCACCTGCAATTTGATGCATCATTGGTGTTTCAACTTCTAAGAAACCTTGTTTATTTAAGTAATTACGCATTTCTTGAATAATTTTACTGCGGTTAATAAATGTTTGAGTACTATCTTGATTTGTAATCAAGTCTAAATAACGTTGACGATAACGTTGTTCAATATCTTGTAAACCATGGAACTTATCAGGTAAAGGTCTAAGCGCTTTAGATAATAAAGTGAATGTCTTAGCTTTTACTGATAGCTCGCCAGTATTTGTTTTGAACATTACACCTTCAATACCAACAATATCGCCTAGGTCTGCACCTTTCCATAAATTGTCGAAATCTTCTTCGCCAATTTGGTCCTTACGCACGTAAATTTGAATCTGACCAGTCAAATCTTGAACATGTGCGAAACCAGCTTTACCTTTACCACGTTTAGTCATCAAACGGCCGGCAATCGACACATGACTTTCATCTTCTTTATCATGTAATTCTTCTTTTGAGAATTCATCCCATTGTGATTTTAGTTCACTAGCAGTAGCTGAGCGCTCAAAACGTTTTCCAAATGGGTCGATTCCTAAATCAATTAATTCTTGTAGTTTTTGACGACGGACCTGCATTTGGTCATTCATTTCTTCTGACATAACTTTCTCTCCTTTAAATTTCATTTTAATGAAAATCGTTCCATGGATTATTTCTAAATTGCTTATAGGATATCATATTACTAATATAGTGTTACTTAATTGTATTGTTTTACAAAATTGACATTACCTGTATCACTTTCAAAGTATGATCTTCACTATTTTCGCATTTCAATAATATTAATTAAATGCATAATTAATAATTCTTAACCTTTATATTTCTTCACTGTGTCATCTGGTATGACTAAATCAGAGATACGAGTATTTGAACGAGGTTCTATTTGTGTTGATGCAATATCATTTAATGGAATTAATACAAAAGCACGTTCACCCATTCGTGGGTGGGGAACTTCAAGGTCATCTTCTTCTATAACCTTATCTCCATATAACAAAATATCGACATCTAATGTCCTTGGACCCCAACGAATGTCTCTAACTCGATGTAATCGTTGTTCGGTTTCTAAGCAATATTTAAGAAGTTCTTTGGGCTCCAATTCTGTTTCAATTTCTAAACACAAATTTAAAAAATTGGGTTGCTCAGTATACCCCACTGGTGCAGTTTCATATATTGGAGAGATCTTAGTCACAGAAATCCCTTCAATACTATCAATTATTTTTATAGCATCTTGTAATTGCTGTTCCCTATCACCAATATTGCTTCCTAAACCTAAATAAGCTTGTACCATTTAACGATTCTCCCTCACTATCTCTATACCTACGCCATCATAGTGACCAGGAATAGGTGGGTTTTCTTTAGTGATTCTGACTTTCGTTTCCATTACACGATTATAGTGTGAATTTATACGTTTTGCAATACGTTCAGCTAGATGTTCGATTAAATTACATGGTGGACCTTCAACGATTTCTTTAACATCTTCAAACACTTCTCCGTAATGCACAGTATCTATCACATTATCAGATTGTCCCGCTTCTTCTAAATTCACTTTCAACGTAACATCTACTACAAAGATTTGACCTATCTCATTTTCAGCAGATAAAGCACCGTGGTATGCGTAAAATCTCATACCATTAAGAAAGATTGTGTCGTTCATCTTCATTCTCCTTTAAGAAATCCATACTTTGACCTAATCTAGCGTTTAATTGCACATTATGTACACGCACAGCTTTGACGCCTTTCATTATACCATAAGCTGTTGTAGCAGCTGTCGCCTCATCACGTTCTAACGCTTTAGTTTCTGTACCAATCATTTCTTTAATAAAACGTTTTCGACTCGTTGCTAATAAAACAGGATACTCAGTTGCTACAAGTTCATCTAAACGTGCCATTACTTCATTTTCTTCATCACGTGTTTTGGCAAAGCCAATCCCAGGATCTAGCCATATTTTATGTTTTGGAATTCCGGCCATTTCTGCTTTGTTCGCTTGAGTAATAAGTGATAATAGCATTTCTTCAACAACTGGTTGTTCGCGTTGTCCGTCACCATTATGCATTAATACAACTTCAGCATCGTAAGCAGCCACAACATCAAGTATTTTAGGATCATATAACCCTGCCCATTGATCATTGATCATCGTTGCACCTAATTTTAAGCACGCTTCCGCTACTTCACTACGATATGTATCTATTGAAAGTTGAATATTTAATTTTGCAAGTTCTTTCACTACAGGAACTACACGCTCAATCTCTTCTTCCGTTGAAATTTCTGTGAATCCTGGTCGTGTAGAAATACCGCCGACATCAATGATATCCACACCTTCTTCTATCATCTCTTTAGCACGTTTGACCGCTTTATCCACTGAATTATACTTACCACCGTCAGAGAATGAATCTGGTGTCACATTCAATATTCCCATAATTTTTGTTTTAGTCATTCTTGTCACGTCACCCTTCGTTCTTTTAGAAAATGATATGTAGAAAAATATCTACTTTTGCTTAATAGTCACATATTAATGATACACTCATTTTCTAAACATTTCAGTGTTTATAATCGCCAAAAAACATGCAAAGTATTTAATAATTTAAAACAAGGTATTCATCTCTTCAAAAAGAAAACGCTAGCGAAGCAAAATTAAGCTTCACTAGCGTATAAATATTGTTTAAAAATTAATCATCGAATGAATATAAAGGTGTTGATAAGTAACGTTCACCATTACTTGGCAATACTGTTACAACTGTTTTACCTTTACCTAATTCTTTAGCTTTTTGAATTGCAGCATGAATTGCAGCACCAGAAGAAATACCTGCTAGGATACCTTCTTCTTTAGCAACGCGACGTGATGTTTCCATAGCTGTATCATTGTCTACTTTGATGATACTATCATAAATATTTGTATCTAAAGTATCCGGTACGAACCCTGCACCTAAACCTTGCAATTTATGTGGTCCTGGCTCACCACCACTTAATACTGGTGATGCTTCAGGCTCTATAGCAACGATTTCAACATTAGGATATTTTTCTTTTAAGACTTTACCTACACCAGATAAAGTACCACCTGTACCTACACCCGCTAAGAAAGCATCGATTTGTTTACCTTCAAATTGTTCTACTAATTCTGGGCCTGTAGTTAACGCATGAATTTCAGGGTTTGCTGGGTTTTCGAATTGTTGTGGTTCGAAGTAACCATGCTCTTCTTTTAATTCTTTTGCTTTTTTAATAGCGCCTTTCATAGCTTCTGAACCTGGTGTTAAAACTAATTCTGCACCATAAGCTTTTAATAAGTTACGACGTTCAGAACTCATTGTTTCAGGCATTGTAAATACTGCTTTATAACCTTTAGCTGCACATACGAAAGCTAAACCGATACCTGTGTTACCACTTGTTGGTTCTACAATCGTATCACCTGGTTTAATTTTTCCTTCTTTTTCAGCTTTTTCGATCATAGCTAATGCGATACGGTCTTTTACTGAACCACCTGGATTTTGGTATTCTAGTTTTACATAAACATCTGCTGCATCTTCATCTACAACGTTTCTTAATTTTACTACCGGTGTATTGCCAATAATTTGAGTAATGTTATCTACTGGTTTTTGTGCCATTGAAAAAACGCTCCTTTAACTTTCATATTTAAAACTTAGTTTTTTTATCGGATATAACTATATTCTATCAGAATTTTCTAAAAAGACAAAGTTAATTCTCTCATTTTAGGATTCAAGTTACATTTTACTTTTACATTATTTTAGTTTCCCTATAAAAAAGGCAATAAACACATGATGGTTTATCGCCTTTAGTATATTTTTTATTATGCATTCATTGAAGCTAATAGGTCTTCAAGTTCAGCTTCTGAATAATTATATTTATTACCACAGAAGTGACAAATAGCTTCCGCGCCATGATCTTCTTTAATCATATCTTGGATTTCAGCTTCTCCTAAACCTTTAATTGCATTTAGAAACTTCTCATGACTACAGTTACATTCAAACTGAGCTTGCATAGTTTCTAAGATTTGAACGTTATCTTCACCAAGTATTTCTTTTAAAATACCTTCTGGCGTTAATCCTTGTTCAATTAATTTAGAAACGGGTTGCATATTATTTATAGCATTTTCTAATTTTGTTACAGTTTCATCTTTAGCGCCAGGCATTACTTGAATAATAAATCCTCCAGCAGCTTTAATAGAATTGTCAGGATTTACTAACACACCCAAACCAACTGATGAAGGTGTTTGTTCACTTGTCGCAAAATAGTATGTGAAGTCTTCTCCTAGTTCACCTGATACAATCGGACTTGCACCTGAGAAATAATCTTTCATACCAATATCTTTCACTACTTGGATGGACCCGTCTGTACCAACTGCTCTTCTAACATCTAATTTACCTTGTTCATTTAATGGAAAATGCGTTTGTGGTTTATCCACATAGGCACGTACATTACCTTCAGCATCTGCATCTGCAATGATTCTTCCAATAGGGCCTTTACCATCAACTGTTACTGTTAATTTTTGTTCACCTTTAAGCATCGAACCCATTAATAAAGTTGCTGTCATTGTTCTGCCCATAGCAGCTGATGCTGTTGGCCAAGTGTAATGACGTGTTTGTGCTTCTTGCACTGATTCAGTTGTTAGCGCAGCGTACGCACGTATTTCTCCGTCGTAAGCTAATGATTTTACGATATAATCATGTGTCATCCTTATAAACTCCTTTAGTACATTTATTTTTATATTGATATTATTTACGCTTTAATCTTTCAATTATTTCTATATTTTTACTTTAAGGATACTTATTCTACACTTGTTTAATAAGAATATGAAGTAACTTGCTTTCAACTCTAATATTGTCTTTTTCACGATCACTACATATTAAAAAATCTCCTTTGATTAAAGGGCATTGCCTTACTCAAAGGAGATAATAATCCAGTTTAAACTTATCTATTGCTAGGGTTGTTTGGATCGTTTGGATTATATGGTTTATCAATATTTGGAGATTGTTCATGACCTGTGTCTTCTTCATTATTTGAATGTCCACGATGATGATCATTGTCTCCATTTGAACCGTCACGTAATTGATCATGTCCTGCATGATTATCTCTATCATCTCTTTGACGATGTCTACGTTCGCGATTCATATCATTATCTTCTTTACGATCTTCTCGCATGTCTTCTTTACCTTCTTCTAGTTGTTCTTCGCGGATATCATCGTAAGATTTACCATATTTACCTTCGCTATAGTCAGAATCTTCATCTTTAACAACACGAGCAGCATCATAATCTACTTCAGGTAATACACCATCATAGAATAATGAACGGATTTGTTCAGCTACTAATGTTTCTTCTGTTAACAATGTTTTAGCGATAAGTTTAAGTTCTTTTTCATGGTCTAATAAGATTTGTTTACAACGTTCATATTGTTCTTTAATAATACGTTGAACTTCTTTATCAATTTCATAAGCGATTTGACCAGAATAGTTAGGTTCACCTTGCATATCCTTACCTAAGAATACTTGTCCACCGCCGCTAGATGAGAATTGTAATGGTCCAAGTTTTTTACTCATACCATACTCAGTAACCATAGAACGTGCAATTTGAGTTGCTCTTTCGAAGTCATTTGATGCACCAGTTGATACTTCATGGAAATTGATATCTTCGGATACACGACCACCTAATAAACCACAAATTTTATCTAATAATTCAGGTTCTGTCATTAAGAAACGATCTTGTTTAGGTAACATCATTGCGTAACCACCAGCTTGTCCACGAGGAACAATTGTTACTTTATGAACAACTTCTGCTTCATCAAGTACCATACCGATAACTGTATGACCCGCTTCATGGTGAGCCACAATATTACGTTCTTTATCTGAAATAACACGTGATTTTTTAGCTGGACCAGCAATAACACGGTCTGTAGCTTCTTCGATATCACGCATGTCAATTTTGTTTTTACCTTCACGTGCAGCAATTAAAGATGCTTCATTTAATAAATTCTCTAAATCTGCCCCTGAGAAACCAGGTGTTCTTTGTGAAATAGCTTTTAAGTCGACAGTTTCATCAAGTGGTTTGTTTTTAGAGTGTACGTGAAGAATAGCCTCACGACCTTTAACATCTGGACGGCCAACTTGAATTTGTCTATCGAAACGACCAGGGCGTAGTAACGCTGGGTCTAAGATATCAGGACGGTTAGTTGCAGCAATCATGATAATACCTTCGTTTTCACCGAAACCATCCATTTCAACTAGTAATTGGTTAAGCGTTTGTTCACGTTCATCGTGACCGCCACCAACACCTGCGCCACGTTGACGTCCTACTGCATCAATTTCATCGATAAAGATAATACATGGTGCATTCTTTTTCGCATTTTCGAATAAGTCACGCACACGGCTTGCACCGACACCAACGAACATCTCAACAAAGTCTGAACCACTGATTGAGAAGAAAGGTGCACCCGCTTCACCAGCTACGGCACGTGCTAATAATGTTTTACCTGTACCAGGAGGGCCTACAAGTAATACACCTTTAGGTATTCTTGAACCCATTTGTTTGAATTTCTTATTATCTTTTAAGAAATCTACTATTTCAATTAATTCTTGTTTTTCTTCATCTGCACCAGCGACATCTGAGAATCGTACACGACGTTTTTGGTTATCGTACATTTTAGCTTTGGATTTACCAAAGTTCATCATACGACCGCCACCGCCGCCGCCTTGTGCTTGGCTAAGGAAGAAAATGAATAGGAAAGCAATAATTAATACAGGAATTAATGTTGTCAACATACTTACGAAGACACTTTGTTTCTCTTCCTCTTTAACTTTAAAATCTAGTCCTTTTTGGCTTTTTGCTTCATTTGTAATTTTTTGTAAGTCTTTTTCGTTATTGTATAAAATCGTTGAAGAGTAATCTTCATCATTTTTTGTTTTACCACTTACCAAGTACACATTTTGCTCAGGTTGGATTTCTAAGGTCTTTAAATCACCTTTATCCAATTTCTCTACAAACTGTGAATAGGAAAGTTGTTTCGGTGTATTGCCATTCCCATTTATGTAAGAAAATACGCCGAATATAATAACGCCAATAATTGCGATAACAAGCACATTGCGAAAAGCTTTTTGCATGCGTCATTTCCTCCTATTTCTATAATAAAGCTAACAAAAATTGTAACACAACACTTCTCTTAAAGGCTAGCATTTCAACTTTTGTAATACTTTTCAAAATCCTTGTGTTATCAAACTTTTTAAAACTTAAATTCTCTAAAAAACGATAAGTTTTTAAAATGTGTTTAAGCATATAAAATGAGTCTACACTAATTCATTTATTAAGTATAGTTATTATATCTTAAACACGATTTAATTAAATTAACATCTAAATGAATTTCACTTATTTGTTATAAATTTCTGGTTTTAATGTGCCGATATACGGTAAATTTCGATAATGTTCAGCGTAATCTAATCCATAACCTACAACAAATTCGTCAGGAATTTTCTTACCAACATATTTAGCTTCAATATCAGCTTTACGACGATTTG
This sequence comes from Staphylococcus sp. NWU MK-U1, assembly GCF_033283505.1. Lineage (NCBI taxonomy): Bacteria > Bacillati > Bacillota > Bacilli > Caryophanales > Staphylococcaceae > Staphylococcus > Staphylococcus sp. NWU MK-U1. The sequence continues at coordinate 29,491 of NZ_JAVSMG010000012.1, read as the reverse complement.
GTTTATCCAGTAATGTAACAATTTCAAGTGAATTAACTTTACGTGATTGCAATAATTCAGTAATTGATTTCAATGTTGTACCTGTTTCTAAAATATCTTCAATGATTAGGACGTCTTTATTTTCAATAGATGAACCTAAATCTTTTAAGATTTGAACTTCACCAGTTGATTCAGTTCCGCCATGATAGCTTGAAACATCCATAAAATCAATTGCTAAATGTGTGTCGATGCGTTTAATTAGGTCTGCCATAAACATAACAGAACCTTTTAGAATACCCACGCATACAAGTGGTTTATCTTTATAATCTTTAGTTAATTGTTCTCCTAAATCTTTACAAATATTTTGTATATCTTCTTCAGTTAACAATATTTCTTTTAAATCGTCTTTCATTCGTTATTCATCTCCAATTTTTTTGATTTCTATATGTTGATTATATGCTTTAGCAATATATAAATTACCTACAGCAATAATTTGATGGTATTGATCTTCAATTAATGGCATTTGCATGCGCACATCATTTGGAATTTTGTGATCTATAAACAAACGACTCACTTTTTTATGACCTTTTTGTCCATTTAGTTCGACTTTATCTCCATTGTGGCGAGTTCGTATCAATAATGGTAATTGTTGTTTAGGAATCGTCGGATGTATAACAACAAGATATTGTCCGAAACGATATGTATCTGCATCATTCACGATTTGATTATCTAATAATGACGGCTCATTTTTCGCCAATATAATAAATTTATCATATGCTATTTGAATTATCCATTTTTCAGTGAGGGATATCTCAAATTGTGCGATTTCATTACTAATCTGATCAAACCATTCATGATATTGTTTCTCTGAAAATGCCTTATTCAACTGAAGTTGTTCGAAGAGCTGATCTAACAATATCATTTTAGTTATATCATCAAGTTGATTAAATATATTTCGTGAAAATTGTATTTGAGTTCCATTTTTATTAATTAGACAATCATTCTCTATAAAGGATTGGGCTTTTTTTCGACTCTCTTGTAATTGAATATCATGCCAACGTTTTAATTTTAGTAGATGCGTGCTATCAAGATCTGCATTTTGATTAATCGCTGGTAATAGTCGATTGCGAATGTCATTCCTAACATATTTATTGTCACTGTTTGAGCTATCTTCATAATAAGGAACTTGATATTTGTGCTGATAGTCGCGTATGTCTTCTTTTGAAACTTCAAGTAATGGCCGACATATTGTGTAATGATTACGAATTGATTGAACATCTATCCCTAGAGTACTTCGTGTAGAACGTCCCGTAAATAATCTATAGAAGATTGTTTCTAGCTGGTCATCTAAATGATGTGCTGTAAGTAATACATCCGCATCTAACCTTTTCATCATTTCGTCAAACCACTCATAACGCAATTGTCGAGCATCAGCTTGTATACTCTTCCCTTGCGCTACTACATCCGTTAAATTCAAATGCTTTACATAGCAAGGTATCTCATATTGTTTACAAAATGCTTCTATAAACGCTTCTTCCTCATGTGATGCTTCTCGTAAGCCATGATTAACATGTAGACAGGTCAATTGTTTGTAAGTACGAGATGATTGTGAAAGTAAATTGTGTAAGAGTGACATACTATCTATACCTGTCGAAACAGCAATCACAACATGATCAGTATTGCTCCATAGTGACGTATTAACTTTCAACACAAAGACCTCCTTAATAACATGAATATACCTTATTGCAATATTACAATGTAGTCATCAAAAAAAGAGTGGAACTAAAATTCATTGTTGAATTTTAAGTTCCACCCCGCAAAAATAACATATCTTACATAAATTAAAGAGCAATTCGATAAGACGCCAATTGTTTATCTTACGGTGAATGTTACTTTTGCTATTATCAATTGTTATATAAATAATTTATTATAAATTAGCGTCTTGAACCTTTACCGCCACGTCTTGATTCAGTTTGTCGTTTAATAGATGTTAATTTATCTTCACTATCTTTTAAGAAATTGCTTAATTTCTTTTCAAAATCTTCACCTTTTTGTTGTGGTGGTCTATTGTGATTTGATTTATGTTGTGGTCTACGAGGACGATCTTTTGCTTTTTTTATTGAAAGGCTAATTTTACCGTCATCTGCAATAGATAAGACTTTAACTTCAACTTCGTCTCCAACTGATAGGTGATCTTCAACATTCTCAACATAGTTATCAGCCACTTCACTGATATGAACTAAGCCACTTTTCCCTTCAGGTAACTCTACGAATGCACCAAATTTTTTGATACCAGTAACTTTACCTTTTAGCTTGTTTCCTACTTCGATTGACATATTCTAAATAAATCCTCCCGATTTTGATTCGATTTTAACCTTATTATATTCCTGTTTTAATATTTTCACAATGCTATAAAACCAGATAATTCATTCTTATTTAAGAAAAACGATTATCCTTAATGTTATCAGTTGTCATTAGAGGATTTAGACTTAGAATCATCATCACTATTAGGCAATTTAAAAATAACTTCACCTTTATTGCTCAGGTAATAATCATCTCTTGCTACTTTCTCTATGTAGTCTTTATTATTTAAATTACTAAGTTCTTCTTTTAATGCGATTTCCTCGTCTTGCTTTTTCTGAAACTGTTCCTCTTTATGTTTACGCTCAACTGCTGCTTTATCATTGCTTTGTTTTTGGACGACAAGCATGATGGATAGAATAATTATGATTGCTAATAATATCCCACCGAATACAGTTACTCTTCGTCTAACAACGCGCATTTTCTTTTGTTGTCGTTGCTTCTTTCGATTCTTTTCGGAGGTATACTGATTCCCTATTTCTTCTACCTTTTTACTCATTGCTTGTCACCTCCTTCAGTCTATTCTTCTTCAAATTGGTTCTGATTAATACGTTCTTCTTTAATTAAATTGTACATACCTTTAGCGTTTTCTTTAGAAGCATGTTCACTTAAACCAGTTACTTTAACTGTAACAAGCTTTTGTCCGAAACGAATAACTAATTCATCTTCTACCTTAACATCTGTTCCAGCTTTAGCTACATTTCCATTAACGGTAATACGTCCTTGATCACTTATCTCTTTCGCTAAAGTACGACGTTTAACAAGTCGCGATACTTTTAAATATTTATCTAATCTCATGAATCTTTCTCCCCTTGTTGCAAAAAGTTTCTAAGGGTTTCTTCATCAAAATCCTTATTTTTGGTTTTATCATACAATGCCATGAAGTGGTCTGCAAATACTTTCTCAAATTTAACCCGTGGTGCTTTACCTTCTTTACTTTTAGCTGTCTGCCAAATGTCATTTAATTCTTCTATCGATGCCGCTTTTTCATCACCAAAAATATGTGGATGACGGCGAATCATCTTAGCACTTAAGCTTTCAATGATTTCTTGAATGTCCATATAGCCCTCTTTTTTGCCAATACTTGCATGTAAGAGAACTTGAAGTAAAATATCTCCTAATTCTTCTATCATGTGCCAATCATCTTCATTATCAATTGCTTCGAATAATTCAAAGCTTTCTTCTAATAGATAGCGTTTGAGGGAGTCATGAGTTTGAACACGATCCCATGGGCAACCAGTTTCATCATCGACTAAGCGATCTATAATCTCTACTGCATAATCAAAGTTTCGATATAATGCTTCATCATTTGTCACTTTAGGAACGTAGACACTCGTTAAATTATTAAATGCGTCTTCGTGATGATCAAGTTCAAATAGAGGTACCTCTAGTACAGAGGCGCCAGTGCTATGTGCGCCAGTCACTATTTTGACTGGAAAATCATCTGGATATTGTTCCATCAAAGTAATTTTAATATCTGCTGCAACCATAGCACTATATACCTGAGTAATAAGTGTATGTGTACGCACATTTAATAACTGTTCGGTTAATGCTGTACCATCTAACAAAGTGAAACCATCGTTAGGATCTTGGTTAATCGCTGCGAAGATATCATCAATAAAACTTTTACCACCTAGCATTTTAACATTCACGTCTTGATGATGGTTATTGTAGTCTAACAACTTGGCCGTCGTCGTTTCAGCTACACGTGGATGTCCAGGTACGGCATAGACAACATCTTGTGATTGCGCTTTTTCTATTAATACATCAACAATTTGTTTATACACAGAATCGAAATCTTCATTCTTTTCATAAATAGTATCAAAACTTTCGAATTTAAGTTCATCTTGTAATTGATTAATTACAGGATGGTCTAGTGTCCTAGTATAAACAAGCGGTTGTTGTATTAAAAAACGATATATACCAAGTGGCAACTCATCTAAACCGTAGTTTCCTAAACCAACAATTGTAATTGTATGTGTCATTAATGTCGTCCTTTCTTTATATGATAAAGCTTTTCGCCAAATGGCAAATGTTTTAATTCTCTATAACCTAAGATGTTCATATATATAACTAATATTAATAATACGGCAATGCCTATGATTGCCACAACAACTAACTCTATAAGTCCACCTATACGTCCCACTTGAGGTAATACCTGCATAATAATTTGAATGATTATCGTCATGATGACAAGCGCAGTAAACATTTTTAAAATGAATGGTTTCATTTGACTAAAATGATACTGCTTAAGCACTTCTTTATGCAGTATAATTACAAAACAAATAAGGGACAAAACAGTGCTAATACTAGCGCCAGCAATACCATAATGATGAATCAATAGGACGTTGAGTATCGCTTTCACTACTAAGCCAATAGTTACACCAATCAATATCGGACGAATGCAATTGAGTACTTGTAATAATGCAATATCCATCATTATAAGCGATACACAGATAACCGTTAACATATAGAATCCAAGTGTAAAGCCTAAACTATTAGTCTTAAAGAAGACTGCATTCATCATAGGTAATAAATTAATTAATCCTATACCAGCTGCTGAGCTAATTAATATAGTGATTTTAAGCGATGCATTAGCGTAACGATTCATTTTAATTTGATTTCGTTGTTCGATTGCTTCAGTTAAAAGTGGGATTAATACAAAACTAAAAGTTGTCGTAACAATTAAACCCATTTGTATAAATGAAGTCCCACGATCATAAATTCCTTTTTGCATGATTGCTTCTTTAAAATGTAGGCCGTGTGATTGTAGTGTGTGAACAATTGTAAAGCTATCTATAAATTGCCATAATATGACCAATAATTGGCTCAATGCAAATACAAGTGTAGCCATAAGCAAGTCTTTCCAAGGTATATTTGCTGATAAATTCTGCATCTTAAAAGAGAAGGGTTTCATAACTATTAAAAAGAGACTTGAACCTAAAAAACCAAGTGCAGAAGCTAAAATAGCAATCGTTCCTGCTTGATATATTGACCAATCTTTAATCATAAATAAACCAATGGCTACAATGATGAGACCAACACGAATGATTTGTTCAATAACCTGGGAAATAGCGGGTATATTCATACGTCTTTGACTTTGATAATAACCACGACACACACCTAATATACCAATAAATAAATAACTCAAACTTGCCATTCGTATCATAGGTGCAAGTCTTGAATCTCCCATCAATATAGCCACTGGATGCGCTAATAATAAGAGCATTAAAAATATTACTATCCCTAACGTTTGAAATCGTATTAGCACTTTTGAAAACGAAGACGGTTGTCCATTAATACCCAGCGTTTGCGTTACCGCACTTGGAATAGCATTCATAGATAAAATCATACCTAGCGCCACAATTGGATATATTTGTTGATAAGCATACAACCCAGTATCTCCGAGAACATTTTGGTAAGGCACTCTGTAAATTGCACTTAAAATTTTAACTATGATGAGTGCAAGGGTTAGAATCACAACGCCATTGAACGCTGTGTGGTTAGAGGGTTCAATGTATTTGAACTCGTTTGAACTCTTAGATGATAACGATTGTGTAGATTTAGATTCTGATATGCTTTTAGTTTTCATCTTCAATAACCATACTTCCTTCAAGACATCTCACAAGGAATTTCAAGTTATCTAACCATTGCTTAGACTTGGTAAGTGTTACATGCATGCGATTTTCTTTAACACCTAGTTTCATTGCACGTCCTAAAGGTTGTGTTTGTTTAAACAGTTCTTCGCCGTTCATTTGTTCTGTTGCTTTCGCTGATAATGACACTTCAATTTGCTTACCTTTATCTTTAATTAAAGTTACCCCTGCATGTAGCGCATGTATTTTAATTTCAACCATTTCAAGTAAACGTTCAACTTCAACTGGATAATCATTGAATCGATCTATCAATTCATCTTTAATATCAAATAATTGTTCTTCTGTTTCGACTTTACGTAGTTTTTTATAAATTTCAATTTTTGCTTGCTCATTTTGAATGTATTCTGCAGGTAAATAGGCATCTAAGTTAAGTTCCATTTCTACTTCTGGTGCATCTGGTTCTTCTTCTTTAATACCACGTTTTTCATTAACCGCTTCTTCTAACATTTGTGAATACAAGTCAAAGCCAACCGAATCAATAAAGCCGTGTTGTTGTTTACCTAGTAAGTTTCCGGCACCACGAATATTTAAATCTCGCATGGCAATTTTGAATCCTGAACCCAATTCAGTAAATTCTTTAATAGCTTGTAATCTTTCTTCTGCAGTTTCAGTTAGCACTTTATTCGCAGAATGTAAGAAGTATGCATAGCCAATTCGACTTGAGCGTCCTACACGACCGCGCAATTGATACAATTGACTTAATCCAAAGCGATCTGCTTCTTCAATGATTAGAGTATTCGCATTAGGTACATCTACACCTGTCTCAATAATCGTTGTAGTCACTAAAATATCAAATTCGCCATTAATAAAGCTTAGCATTGTTTCTTCAAGATCACGTTCTGTCATCTGACCATGTGCAACGGCAATATTAGCATCCGGCATTAACATCTGTAATTGTTCACGTTTTTCATAAATGGATTGAACTCTGTTGTATAAATAGAATACCTGTCCATCACGTGATAATTCTCGTTCTAAAGCTTCTTTAATAAAATTACTATTTTGTTCTAACACATAAGTTTGTACAGGAAAGCGATTTTCTGGAGGTGTCTCAATGACTGATAAATCCCGTACACCTAGCATACTCATGTGTAATGTTCTAGGAATAGGCGTTGCCGTTAACGTCAGTACGTCTACATTCGTCTTCATTGTCTTAATACGTTCTTTATGACGTACACCAAAACGTTGTTCTTCATCGACAATTAATAATCCTAAATCTTTATAATGAATATCTTTGCCTAACAATTTATGTGTTCCAACAACAATATCAACGTATCCTGATTTAAGACCTTCTTTAGTTTCTTTGACTTCTTTAGTTGAACGGAATCGACTAATCAATTCAATTTGTACCGGAAAATCCTGCATTCGTCCAATTAACGTTTCATAATGTTGTTGCGCTAAAATCGTTGTAGGTACAAGAAATGCAACTTGTTTCCCTTCCATTACTGCTTTAAAAGCTGCTCTAACAGCAACTTCTGTTTTACCATAACCTACGTCACCACATAATAGACGATCCATTGGTCGCTCGCGTTCCATATCACCTTTAATTTCGTCTATCGATTTCGCTTGGTCAGGCGTTAATTCATATGGGAAGTCCATTTCAAATGCACTTTGCTCAGCGGTATCTTCACCATATTGATAACCTACCGACATTTCACGTTCTTTATATAATGCGATTAATTCATCAGCAATATCTTCGACATTTTGTTGAACTTTAGCTTTTGTTTTCTTCCATTCTGAGCCACCAAGTTTATTTAATTTAGGCGACTTATCTTCTGAAGCAACATATTTTTGAACTTGATCCATTTGATCGACTGGTACAAAGAGTTGGTCTGTGCCTTTATATTGCAATTTAATATAATCTCGGTGAACATCTCCAACTTCTAAAGTTTCAACACCAAGATAACGCCCTACCCCATGATGTACATGTACGACGTAGTCACCAACATTAAGGTCTTGATATGACTTGATTTTTTCAGCATTAGATAAAGTTTTAGTACGTTTACGCTGCTTCTTTTGTTTTGTTTTGAACAATTCTCTCTCAGTTATAACAACAAGTTGCATATAAGGTAATTCGAAACCTTCTGAAAGACTGCCCTCTGTAACAACGACTTGGCCAGATTTAATGTCATTGTGAACATTAGTAACAGTTGGTATATGCATCTCATTCAACATCGATTGAATTCGTTCAACTTTCGTTTCAGTTTCTACTAACACCACGATATGATAGTCGTTGTGTACATAGCGTTGGAATTCAGAACGCATAATATCGTATTGCCCATAAAACTGTTGTACTGGTTTACAAGAAAACTTAATAATATGTTGTAACTGAACAGGCATAGTGGACGTAAACAAAGTGAAGTACGTCACTGGATAATCTTTCAATAACGACTCAAAACCATCATATTGCATAAATGATTGACCGATAAATCCGTTTCCACTTTCTATTAAGTTCTGAATGAAATCGTCCACTTCAGTTGTTAGCGTCTTTTCAGTTTCTTTAATACGATTATATTCGTCAGCTACAATGATGGCGTCTTTCGCAAAATAGTCAATAAGCGTTGAAGGTTGCTCGTACATAAATGCCACCAAACGACGTAATAATTGATGATCAAAAAACGTTGTTTCAAATAACTTGAAACTTTCATATGTCTCTTTCAAATCATTACGAACAGACTTGTCAATTTTTGGTCGTGTTGTTTCATATGCGGTCTTCAATTCTGATTGTAAATGTTGAATGACATCATCTGTAATAACGTAATCACTTGCTGTTGTGATTGAAACTTCTTCAATATTGTCATTTGAACGTTGCGTCTCAACATCGAAGTCACGAATTGAATCAACTTCTGTATCAAACAATTCTATTCGAACAGGTTGACCTATGAGAGGGTAAATATCGATAATGCCTCCACGCAATGAGAACTCGCCGATATGTGATACAACACTTTCACGACGATATCCCATATTCACTAATTTATTTAAGAATTCATCGACATCTATATCCTCGCCTACTCTAAGGGTAATTTGATGATCTTTCCAAAGTTCAAATGGTGTGAGCCACTTTTTCAATCCGTTCAAAGGAACGATAAATAACCCTTTCTTATTATGAGCTAATGCAGTCAGTGTTCTTACACGTTCACTCATAAGTTGAGGGCTTTGCGTTGAAAATTCTTCAGTCATAATATCTTGTACAGGATATTTATAAACTTCAGAATGATCGATATATTGTAAAATATCAGTTTCTAATTTATCTGCTTGATATAAGTTGTTAGTGATTAACAACATTTGTTTTTGATCTTTTAGATACTTTTCAGCGATAATCGTAGCTTTCGCAGAGGGAGAGAGACCAGTAACAAGAATGTTTTGATGACCGAATACATCATCGAGTTCCTGGAAACGTTTATCATTTTGAATATAATCTGAAATGATAGGTCTCAATTGACTTCTCCATTATATTGATTCATTACATGGTCGAAGCGTGAACTTTCAATAAAAGCTTCCACAGCATGTGCTGAATGTTCAATCACTTTATCCATAGTAATCATCTCTTCTTTTGAAAATTTCTGTAATACATAATCAGGTACTGACATACCATTCGTTGGTCTCCCTACGCCAATACGAATTCGTTTAAATTGATCTGTACCTAAATGTTTAATGATAGACTTCATACCATTATGTCCTCCAGCGCTACCCTTTTGACGCAAGCGGATTTGACCTTGAGATAAATCTAAATCATCATACAAGACGATTAAATCTTCCACTTCAACATTATAGTAATCCATTAATGGCCCTACTGCTTCACCAGAAAGATTCATCATAGTCATTGGTTCAATAAATAGAACCTTGTCACCATTTAAACGTTCAATAGTATAAGCACCTTTAAATTTTTGTTTATCTAATGAGAAATTATGTTTCTTCAAAATGTAATCAATGACTTCAAAACCGATATTGTGTCTTGTTAACTCAAATCGCTTGCCTATATTCCCAAGACCCACAATACATTTCATACGATGTTACCTCCATTGTGATTCATTTATAACGACTAACTGAATAGAATTGTGCATATATCAATTATTCATTATTTTATAACATTCCCTATAATAACACAAAAAGGGAGTAGAACAGAATTCATTAAGAATTCATGTTCCACTCCCATAAAGATAACAATCAACGAATTATTCTTCGTCTTTATTTTCTTCTTCGCTATCTTCTTCTTTTTCTTCACCAACTACTTCAGGTTCTTCAGTTGCTGCTTCACCTTCCATAGCTTCAACTTCTTCTTCAGTAGGTTCATCAGTTGGAGGAACTACTGTTACAACAGATTCTTCTGGGTCGTTTTCAATTGTGAAATCGCCAGAAACTTTAATATCTGAAACTGAGTAGCTGTCATTAACTTCTAATTCAGTAATATCAACTTCAATTGATTCAGGGATATTTTCTGGAGTTGCTGTAACTTGTAAGTCGAATAATGGTTGTTCAACTACGCCACCTTCTTTAGCACCAGCAGCTTCACCTACTAAGTGAACTGGTACATCAACAGTACGTTCTTCAGTCATGTTGATTGCTAAGAAGTCGATGTGTGTAATTTGGTTTTTAAGTGGGTCAAATTGATAATCTGACACCATAACTTTGATTGATTTAGAACCAACGCCTAAATCGATAACACCGTTACGTCCTACTTCACGGATAACTTTGATGAATTCAACTTCATCAACTTTAACTGAAGTATTTTTAGTACCATAACCATAAACTACTGCAGGTACTTTACCTGTATTACGTAATTTTTTAAGGTCAGAACGTGTTTGTTTACCTTGACGGATGATTGACTTTAATGAAGCCATTCGTATTTCCACCTTTCATTTTCAAGTCTAGATACTTATTATCGTGAGAATATAAAGTTCTGGACTTTCCTTCACTTACCCATCAACTTTATAAGTTGCTTGCAAGTGTTTATTAGTTCGTAAAACCACGAACGAATGTATTATACACGGTTGAAATGTATAAGTCAAACGCAATTGTAAACTTTAGTCAAATAATACACTTACTGATTCACGTTCATATACTCGAATAATTGCTTGAGCAAGTAATCCAGCTACTGATAATTCTTTAGTGTTTGACGGTTTACGTGTGTCATCTAATAAGATTGAATTTGTAACGATTAATTCTTTAATTGCTGAATTCTCGATACGCTCCTTAGCAGGGCCTGATAAAACTGGGTGTGTACAACAAGCATACACATCTTTAGCACCTTTATCTTTTAAAGCTTGCGCAGCTAAAGTGATTGTTCCTGCTGTATCGATAATGTCATCAATAATAATCGCAGTGCGTCCTTCAATTTCACCAACAATATTCATTACTTCTGCTACGTTTGGTTTAGGACGTCGTTTATCAATAATTGCAATCGGAGTTTTTAAAATGTCAGCAAGTTTACGTGCGCGTGTAACGCCACCGTGGTCCGGTGATACTACGACACATTCTTCTGGGTCAATGTTAGGGTCATTCTCAAAATGTTGACCAATGATTGGTACACCCATTAAATGGTCAATTGGAATATCAAAGAATCCTTGAATTTGTGGTGCATGTAAATCTAATGCAATCATGCGATTAGCGCCAGCTGTTTCAATTAAATTAGCTACTAACTTAGCTGTAATAGGTTCACGGCTACGTGCTTTTCTATCTTGACGTGCATAGCCATAATATGGAACCACAATATTGATATTAGCTGCTGATGCACGCTTACAAGCATCAATCATAATCAATAACTCCATCAAGTGTAAATTAACCGGATTTGAAGTTGGTTGGATAATGAAAACATCACATCCACGAATACTTTCTTCAATATTGATTTGAATTTCTCCATCGCTAAAGCGTTTAACAGAACATTTCCCTAATTCAATCCCTACTCGATCAGCTACCTCTTGTGCTAATGGCTCATTTCCTTTTAAAGAGAAAATCTTTAAAGATGAATTCTTGTATTCATTATTTAACATTTATAGTCCTCCAATTTTTAACTTAGACACTTTCATTATATAAAAAATTAATCGCTTTTACTATGTTCAACAAAAAATTGTGGAAAAGAGATACCAAATTGTATCAAAAAATTATTTTTTGAGATATCCTTCTTTTGTGATTTGACGGGCTCGCGCAAGGGCTAAACTTTCATTAGGGACGTTGTCGGTAATTGTTGAACCTGCAGCGATTAACACACCGTCACCAACAGTTACAGGTGCCACTAAGTTAGTATTACATCCAATAAATGCATCTTTACCTACAACCGTTTTAAATTTATTAACACCATCATAATTTACTGTGATTGAACCACAACCAATGTTTGTACGTTCACCGATTTCAGCATCTCCAATATAACTTAAGTGAGATACTTTAGCCCCATCTTTAAGATCTGCTTTCTTCACTTCTACAAAGTTACCCACTTTTACATCTGAACCTAAGTTTGAACCAGGTCTTAGTTGCGCGAATGGTCCAACTTTTGTTTTATCACCAACGATTGAATCATTAATAACCGATTGTTTAATGTCAACTTGTGAGCCAATATGACTATTGTTGATTTCAGAGTATTGACCGATGACAGCTTCTTCTCCTATTACTGTTTCACCATTAATACGTACACCAGGTTCAATAATTGTATCCATACCTATTTTGACATCTGGTCCAATAAATGTAGTTGTAGGGTCGATAATAGTTACACCATTTCTCATATGCTCAATGTTAATACGTTGTTGCAACGTCTTTTCCGCATTACTTAACATGACACGATCATTTACACCCATAATCTCATTAAAATCGTCTGTGTGATAAACTTCAGCGACGCCATTATCAGCTAAGATTAAGCTGATCACATCTGGCAAGTAGTATTCACCTTGAGCATTATCATTTTTAACTTCTTCTAATTTAGAGAAAAGAACTCGATTATCGAACGCAAAAATTCCAGAACTAATTTCCGTTAATGCTTTTTGTGCTTCTGACGCGTCTTTTTCTTCAACAATACGTTGTAGTCTACGTTGTTCATTGCGAACGATTCGCCCATAACCAAACGGAATCTGAGCAGTTGCTGATAATACTGTCGCTTGCGCATGAGTACTTTCATGATGCTCAATTAACTTTTGTAACGTATGAGCTGTAATGAGTGGTGTGTCTCCACAAACAACTAAAGTTGTACCTTCCACTTCTTTCAAATGTTCGTTAGCCATCTTTACAGCATGTGCTGTTCCTAATTGTTCTTCTTGATAGCTATATAACGATTGGTTCCCCAATGTTTCTTTAACATCTTCAGCGCCATGACCTACAATTGTCACGATTTGGTTAACACCAGCATTCTTAACATTTGTTAACACATGTTCTACCATTGATTTTCCAGCAACTTTATGTAGCACTTTATATTTATTTGATTTCATTCTAGTACCTTTTCCAGCTGCTAATATTACCGCATTTCTTTGCATGAGTGGTAACCCTCCAATAAATTTTACACTTCTAATTTATTATAATTTAACTCAAGTTCGAGTTTCAAGATTTAGAAGGTTTTATAATTTAGTCTATTTAAATTTTCAAAATATGTATTCACTAGTAGAATGCTTTATACCACACTTGATATTTAAAAAGCAGGTTCAACAAATTTAAATGCTGAACCTGCCATAATGTATGATTTATTTAAGCTTCGTCTGAATCTTCTGATGAAGCATTTTTATCTGGAATAACTTCATCTGTTTCGTCATATACTTTCATAACGGCATCTTGAATTTCTTGTCTCATATCAGAGTTGATTGGATGCGCGATATCACGGAATTCACCATCTGGTGTACGTTTACTTGGCATAGCAACGAAAAGACCTGAGTTCCCTTCAATTACACGTAAATCGTGAATAACAAAAGCTTCGTCTAATGTAATTGAAACAAGTGCTTTCATTCTGCCATCTGTTTGTATTTTTCTAAGTCTAACATCTGTCACTTTCATGTAGTGAGCCCCCCCTAGTATATATATCTTTGTTTGTTAGAAGCTTGACAATTCTTTAATTAAGGAAATTATATTCCTTTTACTTTACCTACAACTTCAATTTCAACTTTAACGTCTTTAGGTAATCGTGCAACTTCAACACAACTACGTGCTGGTTGATGTTCACTGAAATAACTACCATAGACTTCATTTATTTGTTGAAATTCATTCATGTCGGAGATAAAAATGGTTGCTTTCACAACTGAGTTTAAATCCGAACCAGCTTCTTCAAGTACGACAGACAAATTGTCTAGCACTTGTTTTGTTTGCTCTTTCACATCATCACTGACAATATTCCCTTCAGTATCTAATGGGATTTGTCCAGATGTGAATACTAAATTATTCACAACCATAGCGTGTGAGTATGGTCCTAAAGCTTCTGGTGCTTTGTTAGTGTTAATTGTTTTCATGATGTAATAAACTCCTTTTAAGAAAATTTAGACAAACTATTGCCAGGTTCTACTTTAAATTCCTGATTGTATTCATCAACATCAGATAATTTAACTAAAGAAGTATAATCCTCAATCAATCTTTGTTTAACTTCTTTTGATTCTACAAGTACAGATACCCCTTTAACTTGTGCCTTAAACTCATTCATAAGATTCATGACACCGTTGATTGAACCTCCTGCTCTCATAAAATCATCCACGACAAGCACATTAGAATTTTCAGCTAATGTACGTTTAGAAAGCACCATCGTTTCGATCTTACGAGAAGAGCCAGACACGTAGTTAATCGATACAGTAGATCCCTCAGTAACTTTATTGTCTTTTCTAATTACTACTACAGGTAAATTTAATACGTTAGCTACCGCATTGGCAAGTGATATCCCTTTTGTAGCGATTGTCACAACCGCATCAAGATCTTCTTCCATATAAATGCTAGCAATTAATTTACCAACTTTATTAAGTAAAGAAGGGTTACCTACTAAATCTGATAAGAAAAGATATCCACCAGGTAATAATCGTTCTTTTTCTTGAAGTAGTTCAATAACTTCTTCAACAATTTCCGAAGCTTCTTCTTTACTCATCATTGGTTTGTAAGTTACACCACCACTCGCACCTGCAGTCGTAATAACTGTACCTAGCTTTTCTTTTTGGAAAGTATTCTTAATAATTTGAACATCTTCACTAATTGAAGACTTCGCTTGTTTAAATTTTTTCACAAAAAAAGTTAAAGGTATTAACTGATTTGGATGATTCATTAAATACTGTGTCATAAAGACGATACGTTCACTTCTTTTATACCTCATTTGTTGTTCAACCCTTCTATCATAATAATCTTACTAAATACACTTCATTACAGCAGCCATTAACAGCATTATATATCTTTTTCGCTTGGCTTTCTTTTTGAGCAAGCCCATATACGGTTGGACCACTACCACTCATTAATGCGCCATCTGCACCACATTGCAACATATTATTTTTTATTTTTTCAATTTCAGGATGCATTGACATTGATACTGGTTCTAAACGATTCGATAAGCTTTCACATAACTGTTTATAATCACCTTCAACAATCGCCTTCTCGCACATTTCAGTATCTACATGATGCGCATCATCTAAATCTAACGCCTTGAATACATCCGCGGATGATATACCTAAATTTGGTTTAGCTAAAACTACCCAAGCTGAAGGTGGCTTTTTTAAAAAGCGTATCTTTTCACCTCTACCTTTGCATACAGCAGTTCTGTTATAGATGCAAAACGGAATGTCTGTTCCAATTTGCATTCCCAAATCACTTAGTTCATGCAAAGATTTATCCAAATTAAACAAACGATTAATACCACGCATCGTAGCAGCTGCATCAGCTGATCCTCCTGCTAAACCGGCAGAAACGGGGATATCTTTATCTATAGTAATGGTGACACCTTCATTTAAATCATAGGTTTCCATCATCAATTGTGCTGCACGGTAAGCCAAATTTTTATGATCATTTGGAACATAGTTATGTTCAATATCAACAACGATTTTTTTATCTTTTCTTTTTTGGAAAGATAATCGATCGTTCAGATCAACTGTCGTCATAATCATTGCAATTTCATGATATCCATCATCTCTTTTGAAAAGTGTATCGAGCGTCAAATTTATCTTGGCTGGTGCCGTTTCATATATCATTTTTCCGCCCTCTCTTCATCTATAGTAATAAGATGATTTTAACACAAAGACTTAAAATATTTGATAGATACATGACAAATTTATGTAAAATCTTAATAAAACAATCAATTTAATCTACTAATATACGTTTTCTAATGAAATTATATTATTTTTAAGTAAAATGATTGGAAGTGAGATAGAAGCATTCACTGTCTCACGTTTGACGCATATCTTAATCTTCTACAAAAAAAGAGTGTTGAACTTAATAAGCCCAACACCCAATACATTTTAATTTATAGAGTTGTAGTACACTAAACCACTCTATATTTATGTCTAAATTAGTGTGCAACTACTTCTTGATGATTATCTTCTTCAAATGAAACTTGTACGTTCTCTGTAAGAACATCCGTATATGTATACGAAACTCTTTCAAAATTATGCTTATCTTGGTCTAATTCAACAACGAATACAGAAGGATACGTTTCTTTTAACACACCACAACGTTCGATTGTTTTTTTACGACCACCGTTGGCTTTTAGTACAATACGATTTCCTAAATGACAATCAATAGAATTTTTGATGTCCAAAATTGATTTTGGCATATTGCTCCACCTCGCTACAAGTTACATAATACCATATTTTGCAAGGTTATGTCAAATAAAATTTAAATTTTATCAATGTAGTAGCGCTTTGTCAACAATTTAATTTTCTAATTCTGGGAAATTTTTCTTTTCTTCATACAATCGTGCAAAATCTTGTATTGATAGCGTTTCCCCGCGTCTTTTAGGATCGATACCTGTTTGTTCAAGCCATTTTAATATACTTTCTTTATGCTTTTTTCCATCTTTAAAGAAATTCTGATAATTGTTGTTAATTGTTTTACGTCTTTGCGCAAAAGCTGCTTTAGCTAATTTAAAGAAAGTTTCTTCGTCATCCACGCTAACGAGTGGCGTCTCTCTTTGCATTAATTTAACAACAATAGAATCTACATTAGGTGGTGGCATGAAAACTGATTTAGGAACCGTTAACACTTTACTTGTCTCTGTATAGTACTGTGTAACAATAGATAATGAACCATAAGCCTTTGTTCCTACTTGTGCATTTAAACGTTCACCAACCTCTTTTTGCATCATAACAACATAACCATCAATCGGAATATCTTGTTGCATTAAATTCAGTAAAATTGGTGTTGTAATATAATATGGTAAATTAGCTACGACCATAATTTTGTCACAATCATTCAAATACGTTTTAACCGCCTTACCAATGTCTGCTTTCAATATATCTTCGTTAATTATCGTAACGTTGTCATATGGCGCTAGTGTTTCTTTTAGTACAGGTATAAGTCGTTGATCAATTTCAAATGACATCACCTTTTTAGCTCTTTTGGCTAATTGCTCTGTTAAAGAACCCATACCGGGACCAACTTCAATAATACCTGTGTTGTCGTCAATTTCACTTGCATCTATAATTTTATGAATGATATTCACATCTACTAAGAAATTTTGTCCTAAACTTTTTTTAAAGTTAAATCCAAACTGATCTAACAATGCCTTAGTTCTTGAAGGTGTCGCAATATCTTTTCTCTCCACCTTTTATTCACTCTCCTTTTCCATAGATAACGCTTCGCGCACATCCGATTCAGTATAACCAAATGCATTGAGTTTCTTAAGCAGTTGCTTGCCATTTGAATGTCCGATGTGTAATTTACGACCTAGTATTTCTCTTTTACGACGTGCGTCTTTACCAATTATTAATCCTAAGTCTATAAGAACACTTTTGTCGATTGATTCTTCCGCTTCTTCAAAAGGAGAACTGACGTGCATTAATGCGTCTCTAATATCTTTTGGATGCGCATGTTCAACGCCGATTTTACCACGCTTATTTTTAGCTTTTTCTCTATCTAAGTATGCATGTTTAACACCTGAAACGTGTTCTGTAATCGTGTGACGTATTTTATCACCGGGAAAGTCAGGATCAGTTAATACGATAACACCTCTTGTTTCTTGTGCATTTTGGATGACTGCTAAAGTCTCTTTATTGATAGCACTCCCATTTGTTTCAATCGTATCACATTCAACAGCCGACTTTACTCGTTCTGTGTCATCTCTACCTTCTACTACGATAAATTCATTGATTTTCATAATAAAAAATCCTTACCTTTCAAATTCATTTCACATATATTATAACTACTTATCACATAAAAAATGAGAAAGATGTCGTGTGTCATGTTTATAAAATCATACCATGACAGACACGGTTTAACATCTTTCTCAGACATATATTATTATTTTAATTTAAATAAACGTTCAGCATTTTCCATCGTTTGACGACATACATCTTCATATGACATACCACGTAATTCTGCAATTTGTTCAGCAACTAAAGTCACGCGTTCTGGTTCATTACGTTTACCTCTATATGGATGAGGTGAAAGATAAGGCGCATCTGTTTCAACTAACAATCTATCCATAGGTACATGTTTTGCGACTTCTTTAGGTTGCTTAGCATTCTTAAATGTAACTGGACCACCTAAAGAGATATGGAAGTTCAGTTTATTAATAACTACATCTGCAATTTCAGGAGAACCACTGAAACTATGCATAATTCCGCCTATTTCTTCAGCATGTTCTTCCATTAAGATATCTACACAATCTTGCGTAGCTTCGCGATTATGAATAATGATAGGCAGGCCCACTCTTTTAGCGAGAGCAATTTGCTTTCTAAATACGTCTTTTTGAACTTCAGCTGGAGATTTATCCCAATGATAATCTAAGCCCATTTCTCCAATACCAATAACTTTAGGATGCTTTGATAACTCTTCAATCCATTGTAAACGTTCATCTGTAAAATCAATCGCATCAACAGGATGCCAACCTATAATTCCATAAATAAAATCATATTGATCAATCAGTTCCATAGCACGTTCAATTGTCGGTGTATCAAAACCAACGACAAACATGCGATCAACGCCTGCTTCTCTCGCACGAGAAATGACTTCAGTTAAATCTTCCGCATATTGTTCATCATTTAAATGGACATGTGTATCGATTAACATTTTATCTCTCCTAATTTTACAATTTATTACTATTTAATAACTGCACCATTTGGAATTGCACTTGGTAAACTAACTAATGTTAAGACACCATCTTTTTCAGCTGATAAAATCATACCTTCTGACTTTTGACCCATTAATTTAGCAGGTTTTAAGTTAGTGACCACTGCAACTTTTTTACCGATAATATCTTCTGGACGATAAAACTTAGCGATTCCAGAAACAATTTGACGTTGCTCTGAACCTAAGTCAATTTGAATTTTTAACAATTTATCAGACTTTGGAACGTTTTCAGCATCAGTAATTGTTGCTGCTTTAATTTCAACTTTATCAAAATCTTTAATATCAATTTGCGCTTTACTTGGCTCTTCCACTTCATCTTTAGATTCTTCAGACTTTGTAGGTTGCATTGATTCTTTAATATATGCAATTTCCGCTTCAGTGTCTAAACGAGGGAAGATTGGTGTTGGCTTCTCAGTTACCATAATCGGTTGTTTTAATGCACCATATTGTTCAAGACTTTCTAGTTCAAATAATTCAGGTTCATTAATATTCAGTTGTTTGAAAATTTCTTTAGGCGCATGTGTTAAGAATGGACGTAGTAACACTGCAGCATATCGAATATTTTCAACTAAATGTGCCATAACATTACCAAGCATATCTTTTTGACTATCATCCTTAGCTAATACCCATGGTGTAGTCTCATCGATATATTTATTCGTACGACTAATAAACTTCCATACAGTAGATAAAGCTACAGAGAATTGGAAACTTTCCATACTTTCATTGAAATGTTTCACAGTTTCATGTGCTAATGCTTCCATATCTTCATCCAGTTCATGTTTAGGACCTTCATATGCAGGCAGTTCACCTTGGAAATACTTATTAATCATAGAGATTGTACGATTTACTAAGTTACCTAAGTCATTTGCTAAATCATAGTTAGTACGCTCTACAAAAGCTTCAGGAGTGAATACTCCATCAGAGCCAAATGGTAGTTCGCGCATTAAATAATAGCGTGTTGCATCAAGACCATAGCGGTCAATTAATACGTTAGGATCTACCACATTACCTTTAGATTTACTCATTTTACCATCTTTCATCAGAATCCAACCATGTGCAAATACTTTTTTAGGAAGCGGTAAGTCTAACGCCATTAATAAAATTGGCCAAATAATTGAGTGGAAACGTACAATTTCCTTAGCCATTAAATGCACATCTGCTGGCCAATATTTCTTGAATAATTCATCATCATCTGATAAGTATCCTAATGCAGAAATATAGTTTACTAATGCATCAATCCATACGTATACAACGTGTTTAGGATTGGATGGCACTCTAACGCCCCAGTCAAATGATGTACGTGAAACAGCTAAATCTTCTAAACCAGGTTTAATAAAGTTGTTAATCATTTCATTTTTTCTTGAAGGCGGTTGAATGAAATCTGGATTAGCATCATAAAATTCTAATAATCTATCTGTGTATTTATTAATATTAAAGAAATAGCTTTCCTCTTTAACTAACTCAACCTCATGACCTGAATCTGGGCTTTTTCCGCCAACGATTTTGCCATTTTCATATATTGGATCTACTAATTGCGATTCAGTGTAATATGTTTCATCTGGTACTGAATACCATCCTTCATACTCACCAAGGTAAATATCACCTTGTTTTAAAAGACGCTCAAAAACTTTCTCAACTACTAGTTTATGACGATCTTCTGTAGTACGAATAAAGTCATCATTAGAGATTTCTAACTTACTCCAAAGACTTTTAATACCACTGATCATTTCATCTAAATATTCTAATTCAGTTTTACCTGCTTTTTGAGCTTTTTCTTGAATTTTTTGGCCATGTTCATCTGTACCAGTTAAGTAACGAACATCATAGCCTTGCATACGTTTATAACGTGAAATCACATCACCAGCTACTGTTGAATATGCATGGCCGATATGCAAATTACCACTCGGATAATAAATTGGGGTTGTAATATAAAATGTTTCTTTCGCCATCAATAGTCCTCCTCATCGTTTACAAAATAATAATATATACGTGTTATTTTGTTCATTATGGATTTTGATACTTAAACGCATCACGATATCCTTTTATATTAAGTTATTTCTTATTATAACTCATATCAATTTTCTAATGTCGTATCCTATTAACATTACCATAAATTCATTAATTTATGGGAGATTTCATAAGATTTTCATTGCCCATTTTCCCAGAAAAATATTTAATTAATCAACCTTTCATTGCCACATCATTGATTGACATCATGATATATGTCATAAACTTCTCCAGTCTTCATACGACGATCTTCTGCGACTAACTTAATCGCCTTTTTAGGTTTAATATTTTGTTCTGATATATAGTGTTCGACATGCTCTGAAATGGTAAGTGATTGAAACCATTGTTCAGTTTCATGAGGCTTAGCGCCCTCAATCAAGATTACAAATTCACCTTTTTGCATAATTTCATCGTTTTGAAATGCATTTATTAGGTGCCCAACTTCTTGCATCACAATTTGTTCAAACTTTTTAGTTAATTCACGACCGACTGCAACACGTCTAGTATCATCAACTTTGGCAATGGCTTTTAACGTTTCAACAACACGGAATGGTGACTCATAAATAATTAATGTGCTATCTTGAAACATTCGTTCCTGTAATACTGCTACTTTATCTTTTTCTTTTCTAGGTAAAAAGCCTAAAAATGTATACGTATAGGATGGTAGGCCACTTGCCATTAGTGCAGTTAAACCTGCATTAGGACCAGGCACGGTTTCTACATGAATGTCATAACTGTGGGCTGCAACGACCAACTCATAACCCGGGTCGCTTATTAAAGGTAAACCTGCATCTGACACTAAAGCGATATTGTAACCTTCATTTAACAACTCAATTAAATACTCAGTTTGCTGAGACTTATTATGTTCATGATATGATTTGAGCGGTGTTTGAATATCATAATGATTGCAAAGCTTTTTGGTCACTCGTGTATCTTCACAAGCTATGAAATCAGCATTTTTTAAAGTTTCAATTGCACGAAATGTAATATCACCTAGATTTCCTATAGGCGTTCCCACTAAATATAATGTCGCCATATTTAACGCTCCTCAATCATTTTTAATTTTTGTTGTCTGCTATATGTTTTAATTTCATACTCTCTTCGCATTGCTTCTGATTTTGAACTAAACATTTCTTGATAAACTAACACTACCGGACGTCTTGTTTTAGTATATTTAGCCCCTTTTCCTGCATTATGCGTCGCAATACGTGCCTCTACATTGGTAGTATAACCCGTATATAATGAATTATCTTTGCATTTAACTATATAAACATAATGTTTAGCCATAATACACCTCTTTCATTTCATCAGTGTAGTCACCCTGATTATTATAGATGTAAAATGGTGGTGCAATGGTTAATCCCTGGTTACCGTTTTTGCGTCCCTCTACTACAATCGTAACAGCCGATTTATCAATTTTACTATAAATAAAAACCACTCGTTTCGGTTCAATACTGGCTTTGCGCATCTCAGTTAAGACATCCATTAACCTTTCAGCTCGATGAACCATCATAAGTCGACCACCTTGCTTTAATAGATGACGCGCTGCCAACATACAATCCTCTAATGTACACATAATCTCATGTCTCGCAATCTTATGTGCCTCTTTTTGATGTTGATGACGTTGATTGCTTTTAAAATAAGGAGGATTACACGTGACTAACGTATATTGAGATGGTTTAAAGTTTTGGTACACATCTTTTAAATCCATGTGATGCATTAATAATCGATTCGTCAAATCGTTATATTCGAAGGTACGACGAGCCATATCAGCCAATTGTTCTTGTATCTCGATACTCTCAATTGTTTGCGATCCTTTAGCTGATAACAAGAGTGCAATCACACCATTTCCCGCGCAAAGGTCTAATATTTTGTCATTCTTCCTCACTTCGGTAAAATGCCCTAACAATAAAGCATCTGTTGAAAATGAAAAGACATCGTCATTTTGTATAATTTTCAAATTTTCTTTAAATAAGTCATCAATACGCTCATTAGCTTTTAACATAATCTTATTTCTCCTAAAAAAGAGATGTCTTTACAACACATCGTTATATTTCAAAGTGTTGAAATCCATCCCTAATCATTAGCGTACGCTTTAATCAATTTCACTTTACATTTTCGACGTACTGTCAATCCACTGGCAATATCAACTGACCAATGGTCTAACTATTTAATACATTCATACATAGTAAACAATCCTCACCATAGCGGTGTTTACCAAATAATTCTCCATTACAAATATGGAATCCTTCGCTATATAATACTGCTAAGTTATCCTTACTTGGCAATGGTTTCTTAACATGTTTAATTGAACTTTTATTATCTCTTTCCTTACTCATTGGCTTGTTGTCTTTTTCAATACGATTTGTAACTTTGACAGCTTCAACGTCTTGTTCACTCTTAGCCATCAATGATTTTAAATTATCATTTTCAACTTGTAAGGCAACATTTTCTTCAATAAGTTGGATAGATAATGCTTTCAGTTCACTCATTTCCTGATTTAATTGATTAACATTACTTTCAAGTTTTACAATTTTTTCAAATAAGTCATTGCGATTCAAAAGTAACGTGCCTCCTTAATTAAAAGCTTCTAATTCTTCCATTTTATATTCTAACGGCTGTTCTAAACCATCGATTTTAACTTGCATTGAAATATCTAGAATATTTAACCCAATGACTTGTCCTTTGCCTTCAGGTGTCACAATTTTATCCCCTAAATCAGGTAACTGTGCTCTTGCCTCTTCATAAAAATCATTTTCATATTTTAAACAACACATCAATCGACCACAAGCACCAGAAATTTTAGTAGGATTTAAAGACAGATTTTGATCTTTAGCCATTTTAATTGAAACCGGTTCAAAATCCCCTAAAAATGTGGCACAACATAGTGAACGACCACATGGACCGATACCACCTAGTAATTTAGCTTCATCTCGAACACCGATTTGTCTTAATTCGATACGTGTCTTTAAATTTTGTGCTAAATGTTTTACGAGTTTACGAAAATCAATACGATCATCTGCTATAAAATTAAAAATCACTTTTGATTTATCTAATGTATATTCACAATTAACTAATCGCATATCCAGTTGCTGTTCTTTAACTAAGTCTTTACATAATTGTAATGCATTAGTGGCATCTTTATCATTTTGATAATACGTTTCGATATCTTGCTCTGTAGCAACGCGTATAATTTCTTTTAAAGGTAATGTAACATCACCATCTTCAACATCTTTAGGTGGAAACTTTACACTTCCAATTTCAATGCCTCGTTTAGATTCGACAACAACCCAATCATCTACATTTACGTCTAAATCATTAGGCGCATAATATTCCAATTTCCCTGCTTTCTGAAATTGTACACCTACGATATTTGGCATTCTAACTCACACCTTTAATTACTATTTGTTCAAATACAAGCGTCGGATTAACATTTTGTATTAATTTTTTGTGCGCTTCTGTAATTTGGTCGTACATTGTTATAACTTGGTTTAGCGATAACTGATTCGCATATTTTTCTATATTACCTTTTAAATCTGTGTATGTAAAATCTCGTTCAATTCCTATTTTGGCATGCATAATATCCTCAAAAAACGCGTTAACGGCTGCTAGCGTTAGTAATTGTAACTTACGATTTTTCGCATTTTTTAATAAATCTATTATTCCAATTAATGCCATAGGTCTATTCGTTAATAATAAGTCACACCAATGTAAAATCACTTTCCTAAGTGTAACTAAATCATGTTCTTCATTTAAATCTATTGCAGTTTCTAGTTGCGTAGTATAGGTGCTTAGCATTTCAGCTACAGCTCTATTAATATCTTCATCAACTAATCTATCTATAAAGTCTTGTTTATCACTTGGTTTAAAATAAACATGCTGACAACGTGAATGAATTGTATCTAAGATTTGTTCTGGCTTCGTTGATAGCAAAATGGCTATCGTATTCTCAGGTGGTTCTTCTAAAAACTTTAATATACTATTTTCCCCTTGAACAGTAAGCTTTTCAAAATCTTCTATGATATAAACTTTATGTGTTCCTTCAATAGGAAGTTGATTCATACGATGTACCAACTGCTCAATTTGCTCTTTCTTAATTGAATTTTCTTCAGAAGATACATACATGAAGTCTGGTTGGTTGAAGGTTTCAACTTTCATTTCACATTGCTGATTACCATTACATAGAATAAGTTTTGCAAATTCCATCGCTACATGCTTCATTGATTGTGCATCATCACCTTCAAAAAGGTAGGCATGCGATAGTTTATTTGAATGATACGCATTCGCTAATTTTTGTTGTTCATCCATGCTTGCTTACTCCTTATTCAACTTTATAATATAAAAGAGGTTAGGACCAAAGCATTTAGAATTTATGCAAACTTACCGATTAGCAAAATTATATTTCAAATTTTGTCGAATCGAGCTTCTCTACAACTTAACATGTTGCAAATAAGTTTGCTAAATCTGCCTTCAAACACCGTCTATCAGTGTTCCAGAGCATAAGCCATAATGTCCCAACCTCGAATATTGTTTATTCATCTAAGGTGTCTTAATTTCATTATTCATTACTTTTAAATGTTAAAATCTATGGAATGATTCGACTGGCATTACAAATACTGTAGCGCCTCCTACTTCCACTTCAACAGGATATGGTATGTAAGAATCTGCACTACCACCCATTGGTGTCATTGGTGAAACAAGTTGATCTCTATTACCGCAAGTATGATCAATGACTGATAAAATATCATCTACACGGTCATCATCTACACCACATAAGAAAGTAGTGTTACCTGCTCTTAAAAATCCACCAGTAGTTGCTAATTTAGTAGCTCTAAAGTTATTTTTTACGAGTTGGTCTGAAAGTTCTTGACTATCCTGATCTTGAACGATCGCTATAATCATTTTCATCTTAAAACACCTCTTCTTGTTATTATATCATAATTATTTTAAAAAATTTAAGATTATCTCATAAGTTTCATTGACTACATCATCAATATTACGTGTCGCATCTACCACTGCAAAACGCTGAGGTGTTTCTTGAATGATTTGTCGATATCCTTCAATCACCTTCTCGTGAAATGCAATATCTTCTTTATCAAGCCGATTTTGATCTCGTTGATTTTTAAGTATTCTATCTCTACCGACTTCTGCCGTAATATCTAAATAAATGGTTAAATTTGGATAAAGACCATTTATTGCAAAATCATTTAATTGCTTCACTTCTTCAATACCTATACCCCTTGCATAACCTTGATATGCAAGAGAACTATCAATATATCTATCACATAAGACAATTTTATTATCATTTAACGCGGGCACAACTTTTTCTACTAGGTGTTCTCTTCTAGAAGCAGCAAACAACATTGCTTCTGTACGTATGTCCATATTTGCACCTTCTAATACTACCTTACGTATTTCTTCACCAGTTGGTACTCCTCCAGGTTCTCTAGTAGCAATCAACTGATAATCCTGAGCTAATTTTTCAGACACACGTTGCAATACAGTTGTCTTACCTGAACCTTCAGGACCCTCGAATGTTATAAACGCCGACATTTTATTCATCCTTAACTAATATTTTTTCTTGTTTTATACCTTCAACTCTATCACCTTTTTGAAGATATTCTCGCATTAATTTTATCATATTTTGGGTTATTCTTTCCCCTTTTAAATAAACAGGGATACCCGGCGGATATGGTATGATGTGGATTGCTAATATCTTACCTATCGATTGATCAATATCAACCCATGTTACGTTACCACTATCTTGTGGGAAGTATGTACCTTCATCTAACGGTATATGTATTGATGTTGATTGTTTAGATGACAATGGACATGGTAGGTTGATTTTTGTGATCTTGTTTAATAGTGTTTCAAATGGATACTTATCGTCCTCATGCCATAACGGCAATACAACTAAAACTTGCTTGTCGTCAGCTAATTCAATGTATATACCCATTTGTTCAAAGCATGTTTGTATTTCAAATCCAGAATACCCTTGATACTGAATTAATAATTTTAAAGGATCACTTACACAAATAGTAGTTAATCCAATCATATTTAGCGTATCAATAAGTTGCTTTCTTTTCTCAAAAAATAGCGTACTATCGTAATCAACATAAAATTGATGTGCTAGCTCAAGACTGGCCATCACTAAATATGAAGGACTAGAAGTCTGAAAGTATCCTAGATATCGCACTATTTCATCTTTCAATGGTGCATCTTTATGAATAAACAATATAGATCCCATCGTGAGTGCGGGCAATGTCTTGTGATAAGACTGCACAACATAATCCGCGCCACTTTCAAGTGCAGACTTTGGAAAGTTTTTTAAATTAAAATGTGCACCATGTGCCTCATCAACTAATACTGGTATAACTTCACGATGTGCTCTATCTACAAATGCTTTGATATCAAAGCATTCACCATAATAGTTTGGATAGGTTACAATAGCTAACTTCTGATTATTGAATGTCATACTTTGTGTGTCCGGACCTAAATATTGACTACTATCATTACTCTTAGTCATTGCTATTATATCAGCAGGTTGCTGTACAATATCCAATCCATGAAAGACTGATTTGTGCACATTACGACTAATCAAAAAATTTCCTTTTAATTTTGAAAATGACTGTATCACTGATAAAATTCCAGAGGTTGTTCCATTAATTAAAAAATATGCGTCATAATCCGGGTGCTTATGAATATGTTGCATACTTTTTAATATGATATCTTCTGGGTGGTGCAAATCATCAAGTCCCGTGATTTCAGTCATATCCATCTTAAAGTCCAAATTTTTTACATTACCGATTGTTCCATTTTTGTGACCAGGTACATGTAAAGAAATAGCATTTTCATTTACTAATTGAGATAATTTATGAAAAATTGGAAGTTCCATATTATACACACTTTCTAATTATTTAGTGCACTTGCGATAAGTCATCATTGCCATCGCGTTGCTCAATCCACTTTGTTTTCAATAGTCCCATGACATAACAATCTTTATACTTTCCTTGAGTATAAAAATGTTCTTTTAATTCACCTTCTATAATGAAACCTGCTTTTTTATATATGTGCACTGCTTTTTCATTATTCACATCCACATATAAATAAACTTTATTCAGGTTCAAGACTAAAAAGGCGTAATCAATTGCCATTTTAAATGCTTTTTTAGCATAGCCTTTATTTCCAAATTGTGAATCTATAATAATTTGAATTTCACAATTTCTATGTACAAAGTTAATTTCCACTAGTTCTACAACACCGATAGACGTGTGATCATCTTCAATAATGAATCTTCTCTCTGATTCATCTAAAATATGCTTTTGATATAACGTTTTTAACTCACTCAATGATTCATACGGTTCTTCAAACCAGTAAGACATAATCGTATATTCGTTATTTAAATGATGTACAAATTGTAAGTCTGTTTCTTCTAAAGCTCTAATTATCATTCTTAGCACTCCTTTAATTACAGTGTAGACAAGCGATTTAACTAAGTAAAGTAACTCAATACTTTAGTTTTACACTTCCTCTTCATAAAGCTATTACACTTTGATTTGTTGATTTCATTAAACCTTCGGTTTTGTTTTTGTGCATAAAAAAAAGAGACCTTCCGGTCTCAATAATTTGCCTGCCAACGTCCTACTCTAGCGGAACGTAAATCTGCTACCATCGGCGCTAAGAAACTTACTTTACTTCGAGACAAGTGCTCGCATCCTTCTTCATTTTCTAAAATTGCTTGCTCTTTTAGCTCAACTAAACTCGCTTCTCAATTTTCTCAATTCATCGGCTTCAAACACTTTCTCTTCGTAAAGCTATTACACTTTGATTTGTTGATATCTTATTAAACCTTCGGTTTTAATTTTAGGCATAAAAAAAGAGACCTTCCGGTCTCAATAATTTGCCTGGCAACGTCCTACTCTAGCGGAACGTAAATCTGCTACCATCGGCGCTAAGAAACTTACTTTACTTCGAGACAAGCGCTCGCATCCTTCCTCATTTTCTAAAATTGCTTGCTCTTTTAGCTCAACTAAACTCGCTTCTCAATTTTCTCAATTCATCGGCTTCAAACGCTTTCTCTTCGTAAAGCTATTACACTTTGATTTGTTGATATCTTATTAAACCTTCGGTTTTGTTTTTGTGCATAAAAAAAGAGACCTTTCGGTCTCGATATCGGCTGATCGCATCCATACGATTTGCCTGGCAACGTCCTACTCTAGCGGAACGTAAATCCAACTACCATCGGCGCTAAGGAGCTTAACTTCTGTGTT
>NZ_JAVSMG010000011.1:0-43353 GCF_033283505.1 Staphylococcus sp. NWU MK-U1 | reverse complement strand
CTCTCTACAACTATAAAAAATAGCTGTGAAAAAATCTATCGTCATAGATTTCTTCACAGCTAATCTTAGTATGTTTATTTTAAATTAATATTTATGGTTCTATTCTTAATTTATAAAGCTAGATATTAAAGCAAGTAATGCTAATATAAAAATCCCTATCGTTAAATATAGAGATATTTGATCCCTGTTGATTTTCATAATGTTAAACGCTCCTTTTATTTCTTAAAATAATTAACCATTGCTAACAATAAAGTAACTACATTAATATAAAAAGTTAACTTTCTTCTCAATTCTCTACTCATAAAACCCATCCACTTATAAATTATTAACTATTTCATGCGTCTTACTCGAGTCAATAGTTCTCAGACTTTGAGACCAACTTTTTATTTAATTATATTATATTAATTTTATAATATAACACACAAGTGTAAATTCAAATTTTATCGCAAGATATTGAGGCACATTTTAGTTCAGCAATTAAATTAGGGTTTTTCTATTATGTCTACAATTTGATCATCAAAATTTTCTACACCCGATTCACTAAGCATTGAACGCGTTTCATTTCTCATTTGAGATAATGCCTTTTCAGCTTTTAATGCTTCATTTTCTTTAAAAAGTTTTTCTATCTCATATTGACTTTTTTGGTCTTTATTCATCTTGGCCAGTTTTTCAGCTTCTTGAATAGCGTCTTTAATACGCTCATCAGATTTTCTTCTTTCTCTAGCTAGACGGTCTTTAATCATTTGAGATACTTCTTCTTGGGAAAATGTTTTCTCATTATGTTGGGCTTGTTCATTAGGTGTTTCTAAATTCTCATTGCTTTTTGTTTCTTTAGTAATATTACTTTGGTTGTTTTCCACGAGATATACCTCCGTTTATAGTCTGTCGACTTTTCATTCCATACTTGCTTTTATAACGTCATCAGCACGTTTTGGACATAAAAAATAACCTTCTGTAGAAGGTTAAAAAAGTGTATAAAAATAGCATCTTGGCCTTTTATTATCGAATAGATGCTTTATCTATAATCTTTATATATTTAATTTCACTTTCATCAAAATCATATAACAATTTTCCATCATCTAAATGTATAGAATCTTCTCCACTTTCGTTGTCTACTTCATCATCATAGTTTGTAACTTTACCAATGAATTGTTGTCCATTTGTCAACTCTATCAATACATTTTCACCTATGTAAGACCATAATTTCATCACTTCTCCTCTTTTCCGTTTGGAATAATATGAGTACAAGTTTTTGAATAATGTACTGTACCTACTTTTGTAGTTTTAAATTTGCCCTCAATATAATCTTTGCCAATAATTTTTCCGAAGTCAATTATTTCTTTATTTTTCCATATTCCTTTTGAATCAGTTATCAGTCTCCCACTACCGCTTTTTTGAATTATCAAAGAATTAAGTTCATCGCTTGTTAGTAATGTAAAACTAGGAGTTGCTTTTCCATTTTTTAAATTCTTCAGTTTGTATTCTTCGTATGATTTATGACCTAACAAATGTCTATTTTGTTTTTCTGGGTTTATATCTAATTTTATTTTACCACTACGTACCATATCAAGCATTTCTTTTTTTGCTTTTTCTTGTATTTTTTCTTTTTCTAATACATTATCCTGTATTTGATACTTACCTTTACGTTCATTAAAGAATTTATCCCGCCAGTTTCCCACATGCGGTACTGTAGTACTTCTACACCATGGATGCATTGGTGGAGCATTAACTCCAGGTATCATATCTTTAACTTTAAATACCTTACCATTTAATGTGTGACATATTTTAGATGTTTTCTTGTCAATTTTTGCTACATACTTGTACTCGCCATCTTCACCTTATTCTTTAAGATAAGTTAGCTTCTGTGATTCAGCCTGAACACGTGCAGATTCAGTAACTAACAATCTACTAGCATTATAAGTAGTGGAATTTGTTTGCTTTTTAAACTCAGATACATACTCATTAGGATGTCTCCCTCTATGTAATACATTGCTCGTCGTTGTTTCCACTTCTTTTTGAACTACAGCCATATCTTGCCATAATCTAGTTGACCAATTTGAATTTCTTCACAAAAATGGTCAAGTAAATTTAGCTTTTCAAACACAAAAAAGAAGCTAAGGCAAGATGCCTTAACTCCTTATACCACTAAGTCTTTCCCCAATTTGCTTAGCGAATTAATATTGTTTCATGTATTGATCGCGTTCCCATTCAGAAACTTGAGTTCTGTAATAATCCCATTCAATTGATTTAGAGTTAATAAATTGATTGTAAATGTGATTACCTAACGCTTTTTTAACTGTGTCATTTTCACGCATAGCTTTTAAAGCAGTGTAAAGTGTTGAAGGTAAGTCTTGGATACCTACAGCTTCACGTTCTTCACGGTTCATTTCATAAATATTTTGGTTAACTGGTTCTGGGACTTTAGTTTTGTTCTTAATACCATCTAAACCAGCTTGTAGGATAGTTGCTAATGCCATGTAAGGGTTAGCAGCTGGGTCTACTGAACGTACTTCAATACGAGTTGATAATCCTCTTGAAGATGGCACACGTACTAATGGTGAACGGTTTTTACCACTCCAAGCGATATAACAAGGTGCTTCGTAACCAGGAACTAAACGTTTATAAGAGTTTACTAATGGGTTACATACAGCTGTGAATCCACGCGCATTATTTAAGATACCTGCAGTAAAGTGATAAGCATCTTCTGTTAATTGCATTTCACCATTTGGATCGAAGAATGCATTTTCTTTGCCTTTGAATAATGATACGTTGAAGTGCATACCGCTTCCGTTAACACCGAATAATGGTTTTGGCATGAATGTTGCATGTAAGTTATGCTTACGTGCAATTGTTTTAACAACTAATTTAAATGTTTGGATGTTATCACAAGCAGTAATCGCATCTGCATATTTAAAGTCAATTTCATGTTGTCCTGGCGCAACTTCGTGGTGACTTGCTTCGATATCGAATCCCATATCTTCAAGTTCTAACACGATGTCACGACGGCAATTTTCACCTAAGTCTGTAGGTGCTAAATCGAAGTAACCACCATTATCATTTAGTTCTAATGTTGGTTCACCTTTTTCATCTAATTTGAATAAGAAGAACTCTGGTTCAGGCCCTAAGTTGAAATCTGTATAGCCCATATCTTCCATTTCTTTTAACACACGTTTTAAGTTATTACGTGGGTCACCAGCAAATGGTTCACCGTCAGTAGTATAAACATCACAAATTAAACGAGCTACTTTACCTTGACCGGCAGTCCATGGGAAGATAACCCAAGTATCTAAATCTGGGCATAAATACATGTCAGATTCTTCGATACGTACGAAACCTTCGATTGATGAACCATCAAACATCATTTCGTTGTCTAATACTTTTTCTAATTGGCTAACTGGTACTTCAACGTTCTTGATTGTACCTAAGATATCTGTGAATTGTAATCTTAAATATCTTACGTTTTCTTCTTTTGCAAATTTACGAATGTCATCTTTACTAAATGTACGTTTAGGCATGGTAGAAATCCTCCAAAAATTTATTTAATAAACCGTGATAAATCCCCACGATTTATTGGCAAAGCTTCACCAGGTGGTTTCTGCGTTGCGTCTACAATCATTCTTTTTCTAATCTCTTGTTCATCTGATGTTAAATGCCCTTGATTATTAGTTATGATTTGTTTAATTCCTTTAAGGTTAAATCCCTTCTCAATCAAAGATTTAATTTCGAGGAGACGTTCTAAATCATTTAACGAGAATAATCGCTTATTTCCTTCTGTACGCTCGGGCATGACAAGTTCATGTGTTTCATAGTAGCGGATTTGTCTTGCAGTGAGTTCTGTTAATTTACAAACAACACTCATAGAGAACACGGCCATATTACGTCTGATTTTATCGTTAGACATTAATAACCTCACCTCTACTTTTGAACTTGATACTAATTTAGCATAGTTTAAAGCGTATTACAAAAATATGTTAGGTTTTCTTACATGTAATTTTAAAAGCTATATTTAATATTAATTACAAAGCCTTTTATACCAGGTGATTTATATTGAATTATAAATTTTTCCAAAAAACCCCTACTCAACTCAAGTAGGGATACATTTTTCTATATCAAGTTTTGTTCTTTTAAATAACTAACTGCACGTGTAACAGCTAATTTAACATGTTCATATGTTAATCCGCCTTGTACATAAGCTTCATACGGTGGTCTAATAGGTCCATCTGCAGACAATTCAATTGAAGACCCTTGAACAAAAGTACCGGCTGCCATAATGACATCATCTTCATAACCAGGCATATAGCTTGGTTCTGGACTAAAATGAGCATTAATTGGTGAAGCATGTTGAATACTTTGGCAAAATGCTATCATTTGTTCTTTAGTATCAAATTGGACAGTTTGTATTAAATCAGTACGTTTAACATTATATTTAGGAACTGTTTTCATATTCATCTTTTCAAGGAGTAAGCTTGTAAATAATGCACCTTTCAAACTTTGACTAACTACATGTGGTGCTAAGAAGAATCCTTGATACATTTCTTGTAATGAATATAAAGAAGCGCCGGCCTCTTTACCGATACCAGGAGCTGTTAATCGATAACCACAACGTTCGATTAAATCTTTACGTCCGGCTATATAACCACCAATCTTAGCTAGACCACCGCCTGGGTTCTTGATTAGTGAACCTGCTATCAGATCTGCACCAACTTCAATAGGTTCACGTTCCTCGACAAATTCTCCATAACAGTTATCTACAAAAACAATGACGTTCGGATATTGTTTTTTAATTGCATGAATAGCTGATTCAATTTCGTCAACAGTGATTGAAGGTCTTTGGTCGTATCCTTTGGAACGTTGAATTGCCACTACTTTTGTTTTGTTTGTAATGGTTTCAATTGTAGTATTTATATCTATTTGTCCATCTTTTAAAGGGACTTCTTTAAATTCGACACCGTGTTCTTTCAAGCTTTCAATGCCATTTCCATTTACCCCTATTACTTCAAGCAACGTATCATATGGACTTCCAGTAATATATAATAGTTCATCTCCGTATTTAAGTGTACTTTGAAGTGCTAGAGTAATCGCATGTGTACCAGAAATGATTTGCGGGCGCACAATAGCATCTTCAGCTTTAAATGTATGTGCATAGATTTCTTCCAAATGGTCCCGACCAAAATCATCATATCCATACCCTGTACTTCCAACTAAATCACTCTCGGTAGCTTTAACGTAATGAAAAGCATTCAGAACTTTTTCCTGATTGCTATATGCAATTTCTTCTATTTCTTTAAAATATGGTGCCAACGTCTTCTCTACGTCTTTAACCATTGATGTAATATCTGACATTTTCATATACTTCCTTTTATCATTTTTTATATCCAGTAATGACGTAAGTTTCATTTTCAGCATCAAAATTCATTTCTTCAATGAGTGTATGCTGCTTTAAGAAATAAAGTCTATCTGCGTTTGTACTTGGGACAATCTCTTCATAGAAACTTAGTGTTGATTTAACTTGATCTATTAAAAATGCCTTAACTTTAGATTTATCTTCTTCATTACGGCTAGTGACAAAGATAGATGGAGATGCAGATAATGGTTTATCATCACTAACACTACATTGATCCTTCTTATTAAATATAACCGCTTGTGGTATTTGATTCATATCTAAGTCATTAATCAATTGATTTACTGTATCATATTGAGAACGGTATTCTGGATGACTTGCGTCAACAACATGTAATAATAAATCTGCACCTTTTGCTTCTTCTAAAGTTGATTTAAAGGCGGCAATCAACGTCGTTGGTAACTTTTGAATGAAACCTACAGTATCTGAAATAATTAAATTAAATCCTTCATTTATTTGAATTTGACGTGTTTTAGGATCTAATGTTGCAAAGAGTAAATCTTTTTCAAAGGTTTCTTCGCCAGATAATACATTGAACCATGACGATTTGCCCGCATTTGTATAACCTAAGAGTGCAATCTGAAAGACTTGATTTTGTTCACGTTTGTTACGATAACGTTCCCTGTGTTCCACTACAGTTTTTAATTGATGTTTAATTTCATTCATACGTGTTCGAATGTTACGTCTGTCCATTTCTAACTTAGTTTCACCAGGACCACGTGTACCTATGCCACCACCTAGTCTTGATAAACTCTTACCATGTCCTTGAAGTCTTGGCAATAAATAATCTAATTGCGCTAATTCTACTTGTAATTTACCTTCGCGACTGCTAGCTCTTAAGGCAAATATTTCTAAAATCAATTGTGTTCTATCGATAATTTTAATGCCCAAATTATCATTTAATGTTTTTGATTGAGCGGTAGTTAACTCATCATTCGTTACTACGACGTCTATACCATGGAATTCAATAAAAGCTTTAAGTTCATCAATCTTACCTTTACCAACGTAATATTTATGATCGACTTGTTCTCTATTTTGAGTAACTTGTCCTTTAACATCTAGTTGACAAGTCAAAGATAGGGCTTTTAATTCTTCCATCGTTGAATCAAAATTAAATTCGTTTTCATTTTGAGCATGTACACCGACTAATACAGCAGTTTCTAATTTTTTCTTTGTTTCATGAGTAGTTTGCTGAGTCATGTTATACATCTCCTTCTTATATGTTTCTCAAATATTCTATCATAGTGTCTATGCAAAGACTATCCACTAAAATTATGTTACATTAAACCTATATCGAAAGGGTGATACTATGGAAAATATATATGATTTTGTTGTACAAAAGTCCAATGGTGAAGATTATAAATTAGAAGAATACAAAGGCAAAGTAATGCTAATCGTTAATACTGCAAGTGAATGTGGTTTCACGCCACAGTTTGAAGGCTTACAAGCATTGTATGAAAAATACAAAGACCAAGGTTTTGTGATATTAGGTTTTCCATGTAATCAATTTGGTGGTCAAGAACCTGGTTCAGGTGCAGAAGCTAATCAAAATTGTAAAATTAATTACGGTGTGACTTTCCCTATCCATGAAAAAATAGATGTCAAAGGTGAAAATCAACATCCTTTATTCCGCTACTTAACTGATGCAGCTAAAGGAATGTTAAGTGAAAAAATCAAATGGAATTTCACTAAATTCTTAGTTGATCGTGATGGTAACGTTGTAAGTCGTTTCTCACCTCAAAAGAAACCAGCACAAATCGAAAAAGATATTGAAAAATTATTATAGATATTGTTTTAATACAATAAAAAGCTTCATTATAGAGTGAAATAGCAACTCTATAATGAAGCTTTTTATATTACAAACATTCCTCTATTTGTCAAAAGTGCTAAAATTTGATGAGTTTATTACAAGTTACACTTTCATTAAGACCGTTGTCTACGCTCTTAAGAACTTGCAACGTTGCACTTTAATTACAACTTATTCTTCACTATTTACTGATTCTTCAGAATCTGAAACTTCAGTCTCTACAGTAAATGTGCTGATCGCATGTTTGTATATCAAATGTTGTTTACCTTGAGAAACTAAACTTACAACATATTTGTCAAAGTCTTCAATAACACCTTTCATTTGAAAGCCGTTTAAAAAGAAAACTGTAACTTCTGTTTGTTGTGATTTAAAGTTCTCTAGTGCTTGATCTTGGATGTTGTGGTTTGCAATCATGTTTAGAACTCCTTTTATTTATTTGGGTTGTAATCTCATCTAACATCATTTGAAGTGACATTGTCTCTCTATTAAACCATTGAACAGTCAATTTATTCTTGAACCATGTCAATTGTCGCTTAGCATATTGTCTAGAATGTTGTTTTAACGTTTCAACTGCTTGGTCTATTGATAACTCACCATTCACAACAGGTACCAGCTCTTTATAACCAATTGCTTGCATACTTTGAGTAGATTCATAACCCTGTTCTACTAGATTCTTCACTTCATTAAATAATCCGTGGCTCAACATAATATCTACACGTTTATTTATTCTTGAATATAATGTTTTGCGCGACATTTCAATCCCTATTAATAATGTATCATAATTTTCTGTAAATTGTTGTACTTTCTTGCGAGAACTTATAAGTTTTTTTGTGTTTAAGTAATATTCAATCGCTCTAAGCACTCTTTTTCTATTATTTGGATGTATGTCTTTCGCAGATTGTGGATCAAATGTAGCTAAATAATCATGCACTTCTTGATTAGTTAATGGTTCTAATTTTTGTAATTGTAACTGTGTTTTCTGTTCAACTTCTTTTGAAACTGTCTCATCATCAAAAGGATAATCATATATTAACGATTGTATATATAACCCTGTTCCTCCTGCTATGATCGGTATCTTTCCTCTTGAAGTAATATCTTCTATTAGTGCTTGAGCACGTAATTTGAAATCGTACACAGAAAATGAGTCATCTGGATTTAAAATATCAATCATATAATGAGGAATTCCATCCATCTCTTCATTTGTAACTTTAGCAGTACCAATGTCCATTTGTTTATAAACTTGCATGGAATCCCCACTAATGATTTCACCGTTAATTTGTTTAGCAAGTTCAATACTTAACTCTGTTTTACCTGATGCAGTTGGACCTACTATAACTACTAAAAACGGTTTATTGACGTCACTCAATAGTTATCCCTCACTTTATTTTTTCTTTAACACTTGTTTTTGGATCCATTCAAACATATGACTCCAAATCATTTCTTTTTCATCTTCAAATAAAATTTCATGTCTTCTATTAGCATATAGTTGGACTGTTATATGGTTTATTCCAGCACGTTTGAATTTCTTTCCTAATTTACGTATACCTTTCCCATAATCTCCAAATGGATCATCCTTACCAGAAATAAGAAGTATTGGTAATAGTTCATTCATTTTTTTAAGTTGATTATTATTTGCTGTAAGTATCATATTCTTAACGGTTTGGTAAATTAGTTGGTTTGAAACTAAGAAACCAGTGTAATCATCCTTAACAAATTTATTAATTTCATCGCGTTTAGATGATAGCCAATCACTACTTGTTTCAGGTTGGTCTATCTTTTTATTAAACGATTTATAAACAAATTGATTTACCCATTCTAGGCGACTGCGCTTCCCAAAAATTAAAGTTATTAATTTTAAAACGATGATGGCTGGAATCCCTTTATATTTTGGATATTGACCAGTACCAGTGAGAATTAAACCTTGCGCAATGTCTGGATATTTCTCTACAAATAAACGCGCAATAATTGAGCCCATTGAATGTCCTAAAACGATATATGGAATATTGTGATCTGAACCGTGAAGTGTTTGAGCTATTTCATATGCATCTTGTGCAATGATATTCATATCATCGTAATGACCTCTTTCATTTTCATAAATATCAATACCATGCCCTCGATGATTATGTCGAATAACATCATATCCCTGATGTGTTAAAGCTTGCACAAGTGCTTCATATCGATCCATATGCTCGGCCATCCCGTGAAAGATATGGACGACACCAAATGTTGCAATCTTAGCCTTATCTACTTTTACTTCAATCATAGTGCCGTCTTCAACGGTAATTTTGAATGATTGTTGACTCACGCATATGCCTCCTTGTGAAATTATAACTTAATCCTTAAAGCTTATATTCTTTTTAATATACCTTTCATTCTTAATGTTATCAAATTGTTAGTCTCATTTTAACAACTAAAGCTTTGTAACATAAAATTACTTTATTTTATAAAAAATGAACCGAGATGAGCTTCATATTAAAGCTCTCTCAGTTCAGATATTAACTACGAATTTGAAGTTTAAAATTAATTTACTAGTTAGTTAACAGTATCATATTTGAATTTAATCAAAAATGTTAAATTTCAAAACATAAATACTAATTTTATTTTAGTACTGCAAGTTGTTCATTTCCACGAGTTGCTTCTTCAATTGCAATATTAATTTCTTTAGTAAATTCGTTTTGTTGACTTTGTGTATAGTTTAGTAATTTAGCAAGTTCTTCAACGACTGCATCTTTATATTGTTTAACTTCATTGATATTGAAATAAAGTTTACCAGATCTACGAATTAAGAAATCAGTTGGTTTAAACACCATTTCATTTTGTACACTATATACTAATTCAACGTACAATTCTAAAGGTAAATTTAAATCTTTGTCTTGTGCAATTTGTGCGATGTTAAATAGTTTATCTACGTTAGAACCATATTTAGAAGCTAAACGTTTGGCAACATCGGCTTGAAGTCCAATCGCTTTACCTTCTTCAACTTTGCGTTTCACAAAACTTTCAAAGTTAGCGCTACCACCTACATCACCACCAGAAATTGGTGTATGTTTTGTTTTACATTCAGCAAAAGTCAATTTATATTCTTGTTTCAAGCGCTTAGCTAATAAATCTACGATTTCAAGCGCCATATGACGATAACCTGTTAATTTACCACCTGCGATTGTTAATAAGCCTGATTTACCTTCCCAAATTTCATCTTTACGTGAAATTTCAGAAGGGTCTTTTCCATCTTCTAAAATTAAAGGTCTAACTCCTGCCCAAGTTGATTCGATATCTTCATCTTTAACATTAACATCTGGGAACATATAGTTAATCGCATCAATTAGATAATCTCTATCTTCCTGTGTTGTTAAAGGTTTTGTTTTGTCATTATCATAGAAAGTATCTGTAGTTCCAACGTATGCTTTACCTTCACGTGGAATTGCAAAGATCATTCGACCATCTTTTTCAGTGTCAAAATAAACAGCTTGTCTTAATGGAAACTTAGATTGATCAATGACTACATGGACACCTTTAGTTAAACGTAATTGTTTATTGTTACGTGTATAATCTTTTTTACGAACTTCATCTACCCAAGGACCTGCTGCATTAATAACTTTTTTAGCGTTAATTTCATACATTTCACCAGTAAGTAGATCTTGCACTTCGATACCTCTTACTTTTGATTTAGAATCGTAAATGAAATCTGTAGATTTCGTGTGATTTAAAATCTCTGCAGCATTTTCTTCAGCACGTTTCATAACTTCAATTGTTAAACGTGCATCATCAGTACGGTATTCAACGTAATAACCGCCACCTTTAAGGCCATCTTTTTTAACCAATGGCTCTTTGTTTAATGTTTGTTTTTTGCTTAACATTTTCTTGCGTTCATATTTTTTTACGCCTGCTAAACGATCATAAGCAGTTAAACCTAAATTAGTTGTGAATTTACCAAACGTTCCGCCTTTGTGCATTGGTAATAACATCCATTCAGGAGTAGTTACATGAGGGCCATTTTCATAAACAATCGCACGTTCTTTACCCGTTTCAGCTACAACTTTGATTTGAGCTTGTTTTAAATATCTTAAACCACCGTGAACAAGTTTAGTAGAACGAGAACTTGTACCTTGAGCAAAATCTTGCATTTCTACTAAAGCTACTTTCATTCCTCGTTGAGACGCATCTAACGCAATACCTGCACCTGTAATACCGCCACCGATAATAACGACATCGTATTCTTCATTTTGTAAATTTTTCTTAATTACTTCTCTGTTTAATGTTGATAAAGCCATAAATATACCCCTCCGATATTTTATTTAAGCGAAAAAAGAGAGACCTATCCATACAGAATCAAACTGTATGCAACAGGTCTCTCAAATCTCGACTGATGTATTAACTTAATTTAATCATATCACACTTCAATAAACTAAGCCATGTTTAGAGATTAATCTTCCAATTTAAAGACCTGAGTAGCTTCAACTGCTTTTTTCCAACCTTTATATAACTTAGTTCTGTCTTCTTCAGACATCTGTGGTGTAAATTCTGTTTCTAATTGCCATCTATTTGCTATTTCATCTTTACTATCCCAGAAACCAACAGCTAATCCTGCTAAATAAGCTGCACCTAATGCTGTCGTTTCTTGTATTTCAGGGCGTTCTACAGCAGTATTTACAATATCAGCTTGGAATTGCATGATAAAGTTATTTTTAACTGCACCACCGTCAACACGTAAATTGTTCACTTCAATCTTAGAGTCTTTAGACATAGCTTCCATAACATCACGAGTTTGGTAGCATAAAGATTCTAAAGTCGCACGAATAAAGTGTTCTTTTTCAGTACCGCGACTTAAACCAAATATAGCACCTCTAGCCTCTGAATCCCAATAAGGTGTACCTAATCCTACAAATGCTGGTACGAAGTAAACATTATCTGTAGAATCAACACGTGTAGCATAATTCTCTGATTGAGGTGCAGAATTTATAATTCTTAGTCCATCACGTAACCATTGAATTGCTGAACCTGAAACAAAGATAGAACCCTCAAGTGCATAATTGACTTTACCGTCTAAGCCGTATGCAATAGTAGTTAACAATCCACTTTCAGATTTAACTGGTTCTTCACCAGTATTCATTAACATAAAGCCGCCTGTACCATAAGTATTTTTAACATCTCCACGTTCGAAACAAGCTTGTCCAAATAGTGCTGCTTGTTGGTCACCAGCGATACCTGAAATCGGTACCTCTTGACCGAAGAAATGATAATCTTTAGTATGAGCGTAAATTTCACTAGATTCTTTAACTTCCGGCAATAATTGTTTAGGTACATTTAATAAATCAAGTAGCTCATCATCCCATTTTAAATCGTAAATATTATACATTAAAGTACGACTAGCATTTGAATAATCTGTAATATGTGCTTCTCCACCAGATAACTTCCAAACGAGCCAAGTATCAATTGTACCGAATAATAAATCACCATTTTCAGCTTTTTCTCTAGCTCCATCAACATTATCAAGAATCCATTTAACTTTTGTACCAGCGAAGTAAGGATCTAACAATAATCCAGTTTTATTGCGGAATGTTTCTTCATGACCTTGTTCCTTTAATTCATGACAAATTGATTGTGTTTGACGGGATTGCCAAACAATTGCATGGTATATTGGACGTCCAGTATTTTTATCCCAAATAACTGTAGTTTCACGTTGGTTGGTAATCCCTATACCCTCAATTTGGTCAGCGTTAATTTCATTTTCATTTAATACTTCAGTCATAACTGCTAATACCGAAGTCCAAATTTCATTTGCATCGTGCTCTACCCAACCTGATTTAGGGAAGTATTGCTTAAATTCTCTTTGTGCAACACCTTTAATATCGCCTTCTTTATCAAATAGAATAGCTCTTGAACTTGTTGTTCCTTGGTCAATCGACATGATGTATTTTTCCATAAATTTTCTCCCTTTCTGCTATGTGAATAAAAACACTTATTTTTTAATTTTGAATAATAAGGAAGTGTACTATATGTATAGCACTTTTCCAAAAAAATTAACCACTAATTTAAGATATTTATTAAATTAATTAATAAATAGACTCAATATCATTTGATTTATTAGATTTGTTTAATACTAAACCTAATACTAATGTTGCTATTACTAGTAAAATACCTACTGCACAAATTAAATCAAATTGACCTTTATAAAACACTTTATAAATTACTGCTCCAAGCATACCTCCAGCTATAGGTCCTAATACAGGTACTATCGCGTATCCCCAATTAGAACCACCTTTACCTGCAATTGGTAATATAGCATGAGCGATTCTTGGTCCTAAATCACGTGCTGGATTAATTGCATATCCAGTCGGACCACCTAAGCTCAAGCCAATAGCCACGATTAAGCCACCAACAATAAGTGGATTCATTCCATCTGCAATTTTATTTACACCGATAAATAAGATACCTAAACATAGGATTGCTGTCCCAATAATCTCACTTAAAAAGTTTGCAAAATAATTCTTAATTGCAGGTGCTGTAGAGAATACACCTAACTTTGCACCCTG
Source organism: Staphylococcus sp. NWU MK-U1 (assembly GCF_033283505.1). Classification (NCBI taxonomy): domain Bacteria; kingdom Bacillati; phylum Bacillota; class Bacilli; order Caryophanales; family Staphylococcaceae; genus Staphylococcus; species Staphylococcus sp. NWU MK-U1. The sequence goes on along the minus strand of NZ_JAVSMG010000011.1, from coordinate 29,612 downwards.
ATCTTCAGTTGCCTTCCAATGTGGTAAATACATTAACCAAACTAATACACCACCAAAGATACCTCCAAGCATTTGACAGATAATATAGCCAGGTACTTTAGCCCAACTAAAACTTCCATCCATCGCTAAAGCAATTGAAACCGCTGGATTTAAATGTGCACCTGAAAACTTACCAACTGCGTATGCGCCCATTGACACGGCTAATCCCCAACCTGCTGCAATTACTATCCAATCAGAATCCTGTCCAGCACTTCGCTTTAAATTGACGTTAGCACAAACGCCACCACCGAAAAGGATAAGAATAGCAGTACCAATAAATTCTGCTAAATATTCATTCATGACGAATCCTCCTATAAGACAAAAAGATTCCTACAAAAGCGCTAATAAAGGCATTGCAGAAATCTCTTCGTCTCTTAATCTAATATTAACTTGTTTAAATCATACAGAAAGTTTGTAAGCGTTGTCAATACTTTCGTTAAAAATTTGTCACATTTAAATTGTTTAAAAAATAGTTATGATTGCTTTTTAAGATTTTAAATTAAAGCAAAATTGTTAACGATACTATCTACCATAATAAACGATTGCTTGTTGTAACGTAACTTGCCCCGCTATCAAGTGCTTGAACAATTTCACTTTCTTCATTAATTAAACCACCTGCTATAACTTTTGAAGGGGTTTCTTCATCAATAATTTTAACTACTTTATGTGCAATCCCAGGTAATACTTCAACGAAATCTGGTTCAACCTTCTTAATTAAGTTGATGCTTCTACTTAATGCTTGGCTATCTATAATAAACACCCTAAAAATCGTTAACTTATTTAACGATTTAGCCTTCTGAATTACTTTAGATTTGGTAGAAACGATCCCTTTAGGATTATAAGTTTGAATTATATACTCACAAGCAAATTCATCGACAGCCATCCCTTTAATTAAATCAATATGAATATAAGTTTCAATTTGATTCGCTTTAAGTAATGCCATAACACTTTTCAAATGGCCGATATGCATATCTAATAATACGCATATCTTATAATCTGTTTTTATTAATTTCTCTAAATCTTTCATGTTGCGTATCGCTGGTAAAACATATTCCTTCATGCGGCATTTTCCTCTCTACATTACACGTTTAAATAGTTTTTCAAGTTCATAATTTGAGAAATTGATGATTATAGGTCTGCCATGAGGACAAGTGAATGGATCTTCTGCTTCACGTAACTGATCAATCAAATCCGCCATTTCATTATTTTTTAAATAATGATTTGCCTTTATTGATTTTTTGCAACTCATCATGATGGCAGCATCTTCACGCATTTTTTTAACATTTACTTTTTTATCGTTTAATACTAACTCAACCATATCTTGAATAATTTCTTCAGCTTCAGCTTTTGGGAACCAAACTGGGTAACTATTAACGATATAATCATGACCGCCAAAGTGCTCTAAATGAACACCCACTTTGTCTAATTCATCTTGATATTGATCAATAATCATTTGTTCATCTTTTGAAAAGTGGAATGTTAGTGGTATTAATAAATCTTGAACTTCATTAGTCACTTCGCCAATTTTTTCTCTAAAATATTCATATTTGATACGTTCTTGTGCAGCATGCTGATCTATCATAAACATGCCATTCTCATTTTGAGCAATGATATAAGTGCCATGCACTTGTCCAACGACTTCCATATACGGAACGCGTCGAGATGGTGTGTTACTTACTTTACCTTTAATATCATTATTATCTTGCTGACTGTATAATGTTTGATAAGCTTTTGATGACGCTTCATCACTATTGTTTTGTTCAATTACAACTTCTTCTGAATCGTTTGTAGATTCGTCATTTAATGATGAAACATCACCATTGTCTAAGTCATTCAAAATTTCTTTTTGAATTTGGAAGTAATCTTTGTCATCTGAACGTTTATTATTATATACGAAACTTTCCGTACTTTCATTAATTAACTCATTATTATCTAAATTTGAATTTTGTACTTCAGATTCACTCATATCATAATAATGAGAATTAGAATTGTCTTGATTAGTGTTACGCTGCCTTCTTTCAAAGTCTAATTTTTGTTGTTCAAATTGATTTAAGACTTTATTTTTTTTAGGCGTTCTATCCAAATCGTTTTGTGGAATTAAAATTCTATCCTTGAATGCATAACGGATTTTCTCAACTATTAATTGATATAATTGCTCTTCCTTTGATAATCTGACTTCTAATTTAGTTGGATGGACGTTCACATCTACTAATATAGGATCCATTTCTATGTTTAAATAACATATCGGGTAGCGTCCTATTGTCAGTAATGTATGATAACCTTCAATAATAGCTTTATTTAGTACAAAATTTTTAATATATCTTCCATTGATAAAAATTGATATATAATGTTTGTTACTTCTTGAGTGTTCTGGCTTGGCCACAAAGCCTTCAAGGTGATAATCACTTGTATCACCTTGAATATGCACTAAATCTTTTGCTACTTTTATACCATAAATCTCTGACATAACTTCATTTGTTTTACCTGAACCATTCGTTTTTAATAACGTTTTTCCATCAGATATTAAAGAAATTCGTATATCAGGATGACTCATTGCCATCCGATTCACAATATCTGTAATTTTACCTAACTCTGTGTATAAGCTTTTAATATATTTTAAGCGAGCTGGTGTATTGTAGAAAAGTGATGAAACAGTAATATCTGTACCTTTTTTAGCTTTAGCAGGTTTACGACTTAAAATCTCTCCCTTTTCTGCATAGATTTCATGTCCATTTTCATTATCAGTGCAAGTTTTAAGTGTAACTTTAGCAACTGAAGATATGCTCGCTAATGCCTCCCCACGAAATCCTAACGTTCTGATATGAAATAAATCGTCATCGGCATCTAATTTACTAGTGGCATGTCTATGAAACACTAAATCTAAATCATCTTGTTCTATTCCAGTACCGTTATCTACTACTCTAATTGAGGATATACCTGATTGTTCTACCTCAATATTAATTTCTGTCGATTTAGCATCGATTGCATTTTCTAGCAATTCTTTCACAACTGAGCTTGGACGCTCTACTACTTCGCCTGCTGCTATTTTATTAGCTAAAGAGGTTTGTAGTTCTTTAATTTTGCCCATTTTCAAACACCTCTATCTCAATTGGTTTTGTAATTCACTTAGTTTTAGTAATGCTTCAATAGGCGTCATGTTTGATATATTAAGATTTTTAATCTGTTCCTCAATTTCACTAGTCATTGTTTCTGAATCAAATAAATCGAAAGACGCTTGCTCAAATTCATTCTCATTTTCATACTTTGTTGTTTGAGACTTTTTATCATTGTTATTTGCATTTTGTGCGTCATCATCTTCAAACCCTTCCACTGAGGCTGAATCTTTAAGAACAGTAACGTTAGAATACTCTTCATTATCAGATGCATTTTGACTTTGTTCAAAAGCATCTAATATAACTTGTGCACGATTAATAACTTCATCTGGCAAGTTAGCTAGTTTCGCTACTTGAATACCATAACTATCATCTACAGCACCATCTTTTACTTTATGTAAGAAGATTAATTCACCTTGATATTCATCTGCAGCCACATGAACATTTTTAAGACTTGGTAGTTCTTGATCTAAAGTCGTAAGTTCATGATAGTGTGTTGAGAATAAAGTTTTCGCATGAGATGTTTGAGCAACATATTCAATCATTGCTTGAGCTAGCGCTAACCCATCATATGTTGAAGTTCCTCTACCAATTTCATCGAAGATTATTAAACTATCTTCTGTTGCGTAAGTTAAAGCTTTTTGTGCTTCTAACATCTCTACCATAAATGTACTTTTTCCTGATACTAAATCATCTGCAGCACCTATACGAGTGAATATTTGATCAAATATTGGTAATTCTGCTTTATCACAAGGAACATAAGCCCCCATTTGAGCCATGATGCTTATGATTGCTACTTGTCTCATGTAAGTTGACTTACCAGACATGTTAGGACCAGTTATTAGATATATAAAGTTATCTTTATCTAATTTACAGTCATTAGGTACATAGTCATTGTAGTCCATCACACGTTCAACAACAGGATGGCGAGAGTTCTCTAAACTTAGCGTTTTATTATCACTAAATTCAGGTTTAACATAGTTGTATTTTTGTGCAATTTCAGCAAAACTTTGTAGGCAGTCAAGTTCAGAGATGATTTTAGCCTGTTTTTGAAGTCTTTCAGTATATGTTTTAATGTGTTCTCTTAGGCGAACAAATAGTTGATATTCAAGATCTACCGCTTTATCTTCTGCACCTAAAATAACATCTTCTTTTTCTTTCAATTCATCTGTAATGAAGCGTTCGGCATTGGACAATGTTTGTTTACGGTGATAGCCAAATTTACTAGGTTCAAATCCTTGTAAATTTGCTCGTGTAATTTCTATAAAATAACCAAACACTTTGTTAAAACTAATTTTAAGAGATTTAATACCTGTACGCTCTCTTTCTTTAGCTTGTAGTTGTGCTAACCAATCTTTTCCATTTTTAGAAGCTTCTAAGTATTCATCTAATTGTTTACTAAAGCCTTGTTTAAATAGACCACCATCTTTAATGGAAATAGGCGGTTCTTCGATTAAACTATCTTCTAACACTTGTAATAAGTCTTCTAACGGTTCAAGGGAACTAAATTGATTTGATGCTACGTCATTCATACTTTCAAGTAAAGATTTAATATTAGGTATCTCTGAAATTGAATGTTTAAGTTGAATTAAATCACGCGCATTGACATTGCCATAACTGACACGGCCAACAAGTCTTTCTATATCATATACTTGATTTAAATATCCTCGTAATGTGTCTCTCTCAATAAAGTGATTCATGAATGATTCTACTACACTTAGTCTTTCTTCAATTCTTTCTTTATTGATTAATGGTCTGTCTATCCATTGCTTAAGGCGACGTGCTCCCATCGGCGTTTTAGTTTCATCCATTAACCATAAAAGTGTTCCTTTTTTAGATTTTAATCTAATACTTTCAGTTAATTCTAAATTTCTTTTAGCATAGTAGTCCATCTTCATAAAATCCACTGCAGCATACGTTATTGCAGTTTCTAAGTGAGACAAATCTCGTTTTTGAGTATGATAAACATAATCGAGTAATAGTTGTGTTGCTAGATACATATGATTATTAGTTAATTGATTCACTTCATAGCTTGCATCGGAAATAGATTCTCTAATTGTTATAGTTTCTGTAGTTAAATAGATTTGTTTTTTAAGATTATCATCAATTTCCTGGTTAACAACGATTTCATTAGGATTAATAGTTACAATTTCATTAATCAATGTATCTTCATCTTCAATTTGAGTGGCCTTTAACTCTCCTGTAGAAATATCACAATAACTAAGGGCGTAGTTACTATCTTGTTTAATGAAACTTAAAATGTAGTTATTTTGGTTTTCATCCATACCACCTTGTTCCATGACTGTTCCAGGTGTTACAACTCTAACTACTTCACGTTTTACCATACCTTTAGTTTGTTTAGGATCTTCCATTTGTTCACAAATTGCTACTTTATAACCATTATTTATCAATGTTTCAATATAGCTATTAGCGGAATGATACGGAACGCCACACATAGGTATTGGATTCTCTTTTTTAGCATCTCTTTTAGTTAATGTAATTTCTAATACCCTTGACGCTTCTTTAGCATCTTCAAAAAACATTTCATAAAAATCGCCTAATCTGAAGAATAATAAGCAATCTTGATATTGCGATTTAATTTTTAAATATTGTTGCATCATCGGTGTCGTGTTAGACATATTTTCACAACCTTACTAATTTTTTCCGATTTATTACATGCTTTTAACTCATATATTTTAACATATGAAATGTTACAACGCTCGTGAGTTCATTTTATTGATTTTATTTACTTTTTAGAGTTTAGTTAAAAATGATTCATCTTAATTTACAAATAAAAAAGATTATCACAACAAAATAAAGACCACATCCGTTTCATAAACGACTGAACTTTACTTTTTGGAATGATAACCTCAAATCAACTAAAACAATCTCTTATTTCCAAACTATTATTTTTTAAATCTATCTAGTAAACCTCTTTTTTTCAACATTATAAGTAAGAAATAACTAATAGCAGCTCCGATAAAACTTGAAATAATAAACGCTATCATTAAAGGTTTGACGAAGAAATCTTGCATACCTAAAACCCAGGCCATTGGTATACATAAAAGACTTCCTATAATGCCTGTACCAATTACTTCACCAACAGCAGCCATAAAGATATGTCTTCTATACATATAGAATACACTAGCCAATAGCACGCCAATCATACTTCCAGGAAATGCAAAAAAACTACCAGTACCAAATAAATTTCTTATGATTGATGAAATTAATGCTTGGGCTAAACCGTACCATGGTCCTACAAATACTGCACATAACACATTGATGAAATGTTGAACAGGTGCTGCTTTGACAGGACCTAAGGGTATGATAATAATACTGCTTAATACAACATTAGTGGCAATTAACAGTGCAGTAAGTGTCAATTTTCTATTGTTCATAGTGCTTATCCCTTTCTTCCATTAATCCTTATGTTCATCTTCATTATGTTCATTCAAACGATCTTCCATTGTGCTTATCATTAGTTGTAATAAATCATTTGCTTCATAATGAGCAGAACGAAATTCTTCCACTATTGGTAATTCATTAATTTCATGTTCAAGCGCTTCAATTTCATTTTCTGATTGTTGATAAGCATGTTGTTTCCCATAATTTTGAAAATTAACAGATTGCTTCTGTTGTTTTTTTAAGCGGTTCATTTTACTTTCAATATTATGATTTTCATGAATTTGTTTCTCTATATTTTGATAAGATTTTATTAAATCTAAATCTTGAATTTTACTCGTGAGTTGATCGGCTTGTTTTAAAATATCATCTTTACTATACATTTAATTTGTCACCAATGGTGCATCGTTAAATTCTTTGAATGTACCATTTAATGAATATTGCTTTGTTTCATCAATTTCAACATTTACTAACTTACCGATTGCTTCACGTGGTCCTTTAAAGTTAACTAACTTGTTCTTTTCAGTATAACCTGCTAAAACTGTATCATCTTTTTTACTTGAACCTTCACATAGAACAGTTACAGTTTTGCCTTCATATTGATTCATGGCTTTTTCTGAATAATGTCCTACTTTTTTATTTAAACGTTGTAATCGTTCTTTTTTAACGTCTTCAGGTACATTATCTTTCATTTTTGCGGCAGGTGTACCATCCCTTTGAGAGTATAAATACGTATAAGCGTGCTCAAATTGAACTTCGTCATATAGTGATAGTGTCTCTTCAAATTGCTCTTCAGTTTCGTTTGGATATCCAACAATGATATCAGTAGTTAAAGCTACATTAGGTATTGATTTTTTTATTCTATTAACTAGATCTAAATAACTTTCTCTTGTATATTTACGTCCCATAATTTTCAATACAGCATTATTTCCTGATTGCACGGGTAGATGGATATGAGGTACAATATTGCCACCTTTAGCTATTACTTCAATCATTCTATCTGTAAAGTCCCATGGGTGACTAGTAGTAAAACGTACTCTTGGAATATCAATTTTGGAAATGTCTTCTAATAAATCTCCTAATCCATACTCTAAATCCTTAATATCTTTACCATATGAATTTACATTTTGACCAAGCAAAGTTATTTCTTTATAACCATCTCTCGCTAAACCGCGAACTTCTTCAATAATATCTTCTGGTCTACGACTACGTTCTTTACCTCTAGTAAAAGGTACAATGCAATATGTACAGAATTTATCACAGCCATACATAATATTAACCCATGCTTTTGTACTACCTTCACGTACTTTAGGAAGGTTTTCAATAATGTCGCCTTCTTTAGACCAAACTTCGACAACCATTGCTTTAGATAGGTATGCTTCTTCTAAAATTTCAGGTAATTTGTGAATATTATGAGTTCCAAAAATCATATCCACATTTTGGTATGATTTAAGTATTTTATTTACTACTGACTCTTCTTGTGACATACATCCACATACACCAATTAATGCTTCTGGTCTATTCTTTTTTAAATGTTTTAAGTTACCAATTTCACTAAACACTTTATTTTCAGCGTTTTCACGAATCGCACATGTATTTATCAAAATAACGTCCGCTTCGTTGATATCTTCTGTAGCAGTATATCCTAAGGCTTGTAATATTCCTGCCATTACCTCAGTATCATGTGCATTCATTTGGCAGCCATATGTTTTTATTAAGAATGTGCGGCCTTTGCCCATCCCTTCAAACTTGTCTTCTATATGAAAGTCACGATTATAATTTATATCTTGTTTTCCACGTTTACGTGCTTCTTTTAAACTAGGTGGTTGATAAATTTTTTCGAAATATTTACTATAATCTTTTTCTACTTTTCTATCGCGTTCATCAAGGATATTTATCGTACCAGCTTTTCTTTGTTCTTCGTTCACTTTAAAAAATTCCTTTCTATATGCCCTTATATCATTAGTTCATTATATTAAAATTAATAATAAAGTGCAAAAAGAGTTGAAATAGTTAATAAATTTGTCATTTAAAAAGTGGAATGGGGTGGGATAGAAATAATATTTTTACAATATTTATTTAGATGTAATCCCAGCAAAGCAAGATTAACTAGCATTATATAAGCTTGTTATAAGTATTTTTTAGAACAGTCAACTACTGCCATTATAAAAAATATAGCCTAAGACACAGATTTATGTCTCAGGCTTATCTCATTTAAACTTTACTTACTCGTTATCATATTTTCCTGTCAATGTTTCAATTGTGATGCCAGCTGGTACATGGTAGAACTTAACTTGACTTATAATACTCGGACATTCTAATTCAACCATACGTTCATGCAATTTTTGGATTAAAATTAAGCACTCACTCATATCACCTTGAACTGTGGTCTCAAGCGGGCCAACTCTAAAATGCAATCCAGAATCATCAATAATTTTTATTGCCTCATCTACATAAGGTATAACGTCTTCATTGTTTGGCGTTTTCGGAACGATTTGAATACTCATTAATGTGTCTTGCATTAACAATCACCTCATTCAATATTATTACCTTAATTTTACCACGCCCTTATTTAACTTGCCTTAATTAATTGCCGAGTTAATTGCTTGGCCAAAATCATACATTTTATCATCCCAATTTGATTCATCCATTCTACTTTTACGATTAAACTTATTATTTTTAAATAAAGACTTTCTTAAACTAGATGTTAATTCTATTTGTACCCCAACTTCATTTTTCGTGCAATTAACTATATTATCATCTTGAACACCAGACATGTGACTCGGTGCTTCTTTAACTTCTACACCTATTTGATTTAATTCATTAGCAATACGCTCTTTTAATTGATTATCTTTACCACCGATATAAGCAACGTTTTCTTCACCAAGACATCCATGAATTGTTACAGCACGTTCACTAGATTTCACTAAGTTCATTGCGATATCATTATCATAGTTTATAGATGTCACATGCAATTCATTGTTTCCTTTTGTACGAATACCGTTAAAGGCGAAATAATTAAATTGCCCTTCATTAGCGATGACCCTAGCAATTTCAGAAGTAGCTGGTTCAATTCCACCACCATGTATTGCTAAAATCGTTACGTTACTATCTCTATCTTCAGTAATTATCTCCCAATCCTCATTCTCAATTGTCTCATTTTGTAATTCTTTCATTGAATGATATTTATCCATTGTAAAAACCTCTCTTAAGTATAGTGTTATTATTATTCTTTCCCATTTTATAGGTTCTAAAAAGTATTTAAATGATTTTTAACAATGATTACTTAAACTAAAATATTTTAATATTTTCTATACATCATTAAGCAATGGTGTTATTATTTTCAATAAAAAAACTCTTAAGTTATAAAAAAAACTCACTTCAAAACTTAAAGCGTTTTAAAGTGAGCTCCTACAATTTCTATACAAATTGAGCAGTTAAGTTATTAAAATCTTCTTCTGTTATATGAATATCGCGTTTAGATAATGCACTTTCATTTAATTCTTCAATTTGAGACTCATATGATGGTGTTTCAGTATCTTGATATACAATACCTTTAACTAGTGATTCATGATCTAGAACAGTCTTCATTGCTAATTGTTTATCTGAAGTATCATAGCCTTCGATATCTTCTAAACTAGTTAAATGTTCTTTAAACCAATCATATGTGTTTACTTTGTTGTATGTTACACATGGTGAAAAGACATTTACAAAAGAAAAACCATCATGGTTAATCGCATCTTCAATTAGTTTAGTTAATGCTTTAATATCACTAGAAAAGCCTTGTGCTACAAAAGTAGCGCCTGATGATAAAGCTAATTCGAGTGGTGCAACATTCTTCTCGATATTACCTTTAGGGGTAGATTTAGTAACAAAACCAACCGCAGATGAAGGCGACGTTTGACCTTTAGTTAAGCCATAAATTTGATTGTCCATAACAATATACGTCATGTTCATATTACGTCTTAATGCGTGTATGGTATGACCCATACCAATAGCGTATCCATCACCATCACCACCAGAAGCAATAACTGTTAAATCCTTGTTCGCCATTTTAACACCTTGCGCTAATGGTAAAGCACGCCCATGTATGCCATGTACACCGTATGAATTAATATAACCAGATAGTCGTCCTGAACAACCTATACCAGTAATAACTGCTACTTCCTCTGGCTCTAACCCTACATTAGCTGCCGCCTTTTGAATAGCTGCTTGAACTGAGAAATCACCACAACCGGGGCACCAATTTGGCTTCACATTATTTCGAAAATCTTTAAATGTAGCCAATTATACCAACTCCTTACTTTCGCTTACTACTTTTTGTCCTTTAGATTCAATTTCATGAGGTAAGAAAGGTGTTCCATCATACTTAGTTTGATTTATTAATTTATCTTGAATAGTTGTATTCATTTTAAGGATATTTGAAAGTTGACCTTGATAATTATGTTCAACAACAATAACTCTAGATACTTTATCGATAGCTGCTTGAATGACATCTTTCGGCATAGGATGTAGTTGTCGAATCTGCATTGTATTTACTTTTATACCTTGAGCGTTTAATCTTTCAGCACCTTCTTGAATAGCACCTTTACTAGATATGAACCCTATAAATAGAATATCTGCTTCTTCGTGTTGTTCATCTAACTCAACAGGTTTTTCAATTAGTAAATTTGTTGTTTTAAGCATTCGTTTTTCCATTTGTTGACGTCTATTTTCAGCCGCTTCACTCGGTTTACCTTCTTCATTATGTTCAACGCCAGTTACATGGTGTATGCCACCTTTAACACCTGGAATAGGTCTAGGTGATACACCATTTCCTGTTAATGCATATCTTCTAAAGTATTGTTTGTCATCTTCTTCTCGTTCAATATCAGATTGTAATAACTCGCCACGGCGTATTTGAATTTTATTATAATCTAAGCGTTCAACTGTTTGTTTACCTAATGATAATTGTAGGTCACTCAATATAATTACTGGGCACTGATATTCTTCTGCTAAATTAAAAGCCTCAATAGTTAAATAAAATGCATCTTCAGCATCTGTAGGAGCAACTACTATTTTAGGTATATCTCCATGCGTACCATAAATCATTTGCATTAAATCTGATTGTTCTTGCTTGGTTGGTAAACCTGTAGATGGTCCACCACGTTGAGTATTAATAATGACTAAAGGTGTTTCAGTCATACCTGAAAGGCCTATGGCTTCCATCATAAGTGATAAACCTGGGCCAGCACTAGCAGTGAATGCTCTGACACCTGCATAATTAGCACCAATTGCCATATTGGCTGCAGCAATTTCATCTTCAGTTTGTACTACCGTGCCGCCTACTTTTGGGACGTTTGCAATCATATATTCCATAATTTCAGATGCCGGTGTAATTGGATAAGCAGCCATGAAACGAGAACCAGCTGAAATCGCACCTAATCCAATAGCATCATTACCAATCATATATAAGTGTGGAGTCTCTTCAGTCGTTTGTAGTTTGAAGTCTCCTTGTAAATCATTTAATTGTTCTTTCATCAATGTATAACCTTGATTTAGAGCTTCAATGTTCATTTCTACAACTTTTTCACCTTTTTTAGTAAACATATTAGTTATAAGGGTTTCAAATGTTGCAGTATCTAAATCCATGATTGCACTTGTTGCTCCTACAGCAACCATATTTTTCATTAATGCAGTACCTAATTCTTTAGCTGTGCTAGTAAAAGGTAATTCAATAAGTTGAGCACGACATTGTTCAGGTTTTGTCGGTTTAGCTTTTGCATCAGCAATAATAATGCTATCTTCACGCATTTCATGATGATTCAATTCAATCGTTTCTTGATCAAAAGCCACTAGAATGTCTAAATCATCACTAATTGCATGTACAGGCGCAGTAGACACTCTAATTTTGTTATTAGTATGTCCACCTTTTATACGACTTGAGAAATGTCTATATCCATATAAATAATAACCTTTACGGTTCATTGCTGTGGCAAAGATTTCTCCAGTCGATTCGATACCTTCACCTTGTTGTCCGCCCACTTTCCATGATATTTGTGATTTCATATCATATGCCTCCTGTGGAATTAATTCATAATAAATCATAACAAAAATAACCACCGTCTTACTATGACAACAGTGGCAATTATTTAAATTCATACTAATGGACTATATTCGTTCATCTATAAGTTTCTTTTGAATTATTTATTAAATGGATGATCGTCATTAATTAAAATTCTTTCAATTTGTTTTGTTTTTCCATCTTTATCTAAATCTATAATAACACCAGATAGAACACTTCTTCCATCATCTGGCACAACATGACGTTGTGGTAAGCTTGTAATAAATCTCTCTATTACTTCATCACGATTAATACCTAATATACCATCGTAATATCCTGTCATACCAACATCAGTAATATACCCTGTGCCATTCGGTAGTACACGTTCATCTGAAGTCTGAATGTGCGTATGCGTACCAACTACCGCACTTACTCTACCATCTAAATACCATCCCATTGCATTTTTTTCTGATGTCGTTTCTGCATGAAAATCAACAAATATAAAATTAGTCTCTTTTTTAGCTTCTTCAATAAGTTGATCAGCTTTTTTAAAAGGGTCGTCGATATCTTGCATAAATGAACGGCCTTGCAAATTAATAATTGCTAATTTAATATCATTAATTTGAATAAATCTCATGCCTACACCAGGCGCTTCACTTGGAAAATTAGCGGGTCTTATCATTCTGTTTGCATCATCAATAAAGTCATAAATTTCACGTTGACCGTATGTATGATTACCCATCGTCATGAAATCTACGCCATCTCTTAATAATTGTTTATATAACTTTTCAGTTAGACCCTTACCGTGCGCTGCATTTTCAGCATTAACGATACTTACAGTAGGTCTATATGATTGTTTTATTTTAGGTAAATATTCAGCAATTGCATTTCTTCCAACTTTACCTACGATATCTCCAATAAATAATATCCTCATTGAATGTTCATCCTCTCATAAAAATAGTTTAATTCATATAGGTCTATAATAAAAGAGGATATTCATACTCTTTTTAAATTTGATATCTATTTGCTTTAGCATGTATACAACATATGTTAAGATAGGTTTATCAAAAGTAATAGGAGTTGTAAAATTTACATGTCAATTAATATTGATCCAGAAAAGTTTGCAGAATTAGTGGTAAAATCTAATCCATCTAAATCTGAAGATGCAGAAGATATTGCTAAAGAAAGTCTTGAATTATACATCAACGCTTATCGTTTAGCTGAAAGATATTCAAATATTGCTACTAATTGCTATGATACAGCAGAAATTATTTCTGAATTAAGAAAAACAGATTTACAACTTAAATAATTTTTAAGACTATCAATTAAGGATAAGCATAAACATCAAATAGTTTAAGTTTAAAATGAAAATTTATATTAAATGATTGAACTTTGAGTATGTCCTCAATTAGTTTGTACTTTGGTTCTAATCATCCATTTGGAGTGAGACTATGAATTCGTAATGAATTCAATCTCACTCTTTTTTAATGACAACATTTCACCTACTTTATTATTTTCAATTAATAATTGAATTTTAACTGAAAAGAAAAACAGACCCAAAATTTGGATCTGTTAAAAACTATTTCGCATACTCTACTGCTCTTGTCTCTCTTACAACTGTCACTTTGATGTGACCAGGATATTGTAATTCATCTTCTATTTGCGTTTTAATGTCTCTAGCCAGTCTGTATGACTTCAAGTCATCTATTTCATCAGGGGAAACAATAACTCTAATTTCTCGACCTGCTTGAATAGCGAATGCTTTTTCTACACCATCATAACCTTCAGATAGTGTTTCTAAGCGTTCTAATCTACGTATATAGTTTTCAAGCGTTTCTTTACGAGCACCTGGTCTAGCCGCAGATAATGCGTCAGCAGCTGCTACTAGAATTGAAATAATAGAAGTAGGTTCAACATCACCATGATGAGAGTGAATAGCATTAATTACAGTTTCATTTTCTGCATATTTTTTAGCTAATTCAACACCTATTTCTACGTGGCTACCTTCAACCTCATGATCTATCGCTTTACCAACATCGTGAAGTAATCCAGCACGTTTGGCCAAGCTGACATCTTCTCCTAGTTCAGCAGCAAGCATTCCAGATAAATGCGCCACTTCAATAGAATGTTTCAAGACGTTTTGACCATAACTAGTTCTATAATTTAGACGACCTAAGACTTTAACTAAGTCTGGGTGCATATTATGAACATTGATTTCGAATGTTGCTTGTTCACCAGCATCTCTAATAATGTCATCTACTTCTTTTCTAGCTTTATCTACCATTTCTTCAATTCTGCCTGGATGGATGCGTCCATCTGAGACTAAATTAACTAATGCTGTACGCGCGATTTCACGTCTAATTGGATCAAAACCAGATAAAATAACCGCTTCTGGTGTATCATCAATGATTAAATCAATACCTGTTAATGTTTCTAAAGTTCTAATATTTCTACCTTCTCTACCAATGATACGACCTTTCATCTCATCATTTGGTAAATTAACTACTGAAACTGTTGATTCAGTTGTATGGTCAGCAGCTAATCTTTGAACGGTAGTAGCTAATAATTCTTTTGCTTTTTTATCAACTTTTTCTTTAGCTTCTTTCTCTTTTTCTTTAACAAGTACTGCAATATCTTGTGACAGTTCTTCTTCAACCCTTTGAAGTTGTTCATTTACAGCTTCTTCTTGAGTGAGACCGGAGATGCGTTCTAATTCTTGTTCATGCTTCATTATTAATGTCTGAACACTACTCTCTTTTGCATCTACTTGTTGTTGTCTTTCTTCAAGTTTAGATTCTTTTTGTTCTAAAATCTCATCTTTTTTATCGAGAAGATCAGATTTTCGATCTAAATTTTCCTCTTTTTGAAGAAGTCGGGCTTCTTGTCTTTGAAGCTCACCACGTCTTTCACGTAGTTCTGATTCAGTTTGTTCTCTTATGATTTGGTTTTCTTCTTTTGCCTCTAATAATTTTTCCTTTTTGATATTATCTGCTTCTTTTTGACCTTGCTTGATAATATCATCAGCAGTTTGTCTAGCTTGTAATTGCTTTTGATGCAATAAATTTCGGGCTACAAAATACCCCACAACAACCCCTAGAATAATCCCCAGCAAAATGAGTAGGAGGTTTAATAAATTCACATAAACACCCCCTTTTTCTAGGTATTTGCTTTGTATATCAAAATCTCTTCATGATTTTTATAAATGTATAATAATTATACATATTAATTGTACGTTTATTAACTTGTTAGTGTCAAGATATGAAATTGCACTGTATTTCGAATTTACATACATTGGGAGTGGGACAGAATTCTTTTTAAATTCGTCGTCCCACTCCCAACTTGCTTTGCTTGTAGAATTTCTTAGTGAAATTCTCTTTGTTGGGGCCCCGCCCGCAAGGATGACTAGAACTGAAAAAAGCTTGATTTAAGCGCATTTTCAGTTCAGTCAGCTACTGCGAATTTGCAAAATAGCATCATCATATTATTTATGTCCCAGGCTCTTATATAAAAACAAAAAGCCTACTACAATGATAGGTGATAAAAACTGACTCCTAGTATTTCATTTATTCAATGCTTAATACTGGGGTAGCTTATCAAATGTAGCAGGCTTATTTCATATACTAAAAGTGAATTTTAATGAACTAATGTATTTTACTATAACTTTATCGCTATATAGTTTGCGAAATATACACTTCAATACTTAAAATTGTAAATACTATTCTTCATCGAATAATGTTTGAGGTGCATCTTCTTCTTTTTCATCAACATCTCCATCGAAAATACCGAGTTTTTCTCGTAACTTACGATCGATTTCTTCTTTAACTTGAGGATTTTCTTTAAGGTATGTTTTTACATTTTCTTTACCTTGACCCATTCGATCACCATTATATGAGTACCATGCACCTGATTTATCTACGATGTCATTTTCAACACCAAGATCAATCAATTCACCTTCTTTAGAGATACCTTGACCATACATAATATCTACTTCAGCGACTCTAAAAGGTGGTGCAACTTTGTTTTTGACAACTTTAATTTTAGTTCTGTTACCAACAATTTCTTGCCCTTGTTTTAACTGCTCAGCACGACGAACTTCTAAACGAACAGAACTATAGAATTTTAATGCACGTCCACCAGGTGTAGTTTCTGGGTTACCAAACATTACACCAACTTTTTCACGAATTTGGTTAATGAAAATGGCTGTTGTATTTGATTTTGAAATTGCACCAGATAATTTACGTAACGCCTGTGACATTAAGCGAGCTTGAAGTCCTACATGCGTATCGCCCATTTCACCTTCAATTTCTGCTTTAGGTGTTAATGCGGCAACAGAGTCAACTACTACAATATCAACGGCACCACTTCGAACGAAAGCTTCAGCAATCTCTAAACCTTGTTCACCATGGTCTGGTTGCGATAGATATAAATTATCAATATCTACACCTAATGCTTCTGCATATACCGGATCAAGAGCGTGTTCAGCATCGATAAATGCAGCAACGCCACCGTTCTTTTGTACCTCTGCAATAGCATGTAAAGCTACTGTTGTTTTACCAGAACTTTCTGGTCCATAAATCTCTATAATTCTACCTTTAGGATATCCACCTACACCTAGTGCGTTATCTAATGTAACTGAACCACTTGAAACACTTGAAACACGGCGTCCTTTATTATCGCCTAGTTTCATAACGGCACCTTTACCGAATGATTTTTCCATATTTTTTATAACTGTATCTAAAGCTTTTTGACGATCATTATCCAAAGCGAAACCTCCTATTAACGAGTTAATCATCGTATTAATATCTTAATTAATACTATACATTCAATTGAAACTAATTACAAGCATTTTGCGAATATTTGTTCGCTTTTAACAATACAAGCCAAGATAAAATCGAACAAACGTACTAAAAATATACTCTAATTTTCAAAAATAATAACTATTTAAACCAATTTATTAACTTTATCATGGCATAATTTTGACTTCTGCTTTTTAAAATATTACGTTTTAGAGGCATTTTAAATGTCTCATATTTAAACACACTGTCATCATAGTATCCAAGATAAACTTGTTCTTGATCGTGTAATAACGCTATACCCCAATCAGTTTTATATAAATCTTTTACATATTGAGATACATATTTTAATTTATCTAGAATATCATCAAAATCAGAAACAAAGACTGATGAATCAGGTAGTTGTCCTTTCAATAAATGATTTAAATCTTGGTTTTTCAAACGTGTATATAGTGCACCATTTGTCACGCCATCATATATACTGAAACTTTTATTTATAATATTCATCAATGCCTGTTCAATAACGATATCATCCGAACCGTAATAATAGTCACCTATTCTTGCAAGAATCTTCTCTTTAGTAGGTTCAATTAACTTTTTGCATTCTTTTTCTGTATTGGCATTAGCAGTTAATCTAATATAAACTTCATGCGTACCAGCTAATGGAGCAATAGTTGGATTATCTTGACTATCAATTAAATCCATTAACTCTGTTTCAACTTTAGATTCTCCAATTCCAGCGAATCTTAATTGTTCTGAGTGTATAACTCTATCTTCATCCATTAAATAAGGTAATAACTCATTCTTTGCCATTGGTTGCATTTCACTTGGTGGGCCAGGTAATAAAATGACTTTCTTATCTTCATATTCCAGCAACATACCAGGTGCCATCCCATAATTGTTTTGTAATACTTTTGCACCTTCAATAACCAAAGCTTGTTGCTTATTATTTGGCGTCATTTCTTGTCCTTGTTCTTTAAAATAATTCTCGATATATTCTAATGCATTCGTATCTGTCACAAGTTTTTTACCAAGCACCTTCGCAACAGTATGCTTTGTTAAGTCATCTTTTGTAGGTCCTAATCCCCCAGTAAATACAAGTGTATCAAAACGTTTTAACCCCTCTTTGATAACATACTCTAATCTTTGAGGATTATCGCCAATCACAGTATGTTCGACAACACTTTTACCAATACTATTAAATAATCTTGATAAATATTGTCCATTCGTGTTAGCAATTTGTCCTAATAATAACTCAGATCCAACAGCTATTATTGAAATATTCATGTCCATTTATCCCCCTAACGATAATTCTTGCACAACATCTATCATTATAATGCAAAGTATGACATTTATTCTAAAAATTGAACTAAAAAACCAAGAATAAATAGGAATAGAATTATCTATCTATCGCTATCATTCTTGGTTATATTTCACTAATTTAATGTTTGAAAACATCTCTACCTTTATAAAAGTATTCAATACCAGATAAAATCGTGAATAAAACACCTATATAAAGTAATACTTGTCCAATTTGGATGCCTATCCATGTTGCTAATAAATCACCTAATAAAATCCAAATAATTGCAACCATAGTTACAGCAGTTTTAATTTTACCTAATTGACCAGCAGCACTAACAAACCCTTGTTCAATCTGTAATAGACGTAATCCTGTAACAGCAAATTCACGTGCAATTATAATGATTGCTACTACTGAATTTGTAAGTCCTAATTGAACCATAACAATTAATGCACTGGAAACTAATAATTTGTCAGCTAGTGGATCTAAGAATTTACCCATATTAGTTACAAGTTGCCATTTTCTAGCTAAGTACCCATCTAGGAAATCACTTAAAGAAGCTACAATGAAAATGATAGCAGCAATAAGTTGTTCAATACGGATTTCAAATCCACCTAAAATAGATACATTGCCAAATCCAAAGTTTACTAGAGCAAATAATATGAAAACCGGAATTAATATTACTCTGAAAACCGTAATTTGATTTGGAATATTCATGTTAAAGCCTCATTTCTAAATTTATCTCTCATTTTATAATAGTAACACAGCTAAGACCCATAAGATAAAAGTTATTACAATAATGCAACCAATAATTATCATTAATTGTAAAGGTTCTTTATTCTTAGTACGATATGTAGGCGCGTCATCATTATGATATCTATATAGAAGTTCATTCAATTGATGTTGACTATCTGGTATTTCCTCTTGATGCGCTTGAATCAGTTGTTGTGAATCAATATTTACCACACTCGCATAACGTCGAATAAACCCCTCTGCGTAATCAACTTTAGCTAATTTATCAAACTGATTTTGTTCGATTAATTTCAACGTATCACGTTTAATTTGAGTGCGCTCTTCTAATTCTGCTAACGTCATTCCTAGCCTTTCACGTCTACCTTTTAATGTTTCACCAATTGTCTTCACTTCTAAAAGCCTCCACAACCACTATTCAAAAAATCCAAATCCTCCGCCAAACATGTCTTCTCCAAAGTCTAGCGTGTTTTTACTTTTAACTGTTTGTTGTTTCATTTGATCATATTCAATTTCTTGATTTTCATTTTCTCTTAATTCAATAATATAATCAAAATCATCCATGCTATAATTACCCGATTCCACAAATAAATCTGGATGTTCAACCACTTTGATTGATGGTAAGGTCATTACTTCACGCACTAATTCTTGATGCTTAGGGTTTGATTCTCTAGCAGTGACAGCGCCATCAATAATATAAACATGGTTAGAATCATATTCTCCTTTAATAAGAGAGCTTCGTACAGTTTGCTTAATCAATGTAGAACTAATAAATAGCCATCGCTTATGCGCACATACACTTCCTGCTACGATTGATTCCGTTTTTCCGACACGCGGCATACCTCTGATACCAATTAATTTATGACCTTCCTCTTTAAAAAGTTCAGCCAAAAAATCTACCAATAAACCTAAATCTTCACGTTCAAAACGAAAAGTTTTTTTATCATCGGCGTCTTGTTCAATATAACGTCCATGTCTAACAGCCAATCTATCACGTAATTCAGGTACTCTTAATTTAGTAATTTCTATCTCACTAAGCTCATTGATTATATGTTCAAAGCGATTAACTTTCTCAAGACTGTCCGTTTTAATTAATAAACCCCGTCGACCTTGATCAACCCCGTTAATCGTAACGATACTTATACCTAACATACCAAGTAAACTCGAAATATCACCCAGTAAACCTGCTCGGTTAACTGTGATTTCATATTCAAGATACCATTCTTTCTTTTCGGCTACTGTCATCAATATCCGCCCCTTGTTTTAAATGGTAACCTACCATCGGAATATTAAAATTAGTAATCATATTATAGCATTTAGAACTTGGTTCAAAAATCTTTTTTTACTGTGTAAGGGAAATTTACTATAGCTAATAGAGTAGTGACGTTAAATGCTATCACATCCCTAATTGTCATAACTTAAATATACCAAGCACCGTTTACTTTTTGAACAGTTCCAGTAATACTTTTCGCCAAAGGATTCCATAGATAAGCACACGTATGCGCAATTTCACAAGAATTAATCATTCTTTGCTGAGGCAATTCTGCTAATATAGCTTTCAATTCATCTGAATTAAAAACTTGTGACATATTTCCACTTACAAAACCAGGCGTGATAGCATTAACAGTGACATTAGTCATCGCTAATTCTTGACTTAGCGCTTTGACGAAACCGATTTGTGCACTTTTCATTGCCGAGTAAATTGTTTCCATACTCGCACCTGTTTCACCCCAAATGGATGAAATAACAATAATTCGACCAAACTCACTTTGACGTATTAAGTCTATAAAATAACGACAACATCTAATTAACTGCTTAACATGAATGTTATAACTAAGATCAATATCTTTATCTGACATATCTTGCAATAAGCCATACAAAGCTGTACCACTACTGTATATCAAACAATCTAAATGTTTGATGTGAGCAAACGTAGTTTCCAAATCAATATTTTGCGTCAAATCAACTTGTATAAATTCGACTGCTTCGCCTTTGTACTTATCTTGTAATGCTTTTAAATCTGATTGAAAATATTGAATAATTACTTCATTACCTTCTTCTAATAAACGCTCTACAATTGCTGTTCCTATAGTGCCTGACCCACCAAGTACTAACGCTCTCATTAAGCTTTAGGCTCCAATCGACTATCAACCATATTATTGATATTTAAAAATTTAGATGCAGTTTCGTTAATACTATCTAATGTTATATTATCTATAATATCTAACATATCGAATACACTGACGCGCTCAAAATATAATTTAGAATATTGATTTGCAATATATTCAGGAGAATTTAAACTTGAAATAAATTCTCCAATAAATTGTTTTTTCAACAATTCAAATGCTTCTTGATCATCAAGATTGCCACAATACTTGTTTAGTTCACTTAACAACACTTCTTTTAACTTATCTGGATATTGCGTTGCACTGGTGATAATTGAAAAACAATATGTAGGTTCGAGTACAAATTGATATCCAAAAGATTCGTCTATTAAATCTTCATTTAATAAGGTCTGATAAAATTCAGTTTCTTCACCAAATATTAATTCGAAAAATAGTGTCATTTCTAAATCATGTTGTACGTATTCATGTGGTGACGCTTCAGTTGGTTCATTTTTAAAACCTAACATTAATCTAGGAGATTGTAATTTCATTTCTTCTGAAACAAATGGTGTTATTACATTTGTTGGTTCATCAACAGTTGCTCGTTCAATGCTAGACTGATTCGTTTTATCCCTTTTATTTTCATGAGTTTCAACTATGTCACGTATGTTTTCAGGATTGACATCTCCAACGACAAATAACACCATATTTGATGGATGATAAAATGTTTCATAACATAAATATAAATCATCTTTAGTAATGTTATAAATGCTTTCAACGCTTCCTGCTATATCAACTTTAATAGGGTGATTTTGATACATAGCACGTAAAGTATTAAACATAATTTTATAACCAGGTTGCTCCTGATACATCTTTATTTCTTCAGCAATAATACCTTTTTCTTTATCTACCGTTTCCTTAGAAAAGAAAGGCGTTTCAACCATTTCTAATAATCTTAAAATATTCCTTTCAACATTATCTGTTGCACTGAACAGATAGCTAGTGCGATCAAAACTAGTAAATGCGTTTACTTGTGCATTATCATTGGCAAATGCAGTGAATAAATCTTCAGTATCATCTTTCTCAAATAACTTATGTTCTAAAAAGTGAGCGACACCATCTGGTACGGTCACAAAATCATTTTGATTATGAGGTTTGAAAGTATTATCAAGAGAGCCAAATTGAGTAGTATACGTTACAAACGTCTTTTGGAATCCTTTTTTGGGGATAACAAATAAACGTAAACCATTAGTTAATTCATGTTCAAAAACACGTTCATCAATCAGTTCATAGTATGTTTCCCTCATTAAGAATGATCCCCCTTTGTAAGTACATATATCATATCTAGTTCTGCTTTATTAGCCATTGATATCACATCATCCTTTGTTACTCTTTGAATGTGATCTATGTAGTTTTCGTCTGTTTGTTTATAATCTAAAAGTAGTTGATTTTGCATGACCTCGATGATACTTTTAGGTCGATCGGTTATTTCGTGCCTATGAGAAATGATAATTTTTTTAGCAAGTTCTAATTTATCTATATCAAATTCACCGCGTTTAAACTTATCAAACTCCTCTAAAATTGTATCTTTAGCTAGTTCATATTTATCTGCTGAAACACCGCTTAATACAAAAAGATAACCGTTTTTACCATCTAATTGAGAGTGTATTGAATATGCTAGACTTTGCTTTTCACGGACTTCATTAAATAATATAGATGATGGATCGCCACCGAACATCGTGTTTAATACAACCAATGCATAATAATCATTTGCCCCGAATCGTGTTGGAAAACGATAACCCATATTTAATTTAGCTTGATCGACTTCATCTTCTTCAACTATATATTGTGTTTCTGAACTTGAATCTTTTAAATTAAGTTGATTAGTTTTCGCTATTTTAAATGGATTAATCGTAAATTTAGATTGAATTAATTGTTTAACTTCTTGTTTATTTACGTTACCTACTACATAAACGGAACATAGGTCATTACTAATCATGTTTTGATATGTATTATACAAATTTTCAGGTGTGATTGTACTAATTTTTTCAATCTGACCTGTCGCTAAATGACGATAAGGTTCATCTTTAAACATATATTTTAATAAATTCAAGAAAGAATATTGTGCTTTATTATCAATTACAGCTTCAATTTTCTTTGATAATAATGATTTTTCTTGATTTACAAACGTTGTGTTAAAGGCATTATTCTCTATAAGTGGATTCATTATCACTTCATATAGTACATTTAACCCTTTTTCAAATAAGGGTGTTGAATCTTTTAAATAGCGTTCGTTAACTATTTCTAATGAGATAGTGATAACGTGTTTATCTTTAAATTTTGAGACAAAACTATGTATGTATGCACCATATAGTTCAGATAGATGTTTACTAAATGCTTTATCCGTGGACCATTTTTTTGTAGCACGTATTAACAACTTGCTTAACAATGATCGTGCTGTAATAGTTTCATATTCTAAAGGTGCCATAAATTTAAAGGTAATCATAGTTGTCTTAAATTTATCTGTAGGTAACACATCAATATGTATTTGATGCTCATTATTGGTTTGTTGTTCTAACATTCATCCACACTCCTCAATATTGTTTCTATATTTTTGTACGCGTCAGTTTAAATTTAACTAGACTGCTTTTCACATAATTTAATGAGTATAAAATAGGTTTACCCATTTCGTCATAATGTACAACCTTTAATAGCATTAAACCTTCATGTGGAGATGCGTTTAGAATATCAGAAATATGTGGTTCATAACTAATGGCTTCAACCTCTGTTTCAGCTGAAGCGACTTTATGTCCCGTATTAGTCTCTATTGCATTTAACATAGAACCATCGCTCACTTGATAATCTGCACATGTTAGATAATCTTCTGCTATTTTATCTAAACAATAAATTACTGGTTGGTGGTTGGCAGTACGCAGTCGTTCAATGATTGTAATAGGTTGTTTATCATTGATACCTAACATTTGTGCATCCAGTATGGAGGCAGGTTGTTGCTCTAAACTTAAATATTCCGTGCCTGAGTGGTAGCCAGCTTCTTTAATCATATCGTTGATGCTAAATAATTTATTCAATGGATAGAAGAAGGGGTGCAATGTTTTTACGCTTGGTCCTTCTTCAAAGTTATCAGTCAAGACTTGTTCAGTTATGAGTTCACCAATCGCTTCATAGACATCATCAGTTTTTACATTTAATTCTCTAGCAATCGATAAATTGCTAGGTAGTTTATCACCAGGTTTTAAAGATTGTTCTTTAATCTGCTTAAGAATATATTCTTTCACTTTAAAAGCTGAGTTTAACTCTGTCATCATTTACACCTCTTCATCATCTAAATTTACTAATACTTGTCTAGGTTTACTGCCCTTTTGTGATCCGATAACTTGGTTACGTTCCAAATCGTCCATTAATCTAGAAGCACGATTATAGCCAATCCTAAATTGTCGTTGCAATAGTGAAGTACTAGCTTTCTGTTGTTCAATTACAAATATATATGCATCTTCATATAAAGCATCTTCACTCTTCATTTCTGATTTATCTACTGGCGCATCTGGTTCCATTTCTTTCACATAATTTGCTTTTTGTTGTTCAACAACATAGTTAACTACATCTTGTACTTCTTGATCACTTAAGAAAGCACCTTGTACACGCGTTTGAGCTGATTCACCATTTCCTACATATAGCATATCACCTTTACCAAGTAATTTTTCAGCTCCCCCAGAGCCTATAATTGTTCTGGAGTCAGTTTGAGAACTTACTGCGAACGCAATACGTGATGGTATATTATTTTTGATTATACCAGTGATTACATCTACAGATGGTCTTTGAGTAGCAACAATTAAATGAATGCCTGCTGCTCTAGCCATTTGAGTGATTCGTTGAATTGCGTTCTCAACTTCTTTACCTGCAACCATCATTAAATCAGCTAACTCATCTACAATGACTACTATATAAGGTAATTCTGCTTGTTTTTCATCAAGTTCTTCATTCTGACGGCGTATATATTTATTATACCCTTCAATATTACGTGTAGATGAATGCTGGAATAAATCATATCGTCGTTCCATTTCAGCAACTACTTTCTCTAATGCTTGAGAAGCTTTGTGTGGATTTGTAACTACCGGTATTAATAAATGTGGTACTCCATTATAAACATTTAATTCCACCATTTTAGGATCAATTAACATAAGTTTAACTTCATGAGGTTTTGCATTTAAAAGAATACTAGTAATAATGCCATTGATACATACTGACTTACCACTACCAGTTGATCCTGCAACTAATAGGTGGGGCATTTCATTTAATTGAATTGTCATTGGTTCACCAGAAATATCTCTACCAAGTCCAACTTCCAGCTTATTACTCGCTGGGAATTTAGATTCAAGAACTTCTTTAAGCGTAACTAAAGAAATCTTATCATTTGGTACCTCTATACCAACAGCTGATCGACCTGGAATTGGTGCTTCAATTCGCACATCTTTCGCTGCCAAAGCGAGTGCAATATCATTATGCAAATTAACAATTTTACTAACCTTAACCCCTTGGGCTGGTTGGATTTCATATTGTGTAACAGCTGGACCAATTTTAATTTGCTTAACCTTTGCATTTACACCAAAATTTTTCATTGTTGATTCGAGTATCTGGCCTTTACGTTGAACTTCAGACTTAGATGTAGATTGTTGCTTAGCTGGCTGATTAAGTAATGATAATGGAGGAATGTGATATGCCACATTCGACTCTTCACCAGCTTCGGAAATTGTTCCATTCATTTGATGATTATCATTTGAATTCGACTCTGGTAAATTTTTATCCTCTAGATTTGTTTCCTCGTTACTACTATTCTCTTTATCAATATTTTCACTATTTAAACCAAAACGTCTTTTCTTACGTTTATTAGTAGTTGTTTGTTTACTTTCTTGCGATTCACTATGTCCATATATAGGAATATCTTCTGGTTCAGTATTAACTTCAGGGAAATCACTAACATCTTTGATTTGTTCTGACTCAAGTTGTTCTTGTTCTAATTGATGTTGTCGTAAGCGTTCACGCTCTTCTTCTTTTTCACGTTGACGTTCTTCTTTTTTAAGTTTGTTTTGTTCTCTTTTTACTTTGAAATTAGATGATGCACTTTGACTTGAGTTTCTCATTTTATCAATTGATGCTTTAACAACATCTCTATGTCTAAGTTTAAGCAATAAAATAATACTAGAACTTAATAAAATTAATGTAAGGATGATAACACCAGCAATTGAAATGAGTGGAATAAATATTTTAAGTAAATAAAATCCTATTAATCCCCCACCAAAATTCGGGAAATGACTATGTTCATAAGCCTTATACACATAGTATAAAACAGGTTCTCTTTCAGATACTGCACCTTTTTGAAAATGGTAAATAATTTGTGTTGTAATTAATAAGACAAATTGTAATGATATTAACCCAAAAGTCCGTCTTGTTTTAGGAAATTTCTTTTGCATTGCAATATAGACTGTAATCAAACTTAGTAATATGTATGTTAAATAGCGACTCATTCCAAACAAATAATTGAAAAAGCTATCAATCATTCGACCAACAATTCCTAATTGGAACATTCCCAAAACCGACAAAATGACTATAATGATTGCAACGATATAGCGAATTGAGCTATCTTTTTTCTGTTGCTTTTTCTTAGTCGATTTACGAGCTGTTGCACCCTTTTTACGAGTTGTTGTTTTTTTCTTAGTTTGTGGCAAAATAGTACACCTTCTTTATTTCTCACTTAGTATTTCTTCTAATACAAATATTTATAGTATTCCGATATGTATTAATAGTATTTTTAAAAGTATGAAAGAGGTTGGAACAATACCAACCACATTTAGACTTATCGTCATAAACTAAAGTGAATAATTTAAGTAATGAGTTTTCATAACCTTTTAAATTATTACACAACTGTGATGTTGTCCCGACCTCTTTTTGATTGTATATATCTTAAATTTCTGAAATAACTGGAATAATCATTGGACGACGTTTTGTACTTTCAAATAGTAATTTACTGATTTGATCTCGCATATTCTGTTTGATGTCAGACCACTCAATACGTTTCTCTTGAAGACCTGCTTCAACAATTTCACGAACCTTATCTTCTGCTTCCTTCATTAGTTCTTCACTTTCACGGACATATACAAAACCACGTGATTGAATTTCAGGACCAGCAGCAATTCGTCTATTTTTCGGATCCAATGTAACAACTGCAATAAAAATACCATCTTCTGCAAGTAAATGACGATCTCTCAATACGATATTACCGACATCTCCTACACCAATACCATCGATAAGAATATTGCCAGAATTAACTTTCTCGTTTAATACCATATCTTTACCGTCGTAATGAATAACGTCTCCCTTTTCGACTAAGAAAATTTTCTCCGGCGCCACACCAGATTCGTTAGCCAATTTAGCATGCGCAATTTGCATTTTAAATTCACCTTGAACAGGGATAAAGTATTCAGGTTTCATAATATTAATCATCATTTTTAATTCTTCCATGCAACCATGACTAGATGCATGAATCTTTTTATTGTTAGGAATAATATATGCACCTGCGCGCACTAATTCATTTAGTGTATCAGCAATGATAACTTCCATATTAGCTGATGCTGTGATTGCTAAATATACTGAATCGCCTTCTTCAATATTCATTATTTTGTGTTTTTGTTGGGCCATTTGGCTCAATGCTTCGATAGGTTCGCCTTCCATACCAGTGGCAATAATTACGACTTCATTTTTAGGATAATTTCCAACTTCGTTAATAGGGATTAACAAGTCTTTAGGAATGTCAAAATATCCCATTTTACGTGCAATATTAAACGAACTTTCAAGTGAACGACCTAAAAATGAAACTTTACGATTTAATTTGCTTGCAGTATTCAAAACTTGTTGAATTCTAATAAAGTTTGAAGCATAGCATGACACAATTAAGCGTCCTTTTACTTTCGCAAAAGCATCGTAAATGTGCGATTCAATAACATTCTCAGGTGTATTATATCCTGGTTTCTCAGCTTCTGTTGAGTCACTGATTAATGCGAAGACACCTTCTTCTCCTATTTCAGCCATACGTTTGATATCTGGCGTGTAGTGTCCTTGTAAACTTTGATCAAATTTAAATTCACCTGTATAAACGATTGAACCGTATGAAGTATGAATGCAAATTCCTAAACTATCAGGAATGCTGTGTGTAGTGTTGAAGAAAGTGATATTAACATTTTTAAATCTCATTACTGAATCATGATTTACAGTATAATAACGTACTTTCTTTTTAACATTACGCGACTTCATATTCTCTTTAACAAGTGCTAACGTTAATTTAGAGCCATATACTGGTGCATCAATTTGTTCTAAAATGTAGCTAACTGCACCAATAGCATGTTCATGACCATGGCTTAGAAAGATACCTTTTAGTTTTTCTTTATTTTCAATGACATATTGAATGTCAGGAATTACAATATCTACACCTAACATTTCATCTTCTGGGAACATTAACCCCGCATCTAACATAAACATTTCATCGTCTACTTCAACGATATACATATTTTTTGCGATTTCGCCGACACCACCAAGTGGAATGATGCGAATATCGTCATTCTTTTTTTTCACTAAACTCAAAATGTTACCTCCTATTATAAAATCCCCGTCCATATAAACTCATAATTTATTATAGTTTAATTTATGTTGGATGTACACTATTAAAGTATTTCTTGAGGCATTATAGTAACAATCGAATTTAGTATTAGATATTATATAATTCTTAATTTTAATGATTCCTGAAAACTAATAAAAGAGGCTGGGACAAAATAAAATGTCTCAGCCTACTTTAACATTTTGTCAGTAGCTGACTGATTTGAAAATGCGCTTGAATCAAGCTTTTTTCAAACCTAGTCATCTTTGACGGGGTAGGACAACGAAATAAATTTTGAGAAAATATTATTTCTGTCCAACTCCCTTCCTACGATTAGTCAAGCATTTACAAATAAAATAAGCATTACTTAACTAAACCGTTCAATTTTAATTTTTTGAATA
>NZ_JAVSMG010000010.1:0-80737 GCF_033283505.1 Staphylococcus sp. NWU MK-U1 | reverse complement strand
ACTCTCCATAAAAATTTATGATGTTTGATTAGCTCATAATACTAAATAGTGTTTGTAACATTTAAGTTACTGTTTTTGGAATTAACGTTGACATATTGTCATTCAGTTTTCAATGTTCATTAATAATGGAGCGGGTGATGGGAATCGAACCCACAACATCAGCTTGGAAGGCTGAGGTTTTGCCATTAAACTACACCCGCATATTAAATTAAAAGTTTATTTGGTGCGGCCGAGAGGACTTGAACCTCCACGGGATTTCTCCCACTAGGCCCTCAACCTAGCGCGTCTGCCATTCCGCCACGACCGCTGGCAAAACGCAATAATTACTATTAACTATCGAGAACATAAATTATTGTAAATGTTTTGTAATGAAATGTCAATAACTTTTTAACATATTTTTAAAGACTTTTTACAAACAATTAATGTTTAACTCTTTTATTAAAGCAACGATATATACTATACATGTTTTTATAATTAATGTCAACATTTAATAAACAAAAATATTCAGATCTACAATTATTGTAAAAGTAGATCTGAATTTCAATTTTAGTTACTTAGTACCTAAGTTAAATGTTCGATTAGTGACAACTTTCCATTGCATATTCCACACCTCATCTTCCGAACATCTACTTTCCTTATCCTTAAATATTTGTAACCACATGATTGACATTTATATAAATAATTAGCACGCGCTTCATATGATTGAATAGGTTTACAAAATCTCGGAGCACCGACTTGCTTACTCAACATTTTAAAGTCTGGATCTTTATGTTTATAACCTTTTCCACCTAAATGCAGATGATAGTGACATAACTCATGTTTAATTATATCGATTAATGCATTTTTACCATAATACTGATATTGTTTAGGATTAATTTCAATGTTATGCGAATCTAAAATATAACGTCCACCTGTAGTACGTAGCTTATTATTAAACAAAGCATTATGACGAAAAGGTTCATTAAAATATCGGTTCGAAATGCTTTCAACCATATTTTGAAGTTCATTATTATTCATGAGGATCAATCATTGTTAGAGAAACTTTTCCTTTATTTTTATCGATATCAAGAATCCAAACTTCTACTATATCTCCAACACTAACTACATCCATAGGATTTTTGACGAATTTTTTTGATAATTTAGATATGTGCACTAATCCGTCTTGTTTCACACCTATATCTACAAATGCTCCGAAATCAACAACATTTCTTACTGTGCCACTTAATTTCATACCTTCTTTTAAATCTTCAATAGATAGTACATCAGATTTAAGGATAGGCGTTTCAAACTCATCACGCGGATCTCGATTAGGTGCCATTAGAGATTTAATAATATCCTCTAAAGTTGGTACTCCAACATTTAATTGTTCAGCTATTTGATTTGTGTTTATGTTGGATAATTCAGTTTTTAACTTGTCAGTTCCTAAATCATTGATATCAAAATTTAAAACAGTCAATAATTCATATGTCACATCATAACTCTCAGGGTGAATTGACGTATTATCAAGTGGTTCAGAGCCATCTACAATACGCAAAAATCCTATACTTTGTTCAAATGTTTTAGCACCTAATCGTTTCACTTTACTTATTTCTTTATTGTGCTTGATTGCTCCATTTTCTTCACGGTAATCAATAATGTTTTGTGCTATTGCGCTAGATAGACCAGAAACATACTGTAATAGAGATTTTGATGCTGTATTTACATCTACACCAACTTGGTTTACGGCTGTTTCAACAACAAATGTTAATGCACTTTCAAGTTCTTTCTGATTTACGTCATGTTGATATTGACCCACACCAATAGATTTAGGATCTATTTTAACTAATTCACTTAATGGGTCTTGAACTCGTCTTCCTATTGAAACAGCACTTCGTTCTTCAACTTGAAAATTAGGAAACTCTGATCTAGCAATTTCAGAAGCAGAGTACACTGAGGCCCCCGCTTCATTGACAATAATAAATTTAATATCTAAATTATATTTTTTGATAACATCAGCAACAAATTGTTCAGTTTCACGACTTGCTGTACCATTACCAATAGCAATAAGCTCTATATTATTTTCTTTAATCATTCGGACAATTTCTTTTTCAGATGCTTCTACTTTAGATTTAGGTGGATGTGGATAAATTACACTTTTATCAATAAAAGTCCCATAAGGATTAATGACTGCTAGTTTACATCCTGTTCTAAATGCTGGGTCAACCCCTAATATTTGCTTGCCTTTCATAGGCGGTTGCAACAATAAGTGTTTTAAATTTTCACTAAAGACCTCAATAGCATGTTGTTCGGCTTTCTCAGTTAAATCAGCGCGTATTTCTCTTTCAATTGAAGGCATTATCAACCTTTTTAAACTGTCCTCAATTGCTAATTTAATATAATCTCCATGTGGATTATTACTTTTAACCTCATTTTTTTCAATAGCACTTGCTACTTGTTGAGTATCAAATTCTACCTTGACTGAAAGTACTTTTTCTTTTTCACCACGATTCATAGCTAGCACTCTATGATTAGCAACGTTCTTAATAGGTTCCACATAGTCATAGTACATTGCAAATGTTTCTTTTTCATCATCCGCTTTTTTCTTCTTAGCCGTTACAATATTTCCTTGCCTATAAATATCTTTCAATATACGACTACGATACTTAGGATTATCTGAAACGTGTTCAGCAATGATATCTAACGCTCCTTGAATTGCCTCGTCAACAGTAGCTACTTCATCACTAATATACGCCTCAGCTTTTTTACTCAATTCACCCTGTTGACCATCACTAATCCATTGGGCTAAACTTTCAAGTCCTTTTCGCTTAGCTTCAGTTGCTCTTGTTTTCTTTTTTTGTTTAAAAGGTCTATAAAGATCCTCGACACGTTGCAATTTGGTTTGTTTAAGAATAGCTTCTTTTAGTTCATTTGTTAATAATCCCTGTTGTTCAATATTATGTATAACTTCATCTTTTCTTTTCTGTAAATTTGCAACATATTGATATTCGTCAGAAATTTGTTTGATTTGAACTTCATCCAAACCACCCGTTGCTTCTTTACGATATCTTGCTATAAAAGGAACAGTATTATTTTCTTCTAGCAATTCTAATACGGATTTTACTTGTTTTTCAGAAAATTGATATTTAGACACTATTTCATTCATTAACATTTTATCCATTTATATAACCACACTTTTCAAAAATTCTTATTTCTCTAAGTATATAATATTTAATTTTAAGCATTTCTTTTTTAATTCAAAAGTAAAAAAGGAGTCGGATAGAATTCATAGTGAATTCATTGTCCCACCCCCACAAAGATGACTAGAACTGAAAAACTACTAGTTGAACTTCTTATCAATACGTGCAACAATTGCGACTGTCCACTATAGTTTTATATTATTAATGTTCTAGACTCTAAATGTAATATTTTATTGTTTAGCAGCTTGTTGCAATTTCTTAATTGCAGTTCTTTGTAAGCGTGATACATGCATTTGACTTAATCCAATACGTTCCCCAGTTTCTTTCTGGCTTAATCCTTCTATGAACGTGCATTGAATAATTTCTCTTTCTCTATCTGAGAGAATAGGCAAAATACGTTCAAGAATCATACGTTTTTCAGTTAAGTCATAATTGTCATCTTTTTGTCCCATGATATCTAGTAGAGTTACTGTTGAACCATCTTTATCTGCCTCAATTGAATGATCAACACTAAGCGCATTATAGCTTTGTCCCATTTCCATAGCTTCTAACACTTCTTCTTCTGAAACTTCTAAACGGTCAGCAATTTCTGCAATTGATGGAGATCTTTCCAACTCATTTGTTAGTTCATCGCTTACTTTTTTGATACGTGGGCCTATTTCTTTTATTCTTCTAGGAACATGAACACTCCAAGTTTTATCCCTTAAATATCTCTTAATCTCACCAATAACGGTCGGTACTAAGAATGCTTCAAATTTGCGATCAAAAGACAAATCAAATCTGTTAATAGCACCTATTAAACCAACCATACCAACTTGAACTAAATCTTCATGATGTGATTGTCCTTTAGAATACTTATAAGCTAAAGATTCAATTAATTTTCGATAATGATTAACTAATCTATCTTGAGCTTCTGTATTAGCGTTATCTTGATGTTCTTTAATCCATTGGTTAATTTGCTCAGGTGATACATCATTAACTGATTTCGACTCTTTCGTCATTATTTGGCACCTGCTCTTTTTTTATATACTTAATCATGCTGATTGTTACACCAGATTCTTTAAAGACTTTCACTTCATCCATCAAGGATTCAATTAAGAAAAGACCAAGTCCGCCTTCACGTACGAAATCGATATTTTCATTCTCATCGTATGGTCCTAGCTGTGATTTAGTCGTTTCATAATCAAAACTTTCACCTTGATCTGAGATAACTATTTTTATTTTATCATCAAATAACTCAAAACATAAATTAATCATACCATTTGTTTCATCATTTTTATAAGCATGCTTAACTGCGTTAGTAACGGCTTCACTTACTGCAATTTTAGAATCTTCTATATCGTCGTAAGATGCGCCTGCTCTTGAGAATACACCTGATAGAGTTAAACGAATTAAACTCACATACTCAGCAGAGGCAGGCAATTTCATCTCGATATAATCATTTTTAATAGGCAAGTTACTCTACCTCCGTTCCTTCATTGACATGCATTAAGTCCTTAAGGCCAGTAATATCAAATAATCTTCCGATTCTATCTGATACACCTAAAATATATAATTCTTTATCATTTTGATTCAAAGCTTTTAATGTTCCTACAAATAAACCTAATCCTGTAGAATCCATATAGCTAACGTTTGTCACATTTACGTGAATATCATGAGTACCTTCTTGACGCATTGGCATCAAAACTTCTTCTAATTCAGGTACTGTATAAACATCTAATTCCCCAGCCACAATGACTTCATAATATTCATCATGTGTTACCGTCTCAATGTTAAGGTTCATAGTTCTTACACTCCTAGTTTAGTCTTTTGTTACTAATAATATGTATACTTTAGTAAGTATACCCATAGTTAGATTTATATAATCTAAAAATTTAATATTTAATTTACACGTTTTATAATCATAATAGTCATATCGTCACGTTTGTTAGGGTTTTGTATTTTTAATATAGCTTCATATAATATTTGTACTATATCTTGTGGGTGCATATGCTTATACTTACGTATGAGGTTCAACAATGTGTTTTTAGCTATGAATTCGCCATCTGTGTATCTTGCTTCTGTAACACCATCAGTAAATATGATAACTAAATCATCTAAATGAATGGGAATTTCTTGTTGACTATAACGAGTGTGCTGACTTACACCTAAGACTCTTCCTCTAACTTCAATTTCTTCAAATGTTTCAGTTTCCGCTCTATATATATATCCAGGTTCATGACCTGCAGAACTACAATATAGTAGATGGTTCATTTCTTCATATAAACCGTAAAACATGGTCACAAACATGTTTTGATTTACGTTTTTCTCCACAACACGATTAAGACGTTTCAATCCATCACTTGGTAATTGGGAATGCCCATAGGAGTCCATTCCGAATTTAATCATACTCATAGCTAATGCAGCTGGAATTCCTTTACCTATAACATCAGCAATAGCGAAACTCATCGTTCCATCCCTATGATCAATTAAATTAAAATAGTCGCCACTCACTTTTTCAGCAGCAACAGAAATCACACCAATCTGTATACTATCAAATTGAGGGATATCTGTTTTTAACATTGTCTGTTGAAGCCTAGAAGCTAAATCAATTTCTTTATCGTGGAATTGCATTTTATCAACTAACTTTTGGTAGTCTCGATAACTATATCCAAACCCCTTTACAACCTCTTGTAACACATCTAATGTATCAAAAATTGGTTCTTTATCTAAATTTAAGGAGGTTACATATGATTTGTGTATATTCACAATATCTTCAGGTAGAATATCTTTTTTAATTACTTCATCTGTAAAATCATTACACTTTTTTAGAAATTGTTGTTTATTTTGCGTAACTAAACTTTCATCAATAAGTTGCTTATAATGCTGCTTAAATTCTTCCACAAATCTGCCTCCTTGCTTCAATATATCTATCACTTAGAACTTATTTATATGCATTTGATATTTATTAATAAAATTCATTATTGTTAAAACCATAATATTAAATAATATGCTTTATATTTAAAAAAGACTTTAGGTATTACCTAAAGTCAACAACTAAAGACTATCAATTAATCTAGTACTTACCTTCAAATAAGACTAATATGTATTAAGTACATAGAAATTAAATTACGAAAATTCGAATAACTGAATTTAAAATATTGTCTTTAATAGTTAAAATGAAATACTTTTGAATTATACATGAATTAAGTTATGTGTTTTGCGTTTTAACTTCATCATGCAATCCTAGACTAATGTCTAGCGCTTCATCCACTTCTTGCATTTTCTCATCAGATAGATATGTTAATTTTTCTTTTAGTCGTTTTTTATCTAATGTTCTAATTTGCTCGAGTAGAATAACTGAATCTTTATCAAGTCTGTATTTCTTTTTCTCGATTTCAACATGTGTGGGTATTTTCGCTTTATTAATCCTTCCCGTAATCGCAGCAACGATTACGGTAGGACTATATTTGTTACCAGTATCGTTTTGAATGATAACTACAGGTCTGACTCCCCCTTGTTCTGAGCCCTGTACTGGTGACAAATCAGCTAAATATACATCGCCTCTTCTAATCATTCACTTTTATAATTAGAAATAATGTACGTTTCGTTGCAATCACAAGCTTCGCATTCTAGAGGAAAAGCTTCTGTCGCTAGGGAGAGATTTAATTCGGCCATTTGTGCATAGCCTTCTTTTAAAGATTGTTCAAGACTGTGACTTCTATTTTGATTGAAAGTAAGCATAATATGAACCTCCAGTTGATACCAAATAAGACATTATAAACTTTAATTAATTTTATAATAACAAATTTTATTTCAAGTGACTATACTATTTTAATAATTCATTAGTTACATGCATCTCGTCATCAACTTGATAGATTCTAGGTAAACGTCTACCTAAATTACATAAAACTTCATAGCTAATCGTGTCTTGTTTTTGAGCTAAAGTTTCAGCTGATTGAGGTGAATCATAAGCATTATCTAGAAGTGTCACAGTGTCTCTCTCTTTTACATCATCTGGCACTTTAATTATCATTTGATCCATACATACTCGACCTATGACTTCACATTGATGGCCTTTGACATTAACAAATGCCCCTTGCATTGAGCGTAAGTAACCATCTGCATATCCAATTGGCAAAATTGCGATTTTTATATCTTCAGTTGCTGTATATGTACTGCCATAACTTACCGATTCGCCAACTTTTAAATATTTAGTTTGGACAACTTGTGTTAATAATTGCGCACTTGGTTGTAATTCAGTTTCAACTTTTTCTTTTACATACGCTGACGGATAATAACCATAAAGTGAAATACCAAGTCTAACTGCGTTACATAATTCAAAGTTTCTCAATAAAGAACCAGCTGAATTTTGAGAATGTATGAATTTAGGTTTCTCAGCTTGAGTTACTAAGGTTTCAAATTGTTCATATTGATTATCCATTGAGTCGCCAGGTTCATCAGCATTAGCAAAGTGCGTATATACACCTTCGAATACCAAATGAGGATGACTTTGAATTAAGTCAATGACTTCTTTATATTCTTCCAGTGATTTAATTCCAAGTCTGCCCATACCTGTGTCGAGTTTCACATGTAGCCATAAATTCTTTTCATTATCATCACGAATTAATTCTATTGCATGTTGTAGCCATTGTAATGATGGTACAGTCAAAGCAACTCCGTGTTGAATAGCTTTATTTATATCTTCAAGAGGAATGACGCCTAAGATAAGTATTTGAGCATTGATTCCATGCATACGTAGTTCAATAGCTTCATCAAGAGTTGCTACTGCAAAAAAGTCAGCACCGTTATTCATTAAATGTTGTGCGATTTTAACGCTACCTAGCCCATAACTATTAGCTTTTACTACCGGTATAACTGTTTTATCGCTATGCAACGTTCTAACAGTATTATAGTTATTTAAAATCGCTGATAAATCTACGTTTAAATAAGTTGATCTATAGAATTTATCTGACATACATAATCCTCCTCTTAATTAGTAAAAAATCTTGTTTATTATTAATTTAACTCGTTCAAAATACGAGGTAGAAATTATTTTTATTATAATACTGTTAATCTCTCTTTTCTAACAAAACCTGACTCATCGCATAATGTTCTGTATGAGTTATTGAAACATGTACGATAAAACCATTGTAATCTATACATGGTTTACCTTTTATATCGTTGTAACAATTAATGTCTTTGAATGCCACTGTTTTTCCTAAGCCTGTACCTAATGCTTTACTGAAAGCTTCTTTGGTTGCGAAACGACCAGATAAAAATTCAAGCTTTCTCTTTTCACTTTTAAATGAATGAAATTGTTGTTCCTCTTCTTGTGTTAAAATTCTCTTTACTAACTTGTCTTTTTGTTTCTCAAAAGCTTTTTTAATTCTATCAATTTCTATTAAATCAATACCTATTCCATGTATCATGCTAATCCCTCACTCACTGGGTATATTTGAATGATCTATTTTCGTATTCATTTCACTAGTATCATTTTGCTGAATTTTTTTCTTATTTTGTATCATTTGTTTAAGATTAATTGCGTCTGTCTTTGCAATCAAGTCTATTTGAGAAACACCACCTGCAGTCGACAAATGCAATGATGCTAACTCATATTTTCTCATTAAAAAACCTTCTTCAATATCGATATTCTGAATTCTATAAAATGGAATAATTTTAGTATTGATAAAAATAATGCCTCTTCTTATATAAATTTCATCATTTGAATAACTATATCGAAAGTTTTTATATTTTAAAAATGGTGTTATAACTATAAAAACAACACAACATAAAATGATTAGTGCTATCAAAAGACTTACAAGTAATGCGCGACTCATTTCCTCAATGTATAAATCACATAAAATGCTTGCTATTATCACTATAATTGTAAAAATAATGCTAGTAATCATTGAAGCAATCCTCATCACTTTAAGGCCGTTTTTATTCATGTAATTATAATTAGACATCGTACTCACCTCTTAAATACGCATCAACGTAGCGTTGCGATGTATCTTCTTTTATAAACTTTAATTCCATAAACTCAAATATTGATCCCTTTGCAATAAGGAAATATAAATTTGCTAAATGACTTCTTTCGAGAAAAGGATGTTGGCTTGTTTCCATACCTATAATTTTATCCGTTTTGAAGTAATATGTTTGAAAACCAAAAGTGCTCACACGTTTCAAAGTAATTTCACCATTCTCTATCACTAAGCCAGCATTTTTAACGTAGATATATGCATGAGACATCATCACAATAATTATCATCAAAGCGATAAAAAAGCTCCATGCACTCCAAAAATAAGTTCCAATACTAGCTAAAATTAAAACGATAATACTTGGTATAAAAAAGTGACGATGAAATCCATTCCACGGCATAATGTTTTCGACCTTATTAAACTTCATTTCTGGTACAAGCTTTCCAATAATTTCATACGCTTCTTTTTGTCTTATAAATGGTAATATCATAATTTTACCATTGTCACTTGCATCATCTTTAGACTCTATATCCATATCACTCGTGATTATAAAGTGTATAGAGGTATATCCAAATATTTTTCTTAAGAAAGATTGTTTCTCTAACACTGCTTGTAGTCGATCAGTTGGAACTGTTAGATTTTTCACATTAAAAAGACCATAACTAATTTTAAGATGATTCCCCTGTTGTACAACTTTGTAGTTATAATAACGAATAATCGTAATTATAGTTCCTAAAACATAACTAATGATTAAAATTGATACAACAACAAACAACACAATAATAAGTACAGAATTTACCCAATGCCATAGATTAGACGTCCATTTATCCCAAGGGATAATATCTTGAAATGCACCTACTATTGGCGAAACGGCAGCAAAGGCCACACCTATTGCCCCACTCGTCATAGCCATTAGAATTAGTGAAGTTAAGGACATATTGAACACATGTTCTGAATTACTTTCTGTTACACTTGGCGACGCATTGTATTGCTCAGTTTTTAGTTCATTTTCATCCGCTTCATCATTGATTGAATATTCTTGAGTATCATTATTTAATTCTTTTTGTCTCATACGTATGGTTTGTTCAATGAACTCACTCTGTTTCTTCGTTATTGTTGCCAATTCAATACCATCACTTGGCGTTTTAATTTGTAAACTAACACCACCCACGATTTGGTTAATCAAACCTTGTGTTGTATCTAATGACTGAATTCTACTTAGATTTAGTTCTTTTCTTTTTTTATTTAACCAACCAGATGTAACAATAAATTGATCGTTTTCAATCCAATATCTTGTAACTTTAATTTCTAGAAATTGATGTATAAACGTCAAAATAAAGATAAATAAAAAGATTGATGGGCCAATATAATGACGAATTTCTGTAAAATCAAAATTCCATATATTAAAACCAACTAATATGATAAATGTAAAAATATTTTGTTTAATTACGTCTATTATCCCTGTTATGTATGAAATTGGATGCAATTTTTGAGGATTAAACATCTGAATCAGCACCTCGCAATGCTATAAAAATATCTTCTGATAATTGATTCATTTCTTCTTCTGAGACAATTGGTAATTTTAGTTCATGTCCCGCTGTTACAAAAATTAAAATATTTAAATTTAGTAGCTTTAAAATAGGATTACTTTTAATTTCTAAAAATTGTAGCCGTTCAATTTTAGTTATTTGGTGTTTTTTAAAAATAAAAGTCTTTTTAACTTCAACATTTCTATCATTAACCCTATAAAAACGATATTTATAATTAATAATGGGCTGTAATAGTAAACGAATAACCGAAATGAAGACTAAGAAGATAAGTATGTAGACAATAAAGTGGTACCAATTAAAATATCGCCACATTGAGAATAGTGCAGCAATGATAATCAGTTCTATTAAAAATAAGATACCACTATTAAGCCAGTGGTATTTCAGTGCATTTTTAGGACTCTTATGAAATGAACTTTCTACCTTCATAATATACTCCTTTGCAATTTTATTTTATTATATCATATTTAGTGTAAGGCTTACTGACCTTGCTGAATATGCGAAATTGTTAAATTACTTCTACGATTTAATCAAATTTAAAACCACCTCAAAAGCATGAGATGGTTTGATTATAAAATTCAATATTGAATTATTTTATTTTTGTAAATCTGCGAATGTTCGACCTTTCATCGTAGATCTACCTTTGTCTTGTCTTTCACGACGGTCAGGTTTTTTACCTTTTTTCTTATTAAAGTTACCTTTTGAACGTTTGTTTTTATTATCGAACTTGTTATTACGTTTTCCACCACGACGTGATCCATTACCTTTACCTTGGCGATTTTTACGTGCTAATGGTTTTTCAAATGTTAATTGTACTTCCACTTCATCATTTGCTTCTACTAATTCTTGTAGTAATGATGCAACTAATTCAGTACTGTCATATTCTTCTAATAACTCGCTTGAGATACGTTTCAAACGTGCTTCACTTTCTCGTGACATCCAATTTTTCACTTTATCTTTAATATCATCTTCACGCGCTTTTAATACTTCTTTGCGGTGAGGTGGTCTTAAAGCGTTCATACGTCTTCCATTTGCATCTTCAATTTGACGGATGTAATCCATTTCAATTGGATTTACAAATGTAACAGCGATGCCTTCTTTACCAGCTCTTCCTGTACGTCCGATTCTATGTGTATAGCTTTCAGTATCTTGAGGAATGTCAAAGTTATATACATGACTTACACCTGAAATATCTAGTCCACGTGCCGCAACGTCTGTAGCAACTAATATATCGATTTGATCATTTTTAAATTTCTTCAATACTTCTAAACGTTTAGCTTGTGTGATATCACCATGTAAGCCTTCTGCTTTGTATCCTTTAGATAATAAAGCACTTGTTAATTCATCCACACGACGTTTTGTTCTACCGAAGACAATGGCTAATT
The DNA here is from genome assembly GCF_033283505.1 of Staphylococcus sp. NWU MK-U1. Taxonomy (NCBI): domain Bacteria; kingdom Bacillati; phylum Bacillota; class Bacilli; order Caryophanales; family Staphylococcaceae; genus Staphylococcus; species Staphylococcus sp. NWU MK-U1. The sequence continues at coordinate 68,669 of NZ_JAVSMG010000010.1, read as the reverse complement.
CAGGTTGGTGTACATCTAAGAAATTAGTAAATGTATCGAACTTTTCAAGCTCTTTCACAATTGTATAATATTCATCAATTTGAGGGTCTGACATTTCGTTGTTCATTGTCTTAACGATTTGAGGAGATTTCATGAATTGTTGTACTAAAGTTTGAATTGCTTTAGGCATTGTTGCTGAGAATAACATTGTTTGTCTTTGCTCAGCTGGAATTTTGTCCATAATGAATCTCATATCATCGATGAATCCCATGTTCATCATTTCATCCGCTTCATCCAAAATCAATGTATGAATACCATTTGTTTTTAATGTACGTCTATTTAAGTGGTCAATGACACGTCCTGGTGTACCTACAACGATTTGTGGTCCTCTTTTTAAAGCTTTAATTTGTCGATCGATTGGCATACCACCAAATACCGTTACAACTTGTACGTTTTGACCACGGCTAAATTCTCTTAATTGTTCAGCTACTTGCATAGCCAATTCTCTTGTAGGTGCTAATATTAAAGCTTGCACACCTGATTGACCTACAACTTTTTCTATTAAAGGAATCCCGAACGCTCCCGTTTTACCTGTACCAGTTTGAGCTTGTCCAAGGATGTCTTTTCCTTCTAATGTATAAGGGATACTATCTTTTTGGATAGGTGTGGGTTCCTTAAAGCCCATTGCTTCAAGGGTCTCAACTGTTTTATCCGAAATCCCTAGTTCTTTAAAATTTTGCAATATAATTCTCCTTTTAACTTTCTTATTTATCAATATACGTTTGTGTATATAAGGTTCTCTTATTACGTCAACTTCTATATAGTACCACCTAAAATTACATATCGCAATAAAGCAATTTTATAGATGAACTCGTTTTCAAATCTATTTTCATATAATAGCGTTTACATTTTTCACTTGTTATTTAAATTTTTAAAGTAAAAAAACAAGCCACTAAAGGATTTAGATTCCTAATTAGTGACTTGCTTAGCATGATAGTAATTTTGAAAATAATTAAATCAATTTATTTACAACTTCTTCAAGTTTATTTCCTCTTGAACCTTTTACAAGAACTTTGTCGTTAGCAACTAAGTTGTTTATTAAATATTGAGTTAATTGTTGTTTATCAATAAAATATTCAACGTGGTCAACAAATTGACCTCCAATATCACTAATATACTTTGCATCTTTGCCATATGTTAATAAAGTATGGATGTTTTTACCTTCTAAATATGCGCCTACCTCTTCGTGCATTGAACGACTATTTTCACCTAATTCAAGTGAGTCAGCAAGTACAATAATTTTTCTACCTTCCATTTGACTCAAAGTATCAATTGCGGCTTTCATACTTGTAGGACTGGCATTATAAGCATCATTTATGATAGTAATATCATCATCAGTAATATGGCGTTCCATTCGCATACCAGTGAGTTGAACATGATTAATGTTATGTTGAATAGTCTCATATTTAAGTCCTAGTTCATGACCAATAGCAATTGCGATAGCTGCATTTTTCATATTATGGATTCCGAGAATAGGTAATTTATAATGTTCATTACCGTTAATAGAGAAAGCAATGCCATCATTTTCACTATGTTCTACTTCGCATACTAAAGCATTATCTTGTTTCAAACCTACACTTAAACATTTAGCGTGTTTGATTTTTTTAACATGTGGTTCAAGCAATGGTTCATCACCATCATAGATGAATGTTCCTTCTTTTTTAAGTCCAATTGTTATTTCAGATTTAGCTTTAGCAATACCTTCACGAGAACCTAAATCTTGCATATGTGACTCACCAATATTTGTAATAACAGCAATATCTGGTTCAGCTATATTAGAAAGTAATTCTATTTCATGGAATCCAGACATACCCATTTCTAATATTGAAATCTCTGTATCTAAATCAAGCTCTAAAATAGTTAACGGTAAGCCTATTTCATTATTGTAATTACCTTGCGTTTTTTTTACTTTAAATTCAGTGTGTAATACACTCTCAATCATATCTTTTGTAGTTGTTTTACCGTTTGAACCAGTAACACCTATTACTTTAGGGTTCACATGTTTAAGATATGCTTTAGCTAATTGTTGTAACGCAATTAATGTATCGTCTACCCATATAATAGGTCCCTCCACGTTATCATCAATGTCATGGCCCTTTTCATAGAAAGAAGCCCCAGCGCCATCTTTTAACGCCTGTGAAACAAAGCGATGACCATCTACGTTCTCACCTTTAAATGGTATAAATAACATATTAGTTTTGATTGCACGTGAATCGATCGTCACACCTTTGATGGTTTGTTGTAAATATTGTGAATCAATATCACAAGGTATCCATTCCTGAATTTGCTGTAAAGAAACTTCTATCATTTATGAATCCCTCTCTTAGTCAATTGTGTATTTGTTTTTCTTTTTATCCTCGTGACGTTCTTTAGCTAGGTCAATTAATTTTGTGATTAGGTCAGAATAAGATAAGCCCATATTCTCCCATAAACTTGGATACATACTAAATGCTGTAAATCCAGGCATTGCATTTGTTTCATTAATAAAAATTTGATTGTCTTCAGTAACAAAGAAATCCGCACGTACTAATCCCGAACAATCTGTAGCTTTAAATGCTTCCAATGCCATGTTTCTTAATGTCATTTGTACTTCTTCATCTAATTCTGCAGGAATTTGTAAACTGATTTTACCGTCTTTATATTTTGATTTGTAATCATAGAATGCAACATCTTTGATAACTTCTCCTGGCCATGTTGTTTCAGGATAGTCATTGCCTAATACAGCTACTTCAACTTCGCGAGCATTAATACCTTGCTCAATAACGAGTTTACGGTCAAATTGGAAAGCTTCCTTAATACCTGATTTTAGTTCATCCTCATTATTACATTTACTAATACCTACACTTGAGCCAAGATTTGCAGGTTTTACGAATACTGGATATGTAAGTTTATCTTTAACGAGTTTAATAATATTACCCTCATATTTTTCATATTCACTTCTTAAGAAACTAATGTAAGGTAATTGAGGCAAACCTCTATGTTCAAATAATTGTTTCATGACAAGTTTATCCATTGAACTTGATGCAGCTAGTACACCGTTTCCAACATATGGTAAATCAAGAACTTCAAATAACCCTTGAATTGTGCCATCTTCACCATTAGGGCCATGAAGTAATGGGAATATTGCATCATAAGGTTTACCATCGCTACTTTCTTTAAGCAAAATAGTGATTTCGCCCGCTTCTATATCTGTCATATTTAGGGATTCAATTTCTTTAATTTCCTCAGTGATATTTTCTTTTTTCTTCCATAAGCCATCATTCGTAATATAAATGATATCCACTAAATATCTTTCTTTATCAATTGCATTAAGAACATTTTGCGCAGTCAATTTAGAAACATCATGTTCAGCACTTTTACCACCATATACGATACAAATGTTTTCTTTTACCATAAGTAGTTCCTCCATTAAGAAAGATCATAACTCAATCATTTATGAGAAGTATTAAACTATTACATTATTTAAACTTCCTACAAATGTCTATATCTCTTTCAATTCATTTTTACTTTTTCTTTTTAGTTAACTATCAATATTTTATAAATTTTATTTAGTTTAAACTATGCTTTCTAAAAAACAATATTATCACAGTCTAAAGTGATTTTGCATTTATCAACTTAAATCTAATTATGTTTAAATAATTTTTTTGGTTTATATTAGACTAATTTACCAATTATAATTCAAACACAATTTTAGATAGAATTTTTAGTTTTCTATATTCAGCCTGTTATTTTCTAGCAAATTAATATAAAGTCATGTAAAATTTATATATAATATTAATCGTTCGATTATAAGAATTTAAGGAGTTTTCTCATGAAATATTCATCCCGTCAACAGCCTTCAAAACATTGGCTACGTAAGATAGACTGGATACTTGTAGCATTATTAACCATACTTGCCATTATAAGTGTTACTACGATTAGTTCAGCTATGGGTGGAGGACAATATAGTGCAAACTTTAGTATTCGCCAAATCATATATTACATATTAGGTGCTATTATCGCATTAGTTATTATGCTTATTTCACCTAAAAAGATTAGAAATAATACATATATTCTTTATTTTATCTTTTGTGTACTACTTATCGGTTTACTCATATTACCTGAAACATCTATCACACCAATCATTAATGGTGCTAAAAGTTGGTATTCATTTGGACCAGTAAGTATTCAACCCTCAGAATTTATGAAGGTCATCTTAATTCTAGCATTAGCAAAGAGCGTTTCTAACCATAATCGTTTTACTTTTAATAAATCTTTTCAAACTGATTTAGTCTTGTTCTTTAAAATCATAGGAATTTCAATAGTTCCAATGGCTTTAATTTTATTACAAAATGACTTAGGTACAACGCTTGTGATTTGTGCTATTATTATCGGCATAATGTTAGTTAGCGGTATTACATGGAGAATTTTAGCACCATTATTTATAGCCGCTTTTGTTTTTGGAGGAACTATTATATTAGCTATCATTTATAAACCAACGTTAATTGAGAGCCTTCTAGGTGTGAAAATGTATCAAATGGGACGAATTAATTCTTGGTTGGATCCATATTCATATAGTGCTGGAGACGGTTATCACTTAACAGAATCTTTAAAAGCGATTGGGTCTGGTCAATTATTCGGTAAAGGATTTAATCATGGTGAGGTTTACATTCCTGAAAATCATACAGATTTTATATTCTCAGTAGTTGGAGAAGAAATGGGATTTATAGGCGCTGTAGTTTTACTACTCATCTTTTTAGCATTGATTTTTCATTTAATTCGACTTGCTACAAAAGTTGAATCTCCATTCAGCAAAATATTTATCATAGGCTATGTATCACTACTTGTTTTCCATATATTACAAAATATAGGTATGACAATCCAATTACTACCTATTACTGGTATACCACTACCTTTTATTAGTTACGGCGGTAGTTCACTATGGAGTTTAATGGTTGGTATAGGTGTCGTCTTATCTATACATTTCCATCAAAGACAAACAATGCCTAATAAAGAAGCGTAATCACTTTTATAAGTGATTACGCTTCTCCCTTTATCAATTGCTAGCAGACTATTTAAGTTCTTGGCGCACAGGTGTTGTAGCTGGCAATGTATTAATAATGTCTAAACGAGATTTAGTTTTTTTAATATTCACACCTAATGACGATAATAATTTAACAACATTTTGCAATTTATCCGAATTACTCATGGCTTTCACCTCGTTTTATGACTTCAAAGTTATACTACCCCAATTATCGATGTTTTACTACATTAATTCAGCATAAAATTGATATTTAATAAAATTATTTTAATTTATCAACCTAATACCTTATAACCATCATCATAAATTTCTTTTTCAATACTATTTAAATTCGTAGGTGTTTCATAAGAAATTTTAACTAATTGGTCATTTAGTTCTACAATTACTTCATCTACACCTATCATCTTCTCAAGTCTATGTTGGAGTGAATTAGCTTGCTCTTCAGTATTTAATTCACTAATTCTAATTTCACTAAAGTTCATTTAATTAACCCCTAATCTTTCATTAATTTTTGAAACGTCACTAACAATTCTTCCATCGCTTCTTCTTGAGCGCCGTTATTCACTTTATCCATGATACAGCTTTTCATATGATGATCTAGCAACTTAGTGGCCACACTATTTAAAGCTGATCTTGTAGCTCTAATTTGAGTTAGCACGTCATCACAGTATACATCTTCTTCAATCATGCGATTAATCGCTCTAACTTGCCCTTCAATACGATTGAGTCTTGATTTTAAATTCATTTTAATTTGCTCGGAATGATGTGCATTTTCATGATTATTCAAGGTCGTCACCCTTTCTAATAGTACTATCATATCGTATAATTTACCTTCATATTCGTCAAACACTGTAACTTATTTTCATGAAAAAGGGTCATGCTATTTAGTTAATGCCATGATACAATTAAGTTTAAGAAAGTACTAGACTTATCTTATTCTTGCAAGAATTAAAAAAATAAACAGGAGGCGTACTATGGTAGAAATATACTCAATGTCTTTCACGCATTCCTCATTGATTATTAATATCATTTTAATTGCTGCCTTTATATTAAACTTAATTTTTGCGTTTGTTATTATCTTTATGGAGCGCCGTAGTGCTGGTTCAATATGGGCTTGGCTACTTGTTTTAGTATTTTTACCAATTATAGGGTTTATTTTATATTTACTATTAGGACGCCAAATTCAACGCAATCGTATTTTTAAATTGAAAAAGGAAGACCGTAAAGGCCTTGCTATGATTGTCGATGAACAAATTGAAGCATTAGAAAGCGACGATTTCTCAAAAGGTAATCATCAAATTGTTAAGTTTAAAGAAATGGTACGCATGTTACTTTTTAACAATGCTGCATTCCTTACTACTGATAATCAAATCAAGATTTATACTGATGGCCATGCAAAATTTGATGCATTATTAAGTGATATTAAAAATGCAAAAGATTATATACATATTCAATACTATATTTTCAAAAGTGATGAATTAGGTCATCGAATTCTCTCAGCACTTGAGGATAAACTTGATGAGGGCTTAGAAGTTAAAATGTTATACGATGATATGGGATCAAGAACTCTAAGAAAAAAAGATTTAAAACACTTTCGTCAAAAAGGTGGACATGTTGAATCTTTCTTTCCTTCTAAACTCCCACTTATAAACCTACGTATGAATAACCGAAACCATAGAAAAATAGTTATTATTGACGGTAAAATTGGTTATGTTGGTGGTTTTAATGTAGGCGACGAATATTTAGGTAAAGATAAAAAATTTGGATATTGGCGAGACACTCATTTGCGATTAGAAGGAGATTCTGTAAACGCACTTGAACTGAGATTTATATTAGATTGGAACTCACAATCAAACCGTGATTCAATCGAATATGAAGATCGCTATTTTCCTGATGTAGACTCTGGTGGAACAATAGGTGTACAAATTGCCTCAAGTGGTCCTGATGAAGATTGGGAGCAAATCAAATATGGTTATTTGAAAATGATTTCTTCAGCTAAACAATCTATTTATATTCAATCACCCTATTTTATTCCTGATCAAGCCTTCATTGATGCAATTAAAATAGCAGCTTTAGGTGGTGTAGAGGTCAATATCATGATTCCTAATAAACCTGATCATCCTTTTGTTTATTGGGCTACCCTAAAAAACGCAGCTTCTCTATTATCAGCTGGCGTGAAAATCTATCATTATGATAATGGTTTCTTACACTCCAAAACATTAATTATTGATGATGAAATTGCTTCAGTAGGTACTGCCAACATGGATAATCGTAGTTTTACATTGAACTTTGAAGTAAACGCATTTATCTATGATGAAGCAATTGCAGCTCAACTAAAAGAAGCATTTATTCAAGATATGAAAGTATCTTACCGACTCACTGAAGACTTATATAATAAACGAAGCCTGTGGATTAAATTTAAAGAAGGTATATCTCAATTACTTTCTCCTATTCTATAGATAATTTAGATATAGTAGCTAAAAAAATCACATTGAAAATATTATATACTTAAAATAATACTTAAGTCCCGAACTCATCTGAACAATAAGGAGATTAAAATGGATGTAACACGACAAATAGAATTAGCGCATCGTTATATGAAAGATTTTCATAAAAGTGATTATTCTGGTCATGATGTTGCACATGTAGAACGTGTAACGTCACTAGCTCAAACAATCTCTAAATGCGAGCAACAAGGAGAATATTTAATTATCACATTATCTGCATTACTTCATGATGTCATTGATGATAAGTTAACAAATAAAGCCAATGCTTTAGATCGTTTAAAAACATTTTTAAAGAACATTCGCGTATCTTCTGATCAACAACAAAAGATTATTTACATCATTCAACATTTAAGTTATAGAAATGGACAAAATAATCATGTAGACCTTCCAATTGAAGGACAAATTGTTAGGGATGCAGATCGACTAGATGCGATTGGTGCTATTGGTATTGCTAGAGCATTTCAATTTTCAGGCCATTTTAATGAGCCAATGTGGACAGAATCACCACATAGTGACATACCTAATATTGAAACGATTACTAATTTAGAACCTTCCGCTATACGTCACTTTTATGATAAATTATTAAAATTAAAAGATTTAATGCATACTGAAACTGGTCGAAAATTAGCTAGAGAAAGACATACGTTTATGGAGCAGTTTTTAAATCAATTTTATAAAGAATGGCATATATAAAAAAAGGTCGATACCCTACGTAGGGATATCGACCTTTTTACTTACTAGTTTCAATTAAACTAATTTATTTTTTCTTTTTATTATTCTTAGAAACGACTTGAGTGTTTTTACCTTTTTTATTTGAGTTACTATTATTTTCCTCAAATTTTTCAATCATTGGCGCAACTTCTCTTTGAGCAACTTTTTCATAGTACATATTGGCGAAGTATGTTTGAACAATCAAGAATGCCGCACTGACTGACCAATATAAACCTAAAGCTGAAGCCGAACTTAATGAAATCCAAATAATCATGATTGGTGATACAATCATCATCATATATGTCATTTGACGTTGTTCTTGAGGCATTTGCTTACTTGATACCCAAGCTTGGATAAAGTAAAGCACACCGGCAATGATAGTAATCCAAATATCAGGATGTATTAAATTAAACCATAAGAAGTGAGGATGTTCTGCAATACCGCCACCAATACGGTAACGTAATACAAAGTATAATCCCATGACAACCGGCATTTGAATTAATACAGGTAAACATCCTAATGCACTCTTCATTGGATTAATATCGTATTTCTTATAAACTTCCATCATTTCTTGGTTTGCTGCCATTTTCTCTTCTTGAGTACGTGCACGTTTAACTTTCTCTTGCACGCCATCAACTTCTGGTTTGGCAACTTTCATTTTTTCACGCATCAAATGACTATTTTTATAGTTTGATAGCATGAATGGTAACAAGATAATACGTATTACTAAAACTAATACGATAATTGCAATACCGTAGTCATCGTTAAATACTGAATGGCCTAACCAATGTAATACTTTAGACATTGGTTCTACGAATGTATTATAGAAAAATCCATCTCTATTACTAGATTTAGAATAGTCACATCCGGCTAAAAAGACCATTACCCCTAATAACAAAGGTAGTAACGCTTTCTTCTTCATTTTTACACCTCTATTGATATATTCACATAGGGATTATTTTATCATAGTAACCGTTTACTAGAAAACAAAAAAAGAAAAATTTTATTATTTATTTGAAATAACTTTTCATTTTAGTAACAGTCTTGTCAATATTATGACTACGTGCAATCGCTGAAATAACTGAAACACCATCTGCATCATTTTGAGCAATAGGTTCAATATTGTCTTCTGTTATGCCTCCAATTGCTACCATTGGTAACGAAGGATTGATGTTCTTTAATGTAGCAATCATTGATGGACCTACTGGTGCGTTAGCATCATTTTTAGAGATTGTTGCAAACATAGGTCCAACTCCAATATAATCAACATGTTCTAAATCCGAATGATAATATTCTTTCTCATTTCCAATGCTAAGCCCAATGATTTTATCTTTAAATCGTTCAGCAAAAGACTTCACATTTTCATCATTTTGCCCTACATGAATACCGTCTGCATTTATTTTTTCAGCTAAATCAACGTCGTCATTTACAATAAATGGTACTTGATAGTCATGACATAGTTTTAATAAATCAATTGCTAAATCTTCTTTCGCAACACCATCTAATGATGTTGGCCCCTTTTCACGGAATTGAAAAAGGGTAATTCCAGCTTCTAAAGCTTGCTTTAGTATTTCTCTAATATCTTTTCCTTCTGGAACATCTTGCGTACCGCAAATAAAATAAACGTTTAATAATGATGAATTAAACATATTATTCAACCTCTTGTCTTTTGACTTGGTGTTGGTAAGTATTAAAGTCAATGTTATACATTTGATCTAACAGTTTGGGTAAAAATGTACCTGGTCCATTCACTTGTTGATCCTTTTCAGCAATTTCAGCAGCAATATTATAAATGCTCACTGCTTCTTCTAACACTTGTAGTGTTGGATTTTCTTCTCTAAATAAGAAACTCGCTACAATACCACCGAGTAAACATCCAGCACCAGTAATTTTAGCTAATAAAGGTGACCCATTAGATAACTTGACAACTTTGCCACCTTGGACAACAACATCATCTTTACCTGTTAACACGATGGCTGTATTCAATTCCTCATGGGCTCTCTTAGCTATTTCAACAACATCTAAGTCAGTTTCACCATCTGTACCTTTCATCGTTGTAGTCGAATCTACTAACGTTAAAATTTCTGAGGCATTTCCTTTAATTACTGATACTTTCACTTCTGATAAGAATTTTTGGCAAAATGCTTTACGATATGAAGATGCACCAACTGCCACTGGATCAAATACAATCGGTGTTCCTTGTTGATTCGCAATTTTACCAATTTCCAATATGTCTTGTTCATTTGCTTTAGTCATCGTGCCAATATTAATAAGTAATGCACCAGCGACTTTATAAAATTCCTTCGCTTCTTCAGGTGCTTCACTCATTGCTGGGCTCGCGCCGATACTGAGTAAACCATTGGCTGTAAAATTCTTCACGACATCATTTGTATAACATACAACTAATGGGTTCTCTTGTCTCAAACGTTCTAAGTTATTCATCATCTAAACCTACTTTCTTCATATAAGCAAAATGGTTCACTGGCCCTCTACCTTGACCAATCTCTGGCGTATATTGAATACTTAATGAAATAAATTTCTTAGCTTTTTTTACCGCTTCATAAATTGATTTACCTTTTGCAAGTTCTGCAGTAATTACAGCTGAAAATGTACATCCGGTGCCGTGAGTATGTTTTGTATCAAAGCGTTGATCTTCAAAAGTATATACATCATCCTTAGTAAACAAGAAATCTTTGGCATTGTTTAAATCAGCAGAATGCCCACCTTTTATAACGACGCCTTTACTACCTATCTCGTTAATAAATATGTTACCAGCTTTTCGTATATTTTCTTCAGTGTCTATTTTGATACCAGTAATTTCCTCTGCTTCAGGAATATTAGGCGTAACGACATCTGCTAAAGGTAGTAATGTATTCTGTAAATGTTTCTTAGTATCATCATCCATAAGTGAATCACCACTTTTAGCAAGCATAACTGGATCAATAACGTATGGAATATCTGAATGTTGTTTCAAATAATGTTGGATTAACTCCATTGTTTCATGAGTTGCAATCATGCCTGTCTTAATAGCATGTGGTAATTCATCATTAAAGACACTGTCTAATTGTTCTTGTACCCAACTTGTCTCAAGATTATGGATGTGTTGAACGCCTTTAGTGTTTTGCGCAACAATACTTGTTATTGCTGCCATACCGTAGACGCCACAGGCATGAAATGATTTTAAATCGGCCATCACACCAGCGCCACCTGATGGATCAGTTCCTGCAATTGTTAAAGCAATTTTGGGTTTATGCATTTTTGTCGCCTCCGAAGTTCCACTGTTCATTAATATAAGCCATATTAAAGAAATTACGTTCATGTATAGTACTTTGTAAGAAACTTTCTTTAATATCTTTTTTCTCTTGTTCTGTACAATTTGCTGTTAATTCATCTAATAAATTGTCAAATACTTCGATTAATGGTCGCATTTCTGTGCTATAGAAATCAAACCATTTCGCTGTTACTGAATCTCTATTTAGATTTTGATCATCTAATGCCATTTTAGCTACTACTTCATATACATAAGGACAAGGTGCCATTGCAGCTATAGTATACGCAGCATTTTCATGTGCATATGCGTGATAATACATATGTTTAATATAATGATCTCCACTAGGTGGCCATACTTTTTCTTTAACAATTTCTTCATAAGGTTCGTTGATATAATCTGCTAGGATTTCATGTGCCTCAACCTCACCATCAAGCATAAATTCAATTTGTTCAACTAAAAATTTAACATCCTTCATTGATGGCGCTTTTGGGATAAGAAGTGCATATAAATTTGTAAATTCTTTCAAATATGATGCATCTGCTCTTAAATATTGACGTACTGCTTGAGCATCTAAATCCCCTTTTAATAGGTCTTGTATAAAACCATCATTATAAATTTCTTCAATAATAGGTTGCGCAGCCTCTTTAATCTCAGTTGAAAATGTCATATTAATCCTCCTTAAAATTAAAAAATGCTACATTTCAACGTAGAAATGTAGCTATCATTCAATAAAGAGAACGTAACATTTACATAACTACTTTCCTACGTTGGTGCTAACCAAATCAGGTTATAAGGGTCTGAATTAATCATCTCAGCCATTTACTATGGCTCCCCTAGTAGCATTAATTTATTAATTTAACAATATCAAAATGACTGCGTTTTATCAAACAAAACAAAAAAGAGTGGAACAAAATTCACTGTTCCACTCTTACTTTAAAATGATTAAATTACTATATTATGCAGTTACCCATTGTGAAGCGCCTGCAGTGTTATATAATTTAACTGCTGCAGCATCTTGTACGTCTTCAGGAGCTTGTGCTGGTGAAACACCTTTATATTCATCAGGAGCTACTGAATCCCAAGTAGATTGTAGGAATTGATATTTACCTGCTGCACCTGAACTTGGGTTGATAGCAGTAATGTCGCCACCAGATTCACGTTGTGCAATTTGTTGTAAATGACTGTTAACATTTACAGAAGAACCACTTGAAGTATTGTTATTTGAAGAACTTGAGTTAGAAGTTGTAGCTTCAGTTTGTGGTTGTTGTGTTTGTTCAGTTTGAGGTGCTTGTTGAGTTTGAGTTGGTTGAGCTTGACTAGATTGTTGTTGTGAACCAACTTGTTCAGCTGAAGTTTGATTAGAAACAGTTGAAGCTTGTGCACTTACATCTTGTTGTTGAGAAGCTTGACCTGATTGTGCATAGTTCCAACTCCAATTAGTACCATCTGATTCAAAATGGTAAGTGAAACCTTCATAATCAAAAGTTACATTGTAAGCACCCTCTTGGATAGGGCTATCATTTAATGATTGATCATTTGATTGAGCTAATTGAGCTAATTCTGCTTTATTTACTTGAGCTTCGCTCGCATCTGCGTGTCCAGCGTTGCCAGCAACTACTCCTAAACCTACTGCTAATGATGAAGCAATAATTGTCTTTTTCATAATATATATATCCTCCTAAGAATGTTTGTGTCTTAATTAATTTTATAAGTAACACTTTAACATCCATAAAATCATAGTAGGTTACAGTGAAATAAAAAAAGACAGGACTTTTTTACATAGAAATTACATTAGTAAAACCATAATTATTTCAATTGCAAACTATCATGACAGTTTTGAATAGGTATATAAACATCTTATCTTTGTAATATTTATGAAATCTTTCAGATAATTAAATGGATAATTTAATAGCCTCCCTTATAAATTCTTTATATAAGAGAGGCCATGAGTATAATTAAAAGAAGTTTTTATAGTAAATAGGGATGGAGTTATTAGAACATTAGTTAACATCAATCACTTCAAGGTGATCAAAGGAATAAGCGTCTTCATCATATGAGGTGTTAGGAAGAATATTATCGTTTTTAGATTTAGGGGACATAAATTTAATTGTTTCAACATATAATTCAGTCACAAAGTGCGTTTGGCCATCTTTATCGTATTTACGAGATCTCATTTGTCCTGTAATACCAACTAAAGTGCCTTGGTCTGTATATGATTCTATATTTGTTGCTGTTTTACCAAATGCCTTACAAAAAATATAATCACAAGCTATTTCATTATTTTCATCTTTATAATTACGTTCAGTTGCAACACAGAACGTAGCTATCTTCACCTCCTCGTTTTCAAATATTTGTGCCTTTTTGGTCAATCGACCTACTATCACAATTTTATTTAGCATGTGTCACCTCCTTCTATAACTATATTATTCATTTATAATTTAGGCGTCAAAATTCTATTTTTAATATTTTTATTCCTCTTAATACACAAAGTTTGATATATTTAAAGAAAATAATTGTAAAACTCATATTAGATTATTAATAATTTCATTTTTTTGCATAATTTTAAATTTTTTGGGGATGTGATGAAGTGAAGACATTTAAAGCTGTACGTTTTCAAATCGTAAACGAGAATGGTGGAATAACTGAATTCGAGTTAGAAGATGGTGTAATCATTAATAAAGAAAATAGTGGCACAGGTTGGCTCTTAGAGGTTGTCATTTCAAATGCACATTATGAGACAATGAAAAAATATTATGATGATCAAACTTTATTGGACATTAGAGTCGTGATAACGCGTCCTTCAAATGATCCCGCTTTATTTGATGCCACAATTAAAAGCATTTCTGAATTCGAAACAACAATGTCAATAGTATTTGACTGTCATATTTATACTTTACGTCAAGTATATGCAGAGAGTTTATTAGAACAGTTAATTGATGAAGGTCTTTCTGGTGAAGAGTTAAAAATAACATTCAATCGAATGATGCAATCAAAACCAAAACTTAAAGAAGAAAAATTTGAGAGAGAATAAAAAATTGCCTCCTAACACTTTATTAAGTTAGGAGGCAATTTTTTTATTATTTAGGCATCTTGAATTGCGAAAGTTAGTTCACAACTGCAAGCTAATTGTCCATCAACAGTTGCTTTAGCTGTACCTTTTCCAATCGGACCTTTAATTTTAGTAATTTCTACTTCTAACATTAAAGTATCACCAGGAGTTACTTGCTTTTTAAATCTACATTTATCAATACCTGCAAATAAAGCAATTTTACCTTTATTCTCTTCACTGTTAAGCATAGCAACAGCCCCTGTTTGAGCTAATGCTTCAGTAATTAGTACGCCAGGCATTACAGCATAATCTGGAAAGTGTCCTTGGAAAAATGGCTCATTACCAGATACTTGTTTTAAGCCCACACATCTTTTGCCTTCTTCATATTCAACTACACGGTCAATTAGTAAAAACGGTTGTCTATGTGGAATGATTTGTTTAATTTGATTATAATCGAAAATTGTTTCCATAATGTAAGTCCTCCAGAAGTTTATACGATAATTATCTTATTAATCATTTACTCTTTCAATGTTGGCGCCCAATGATTTTAATTTCTCATGGAAATTAACGTAACCACGGTCTAAATGTTTCAATTCAGTAACCTGGGTTGTACCTTCAGCTACTAAACCAGCTAATATTAATGCCGCAGCTGCACGTAAATCCGTTGCTTTAACTTGAGCACCTTGTAATTGACTCTTACCTTGTATTTTAGCGCTTCTGCCTTCTACAGTAATATTTGCATTCATACGTCTGAATTCGGCAACGTGCATAAATCTATTTTCGAAGACTGTTTCAGTTATCACTTTATGACCTTCAGCTGTTAATAATAACGCCATCATTTGTGATTGCATATCTGTTGGGAATCCAGGATGTGGCAATGTTTTAACGTCAACTGGTTTAAGTTCATCCTCAGCAGTGACTCTTACACCATCTTCTTGGAAATCTAAATTAACACCCATTTCTTCTAGTTTATAAATTAAACTAGTCATGTGTTCCTTCACAGCGTCTCTAACAAATACATCACCACGTGTAATTGCAGCAGCTATGATAAGGGTACCTGCTTCAATTCTATCTGGAATAATTGAATGTTCAACACCTCTTAATTTTTCGACACCATGAATTGTAATAGTATCAGTACCAGCTCCGGTAACTTTACCACCCATTTCATTGATATAGTTTGCTAAATCAACAATTTCAGGTTCTTTAGCAACATTTTCAATTACTGTTTTACCCTTTGCAAGTGAAGCAGCCATAATAATGTTTTGAGTTGCACCTACACTAGGGAAATCCAAATGAATATCTGTACCTTTTAAACCATCTTTTGTACTTGCATAAATATTTCCATTTTCAAGGTGAATTTCAGCACCTAGAGCTTCAAAACCTTTAATATGTTGCTCTATTGGTCGTGCACCAATTGCACAACCACCTGGTAATGCGACAATGGCATGTCCTAATCGAGCTAGTAAAGGACCCATAACCAATATGCTCGCACGCATCTTACTAACATATTCATAAGGTGCCTCTTCTTTTAATGTTGTAGATGCATCAACTAATACAGCACCTTCTTCTTTGTTATACTCCACATTAGCGTTTAATGTTGATAACACATTATTTATTGTTACAACATCACTTAGATCTGGAACGTTAACAAGTTTACTTTGACCTTCTGATGCTAACAGTGATGCAGTTAGTACTGGTAAAACTGCATTTTTAGCTCCTTCAACTTTAACTTCTCCAGTTAGGCGATTGCCACCTTTTATAACTATTTTATCCATAATAATCCTCCACTTTAAACTCCTATTACTATCATCATTTCCCGATTTTCAATCAATTATTTATTTATTTATTATATCCATTTTTAAAAAGAATTTACAATAACCTCATTATTGAAATAAAAATTTCACTTGTGTTGAGAATTGTAATAAATCAATTAAAAAATTACTAACAGCTGTACCCAATAATACCGCTAAAAACATTAGACAAACTTGTACTTGAGTAGCATAGCCTTTTTTAAAAAATTGATCTAATTTAAGAGAGTTTAATGCCCAATAAGCTATACAAATACACAGAACATGTAAAATTAAGTGTACTATTGCAAATTGTCCAATATAATCCATGACATTCTCTCCTTTTAGATTTCTGTACTATATTGTACATTAAATAAGCACAGAATGATACTAATCGTGACTATGATACAACATAAAAAAGGTTTGAAAACTAAAGTTAGTTTCCAAACCTTTTTTATTATTTTAATTCTGCTACGCGTAAGCGGTTTTCAGCTCTTGCCAACGCTCTTTTAGCTCTGTTTATATCACTGTTATCCTGATCTTCTAAATGAGATTGTGCTCTTTGACGAGCTAATTTAGCTCGTTCTACATCAATTTCACTTGCAGTTTCAGCTGTTTGAACAATGACAGATACTTTATGTTGTCTAATTTCAACAAAGCCACCACTAACAGCTATATATTCAGTACCATTTCTAAAATTCACTTTTACATGGCCTGTTTTTAATGCGGCAACTGTCGGAATATGCCCACTCATGACACCCATTTCACCAGCTGTAGTTTGAAAAACAACTAATTCAACGTCATCTTTTTCGTAGACTGAACCATTAGGAGTGACAATATCAAGATTAACTGTACTCATTATCTATACCTCCTAATTGTTTAGACTTCAACACCCATATCTTTTGCTTTGGCAATTACATCTTCCATACTTCCAACTAAACGGAAAGCATCTTCAGGAATATGGTCATATTTACCATCTAAAATGTCTTTAAAATCAGCTACTGTAGTTTTAACAGGAACGTATGAACCTTTTTGACCAGTGAATTGTTCTGCTACATGGAAGTTTTGTGACAAGAAGAATTGAATTCGACGTGCACGTTCTACAGTCAATTTATCTTCTTCTGATAACTCATCCATACCTAAAATAGCAATGATATCTTGTAATTCTCTATATTTTTGAAGTGTTGATTGGACATCTCGTGCCACTTCATAATGCTCTTGACCAACAATTGCTGGTTCTAATGCTCTTGATGTAGATGCTAAAGGATCCACGGCAGGATAGATACCCATCTCAGTTAATTTACGTTCTAAGTTAGTTGTAGCATCTAAGTGAGCAAATGCAGTTGCTGGCGCTGGGTCAGTATAGTCATCGGCTGGTACGAATACAGCTTGAATTGAGGTTACTGAACCTTTATTCGTTGATGTAATACGTTCTTGTAATTGACCCATTTCCGTAGCTAAAGTAGGTTGATAACCTACAGCTGAAGGCATGCGTCCTAATAATGCTGATACTTCCGAACCTGCTTGAGTAAATCTGAAAATGTTATCGATGAATAACAGAACGTCTTGTCCTTGTTCATCACGGAAATACTCAGCCATTGTCAATGCAGAAAGTGCCACACGCATACGTGCACCAGGTGGCTCGTTCATTTGACCAAATACCATTGCTGTTTTCTTAATAACACCACTATCTCTCATTTCATAATATAGGTCGTTACCTTCACGTGTACGTTCACCTACACCAGCAAATACTGAGATACCACCATGTTCTTGTGCGATATTATTAATCAATTCTTGGATTAAAACGGTTTTACCAACACCGGCACCACCAAACAGACCGATTTTACCACCTTTGATGTATGGTGCTAACAAGTCTACAACTTTGATTCCAGTTTCAAGAATTTCTACTTCAGTAGATAATTCGTCAAAGTTAGGTGATTGTCTATGAATTGGATCACGTCTTACTGAACCATCTAATTTATCTTCTAAATCAATTGTGTCACCTAATACGTTAAATACACGTCCTAAAGTTACTTCGCCAACTGGTACTGAAATGTCTTTTCCAGTGTTCTGAACTTCCATACCACGTTGAACACCATCTGTTGAATCCATAGCAATTGTACGGACAACGTCATCACCTAGTTGTAATGCAACTTCAAGCGTTAATTCAAAAGTACCATCTTCTTTGGGAACTTCGATGATTAAGGCGTTATTAATTTCAGGTACTTCATTATGTTCAAAACGAACGTCAATAACAGGACCCATAACCTGAGTTACACGGCCATTACTCATGTTGTTTCCTCCTTTAAATTATTATTCAAGTGCTGCGGAACCACCAACAATTTCAGTGATTTGTTGAGTGATTTCAGCTTGTCTAGCTCTATTATATTGTAATGATAAGTCATCAATAAGTTCAGTTGCATTATCAGAAGCATTTTTCATTGCAGTCATTCTCGCTGCATGTTCACTAGCCTTAGCATCTAAAATCGTTCCATAAATTAAACTTTCAACATATTGAGGAAGAATAACACTTAGGATAGACTCTTTATCAGGCTCAAATTCATACGAAGACATTTGACCTTGACCTTGGCTAGAATCTTCACGAGATAATGGTAAAACTTGTTTAGTTGTTGGTTTATTCTCAAGAACACTAACATAGTGACTATAATAAATTTTTAATTCGTCAATATGTTCTTCACTGAATAAGTCAATCGCATGTTTAGCAATTGCTTGTATTGATTTAAATGAAGGTTGATCAGGAACATCAACAAGCGAATTCTCAATTTCATAACCTCTATTTTTAAGGAAATCAACACCAGATTGACCCAATACAATAATGCTATATTCGTCACTACTAGTATGCTTTTCTTTAATGTCATTAATAAGTCGTTTTAGTACATTTGAACTATAAGCACCTGCTAAGCCTTTATCACTTGTAATAACTAGGTAGCCACTACATTGAACTTGTCTAGGTCTAAGCATAGGATGACTAGAATTTTTACTAGCACCTGCAATTGCAGTAATAGCATCTTGCATTTTCTCCATATAAGGTTCAAATTGTTTAGTGTTTTTTTCAGCTCGACGTAATTTTGAACTTGATACCATGTTCATCGCTTTGGTAATTTGTTTCATTTTTTTCGTCGATTTAATACGACCATCTATTTCTTTTAATGAAGCCATTATCTCACCACCCTTTCAATTTAAAGTTTAATTATTCAGATTTGCTAAAGCTTTTCTTGAATTCATTAATAGTTGCTTCAAATTTATCATCAGATGGTAAGCCACCAGTTTCTCTAATTTCATTTAATAAGTCTGAACCATTTGATTTAGTCCAACTATTCAATTCATTTTCAAAACGTGTGATGTCTTCTACAGGAATATCATCTAGGTAACCTTTTGTTAATGCATAGATAATTAAAACTTGATTTTCAACAGGAAGTGGTTTGTTTTGATCTTGTTTCAAGACTTCAACCGTACGTTTACCTCTTTCAAGTTTTCTAGCTGTAAATTCATCTAAATCAGAACCGAATTGTGCAAATGATTCTAATTCTCTATACGAAGCTAAGTCTAAACGTAGTGTACCTGCTACTTTCTTCATCGCTTTAATTTGAGCAGATCCACCTACACGTGAAACTGATTGTCCTGCGTTAATCGCTGGTCTTACACCTGAGAAGAATAAATCAGATTGTAAGAAAATTTGTCCATCTGTAATTGAAATTACGTTAGTTGGTACGTATGCAGAAATATCCCCTGCTTGTGTTTCAATGATTGGTAACGCAGTAATTGAACCGCCACCTAAATCATCATTTAGTTTAGCTGCTCTTTCTAATAATCTACTATGTAGGTAGAATACGTCACCTGGATACGCTTCACGACCTGGTGGTCTACGTAATAATAATGATAACTCACGGTAAGCAGCAGCTTGTTTAGTTAAATCATCGTAAACGATTAATACATGTTTACCATTGAACATAAACTCTTCACCCATAGTTACACCTGAGTAAGGTGCAATGTAAAGTAATGGTGAAGGTTCAGATGCTGAAGCTGAAACAACAATTGTGTAATCTAATGCACCAGCTTGACGCAATTTTTCTACATTTGCACGTACAGTTGAATCTTTTTGACCAATTGCTACGTAAATACAAATTGTATCTAAACCTTTTTGGTTTAAGATTGTATCAATACCGATTGTTGTTTTACCTGTTTGTCTATCTCCGATAATTAACTCACGTTGACCGCGTCCAATTGGAACTAGTGCGTCAATCGCTTTAATACCAGTTTGAAGTGGTTCGTCAACAGATTTACGAGCCATTACACCTGTAGCTTTTTGTTCAACAGGACGTGTTTTAGTTGTATTGATAGGACCTTGTCCATCAATAGGTTGACCTAGTGGGTTAACAACACGACCAATAAGTTCTTCCCCTACTGGAACTTCCATAATACGTCCAGTACGTCTAACTTCGTCGCCTTCAGTAATTTCAGTATATGGTCCTAAAATAACTACACCCACATTTGATTCTTCAAGGTTTTGAGCTAAACCAAGAACACCATTTGAGAACTCTACTAGCTCACCAGCCATACAGTCATTTAATCCGTGAATTAATGCGATACCGTCACCAATTTGGAGTACCGTACCAACATCAGTTACAGACATTTCAGACTCATAATTTTCAATTTGTGAGCGAAGTAATGCACTGATTTCTTCAGCTTTTATGGCCATCTATGTCACTCCTCTTTATTTTAGTTTACTCTTCTAAATTTGCGTTCGATTTGTTCTAAATCTTTTTTAACACTGCCATCTAGCACAGTAGTACCAACTTTAACTCTAAATCCTCCAATTAATTCTGGATTTATTTTCGTAGTAATATGTACTTGTGATAAATTAGTTTGTTTTAAAATTAAGTCTTTAATGCGATCAAGTTCTTCATCACTTAATTGATAAACTGATTCAACAATTGCTGAATCTTCATTATGATATTCATTATATAAACTTTTGAATTCTTTAAAAATTGAATTGATAAGTACTAAATGACGATTATTAGCTAATATCATTAGCATATTTTTTAAGTAATAATTAGCATCTCCAAAAACGATACCAACAAATTTGCGTCTTTCAGAAGCTGGTTGGTTTGGATTTGAGTCAATTGCTCTTAAATCTTCACCATAGTTTCTTGTAGCTTCACTAACTTCACTCAATTCATCATACATTAAATCTAATCTGTCTTTATCAATAGCGACGTCAAATAATGCTTTAGCGTATTTATTTGCTACATTTGTCATTATTTATCGCCTGCCTCTTTTAAATACTTATCAACAAGTTCTTTTTGATCTTGTTCTGAAATTTCTTTTTGAAGTACTTTAGAAGCAATCAATACTGATAATTCAGACACTTGATTGTTAATATCCGCTAATGCACGTTCTTTCTCGCTATTGATTTCACTTTGAGCAGTTTCAATCATACCGTTTGCACGAATATTTGCTTCATGAATGATTTCTTCATGTTGTTTACGTGCTTGAACTCTAGCATCTTCTAAAATACGTTGAACTTCATCTTGAGTTTGTTTTAGTGTCTTTTTGTTTTCTTCTTCAAGTTTTTGTGCATTTAATTTTGCTTCTTCGGCTTCATCAATGTCTCTGTTGATGTCACGTTCACGTTTATCCATTACTTCTTTTAATGGACCCCAAGCAAATTTCTTAAGTAGTGCTAGTAATATAGCAAATGTGATAACTGTTACAATTACAGTACCCCATTCAACACCACCACCTGCTGCACCTAGAACGAATGAATTAGTTAATGCATTCACTGGCATTTGACACTCCTTTCATAATTAATCACCACTTGCCATTAAATAAAACGAACGGCGAAGATCCAAGTGACTTCGCCATGAAATTTTCTTATTGGAAAAGAGTCATGAATGCGATTACAACACCGATGATAGGTAATGCCTCAACTAAACCAATACCGATGAACATGATACTCATTAATTGTCCACGTGCTTCTGGTTGGCGAGCTACACCTTCTACTGTTCTTGAAACGATAAGACCGTTACCGATACCTGCGCCTAGTGCTGATAAACCAATTGCAATTGCTGCTGCGATTAAACCCATATTAATAATTCCTCCTAAAATGTTTGTTTAAGTTAATGTGTGTCCGCTACTTTGTGGGACATGTAAACCATTGAAAGCATGATAAATATATATGCCTGGATTGAGCCAACAAAGATTGAAAATCCTTGCCATACGATTAAACCTGGAATACCTATAATCCAACCCCAAGCACTACTTACAACTAAACCGGCTAATAATGAAAGTAATAATTCACCGGCAAAAATATTACCGTATAAACGTAGTCCAAGTGTTAGTGTTGAAGAGAATTCTTCAAAAACATTGATAATTGCTAAGGGCCAGAATGGTTTGAAGTAATTACCTATGTATGCCTTAGTACCACGCATTTTCACACCATAATAGTGTGTAAGTAATATCATCATAGTTGACAATGTCAATGTGACTGTTGCATCTGCTGTTGGTGATTTCCACCATAGATAATGATCTTTAGTCACTATAGCAAATGGTAACCCTAACATGTTTGCAACAAAGATAAATAATATCAATGTTACAGCTAAGAAGTGAAAATGACCACCTTTTTTCCAAGCCATATTACTCTCAATGATGCTTCTCACAAAGTCAAAGATCCATTCGATAAAATTCTGTTTACCTGATGGTCTTTTCTTTAAATTACGTGTACAAATAATAGCTATAAGAAAAACAATGATTGCTGTAATAACTAACATCATGATGCTTGCTAAATTGAAAACGAGATCAAAACCAAACACATTCCAACTCACGAGCGGGTTTTTGTGATCCATGTACTCACCTCTTTCGTTCTTAAAATTTTAACTCTTTAGCAGTAGAGGGCGTAGTATGATTAAAACATAAGAAAACATAAGACCTATCATTACTCCAATAATATTGACATAATCTTTTAATAAAAACCATATTACGCACGCAATGATAGCGACTAAGTACCTCCAAGTATTGCCCGTAGAAATATGTATGTTATCTGGTTGCTTTGCCCGAGATAAATATAATTCGAAAATATAGGTATTTATTAAAGATCCAACTGTGCCGATTATCAATCCAAGAATAAAAGGTTTTGGAATAATGATATACAATACACCAAATAAAATTAGAAAATAAATATAATATTGAATGAATTGTTTAAATATGATGCTGAAACGCCTCATTTTTTTCCTCCAAATTAACTTATGACAACCATGTAAACCGTTCCACTCATACAAATTTAATAATAATATAGGGTAAATAGTGTGTCAATTCTATTCAAATTGTTGTAAAAATTAACTCTTTAATTGTCACAAAATGTTCACAATTATGATTATTTTATGAATTGAAAGACTTTGGCATTTTTGAAGTTAAGCCGAAATAATATTTTATACTCTCACATATTCTCAAAGATGCATTTCCATCACCATAAGGATTTTGAGTTAGCGCCATTTGATCATAAATCATTTGATTTTCTAAGATTTCTGTTGTTGATTTAAAAACATTATCAAAATCAGTACCTACAACCTTTAAAGTACCTGCTGTTACACCTTCTGGTCTTTCAGTTACATCTCTTAGAACAAGAACAGGTTTATTTAATGAAGGGGCTTCTTCTTGAATCCCCCCTGAATCAGTCAAAATTAAATATGCTTTATTTGCAAAGTTATGAAAATCTACAACATCGAGTGGTTCAATTAATTCTATACGTTCATGTTCTCCTAAATACTCGTAAGCTAGTTTTCTTACTTTAGGATTTAAATGCAATGGAGACACAATAACGATATCTTCATATTCATCCACAATTTTGCGCATCGCTTTGTAAATATCAATCATTGGCTGTCCGACATTTTCTCGTCTATGTACAGTTAATAATATAATACGTTTACCTTGATGTTTTCTTATAATATCTGAAGTATATTCTTTTTGTATTGTTAGTTCGAGTGTGTCGATAGCAGTATTTCCAGTAATAATTATTGAATCAGGACTCTTGTTTTCTTGAAGTAGATTATTAGCCGCCCCTTTAGTAGGTGCAAAATGTAAATCGGCTAAATTGCTAACCATTTGCCTATTCACTTCTTCTGGAAATGGCGCATATTTATGTCGCGTTCTTAAACCTGCTTCAACATGACCAATAGCAACTTTATTATAAAAAGCAGCAAGAGCACCAGAAAATGTTGTAGTTGTGTCGCCATGAACTAATACCATATCTGGTCTCTCTTTTTTTATAACATCTTCAAGTTTCGTCATAGCTCTTGAGGTAATGTCGGAAAGTGTTTGACCTTCCTTCATAATATTTAAATCATAATGTGGCTTAATGTTAAAAGTATGTAATACTGAATCTAACATCTCACGATGCTGAGCAGTTACAACAATCATTGGTTCTAACTCAGCATCATATTCGAGTGCCTTTACTAAAGGTGCCATCTTAATTGCTTCTGGTCTAGTTCCAAAGACTGTCATAATTTTTTTCATACTTTAAGCTCCTAAATACTATTTTGTACCAAATAATCTGTCCCCAGCATCACCTAAACCAGGCGTAATGTATGCTTTGTCATTTAATTTTTCATCTAATGCTGCAATATAAATATCTACATCATCATGCGCCTCTTGCATCTTTTCTACACCTTCTGGTGCTGCAATTAAACACATAAATCTAATATTTTTTGCACCGCGTTTCTTTAATGAATTGATGGCTTCAATTGCTGATGCTCCAGTTGCTAGCATTGGATCTACAACAATGATTTGTCTCTCATCAATATCTTGTGGAAGTTTAGCAAAGTATTCTACTGCTTTTAATGTGTTAGGATCACGATATAGACCAATATGACCTACTCTAGCTGCTGGTACTAGACTTAACACACCATCTGTCATACCTAAACCAGCTCTAAGAATTGGAACGATAGCTAATTTTTTACCAGCTAATCTTTTTGCAGTCATTGTTGTTACTGGCGTTTTAATTTCTACATCTTGTAGTTCTAAATCTCTAGTAACTTCATACGCCATTAACATGCCTACTTCATCAACAAGTTCTCTAAATTCTTTAGTTCCCGTATTCATATCACGGATGTAACTTAATTTGTGTTGAATTAGTGGGTGATCAAATACATGTACTTTACTCATTTATATTTCCTCCAAAATTTTATAAATTATTCATATAGCGGATATTTAGCAGTTAAACGACTTACTCTTTCTCTTGCTTCTTTTAATTTAGTATCATTATTAGGATTTTTTAGTGCTAAGCTAATAATACGACCTACTTCTTTAAACGCTTCCTCATCAAAGCCTCTCGTAGTCGCTGCAGGTGTACCTAAACGTATACCACTTGTTACGAAAGCTTTTTCTTGATCAAATGGGATTGTATTTTTATTACATGTTATTCCAATAGAATCTAAAGTCGCTTCAGCTTCTTTACCAGTAACATTAACTGAATTTTTAACATCTACAGAAAGTAAATGATTATCAGTCCCTCCTGAAACAATTCTAAAGCCTTCTTCTTGCAATGTTTGTGAAAGTACTTTAGCGTTTTTAATTACTTGTTCTTGATAAACTTTAAAATCTTGCTCAAGCGCTTCACCAAACGCAACTGCTTTAGCTGCAATGACATGCTCTAATGGGCCACCTTGAATTCCAGGGAATATTGTTTTATCTATATCTTTCTTATACTCTTCTTTACAAAGAATTAAGCCTCCACGTGGACCACGTAATGTTTTATGAGTAGTTGTAGTGACAAAGTCTGCATGTTCAACAGGATTTGGATGTAAACCTGCTGCTACTAAACCAGCGATATGGGCCATATCAACCATTAATTTAGCACCAACTTCATCAGCGATTTCTTTAAACTTTTTAAAATCCAGTTGTCTAGAATATGCTGATGTACCTGCAACTATTAATTTAGGTTTATGTTCATGTGCTAATTGACGCACCACTTCATAGTCAATTTTTTCAGTTTCCTTATCTACACCATAGTCAACAAAGTTATAGAATTTACCACTAAAATTAACTGGTGACCCGTGTGTTAAGTGACCACCATGACTTAAATTCATTCCTAAAACAGTATCACCCATCTCAAGAGCGACAAGATAAACTGCCATGTTTGCTTGAGAACCTGAATGTGGTTGCACATTTACATGTTCAGCACCAAATAATGCTTTAGCTCGTTCGATAGCAATTGTTTCAGTAACATCTACATAATCACAACCACCATAATAACGACGACCAGGATAGCCTTCAGCATATTTATTAGTCATTACAGAACCTTGTGCTTCCATTACCGCTTCAGATACAAAATTTTCAGATGCTATTAATTCAATGTTGTTATTTTGTCTATTGTATTCATTTTGAATCGCTTCATAGACAGCTTTATCTTGATTTTGGATATAAGACATAAAAATCCCCTCCTACGCTTTCAAGCTTATTCGTATTTAGCTCGTTCACCACCGATTTTCTTAGGTCTTGAGGTTGCAATCGTTACAATTGCTTCACCAACCTGTTTGACACTTGTCCTAACCGGTACACAAACGTGTTTAATATGCATTCCAATTAATGTTTGACCTATATCAATACCTTTAGGTACAGAAATATGTTCAACTACGATTGGGTCATTCATATGCTTATAAGCATATGTAGCAAGACTACCTCCTGCGTGAACATCGGGAACAACAGTGACTTCTTCCATAGTTAGAGGGTTGAAATCTTCACTTTCAATTGTGACTGCCCTATTAATGTGTTCACAACCTTGGAATGCAAAAGAAACACCAGTATCTTGTTTCACTTCTTCTAATGCATTAAAGATCGCTTCAGCAACTTCCATTGACCCTACAGAACCAATCTTCTGTCCTATAACTTCAGAAGTCGAACATCCTATCACACAAATTTCATTTTCATTGAAAAATGATTGCGATTTAAGTTCATCAAGCAAAGTTTTAAGTTCTTGCATTGAAATCTCCACCTTAAATACATAATTAAAAAGAAGCATAGCAAACTAGCTATACTTCTTCATTATAACTTATTTAAAGCTTAACATATACTAATTGTATAATATTTGACTTATGAATTTGTACGTAACTTACCTATCAAATACAGAAGTTGTTCAAAGGTTTGACGGTAAGTATCTATGCTACCACCAAAAGGATCAACAATGTCACCTATTTCTCCAACATATTCACTGAGTTGATAAATGCGACCATTGTCACCATAATGAGAAACCAGTTGTTGTTTATGCATATCTGTCATCGTTAAAATTAAGTCACTATTCAAATCTTCCTCACTAAATTGCTTAGCTACAGTAGGTTCAGGCAAATTATGCTCCATAATGACTTCTAATGACTCTGGTGATACGGATTGACCATCAATCGCGAACAGTCCTCTAGAATTAATTGTGTCATCTACAAGCATTTTCTTCGCGATACTTTCGGCTATTGGACTTCGGCAAGTGTTTCCAGTACATACAAATGTTATTCTCATAAGTTATCACCTCGAACAATGTGATTACCTGTAGCTTTAATAATCCGATTCATTATTGCTTCAGATTCATCTGTTTTATCAAAAGCATAAATATATGCTTGATCTATTGATGGATTTTCATCAATACTATGAAGTATTTGATACAAGTTATGATTAGCTTGTCTTATATCTTTTTCATCTTTACAAAGTTTAATGAATAGTGCATCACTTGGAGCATACTGCTTCAAAGTTTCCGGTAAAATAAAAGCTATATTACTCCATTCTTTAATTGTTTTAATAGGTTTACTAAGATGCGTTAGCATCGTTACTGGTGTATCAGGGGCATAGTGCTTATACTTCATTCCAGGTGCTATTGGTTGGCTATTGACGTCATAATGATAATCCTCAACACTTCCTGGAAAAACATCATTAAGCATTGCTTGTGTTATTGATCCTGGTCTTGCTATTCTGAAAGGAAACTGTGTACAATCTAACACAGTGCTTTCTAATCCTTCTTCACTTTGATCACCATTGACTATACCGTCAATTTTGCCATTTAAATCATTAAAAACGTGTTGAAAGGTTGTAGGAGAAGGTCGCCCACTTACATTAGCACTAGGGGCAGCGATAGGCATATCAATGTATTGAAGTATAGCTCTTCCTATTGGATGGCTTGGCATTCTTACCGCAATTGATTGTAAGCCACCTGTTACTTTCTCACAAAGATAACCCTGTCTTAAAGGTAAAATAAATGAAATAGGTCCAGGCCAAAATTCATCCATCATACATTTGGCTTCTTCAGGCAAATGAGAAACAATTTGATCAAGCTGAGATTTATCATGTATATGGACAATTAATGGATTATCAGAAGGACGTCCTTTGGCTTGATATATATTTGAAACTGCATGTTGGTTTCGAGCATCTGCACCCAATCCGTAAACAGTCTCTGTTGGAATTGCAATTAACCCACCATCATTATATACCTGTTTTATATTTTCCAATTCTGGATAATCCAATGGCGATTCTTGATAATCACGCATATCCCATATCTCAGTTTTCATCAAGCTCACTCCTTCATTATTGTTTTATTCATATATATGAAAAGTTACTCATCTAAATTTTATCAGATAAGTAACTTTGAGTTTTACCATTTAAATGACACTATTCTTTCATTACCGTTTATATCTTTAATAACTTTAACATCAAGTTTTGGATACTTTTCTAAAATAATATTTTTTAACCTTTCACCTTGGTTATAACCAATTTCGAAGGTGACATAAGCATCTTTATTTAAAACTTTAGGCAAATCATTAAGGATTAATTCATAAATAGCGAAACCCTTATTCTCTGCAAACAATGCTGTATGAGGTTCATACTTAACAACTGTGTTCTCCATCATTTCCATCTCATCGACATCGATATATGGTGGATTAGAAACAATACCATCCAATTTTATATTATTTTGTATGAAAGGTTTCAATGCATTGCCTTTTAAAAAAGTTACAGCTGCCTCATGATAATGTGCATTATCTGATGCAACTTCTAAGGTCTCTTGAACAATGTCTGTTGCATAAACAGTGAAATCTTTATTCAACTTTTTTAAAGTAACAGCTAAAACACCACTGCCAGTTCCAATATCAGCGATTGTAGCACTTGATTTACAATTTTCAAGAAAATGCAACATCACTTCCTCCGTTTCAGGACGTGGAATTAAACAATGTTCATTAACTTGAAATTGATAGCCATAGAAAGATTGAAAACCAACAATATATTGTATAGGTTCACCTAAAAGCATCCGTTCAGTCGCGAGTGAAAACTTGATTTCTTCTGCTTTTGACATGTCATCATACATGTGAATTAAATAATCAGTTCTTGACCACCCAAATAAATCAAGCATCAACCATTCTGCTCTCGATTGTTCATAACCCTTATCTACAGCTTGTTTAATCGCATAATCTAATTGTTCTTTAAAGTTCACCATTGTTTAGTTCTTTCAACTTCTCAGTTTGTTCAGATAAAGTTAATGCATCAATAATTTCATCTAATTTACCTTCCATAATTTGATCTAACTTTTGTAAAGTTAATCCTATTCTATGGTCAGTTACACGGCTTTGAGGATAGTTATATGTTCTAACTCTTTCAGATCTATCTCCTGTACCCACTGCTGATTTACGTTGTGCTGCATATTTTTGTTGTTCTTCCTGTAATTTCATATCATATAAACGTGCTTTTAAAACTTTCAACGCTTTTTCACGGTTTTGAATTTGAGATTTTTCAGAAGAAGTTGCAATAACACCAGTAGGTAAGTGAGTGATACGAACAGCTGAGTCAGTTGTATTAACGTGCTGACCACCAGCACCACTTGAGCGATATGTGTCTATTTTCAAATCTTCATTACGGATTTCAATCTCAACATCTTCAACTTCAGGAAGAACAGCAACTGTCGCTGTTGAAGTATGAATTCGTCCACCTGATTCTGTTTCAGGTACACGTTGAACTCGGTGTGCACCATTTTCAAATTTTAATTTACTATAAGCACCGCTACCTGAAACTGAGAAACTAATTTCTTTATAACCACCATGGTCACTTTCAGCCGCTTCAACAATTTCAGTTTTAAAGTTTTGAGATTCTGCATACTTACTATACATTCTTAGTAAATCGCCAGCGAAGATTGCCGCTTCATCTCCACCTGCTGCTGCTCTGATTTCAACGATAACGTCTTTCTCATCATTAGGGTCTTTTGGAATTAATAAAAATTTAAGTTGTTCTTCCAACTCAGGAATCGCAGTTTTCAAACTAGCACTTTCCTCTTTCAACATTTCAATTTCTTCTTTATCTTCTGTTTCATTTAACATTTCATCAATTTCAGCAATTTCTTCTTTTTTACTTTTATAATCTCTATATACATCAACTGTTTTTTGTAAATCAGCTTGTTCTTTTGAATATTTACGTAACTTATCTGAATCATTAACAATCTCAGGGTCACTTAACATTTCATTGAGTTGTTCATATCTTTCTTCAACGATATCTAATTGATCAAACACTACATTTCCTCCTCGTCACTTGTACTTGGTGCTACGATATGATGTGCACGACATCTCGGTTCATAACTTTCTTTCGCCCCAACTAAAATGATAGGATCATCTACTTTAGCTGGCTGTCCATCGATTAAGCGTTGTGTTCTACTTGATGATGAACCACATACTGCACATACAGCCTGTAATTTAGTAACTTGTTCACTTACCGCCATGATTTGTGGCATGGGTTCGAATGGTTCCCCTCTGAAATCCATATCTAAGCCTGCAACCACTACTCGATGGCCATTTTCAGCAAGCTTTTCCACTATATTTACAATTTCTTTATCGAAAAATTGAATCTCATCAATACCAATGACATCAACATGAGACAAATCCTGTAATAATATATCTCTTGAAGTAGAAATATTAATTGCTTCTAATTCATTACCGTCATGAGAAACAACTTTTTCTTTATGATAACGATCATCAATCGCTGGTTTAAACACTACTACTTTTTGTTTAGCATATATCCCTCTTCTTAGTCTACGAATTAGTTCTTCTGACTTACCGCTAAACATACTTCCAGTAATGCATTCAATCCAACCGGAATGGTAAGTTTCATACATTATAAGTTCCACCTTTTACAAAAACATAATCGCTTAATTATATCATATTTCTATGTATTATAAATATCTCTTTAAATACTACTTAAATTTAAAAAAACTGTCTACGCATTTCTATATAAAATAGATTAGGCAGACAGTTTAAACTTATAATTAGTTGTTGTTTGATTTGAGACCAAACTTTTTGTTGAAACGTTCCACACGACCATCCGCAGCAGCGAATTTTTGACGTCCTGTGTAGAATGGGTGTGAATCAGAAGATACATCTAAACGAATAACTGGGTATTCATTACCATCTTCCCATTCCATTGTTTCTGAAGATGTTTTAGTTGAACCACTTAAAAATTTAAAGTTAGTAGTTGTATCTAAAAAGATAACTTTGTGATAATCAGGATGGATTCCTTGTCTCATTAATTTTCAGCTCCTTTGCCCTGAACCATCTGGAACAGAGTTATTTGTGAGTTTTTTACCCAATACTTGGTAATTATAATAGTTATTAGATTAAAACGCAACCCTCAAACTGACATTCGTTAAATAATCGGTTTTCCTGTTTTTGTACTTTCTTCAGCAGCCTTTTGCAACTGTTGGAAAAATTCTTTATTACTTTTAGAGCGTTTTAATTTTCTAATAAATCTTTCTGTGAAATCTGTGGAGTCTGTGAACATGTTTCTTAACTGCCATAGTGAATCAAGTTCAGATTTACTAATTAGTAATTCTTCTTTACGCGTAGAACTTCTTCCAATATCAATCGCAGGGAAAATTCGACGTTCAGATAATTTACGATCAAGATGAAGTTCCATATTTCCTGTTCCTTTGAATTCTTCATAAATCATATCGTCCATGCGTGATCCAGTTTCAACTAATGCAGTGGCTAATATCGTTAAACTTCCTCCTGCTTCAATGTTACGTGCAGCACCAAAGAATGCTTTAGGTTTGTGTAATGAAGCAGGATCAAGACCACCTGATAATGTTCTTCCACTTGGCGGTATAACTAAGTTATACGCTCTTGCCAATCGAGTAATTGAGTCCATCAGAATAATAACATCTTGACCAATCTCAACTAATCGTTTAGCACGTTCTAGTAATAATTCAGCTACTTTAACATGGTGTTCTGGTGGCTCATCAAAAGTCGAGTGCACTACTTCAGCAGATTCAACAGATCTTTCAATATCAGTTACTTCTTCCGGACGTTCCCCAACTAATAAAATAAATAATTTTGCATTAGGTTTATTTTTACTAATCGCATTTGCAATTTCTTTTAATAAAGACGTTTTACCCGCTTTAGGAGGTGCAACAATAAGTCCACGTTGACCTAGACCAATAGGCGTAACTAAATCCATTATACGTGTTGAATAATTTTGGGGATCTGTTTCTAAAACGATTCTTTCCTCAGGATAGAGAGGCGTTAAAGCTTGAAAGTGAGGGCGTTTTTTTACAACTTCAGCATTCTCATCATTAACAAAGTCAACTTGCAATAAACCATAATATTTTTCATTATCTTTAGGTTTACGAACTTTTCCGGTTACTTTATCACCACGTTTAATTTCGAAACGTCGTATTTGACTTGCAGATATATAAATATCTTTTTCACCTTTTGAATAGTTGACTGTTCTTAGGAACCCGTAACCATCAGGCTGGATATCATCTAAGACACCCTCCATGTAATAGTTACCATCTTTTTCCATTTGGGCTTCCATGATAGCTAAAACTAATTCACTCTTATTCAATTTACTATAATTAGTAAGTTTTAATGTTTTTGCTTTTTGTGTTAATTCTTTCGTTGTGTAATTTTTATACAATTCATGAAACGACTCATACTGTGGAGATGTACGTACTTTTTCAGGCATAAATTGCACCCATTTCTTATATATTTATAAAGACTTCAATTTGATTAGAGAAGAGATATTTTAAATAGTTTCATTTCAAGAACTCACTAAATCTATTTGTGATATCTCATAAAATAATATTTAAAGTCTTGAATACTAGAATTAATATAGCAAATTTTCAATTTAAATACAAAACGATTTTATTAAATTTCCAAAAATAAAACAGCTCATGGAACTAAAAATATTCCATGAACTGATATAAATAATATATAAATTAATTTTTTAAATTAACTGAAATAACCAGCAATTGATTTCACTTCTAAGAATTCTTCTATACCATAATCGCCCCACTCACGACCAATTCCAGATTGTTTATATCCACCAAATGGTAAATCTGGTTGGTTGCCAGCTTCATTGATTTCAATTCTACCTGCTTCAATTGAACGAGCTACTTTTTGAAGTGTTTCTTTATCTTTACCTATTACATATCCTGCTAATCCATATTTAGTATCATTAGCAATCTTGATTGCTTCATCTAAATTATTATATGTGATTACAGAAGCAACTGGTCCAAAGATTTCTTCTTGAGCAATTGTCATGTTATTGTCTACATTGATAAAAATAGTTGGTCTCGCGAAATAACCAGTATTTAATCCTTCAGGTTTACCAGGACCACCGTAAAATAACTCTGCACCTTCTTCAATACCTTTATCAATATATGATTGGACTGTATCAAATTGTTTCTTACTAATAATCGGTCCAACTTGAGTACCTTCTTCTCGTGGATCTCCAACTTTAACTTTACTAAATTCTTCTTTGAGTGCAGTTAAGAAGTCTTCTTTTTTGCTTTCAGGAATTAAAATACGAGTACCTGCAGTACATACTTGACCTGTGTTGTTAACTACTTTGCCAGTAGTTGCTTTCGCTGCTTCTTTAACATCAACATCATCTAATACGATATAAGGCGATTTACCACCTAATTCAAGTGATACTTTTTTGAAATCTTTAGAAGCTTTTTCCATTATTTTTGAACCTGTGCGTCCTGAACCAGTAAATGACATCATTCTAACTTTTGGATGTTCACTTAGTGGATTACCTACACCTTCGCCGTCACCATTAACAAGATTAAATACACCTTTTGGTACGCCTACTTTATCGAATATTTCAGCTAAAATGACTGCAGCAAATGGTGTTTCTTCAGAAGGTTTTAGAACTACAGGACTACCTGCTGCAAAAGCGGCTGCCAATTTCAATGAAGTTTGATTAGTTGGGAAATTCCAAGGTGTTACTAAACCTGAAACACCAATTGCCTCTTTAGTAACTAATGCATCTCCACGTCTTTCTTCAAATTCGAATGAATCTAGTGCTCTACTTGCCTCTTCAAAATGATTTAGTCCCATTTGGTAGTGGACATTCTCAGATAATGTTAAAGGTGCACCTAATTCATCCGTTATAGCTTCTATAATATCTTGTTTTCTATTTTTATATTCTTCTACAATTTTATCTAATAGTTCTTTTCTTTCTTTCACTGAGCTATGACGAAATTCTAAATAAACGTTATTTGCAGCTTCTACTGCTTTTTCCACATCATTAGCATTACCTTTAGCTACTTTACCAATAACTTCTTCAGTTGCTGGATTGATTACTTCAATCGTTTTATTACTATCGCTATCAATCCATTCGCCATTTATATATTGTTGAGTATAATTTCTCATCAATTCTTCACTCCTTAAGAATCGTTATATCATTTGTGTACCTTTTTTCATCGAAAATTAAACATACCATCTTAGTATGAAATAGCAAAAGAGTTTTGCACCTGGCAATGATGAACAATTATAAAAGTGATTATTCATTCTATATAAGGCACAAAACTCTTTATTATATTATTTAGATTTAACTTCTTCTTCAAGTGTTACATGTTCTTGAGCCCATTTTTCAATGGGTTTTAAAGCTTCTGCTAAAGCTTTACCTTTATCAGTCAATTCATAAATGATTGAAACTGGACTAGTTGAGACTACTTTCTTTTCAACTAATCCCCATTCACCTAAATCAGTTAATTTAATACTTAATGCACGTGGTGTAATGGTCTTTAAATCCCTTTTCATATCGGAAAAGTGCGCAGTATAATCAGTGCATCGTGATAGATAATTAATGATTAAACCGTTCCAACTTCTACCAACAATTTTAAAGGTTTCTTCAAGATATGGACAGATTTCCATTGTCTTCACCTCTATTCAAAACTTCTTTAGATTGTAGGTACTAAAAATCGCTTATAAATATAAACATTGTATAGGCTTTAATGATATCTATAAGCCAAAATCTTATTAGTATCTAATATAATTATTATACCAGAAAAAGCTAATATGTCGAGAGTTGAAACTGCCAATATTAACTTATCAATACCTTTAGACTTCTTCAGTCCAAATATTTGCACCTAATTCTTTTAAATGCTTAACAATGTCAGTATAGCCTCTATAAATATGTCTAACGTTATAAATTGTAGTAACGCCTTCAGCTAAAAGACCTGCAATAATTAAACATGCACCTGCACGCAAATCACTTGCATATACTTCAGCACCATTAAGTGATGATGGTTTAATTGTAGCAGTTCCAGTTTCCATATCGGCTTCAATATTAGCACCCATATTTTTTAACTCATCGACATGTCTAAAACGTGCAGGATATATTGTTTCTGATACAAATGAAGGGCCGTCTGCCATAAACAATAAAGGCGTGATTGGTTGTTGTAAATCTGTTGCAAACCCAGGGTATACTAATGTTTTAATATTTACATTTTTATAAGATGATTTGCGTTTGATGATTGCTTTTTCAGCATCACCATCTACTTGGATGTCTACACCAAGTTCTTTTAATTTAACAGTAAGTGCTTCAACATGTTTTGGAACAATATTATTAATAGTAATTTCTTCTCCAACTGCTGCCGCTATACACATGTACGTCCCTGCTTCAATACGATCAGGGATAATTTGATATTCAGAACCATGTAAGCTATCAACACCATTAATTTTTAACGTACTTGTCCCTGCCCCTTTAATATCTGCACCAAGACTGTTCAAGAAATTAGCAACATCTACAACTTCAGGTTCTTTAGCTGCATTTTCAATGACTGTTTGACCAGTTGCATGAACAGCTGCCAACATAATGTTGATTGTTGCGCCTACACTAACCATATCTAAGAAGATATTAGCACCATGTAGTTCTTTAGCTTCTATTTTCATAGATGTATCATTTGATTCATCTATTTCTGCTCCTAATGCTTTAAAACCTTTAATATGTTGATCAATTGGACGTGGCCCTAATGGACAACCACCAGGTAATCCTATTACACATTTTTTAAAATGCCCTAACATTGCTCCCATCATGTAATAAGATGCTCTAAGAGATTCAACTTTATTGTTAGGCAGTGGTGCATTTTCAATTTCTGTAGTATCTACTTCTAAAGTTTTTCCATTTAAATGGGCTTTAATATTTAAATCTTCCAATAAACTAACTAGCGTCTCTACATCGGAAATTTGTGGTAAGCCATCTAATTTAACTTGGCCTTGAGCTAATAATGTTGCTGGGATAATTGCTACCGCACTATTTTTGGCACCACTTATCGTAACGTCTCCCTTTAGTGTTTGACCACCGCGAATTTTTATTACCTCTTGAGTCATAAGTTTATCTCCTTTGTTTCTCATTTATTTAAAATAATACATTAGTAGCATTATAAAAAACATATTCTTTATTTGTAAAACATAAATTATTACGAATTAATGATAATTGCAATTATTAAAATTATCGATTCAAACTTTATAAAACTAATTCGAGAATTATATATACAAATATTATAAATCATTTTTGAAAAATATTTAAATATGAATACTCAAATTATAAAGAAAAAGAGTGAAACGACTTAACGTTTCACTCCTAGTTCAAAACATCTTCAATTACATTATTTATTTAGCACGATTAGAAGTACCAAATTCTCTAATTTTACCTTTAACTGTTTCTTTAATCGCTTCACGAGCAGGTCCTAAATATTTACGTGGATCATATACATCTTGATCATTATTTAATACTTCTCTTACTGCTTTAGCTGAAGCAATTTGGTTTTCAGTATTAACATTAATTTTAGCAGTACCATAAGGGATTGCTTTTTGAATGTCTTTAGTTGGGATACCAGTACCACCATGTAAAACTAATGGTAAACCAGTTGATGCACCAATTTCTTCCATTTCTTTGAATCCTAATTTAGGTTCACCTTTATATGGCCCGTGAACTGAACCTAATGCTGGAGCTAAAGTATCAATGCCAGTTCTTTCAACTAATTCTTGGCATTCTTTAGGATCAGCATAAATAATGCCACCTACAACATCATCTTCTTGTCCACCAACTGTTCCTAATTCAGCTTCTACTGATACACCATGTTGATGAGCATACTCTACAACTTTTGAAGTGATTTCGATATTTTCTTCAAAAGGACTATGAGAAGCATCGATCATTACTGAAGTGAATCCAGCATCAATCGCTTCTTTACATTTTTCAAAGCTTGAACCATGGTCTAAGTGAATAGCTACAGGTACAGTAATGTTTAAGTCATGAATTAAACCTTCAACCATTTTAACTACTGTATAGAAACCACTCATATAACGTGCAGCACCTTCTGAAACACCTAAGATAACTGGCGCGTTCTCTTCTTGTGAAGCTTCTAAAATAGCTTGAGTAAATTCTAAGTTATTTAAGTTGTATTGACCAACCGCATAACCATTTTCTTTCGCATCGATTAACATTTCTTTCATTGAAACTAATGGCATGAAAGTTCCTCCTTGTGTGCAACTGCACAATTTTTAAAATCATTATATCAGATATTTTTTTGAATTGCATGTGAATGCATGCTTGATTTAAAATAAACTTTTACTATTAAATACTAAATTACTAATAATTCAATATATGAACGGTTTCATTGCACATAAGTTTGAGTTTATTTACAATACATATGAAACGGAGGAACAACATGTCTAAAATATTACAAACTCAATTAACGGGTATATTTAATCGGTTAGAAGATCAAGCTTTAGATATTCAAATGGCTGCTCAATGTCTAATACAAGCAATCGGTGGCGAAGGTTATGTATACATTAAAGGCTATGGCGATTTGAAATTTTTCGAGCCTTTCGTTATAGAAAGTGAAGAGCACCTTAAATCTAGTAAATTATTATCCACGCTCACAACATTTGATGATATAGATTCAACTGATCGCGTGTTACTCTTTTCACCATATTACACTGAAGAAGTAGCTAAAGATGTACAAACATTAGTAGATAATGATATAGATGTTGTCTTAATTTGTAATCGACCCAAAGATTTAGAAATACCAGAACACTTTATACATTTCATCAATCTAGCTACCCCTAGACCAATTGTTTATACTGAGGATTATGATAAAGTGGTTCAACCTCATACGATATCTTTTAATTACATATATTATGAAATTTACACTCAAATGATTGAAATGACACGAGATTTAGAATTGTAATGTCATATACCAATACTCATTTTAAAAATCAACCCTTACGTCACCATTTCAGTACGTAAGGGTTGATTTATTATATTATTTATTTTGATGTTTATAAGCCGCTTCTACAAACGATTTGAAAATAGGTTGAGGTCTGTTAGGTCTTGATAAGAATTCAGGATGGAATTGACATGCGATATAGAAGTCATTCTCTGGAATTTCTACCATTTCTACTAATCGACCATCTGGACTAGTACCAGAGAACACCATACCATTAGCTTCTAATTGTTCTCTAAATTCATTGTTAAATTCATATCTATGACGGTGTCTTTCTTCAATATTTATTGCGTCATAAATTTGATGTGCTAATGTGTTTTCTTTGATTTTACATGGATATAATCCTAAACGTAACGTACCACCTAAATCTTCAATATCCTTTTGCTCAGGTAATAAATCAATTATTGGATAAGGTGTGCTAGGATCAAGTTCTGCTGAGTGTGCTCCCTCTAAACCTAGTACATTGCGCGCAAACTCAACAGTCGCTAATTGCATACCTAAGCAAATACCAAAGTATGGAACATTATTTTCACGAGCGTATTTAATTGCAGCAATTTTACCCTCGCTTGCTCTAAATCCAAAACCACCTGGTACAAGAATGCCATCTACATCTTTTAAATAGTCTTCAACATTATTATCATTAACTTCGCCAGAATCAATCCACTTAACTACAACGTCTTTCTTCAATGGGTAGCCAGCATGTTTCAATGACTCTACAACTGATAAGTATGCATCTTGTAAGCTAACATATTTACCTACTAATCCGATAGTGATTGTACCATCAAGTGAATTAACAGTATCTAGTAAATATTGCCATTCATCTAATTGCGTTTCATATTTAGCATCTAAATCTAATCGCTTGATAACAATATCATCCATATCCTGTGCACTTAATTGTAATGGAATTTCATATAAAGATGATGCGTCTCTACATTCTATAACGCTCTCTTTATTAATATCACAGAATAATGCAATTTTATCTTTTAAATCTTGTGTCATTTCATATTCTGTACGCACTACAATTAAATCTGGCTGAATACCTAAACCACGTAGTTCCTTAACACTGTGTTGTGTTGGTTTTGTTTTCATTTCACCAGCAGCTTTAATGTATGGAAGCAAAGTACAATGTACATACATTACGTTTTCACGACCTAAATCACTTCTAATCTGTCTAATTGCTTCGATAAATGGAAGTGATTCAATGTCTCCAGTTGTACCACCGATTTCAGTAATAACTACATCTGCGTTTGTACTCTCACCAGCAAGTAGTAATCGTTCTTTAATTTCATTAGTAATATGTGGAATAACTTGAACTGTTCCACCTAAATAATCACCACGACGTTCTTTCTTAAGTACATGTGAATAAACTTTCCCAGCTGTAACATTTGAATATTTATTTAAATTAATATCAATAAAGCGCTCATAGTGTCCTAAATCTAAGTCAGTTTCAGCACCATCATCTGTAACAAATACTTCTCCATGTTGATACGGACTCATAGTTCCTGGATCAACATTTAAATATGGATCAAATTTTTGAATTGTTACTTTTAAGCCTCTATCTTTTAACAATCTACCTAGAGAAGCGGCTGTGATACCTTTTCCTAATGATGATACTACTCCGCCCGTTACAAAAATAAATTTTGTCATTTCCTGACCTCCTAATTTATAAAGGGATGCTTCCTTACCTATTTATTCTTTTTAAATAATCACTTTTGAAAAATAAAAAAATCGCTCCCTCTCACATATCTGTAAGGGGAGCGTATATGATTTATACACGTGTCCTATTTAAAGGAGCCCGAATAAAATTCTATCATTTTTTAAGTAAAAGTCAATTAAAACTAAAATTTAGTTTTAAAATCTTCTTAGTCTTCGAATTCGTCCTCGTCTTCTTCGTCGAGTTCATCATCTTCGTCATCTTCAATTACTAAATCTGATTCACTAATCTCGTCTTCTACTTGTTCATCTTCAGGGTCGTCTAAAGTTTCTTGATCATCCGTTTGGGCTGGAATGTCATCGTCGTCATCCATTTCGTCATCACCCAATAATTTAAGATTTTTATCTTCTTCATCTTCATCATCAAGAATATCGAATTTTTGAATTGTAGGTGCGATTTTTTCTTCAATATCGTCTACAGAATACCAATCACGTAATCCCCATTGATTTTCACCAACGTTTAAGAAACGTCCATCAGTATTTAAATCTGTATAGAACTGAACTACACGATTTTCAATCTCTTCAAATTCATAACCACCTAAATCTTTGAATTCATCGATGATATCGTATAAA
This sequence comes from Staphylococcus sp. NWU MK-U1, assembly GCF_033283505.1. Taxonomy (NCBI): domain Bacteria; kingdom Bacillati; phylum Bacillota; class Bacilli; order Caryophanales; family Staphylococcaceae; genus Staphylococcus; species Staphylococcus sp. NWU MK-U1. The sequence goes on along the minus strand of NZ_JAVSMG010000010.1, from coordinate 27,456 downwards.
TTCATCGTTGCACCTTTATCATTTAATAACGTATAAGCCATATCGATAAATGACTTTTCATCAACCATTTCTTTAGTATAATCTTGGATTTTCATTATAGCTAATCTTCCTTTCGAAGAATTTTTTAATTATGTCGTTGGATTTCATTAATTAATAGTAACAAAAATAAATTATAAATGACAATACACGATTTCGCAATTACGACTATCTTAGTAATTTACATATTTCTCGAAAATAATTAAATCATCTGACTGGTCAATTTCTACGAAACCACTATTTACACATAATGATTTTAATTCATTGTTTTCACCAAATAACGTAATCATAATCGTTTTAGCTTGTTTGAAATGCTTTCGTACATATGTAGGAATTTGTCTTAATGCACTTTCAGCGATACCTTCTTTTCGTTGTTCTTTATACACTTCAATAGCAACAATATTAATTCGATTATCCGTTTGTTCAAGTGCTATAAAACCTACTTTGTGGTTATCTTTAAGTAAATCAACAACACTATAAGATGAAATACTTGATGCTTCATTTTCCGTTAATCGTAGTGAAGACACATGTTTTGAATCTAAGTCCAAATAATATAAGCGTTCTTTACCAATAGGACCTTCTTCTTTAGTAGCAGTGTGCATAAAACCAGCACGTTCATACACATTCCAAGCCCCTTTATTTTCAGCATCGACAACCAGATACAAGTGATTGAAATCAGGGAATAAATCTTGTACATATTGAGGTAAATACATCATCATCGTAGTTCCATACCCATTTCCTTGAAACTTCTCATTTATTGATAATGATCTTACATATACGACATTCTCAGGTGTATCATACCCTTCATGTTGGTAATATTGATGTAATACAAAGAAACCTACAACATCACCATACTCATTAATAGCTATATTTGCCACTCTATTTGAATCTGAAAGAGCATCATCTAGAACTGATTTCGGTAAGGATGAGTATATTTGTTGTCTCTCACTTAATTCAAAGTTAACTACATCCTGTCTATACTTTTCTTCAAATTCTTGAATCGTTATATTTTCAAACTGCTTTTTTATAGTCATAACCACTAACCCCTATGCCTCTTTTAATTAATCAATTTTATTATAATTGTTTTTTTACACTTATCAAAATAAAATCCACTTTAATTAGGTACAATTGTTTTAAATTTTTACAATTTAAAAATAATCTATTGAAATTTAGCTAATTTGCTTTACTATAAATATGACATATAAAATCACGAGGTGAACTAGAATGAAAGTCGGTATAGATGCCGGTGGTACGCTAATAAAAATCGTCCAAGAATCTCAACAAGGACGTTCGTATGAAACAAAACTTACTACAAACATTTCAGAAGTAATTGCATGGTTAAACGCAAACACTTTTGAATCAATCAGTCTTACTGGCGGAAATGCAGGTGTTATTGCTGAAAATTTAAATGTGGATGCAACTATATTTGTTGAATTCGATGCATCATCTAAAGGTTTGGGTATGCTTCTTAAAGAGCAAGGTCATCATATTGACGAATATATATTCGCTAATGTCGGTACAGGCACTTCGTTACACTATTTTGATGGCAAACAACAACGTCGTGTAGGCGGTGTAGGTACTGGTGGAGGTATGATTCAAGGACTGGGATACTTATTATCACAAATTACAGATTATGAAGCACTTACAAATCTAGCTCAATCTGGAGATAGAGATACGATTGATCTTAAAGTTAAGCATATTTACAAAGATACTGAACCACCTATTCCAGGTGAATTAACAGCTGCTAACTTTGGAAACGTCTTACATAATTTAGACGTAGATTTTTCACCTGCTAATAAATTAGCATCAGTGGTTGGAGTTGTTGGTGAAGTAATAACTACTATGGCCATAACCGTTGCTCGTGAAAATAAAACTGAGAATGTTGTATATATCGGGTCTTCTTTCAATAATAATCCACTTTTACGTGAAGTAATTGAAGATTATACGGTATTACGTGGTTTCAAACCATATTACATTGAGAATGGTGCTTTTTCAGGAGCACTTGGCGCAATTTATTTAAATTAATTACTTTTAATTTTTATAAAAAACCCTTAATCACCAAAAGATGTGATTAAGGGTTTAACAATTCATCTAAATCTCAACTGCATCGACATATTTAACATCGACGATTTATTAATGTATATATAAAGACAAGATTTCACTAAATGCTACGTGCTTAAAATTAAAAAGTTAATTCATTTGATAATTTTTGTGCAGAAATGACTGTTCCTACCACACCAGGTTTCAAATCAATTGCGACAGCTTGGTCATTATCACGCAACTTATCTAACCAATCGCTAAATACACTACCTTCGATTTCAATTAATTCACATTCTTCAAAATCTTCATCACGAACTTTGAGCGCTCTATTTTTCAAGCTCCAAACCGGCATGATTTGAGGTTTTTCTTCACTATGATCACTAATCAATATAAAGTGATTTTCGCCATGTTTTGATAAACCAAATACTTGGTCTTCTTTGGCAACATCCTTTACAAATTCTTTAATACGAATTTTATCCAACTCTGACATTAATTCATCAGTCATTTTAACGACTTTTACAATTTGACCAGTTTCTTGTGATGTTTGATTAATGATAACTTGATCATCCTCATCAAATAAGTCGTCCAATTCATATGTAACGAATGTATCAATATCAATTTTTAGCACACGGTCATAATCAATTGACGCATGTTTTAAATAGTCTTCCGCTTGTCCTTCTTGAGTCCAAACGCCAACATAATCTTGGTTATTACTATTTAGTCTGACCAGTTTTTTATTTTTGTTAGCAACATAAAACACTTCATTAATCAGTACATCTTTAAAGTACGCCTCATTCTTATAAGACAATGCATAACCCTCCATTTCTAATTTGCAACTATTAAAATACTAAATGACAATACTTATGTCGTCAAATTTCTATTCTAAAAAATAAGGGACCAAGACTGTATTCTTGATGAATGCCATGTCTTGATCCCAAATTGACGCATAGAGTTATAACTATATTAAATTAATATTTTTTGATTCATTTAAATGCTAAGAATTGAAATTCTGCTTTTTAAAATTATTGCTATATACCTATCAACGGATATTGATTAGGGTAATTTAATTTTTATCTAATTCAGCTAAAAAGGATTTTTCAATTTTCTCTATGGCTTCTTTTGAATCTCCAGTCCATATACAACCAAAACGAGAATTAACTGCATTCTTTCCAAACCAATCACCATCATAATAAGATAATGGATATAATACGCCCTTTTTAACATATTTTAAAATTGTATTAAAGAAATGTTCATTATCACCATTAGAGAAGTAACTATAAAATTTCTGATATGATGAATTTAATTCTTCTTGTAATAATAACATACTTGTAGAGCCATTTTGTCTAAAGTTTAAATCGATCGCAAAAACATCATCGTTTTTATCTAATAGTAAATCAAATCCAGCTACACCGAAGAAACCCAACTTTACACCATTTTCCATAATTTCTCTTCCTGCATCAATGACTTGTTGAGGAACATCATGAACATTTTCATTTCCAGCATAAAATCCATATTTATCAGTGATTTGATGTGCAGTGCCTAAATATGTCACACCTATTTCTTCAGAATAAGCATACTGAACACAATAATTCTTTACCGCTTCAATTTTTTGTTCAATTATTAAATTATCCGTAGCATCACTTGCTTCTAAAATACGTTGTGTTGCTTTAGCTAAGTCTTCTTCATCATAGCAAATCATTACACCATATCCACCAGCTGTTGGTAAGTCATCACCTGGTTTAATTACAAAAGGGAAATCCCATTCTTTTATGCGCGCTTTAAAATCATTTATCGATACAATTTCTCGCTCTGGTAAATATTTATGATTCGTCCATTCTGGTATTCGCGCTTTATTGTTCAAAGCTACAAAGGTCTCTTTATCTACAGCGTAGCATTTATCTGAAACAACATCTTCACTATGAATATATTGAAAATATATATCTTTACCTTCTTCTTTAACAATTCGATTTAATAGTGCTTCATATGTTTCACGGTTTTTAAATTGATACGTATTTGTGGGAACTTTTTTTCCAACAAGATTAAATAATTGATCTAATTTTTCAGTAATACTTGCTGCATGTACAATCATTGGCATTGAATCTGCAATAAGCATTTCCCGACCAGTTAAGAAATTAGATTGATGTTCCTCAGGCTTTAACCATGGATTTGAAACATAAGATGGTCTCGAGTTATACACTATATTTTCATTATATAAGTCACTTAAAGTTAATTTTAGACCCTTTTCATTTATCGTCATTTTGACTGCCCCTTTATATGAGAGTGCTGTTGAACAATTTCATCAAACATTCCCTTATTTTCAATTAGTTCTAATCCCATTAATGCTATGATTTTCGCACCATGAATTAACGCTTGATCACCATGTACACTTGCCGCAGCCTCTCTAAATCTATGTGTATGACCAACTAAGTTTCTAGATCCTATCTTCACATGAGGATGAATCGTAGGTACTATATGACTGACATTACCCGTATCTGTTGATCCAAAACCAAAATCATCATGACTTACATCTTCACCAACTTCGAGCGCGTACTTCTCAAATAATTCATCTAATTTAGGTGTCTTAATAAATTCGTTCACACCATTTTGTATAGGGCCAAATTCATAATCGCAACCTGTTTGAATTGCAGCACCCCTAGCAATTTGATTAACTTTTTCTGTTAAAATATCTAGTTCTTTTCGAGTGGTTGCACGTGTATAGAATCGAGCATGTGTAAAATCCGGTATAATATTTGCAGCTTTTCCTCCGTCTAAGATAACACCATGTACGCGTTGACTTTTTTTAATGTGCTGTCTTAATTGTGCTACACCGTTAAAATATGAAATCATTGCATCTAATGCGTTTAAAGCTTCGTCAGCATTTTCAGAAGCATGTGCACTTTTGCCATAAAATTTTATATCTAATACATCCACCGCTAGTGTATCAATGGTTGGATAAGTTGCATTACCTGGATGAATCATTAATGCTATATCGATATCATCGATAATACCAGCCTTAACATATGACGCTTTTGCACTTCCATTTTCGCCACCTTCTTCTGCAGGACAACCGAGCACGACAACTTTGCCACCGATGCGGTCTATAACTTGTTTCAATGCTGAACCCGCAAGTACACTAGCAGTTCCAATAATATTATGACCACATGCATGACCTAGGCCTGGTAATGCATCATATTCAGCTAAATAACCAATAACTGGGCCTTCTTGTCCAGAATCATATGTAGCTATAAATCCAGTAGCGTGTCCAGCAATATCCATTTCTATATCGAAATCATTCTCTTTCAATTTATCTATAAGCGTTCTAGACGCGAAAATTTCTTCATTGCCTAATTCAGGGCGTTCATGTATTCTATGACTAATTTCAACATAATCATATTTATTATTCTCTATATAATCTAAAATTCCTTGTTTATTACTCATAAATCATAACTCCCTTATTATTGTAAAAATCTTTAAAAATATTTTGGATATTGTAACCATATCGTTTCTCAATTAATTATTACTTATTTTATCGGATTTAAAGATTGTTGTCATTAAATAACCTTATATTTACGAAATTTTCTCACAATTCACTTTGTTTAACTATAATTTTGAAAATTGTAAATACCCTTAACTATTGATACAATCAAATCGTTAACTTAATAATTAAGCTTATTTAATATAGGAGGATTTATCATGACTAAAATGAACGTTGAAAGTTTTAATCTTGATCACACTAAAGTTGTTGCACCTTTCGTCCGTTTAGCTGGTACAATGGAAGGCTTAAATGGTGATGTTATTAAAAAGTATGACATTCGCTTTAAACAACCTAACAAAGAGCACATGAAAATGCCTGGGTTACACTCACTAGAGCATTTAATGGCTGAAAACATTAGAAATCATACTGATAAAGTTGTAGATTTAAGTCCAATGGGTTGTCAAACTGGTTTTTATGTTTCATTTATTAATCATGACGACTATGAAGATGTGTTAAATATAATTGAAAAAACACTAAATGATGTTTTAGAAGCTACTGAGGTACCCGCTTGCAATGAAGTACAATGCGGTTGGGCAGCAAGTCATTCACTTGAAGGTGCAAAAGAAATTGCGCAAGCATTTTTAGATAAACGCAATCAATGGTCAGATATTTTTGGTGAAGGCAAATAAATTTCATATTTAAAATAAAAACCACCAATACTTAAGTATATTTAAGTATTGGTGGTTTTACTTTTCTCTTTTATAATTTTTTTACTAAAGCAATTAAAACAAATTGCATTGGTAGTCTTGAGTATAATGCCCATTTAGGTACTTGTTTATCACCTAAAGGTAATTCTTTTCGTGCCATATATATATTTGCCGGTAATACAGCTAGTAAGAAAAGATTTATACCTGTTTTTAACCAATTGGCAGGACGTTTTAATAACAACATAAATCCAAAGAAAATTTCAAATACACCTGTTACCAAAACAGCTGTTTTACGTAATGGTAAGTATTCTGGAACAATATTTCTAAATGAGCGTTCATTTGTAAAATGTAGAACGCCAGCTGTTCCAAAAGCTAAACCTAATAAATAACGCAATACTTTCATTAATGTTCAACTCCCATTTCATTCAAATAACTCTTACCAAATTCAGGTAATTCCACATTGAAATTATCTGCAATAGTCGCACCGATTGAACTAAACGTACTGTCTCCTGATAATTCATGGTATTTATCAATTTTAGGGCTAAACATAAGTACTGGGATATACTCTCTAGTATGATCAGTACCATCGGCAATAGGGTCATTTCCGTGATCAGCCGTGATAATAACTAAATCATCTTCTTGAAGATTGTCGATTAATTCAGGTAATCGCTCGTCGAAATCTTTAATAGCTTGTGCATAACCTTCTTTGTCTCTACGATGGCCGTATAATGCATCGAAATCAACTAAATTTAAAAAACTTATGCCATTAAAATCTTTTTTTACGACATTTATTAATTGATCCATACCATCCATATTATTTTTTGTTCTTATTGCTTCAGTTACACCTTCACCATCATAAATATCATTAATTTTTCCAATAGCAATAACATCATAGTTATTATCTTTTAATGTATTCATAACAGTTTTGCCAAATGGTTTTAGCGCGTAATCATGTCGATTAGAAGTACGTGTAAAGTTTCCAGGTTCACCTACATACGGACGTGCAATTACGCGACCAATTAAGTATTTAGGATCTTTAGTTAATTCTCGAACCTTTTCACAAATATCATATAATTCTTCAAGAGGGATAATATCTTCATGTGCAGCAATTTGAAGTACTGGGTCAGCGCTAGTATAGACGATTAAGTCCCCAGTTTTCATTTGATGCTTACCTAATTCATCAATAATGGCTGTCCCTGAAGCGGGCTTATTTGCTACAACTTTACGACCTGTCATTTCTTCAATCTCTTGTATTAACTCATCAGGAAATCCGTTTGGATATACTTTAAATGGTTGCATGATATTTAAACCCATGATTTCCCAATGTCCTGTCATGGTATCTTTACCCACGGAAGCTTCACTAAGTTTAGTATAGAAAGCACCTGGTTGTTCAACTTTATTGACCACAGGTAATTCTTCAATATTACCCAATCCTAATTTTTCCAAATTAGGTAGCGTTTGGTTAAATCCTTCTAATGTATGCTTTAATGTATGAGATCCTTCATCATTGAAAGCTGCAGCATCAGGTGCTTCACCGATACCTACTGAATCCATAACAATTAAATGTACTCTTTTGAATGGTGTAGTCATATTTAACACTCCTACTCTGTAATTATTTTATGAATTAATGTTGGTGTTGTTGCTTGTGCTTGAATTGCAATACTTTCATCAAGTTTCTTAATAACGTCGTCAACATTTTCACGATTACTGTGAATGGTTAATAAAGATTCTCCCTCTTTAACAACGTCTCCTACTTTCTTGTTTAATACAATCCCAACACTTAAATCTATTTCATCCTCTTTAGTTTGTCTCCCTGCACCTAACATCATTGAAGCAACACCAATTTCATTTGCAATAAGTTCTGAAACTACGCCACTTGATTGAGCTTTATACTCGATTTGATATGTTGCTGTTGGTAATAGTTCAGGCGCATCAACTACTGAGGCATCGCCACCTTGATTCTCTAAAAATGTTTTAAATTTTTCTAAAGCTGAACCATTTTCAATTGCTTCATTTAATAATTGACGTGCTTCCTCAAGTGTATTTGCTCTATTAGCTAGAACCACCATTTGAGAACCGAGTGTTAATACAAGTTCAGTTAAATCTTCTGGTCCTTTACCATTTAATGTATCAATAGCTTCTTTCAATTCTAAAGCATTACCAATTGCTCGACCAAGTGGTTGGCTCATGTCAGAAATAATAGCCATTGTATTTCTACCTACATTATTCCCTATACTAACCATAGCATGAGCTAACGCTTCAGCGTCCTCTAATGTTTTCATGAAAGCACCGTTACCAGTTTTAACATCTAAGACGATAGCATCAGCACCCGCAGCAATTTTTTTACTCATAATAGATGATGCAATTAAAGGAATTGAGTTAACTGTCCCTGTTACATCTCTCAATGCATAAAGTTTCTTATCAGCTGGAGTTAAATTACCTGACTGTCCAATAACAGCAACTTGATTTTCATTAACAAGTTTAATGAAATCCTCTTCAGAGATTTCAACGTGGAATCCTTTTATTGATTCTAATTTATCAATTGTTCCACCCGTATGTCCTAAGCCACGACCACTCATTTTGGCTACTGGGACACCCACTGCTGCCACTAGAGGCGCTAATACTAATGTAGTGGTATCACCAACGCCTCCTGTTGAATGCTTATCAACTTTAATACCATTAATTTTTGATAAGTCAATCACATCACCTGAATTAACCATTGCCATAGTTAATGCTGCACGCTCTTCGTCATTCATATCTTGGAAAAAGATAGCCATAGCTAAACTCGATGCCTGATAATCTGGAATATCCCCATTCGTGTAACCTTTGATAAAGAATTCAATTTCTTCTTTTGATAATGATTTACCATCGCGTTTTTTTTCAATAATATCTACCATTCTCATAATTCTGAACCCCTCTCAAAATAAGCTGTTGTATCTGTGTGCTGTTACGTTAATTGCATTATTAATAATCAGAATCTGACTCTAAGCCTTGAATAATTTGAACACCTGCACTCGCACCTATGCGCGTAGCACCTGCATCAATCATTTTGTTGAAATCTTCCAAACTGCGAACGCCACCTGATGCTTTAACCTCTAATTCGTCTCCCACCGTATCTTTCATTAATTTCACATCTTCAGGTGTAGCGCCTCCCCCAGCAAAACCAGTTGATGTTTTAACGAAATCAGCACCAGCTACTTTCGCTAATTCACTTGCTTTAACTTTTTCTTCATCTGATAAAAGCACAGTTTCAATAATCACTTTTACTGTTTTTCCATTTGCTGCTCCAACTACGCCCTCAATATCTTTTTGAACATCTTCAAATCTTCCATCTTTAAGTGCGCCGATATTGATAACCATATCAATTTCAGATGCGCCATTTTTTATGGCATCTTCAGTTTCAAAGATTTTAGTAGCAGTTGTAGTAGCACCAAGTGGGAAACCTATAACGGTACAAACCAATACATCAGAATCATTTAATCGTTCTGCTGCATATTTTACATGTGTAGGATTTACACAAATAGATTTAAAGTTATACTCTTTGGCTTCATCAATAATTTGATCGATTTGTTGACGTGTAGATTCAGGTTTCAATAATGTGTGATCAATAAATTTAGCATAATTCATAGTAGTTTCCTCCAATATGTTGTTAAATTTAAATGATATTCCATCTAATTGGAATATTAACTATTTAAATTAATATAGTCCTCTCATTTCTATAGTACAAAAATTCGCAAAAAAGTTAAACAAATGTTATCTTAATCTTAACAATCATGATAAGGAGAAGATATTAATGACAAATGGCACACCTCATATTCAACCTAACGGAACAAAAATCGCAAAGACTGTTTTAATGCCTGGCGATCCATTACGTGCAAAATATATTGCTGATAACTTTTTAGAAAATGTTGAACAATTTAATGAAGTTAGAAATATGTTTGGTTACACAGGTACATATAAAGGAAAAGAAGTTTCTGTAATGGGATCAGGGATGGGAATACCAAGTATCGGTATTTATTCTTATGAGTTATATAATTTCTTTGATGTTGATACTATTATTCGCGTAGGTTCATGTGGCGCATTACAAGAGAATGTAAATTTATATGATGTCATTATTGCTCAAGCAGCATCTACAAATTCTAATTATGTTGATCAATTTAATATACCTGGTCACTTTGCTCCAATAGCTGACTATGAACTCATCACTAAAGCTAAAAATGTAGCAGATGAAATAGGAGCAGTAAGCCATGTAGGTAATGTTTTATCTTCAGATACATTCTACAATGCTGATAAAACATTCAATGATAATTGGCAAAAAATGGGTATATTGGGTATAGAAATGGAATCAGCCGGTTTATACTTGAATGCAATTAATGCTGGTAAAAAAGCGTTAGGTATTTTTACAGTTAGTGACCATATTCTAAGAGACGAAGCAACTACAGCTGAAGAAAGACAAAATTCATTTACTCAAATGATGGAAATAGCATTGGAAATCGCCGAGTAATATCAAATTCTAATAGATAATAAAAGGTGCTTGAGACGATAATGAAATCTCAAGCACCTTTTTATATGATTAATTAAACTAAATATGATTTGAACATCCAATTGTGTTTATCAACAGAATTTTTCATACCGATGAACATATCTTCTGAAACATCATCGCCAGCTTCTCCAGCTACTTCTATAGATTTAACTAATTGCTCTGAGATATGAGTTAAATCATTAGAGAAGGCTTCAACCATTTGTTCAGCTGAGTAATTTTTACCCGCTTCATCAACGATAGAAATTTCAAGACTTTCTTTCAATGTACCTACTGGATTTCCACCAATTGCTAAAATACGTTCAGCTAAGTCATCTACATATTGGCTAGCTTCATTGTATAACTCTTCGAATTTCTCATGTAATGAGAAGAAATTAGGTCCTTTAACATACCAATGGAAATTGTGTAATTTAGTATACGCTACAGTCCAGTTTGCAACTTGTTGATTTAATTCTTTTACTACATCTTGTTGACTCATTATATTCTCTCCTTGTACTTCTGAATTAGTTTCTCTTTATTACAATTATTATTATATTATAATTATTATAATCTGTAAATGGTTATGCTTAACATTTTTTGCATTGATTTTTATAACTACCTTTTCCTATTAACTATTAAAACTTATATATCAGTATTTGAAAAGTGATTTGCATCAGCAACTAAAATAATATATATTTACAAACAAACCTCTAATTATCAATTATGATAATATTTTATCAATTAGATGCGTTTATCATCTATGAAAAAGGATTTTTCATATTCATTTGGTTTATGCCAATGCGTCTTCCACATCCTATTTCGATTATTTGCAAATAAATTATACGCTAAATCTCTTATTTGACGTGGAATAACTTTAATTAACAATCCTAACCACTTGTAATTCGTTGTAGTCATGATAAGACTAGCAATCGCATTGGATTTAAACTCTAAATGTTGACCACGTTGTAAAATCACGCTGTTTTTATTTAATGCTTCTGGATGTTGTTCAAATAAGTGTTGCCCTGATTTCCCTTTTAAAGTTGCGAATTCATAACTCTTAGGAAGTCCATTCTGTATTAACCAAATGCAATAGTTATAACAATAAACACAATTACCATCGTAATAAATAATAGGCATTTCTTTCACCTTCCTCTAAGTCTTATTATTAATATTCCATTCTATGCCATACATTAAACACTAAAAATGTCCATAGCATAGCATGCCTTTAACTATGAATGATTTAAATTTGATACATAATGTTAAAGCAATAATAATAAAATTAAAAACCTGAGACATAGTAAAACGTCTCAGGTTTAGTTATCTTAAGTTATTCATGATTTACTTTTACAATTCTTGTATATTTAAGAAATTGATTTGAATATTTGCGTTTTATATCTTCTAGACGGTCGTAAGTTACACCAATAATATGCCAGTTCGGATTAAAATGATAGAATGAATCTTTTTCTCTTGACCATTTTACCATTTGTCCCTCTTTATTATATCTAGGTAATGTTACTTCATATCCTTCTAACACATTGATGTAAGTTTGGAAAATGTCAGGATCAATTCTATTAAAATTATCGATGACTAAATAACTTTTATCATTTTTAGGCATTAATTGAGTGATAAAACCTTCGCGATAGTATAGGGCACCAGTTTCATTTGGTAAATATTTACCATATAACATGTCCTCTGTAAAATTCGGATGTCCACTAGTTATTACAGGATTTGCATTTGTCTTTTGTAATAAATTATTTGCCGCTTTCAATCCTTCTTCTCGTTGTTCTACAACCAACAATATAAAAGGTTTTAATGACTCATCATGACTAGCTGAATCAATTTCAGTTTTTTTAATTGTTTCAAAAGGTGTTTTCACGCCATCATTATTACTCATTTCAATAATAGCATCGTATTGAGTTTGACTCATGCTTGCGATGGCCTGTTTCGCATTTTCTTGTAAAAAATAAAGATTTTTTAATTTAGGATGTTTATTTAATGCACCTAATGTCACTGGAGTAATATGCTTATCATAATATATTTCAATGGCGGTACTATTTGTTCTCCCAGGAATAGGTGGTTTCTCATGAATATGTCGAGAAACTTCTCCAATACCTACCACTGACTGATCTTCATATTTATTATAGAAGATAAGATTATCTCCTATTTCTAACTGATTGTAAAAATGATATCCATTACGTTTAATGCCGTTATACGTATGAGTATAAATAGTATAATATTCTCCTGATTCAAATGACTCAGTTTCAGAAAGGAAGAAATAACGTGGAAGTTTCTCTTCACCTTTACCTAGTGAAACAATTAATTCATACTCTTCTTTAGTTAATTGATTGATTAAAGTTTCACGCATATTATTCATACGAAAATCAAGCGTTTCACTACGTTTTAAATAATCAGTTGTAAGTGGTTTTAATAGTTCATTAAATTTAAATTCAACTCTAATTTTATTTTGAGCACCTGTTTGAACACTAATAATTTCTCCAATACCAAGTAATCCGGTATCTGTTTGGACTTGATAAAATATAACTTGATCCCCTGTCTTAGCCTTTTTGAAGGCTCTAAAACCTTGAGTAGGGTTGAATTGAGCTCCAGATTCAAATAATGTTGTTTGACCTACTAACGGTTCATTGTGATTCCATCTAGTATAGCCACAGTTAAGCCAAAAGTAATTTACTTCTTCTTCCATTGTGGGTCTCCTTTAAATTAATTCTCGAAAGTTATTATGTATTTTAATTGATTTCATTGTATTTTAATTAAAAGCTATGTTTATTAAGTTATGCTATAAATCTTAACATATCGTCGTTATTTATGTTTAATTTTTTTTAGTATTTTATCTCAATTTAATAAGTTGCTAAAAAGGGGAACATTCAGAATCCATTATAAATAATTCTAAATATTCCCCTATACATTAATTTAATGAGGTGCTAGTAAACTACCTAATAATGGCATTAGATTGATCATGATGCCACCAAGTTTTAGTAATCCACTTAAATCTTTATCTTTAAAGGTAATAATTGCACTTATAATACCTAATATAGCAACAACTCTAGGAATAACAAGTGAAGGATATTGTGGCATATTGAAAAAGACACCTGCCCCAGCTATCACACCACATACTAAAGAGATATATAAAAACTGTTTCAATATTCACACTCCTCTTTAATACAATGAATCATTTATAACACGAACTATAAAAATCAAATATAACTAATGATTAGTGTAAAGTCTCCTTCAAAGACACTATCTAAGTCTTCTGAAGTCAGCACAAAATTGGAACCTTTTTGAATCTTGAAGATTTCTCCATCAATAATAATTTGTCCATCACCATTTAAAACTGAAACAAGACAAAATTCTCTAGGTTTCATATAATTTAATGTCCCACTAACTTCCCATTTAACCATTGTAAAGAAATCATTAGACACAATATGACTACATTTATGATTTTCAATAATTTCATTTTCAGGAACGATACTAGGTAGTTCTTGAGAATATTGAATAACATCTAATGCTTTATCAACATCTAACGAAGAACTATTTTCACGTTGTCTATTATAATCATATAATCTATATGTAATATCTGAAGATTGCATTGTTTCATATACAGTTATACCTGAACCGATTGAATGTATAGTACCAGCAGGAATAAAATAAAATTCCCCAGGTTGTACTTTAACTCTTTTTAAAGATTCCAAGAAATTATCTTGGTTAATCTGATTTTCGAGTTCTTCTTTAAAGTTAACCGTAGTACCAATTAAAACTTCAGCATCTTCTTCTGCATCAATAATATACCAACATTCTGATTTGCCATATTGCCCATTTTCAAATTCATAAGCATAAGAATCATCTGGGTGAACATGAATCGATAGCGGCTCGTTCGCATCAACTATTTTGCACAATAACGGAAAATCTTTGCTTGGAAAATCACCGAACAATTCTCTATGTTGCGTCCAAACTTGGTCTAATGTTTGTCCAGCATAAGGCCCGTTAAGGATCATACTCTTTCCATTTGGGTGTGCAGAAATCCCCCAACATTCTCCTGTGGATTCACTAGGTATATCATAATTGAATTGAGTTAATTTATTACCGCCCCAAATTTTTTCGAAAAAAATAGGCTCTAAAAATAATGGCATAGTTGCACCCCCTAAAACCATTTAAGGCTATATTCTCTATTTCTAAAGTAAATGATAATATCTGATTTATATGTATAAAACTTAAACGTTAATTATGTAAAAGTGAAATTATATTCAAAATAATTATTTAACATCACATGTGTTACCATTCGTATCTTTATTATATCAACTTTATCTCTATTTTAATAGAAATTATTTAAATGATAAAACACATAAAGAAGCGGGACAGAATTCAATTAGAATTCATTATCCCACTACAACTGAAATATTTACTATTAGTTAAAGTTTAATGAAAGCATTTTTTAAGTCAATGATTATCTTTAAACAACTCATTTATTCAAATGAAGACAATGCTTCGCTTATTGATTGATTACCTGTAATAACTTGGAATTCTTTATTTATGAATTTATTCTCAGATAAAGCAACCTCTTTTAACACAGATGCCACATCTTCTCTAGGTATAGAACCTCTTCCATCAAAGTATAAATCAGTCTCTATTTTAGAAGTTCCTTCTTTATCTTCTAACGCACCTGGATGAACAATCGTATAATTTAATCCAGAATTTTTCAAGTGTTCATCAGCATAGTGCTTAGCAATAGTATATGGTTTTAAATCACCGCTTGGATCAAATGCTTCACGACGAGCATCATACGTTGACACCATAATATAATGTTTAACATTTGCTTGTTTACTAGCTTCAATTGTCTTAATCGCACCATCTAAATCTACAATAATAGTTTTGTCAGCACCTGTACTGCCTCCGGAACCCACAGTAAATAAAACTTTATCATAACCGTTAAATGTTTTAGTTAAGTCTTCAATACTATCTTTTTCTACATCAACTAAAGTTGCTTTAATATTATCTTGCTTTAATGTTTCGATTTGTTCGTTTTTACGTACACCAGCTGTAAAATCTACCTGATCTTCTTTTAGTTGCTTTACTAATTTAGAACCTACTCCACCGTTAGCACCTATAACTAATAAACTCATTCAAATCGTCCTCCTTAATATTTCTACTTCCATCAATTTACCACTTAAATAAAAATTAAAACGTAAGTCATTTTTGACATAGTCAATCATGTATATTAAATTAATACATGAACATATATTCATATATAAGGGGTGATTTATTTGAATGTACCTTTAAACAATTGGAACGAAGATGCTACCTTAATACAGACTACTGAAATTTTTAAAGCACTAAGTGATACAAATAGATTAAGAATACTATTATTGTTAGAGCAAGAAGAATCTAGCGTTGGTCATATTACACATACGCTAAACTTGAGCCAGTCTAATGTTTCTCATCAACTTAAAATCCTTAAACAAGCTAGACTTGTTAAGTCCTTAAGACAAGGTCAATCAAAAATCTATTCAATTGATGATCAACATGTTTCAACCCTATTGAAACAAGCCATTCATCATACGAAACATCTAAGAGGTGAAGTTTCAAATGACTAATCATTCTCATACACATTCACACAACCATTCACATGTACACACTAATAATAAAAAAATTTTAGCCATTTCCTTTATTATTATTGGGCTTTTCATGGTGATAGAAATTGTAGGTGGCTTTATTGCTAATAGTTTAGCATTATTATCTGATGGACTACATATGTTCAGCGACACATTTTCTCTAGGTGTTGCCCTTATTGCATTTATTTATGCTGAAAAGAATGCCACATCTAGTAAAACATTTGGTTATAAACGTTTTGAAGTTTTAGCTGCATTGTTTAATGGCGTCACTTTATTTGTTATTAGTATAGTTATTATCTTTGAAGCAATTAAAAGATTTTTTTCACCACCTGAAGTTCAATCAACAGAAATGTTTATTATTAGTTTAGTAGGCTTAATAGTTAATATCGTAGTAGCACTTATTATGTTTAAAGGCGGAGATACCGATCACAATTTAAATATGCGTGGTGCGTTTATTCACGTACTAGGAGATTTATTAGGATCTGTTGGTGCAATTATTGCCTCAATACTCATATGGACATTTAATTTTACAATTGCAGATCCTATTGCGAGTATAGTGGTTTCACTGCTAATTTTGAAAAGTGCATACGGAATTACGAAATCAGCTATTAATATTTTAATGGAAGGCACGCCCTCTGACATAGATTTAGAACAAGTCATCTATACAATAATGGGGCATGAGGAAATACAAAATGTACATGATTATCATGTTTGGACTATTTCTAATGATATGAATGCTTTAAGTTGTCATGCAGTAGTAGATAAATCACTTACGATAGAGGCTTGTGAACAATTACTTAAACAAATAGAACATGAATTAGCACATCTTAATATACAACATATGACGATTCAATTAGAAACACCAAAACATCAACATGACGAATCAATTTTATGTTCTGGAGTTATACATCAACACTCACATTAGTATAACTTATTAAAAATTAATCAGGGGTTAGACGTTGAATTCGAGTTGAATTCTGTCTAACCCCTGTTTTTTACAACTTATAAAAAATGTTCAAAAATGAGTTGCTTCGCTGGCACTTGTTTTTCATCAAACCCTTGTAAATATTCTTCATTATCATAAGGTAGCTTAATTCTTTCGATTGAAAACTCATTATCATTAATCGTTACAATACCGTAGACGGCATTGGCTCCATTGTTTAAACCTACTGCGCCAGGATTAAAATAAATTGTTTTATTATCATCATATAAATGCATTTGATGATTATGGCCAAATGCAATTAAATCAGCATCTTTATCTTTAAATAATTCAATAATATTGTCTTTACTATTTTCAGTAATTGGACTAAACGGCTGTCCTTCAATGCCAGTCTCCAATTTTTGATTCTCAATTTCATAATGAATGAATAGTAATTTTTTTCCACAAATAGTTTTTTCGATATATCTAGGTAATAAATTAAGTTGGTCATAGTAATCTTCATCCATATGACTTTCTATCCATTGATGATGCTCATAAAATTTATCCTTCAAATCTTCAGGATAAGGCGTGTTATTTACTAATGACATAACCGCTTCATCATGATTACCAGCTATAATTTCCATATCATTACGATCAAATATTGTATCGAGTACTTTATTTGTTTCATGACCAATTCCGATATTGTCCCCGAGATTGTAAATTTTATCGATGTCTTCTCTATTATCAATATCATCTAAGACAGTTTGTAATGCATCGAAATTACCATGCACATCTGTAATAATCGCGAATTTCATGATGATATCTCCTTTCAAAATTTAATCATTAGCATATTTTAACACTTAATCTTCAAATATGTTAGATATTATTTTAAAAAAAGTATAAATTTTGATATTGTATTTATATTAAAGTAAAGGAGTGCTTATATTTGTTCAAATATCATAGTTTGGCATTAAAAAATGCTAAACCGCAAATTCTTAAGACGATTTTGTTTAGTATCGTTAGTTTCATCGTAGTATTTGCGGTTTTTGCTGTTGCTAGAACTTTCTTTATGCAATATTTCATGCAAATGCAGCTAGCAGCGCAATTACAACAATCATCGGGTCCATATTTAATTATTATGATCCTGGCTTTATTATTGGGATTATTATTCTTTATATTTGCAGGTTATCAATTACTAGCAGGTGCAATTAATGTTATTGCAAAAGCAATTTCAAGAGAAGATGTTCATTTCAATGACTTATTTGTTGCATTCAAAAAAGGTAAATATGGCAAGAGTTTAATTTTATCATTAATCTCAATTGGCTTATTTATAGTGATGTACTTAATTATAATGGCATTAAATTATTTATTTAATTTAGCATTAACACCTTTATTTACATCATTACAGTCAGCTGTAAGTTCATCTGATAATGCAATTGCCATTTTACTAACAATTCAAATCATTATTTTAATTATTATTGGATTAATTACATCAATCGTATCATGGTTCTTTTTCATTTTAATGATTAATTATACTGTTTCATTAGTAAGAGAATCTAACTATAGTGCCATGTCTCACTTTAAAGATGGCTTTAGAGGTATTAGAAATGGCCATAAAACTTGGTTTAAATTCTTTATAGCTGTTCTTTTAATAAATTTAATTATTATTATCATTACTCAACCACTTGGTACAATTCTTTCTGTAACAACTGGAAACATGTCTCAAAAAGTTGCTACAGTCATTCTGTATGTAGCACAAGTAATTATTGTTGTATTACGATTAATCCTTTATTTTGTTCTTATAATGGGTGCAGTTCAGTACTTCTTAAAACGTGGTGAAAAATTAAATAAAACTACTAACGAGAAGAAGAAAAAGCACAAAAATAAAGATAAAAGCGTAACTCATAAAAATGACACATTGAGTAATCAACAAAAAAATGACTATACTCATCAATCTTCTAAAAACAATGTTGAAGAACATTCAAATAATGTTACAAACAATATTAAACAAAAAGCTGAGAACGCCAAAGATGAAGCAAGTCATAATTTCAATAAAGATAAATAACACAAATAAGGTGGAACCCAATTAAATAAGGGTTCCACCTTTTATGTTCAACAATTTTATTTTAGGAAATTGCTTTCTAAGAATAATGCAGCACCATCTTCTTCATTAGTGAATTGTGTCACTTCATTAGTAATTTCCTGTATTTCTTGTCGTGCATTTTTCATTGCGACGCTATAACCACCAAATGCAAACATAGCTCTATCATTATCACTATCCCCTATTACAAGCGTGTCTTCTTGTTTAATATTAAAGTGTTCTATCATTTCTTTAATACCCGTTCCTTTATCGGTATGATATGCCATAGTTTCAGCGTTAAATCTTGATGAATTAGAAACACTAATGTTTAAAAGCACTTGATTTTGAATAAGTTCATCTCTAAAAGTTGTTATTTTTTCTAAGTTTGGCGTAAATAAATAAATTTTAGCATAGTCATCTTCAGGTATGTCCTCTTTCCAATCAATCTTACCAGACATTGCATCTAATCTTGATTTCCATTCACTTTCGCTTACATGATTTGGAGGCGTATCACCTTTAATCATCTCTTGCATCCATGCTTTATCTTCATTTAGCGCAATTCTTGATCCATTAAATGGGAAAACTTCATAATATATTTCTTGCTGTTGTGCTAAAGATACGATTCGTTTAACACTTTCACTTGATAAACTATGCATGAAAAGATTATCACCGTTTACTTCTCCACTCGTACCATTAGAACTGATGATTCCATCAACTTCAAATTGAGGAGGTACAAGTTGATTAATCTCTGTATATGAGCGACCAGTTGCTAAAAATACCTTATATCCCTTTTCTCGTAATTCATCAATAACTGATTTTGTTTTAATTGAAGCTTTATTATCCTCATGTAAAATTGTTCCATCCATATCTAGAAAAATCGCTTTGATATTATTCAATGTCATGTAGCCTTCTCCTTTACGTGTCTTTCTTAAAATTGTGGCATTATTTGATGAAATGTGCAACGAGATTACCCTATCATGTGTAAAGAAAATCGATTTTTATAATTCACAACTTCTACATTTCTATTGAAAAGAGATGACATCGTCTTATTAGTTAAAACATCATCAATATTTCCTTGTGCAAAATTCACGCCTTTACTTAAAATAAAAATTTTATCAAATATTGGTATGATTTCCTCAATGAAGTGTGTCACATAAATGATAGTAATTTCAGGTCGCTCATGTGATAAAGTTTCTAATACTTCCAATAGTGTTTCACGCGCTAAAAAATCTAAGCCTGAAGCTGGCTCATCTAAAATTAATAATTCTGGATTACTAATAAGCGCACGTGCAATCATAACCCTTTGTTTTTGTCCAGTTGATAAATAACCGAGGTACTCATTCTCAAATTCTGCCATGCCGACTAATTTTAATAATTTCTGCGCCTCTATCAATTGTTGTTGATTGAATGTTTTGTATAGGCCAATAGATTTAAAATAACCACTTAATACCACATCTATCACATGCTCTCCATCATGAAATTGATTAGTGAGCTTGTTTGAAATGAAACCTATATGTTGTCTCACATTATCTGCTGAATATCCAACCATTCCAGGTGTCATACCAAAAAGGACTATGTTGCCGCTTGTAATTGAATCATAAGCGTTTAGAATATTTAATAAAGTTGTTTTTCCAGCACCATTTAAACCATATAATATCCATTTATCCCCTTTTTTAATATTCCAATCAATACCGTCTAATATATGCTTTCCTCTTCTATATCGACGTACATTATTCATTGAAATTAGCATAGTATCACCTCACAATACGATAATTGTAAGATAATTCAGATAATTTTTCAAAATAACAGACTGCTTATTTTATAAGTTAGTATTACAAATAAAAAAAGGAGCAAAATCAAATTCTTAATGAATTTAACATCTTGCTCCTACTAAGGTAACTATATTAGAGAAAAGCATGCTATTAACGCTTTCACATTTAAGTTAGCCACTTCAATTTCAATGTTGTCTAACCTTATTAAATTTTACCGCGGCTCAAAATTCAAACGAACTATTCAACTGTAACTGATTTAGCTAAATTACGAGGTTTATCTACGTCTAATCCTCTGTGTAGTGCTGCATAGTAAGCAATTAATTGTAATGTAACTACAGATACAAGCGGAGTTAATAACTCATGTACATGTGGAATTACATAAGTATCTCCCTCTTTTTCTAAACCTTCCATAGAGATAATACATGGTTTTGCTCCACGTGCTACTACCTCTTTGACATTACCACGAATAGATAAGTTAACCTTTTCTTGTGTAGATAATGCGATTACAGGTGTGCCGTCTTCAATTAATGCAATTGTACCATGTTTAAGTTCTCCACCAGCGAATCCTTCAGCTTGAATATATGAAATTTCTTTTAATTTTAATGAGCCTTCAAGACTTACATTATAGTCCATTGTACGTCCGATGAAGAATGCATTACGCGTTGTTTCTAAGAAATCCTTAGCAATTTGTTCCATTACTGGAGTATCATCTACAATTGTTTCAATTGCAGTTGTTACTTTAGCTAATTCTCTCAATAAATCAATATCATTATCTCGACCATGTGCTTTAGCTACAACTTGAGATAAGATTGATAAAACAGCAATTTGAGCTGTATATGCTTTTGTTGAAGCAACTGCAATTTCAGGACCAGCATGTAATAACAATGTATGATCTGCTTCACGTGATAATGTTGAACCAGCCACATTTGTAACTGTTAATGATTTGTAACCTAATTTGTTAGTTTCAACTAACACTGCACGGCTATCAGCAGTTTCACCTGATTGAGAAATATAAATGAATAATGGTTTTTCAGATAATAGTGGCATGTTATAAACAAATTCAGAAGCTACATGTACTTCAGTAGGTACACCAGCCCATTTTTCTAAGTATTCTTTACCAACTAGACCTGCATGATAACTTGTTCCTGCTGCGATGATATATATACGATCTGCAGCTGCAACATCTTTAACAATTTCAGGATCAATTTTTAAGTCGCCATTTTCATCTTCATACTCTTGAATAATACGACGCATAACTGCTGGTTGTTCATTAATTTCTTTTAGCATGTAGTGATCATAGATACCTTTTTCAGCATCTGAAGCATCGATTTGAGCAGTATAAGTGTCTCGATCTTGTACATTGCCATCAAGGTCTTTAATAGTTACACTGTCTTTTTTAACAATAACAATTTCATGGTCATGAATTTCTTTGTATTCATTCGTTACTTTAATCATAGCTAATGCGTCTGATGCAATGACATTAAAACCTTCTCCAACACCAACTAATAAAGGTGATTTGTTTTTAGCTACATAGATTGTATCGCTATCTTGATTATCAAGTAAGCCCAATGCATATGAACCGTGTAATAAAGAAACTACTTTAGAGAAAGCTTCTTCAGTTTCTAAACCTTTATTCGAGAAGTGTTCAACTAATTGAACAATAACTTCTGTATCTGTCTCAGATTGGAATGTTACATCTGATAAATATTCACTTTTTAATTCTTCATAATTTTCAATCACACCATTATGAACTAATGTAAAACGTTCATTATTAGATTGATGAGGATGTGAATTCACTGTACTTGGTACACCGTGTGTAGCCCAACGTGTGTGACCGATACCAACGTGACCATCAGTGTCATTGTTGTCAGCAACTTTTCTTAATTCTGCAATACGACCTTTTTCTTTGAAAACAGTTGTCCCATTATCGTTTGCAACTGCAATACCAGCTGAGTCATATCCTCTATATTCTAATTTTTCTAATCCTGATAATAACAATTCTTTTGCATTATCATATCCAATATATCCTACAATTCCGCACATAAATTTTTCCTCCGTTAAATATAGCTTGAAAATTTTATCTGTTATATAAAATTTAAAAAGGTAAAATGTTTTTAAACATTAGTAATTTTATTAACAATTCTATTTATTATTAATGTTTTATCTTTATTGTATTTACCCATTAAAGCCATATTATATTTCTAAGATTTTATAAATTTTAGGCATTCTTATTATTTTTGTGCATTTAGTTACCTAAATGTTTTAAATAATAAGCTAACGAATGAGCCTCATCCGGAATAGCATCCGCCGATATTTTCGATGACTATTCTCCTCGTCTGCAAAGAAATAAATTGCCCTACAAAAGCTCTCATATTTAACTTTTGATTATAGGTACATTCATATTTTGCCCTGGCGCTTTATAATTAATTTTGAACTATCCTCCTTCCAATATTATTTATTTTACACTTTTCAGATAAATGAATGCAAACAATTTCCGACCTTTTTAGTAAAAATTTAAAATAAATATCTTTTGTAATCTTCTAAAATACATAATAATTGTTTCTAATTATTAAATTATTACCGAACAATATCGCAACCAATTAAATGAAAGCGCTTTAATAAGAACCATTAATTAAACATTAAAAAAACCTCCAAAGTTACACATTAAATGTAAACTTTGAAGGAAAACAAAAATTGTTTTATTAAATTGGTTACTCTAAGCCCATTTTAGATTGAACTTCATCAGCAATTCGCTGTGCAATACGTTGCGCATCTTCATCAGTTGAAGCCTCGACCATTACACGAACTAATGGTTCTGTACCTGAAGGTCTAACTAAAATTCTACCTTCACCATTCATTTCAGTCTCTACTTCACCCATCACTTTTTTAACATCTACATTTTCTTCTACATGATGCTTATCTGTAACTTTAACATTGATTAGAGATTGCGGATATTTTTTCATTTGAGCAGCTAACTCACTTAAAGGTTTACCACTCATTTTAATAACAGCAGCTAATTGAACACCAGTTAATAAGCCATCTCCTGTAGTATTGTAATCCATCATAACAATATGTCCAGATTGCTCACCACCAAGGTTGTAGTTACCTTTTCTCATTTCTTCTACTACGTATCTATCTCCAACTTTTGTTTTATTAGATTTGATACCTTCGTTTTCTAAAGCTTTATAGAAGCCTAAATTACTCATAACAGTAGAAACAATCATATCGTTGTTTAATTCTTGGTTTTTATGCATTTCTTGACCAATAACAAACATGATTTGGTCACCATCAATAATATTACCTTTTTCATCAACAGCAATTAATCGGTCACCATCGCCATCAAATGCTAAACCAAAGTCGCTTTCAGTTTCAAGAACCTTTTCAGCTAATAATTCAGGATGCGTTGATCCACAATTATCATTAATATTATAACCATCTGGGCTGCAGCCAATTGTTTCAGTATCAGCTTCTAAATCTCCAAATAAGAAAGGTGCTAGTGCTGATGTAGAACCATTTGCACCATCAAGTGTGATTTTTAATCCTTCTAAATTAACATCAATAGTTGATTTTAAGTAGCTTAAATATTTCTGAGCACCTTCGAAGTAATCAGAAAAATGTACAATATCTGTTCCTACTGGTCTTGGTAAATCAGGATTTTCTTGATCCAATAATGTTTCAATCTCTTCCTCTTGAGCATCAGATAATTTAAAACCATCTGCACCGAAGAACTTAATTCCATTATCAGCCACTGGATTGTGCGAAGCTGAAATCATTACACCTAGTTCAGCTCCCATTTCTCTTGTAAGATAAGCTACTCCAGGTGTAGATATAACACCTAATCTCATAATTTCAGCCCCAATTGAAGCTAATCCTGCAATCAATGCAGATTCAAGCATTTCACCTGACACACGTGTATCTCTACCAACTAAAACTTTTGGTCTGTTAGCACCTTCATTATGTGCTAATACATAACCACCATAACGACCCAACTTAAATGCTAATTCAGGTGTTAACTCTTTATTGGCTATTCCTCTTACTCCATCAGTACCAAAATATTTTCCCATCATTAATACTCCTTTTTAATTTGTTATTTTAAGCTAATATGTGCTGTTATTTCATCTGGATCAGATTTCTTTACTTTATCTGGTAAATTTAATTGAACATTCTGATCTGTAGATTCAGTTATATTATTAAGATCAACATTTGCCTCTATCTCATTGATATCTTGCAAATCATCTCTATTACCATAAATCTCTATCTCATTCTCATCAAGTCTTATATCATCCAAGCTAGCACCATCAGGTAAACTGCCTTTTTTATTAATTTTAACTTTAACCTTCTTGCTATATTCTTGGAGTTTAACATTTAATTTGACTTCATTAGGCTGTATATTAACAACTAATTTATTTAATGATTTATCAAAAGCAGTAACATCTGCTACATCAGAAG
Source organism: Staphylococcus sp. NWU MK-U1 (assembly GCF_033283505.1). Classification (NCBI taxonomy): domain Bacteria; kingdom Bacillati; phylum Bacillota; class Bacilli; order Caryophanales; family Staphylococcaceae; genus Staphylococcus; species Staphylococcus sp. NWU MK-U1. The sequence continues at coordinate 1,835 of NZ_JAVSMG010000010.1, read as the reverse complement.
TATCTTGACTTAATTTGTTAGCTTCTTTATAAGTAGCTTTTAAATATGCGATTTTCTTAAGTTGTTCTCGTCCTCCAGTTACTTTGACAGAATTAGGCTCAACAGAACTGTCTTTCACTTTATAGTTTGGGTCTATATCATCTTTCCCTATATCTGCTTGAACATGCATCGTTTTAGTTTCTTTATTTTCCAAAGTAACATAAGCTTGCTTAGGTTTAACATTGTAATTAATATCATTACTTAAGCCTTTAACGATATAGTCTTCTTTGTATTTTCCGGCTTTAGCGTTGGATAAATCCACTGCAACTTTGATATCATCGGTGTTTTCGATTTTTAATAATTTAGATTGTGGACCTGAAACAGTTACATTAACAGTCTCAGGAGCTTTAGTTACATGTAAATCTTTGGAATTATAGATTATCTCAACAGGTACATCTTCAATTGTTTTAGATGAATTTTGTGATAAATTATCATTACTAAAAATATTTCCAAATACATTATTAACTGATAAATAGAAAAAGATTGCCAATAGTAAAGCAATAAATCTGAGACCCCATTTACTCTCTAGCATCTTATTTCACACCTTTCTTTTGAAAGCGTGTGCCAAACCAATGTTCGGCTAATAATTCTTCAAATACCTCAGTTGAGATATCTCTACGTAATTTACCATCAAAAGTTACAGATATTGAACCTGTTTCCTCTGAAACAACAATTGTAAATGCATCTGAAACTTCAGAGATACCCACTGCAGCTCTATGTCTAGTTCCTAGACTTTTAGAAATTTTAGCACTATCTGATAAGGGCAAGTAACTAGCTGCACTAGCAATCTTAGAATTTTGAACAATCATTGCACCATCATGTAGTGGCGTATTTGGTATAAATACATTAATTAATAATTCTTGAGATATTTCAGAATTCATCGCTATACCCGTTTCAATATAATCTTGTAATCCCGTTTCCTTTTCAAAAACAATCAAAGCACCAATACGTCTTTTAGCCATATATTGAACAGCTTTCGATACTGCTTCAATTAACTTTTCTTCATCATGACTGTATGTATTAGTATAACGTTTAAATAAGCTTCCACGACCTAACTGCTCCAATGCTCTTCTTATTTCAGGTTGGAAAATAACAATAAGCGCAAGAACACCCCATTGAATTACAATATCAAAAAGTTTAGATGTAGCAGTTAAATTTAGAATTTTACTCACTTGTTGACCAATTACAATAAAAAGAATACCTTTAAGTAATTGAATTGCTTTGGTTCCTTTAAATACAGTTATGAGAAGATAAAGGACATACCATACTATAAGTAAATCCAGCACACTCGTTACAATTTTTAATGTACTAAGATTATCAAAAAAGTTGGAAAAATCCATAGCATCTCCTCCGAATATATTTTCCATAGTCATAATTATACCAATGATAATTACAACTGTCATATGAACAAATAAATTGTATTAAAAAAAGTAGATTATTCAAATAATCAGCAATTGATTAATGATTTATTCCCAATATAATCAATCTTCAAATAGATAAACTATATAATACTTTTATTTAATTTTATAAAAAAAAGCACTCCTGATTAGGAGTGCTAATAAGTGAGCCATAGAGGATTCGAACCTCTGACCCTCTGATTAAAAGTCAGATGCTCTACCAACTGAGCTAATGGCTCTAATGGCTGGGCTAGCTGGATTCGAACCAGCGCGTGACGGAGTCAAAGTCCGTTGCCTTACCGCTTGGCTATAGCCCATTAGAATGGTGGAGGGGGGCAGATTCGAACTGCCGAACCCGAAGGAGCGGATTTACAGTCCGCCGCGTTTAGCCACTTCGCT
>NZ_JAVSMG010000009.1:0-94718 GCF_033283505.1 Staphylococcus sp. NWU MK-U1 | reverse complement strand
TCTCTACAACTATAAAAAATAGCTGTGAAAAAATCTATCGTCATAGATTTCTTCACAGCTAATCTTAGTATGTTTAAAATTATTATTTATTTTCATCTAATGCTTTATGAGAAGCATTTACGCGACCTTGTTTGTCAATTTCAGTTATTTTCACTTCAATTGAATCGCCTATACTTAATACATCCTCTACTTTATTAATACGTTCTTTTGAAATTTGAGAGATGTGTAATAAAGCATCTTTACCGGCAAACAATTCTACAAAAGCACCATACTTTTCAATACGTTTAACTTTTGCATTGTAAACTTGGCCTACTTCCGCTTCACGTGTGATATCTTCAATAATTTCACGAGCACGGTTAATCATGTCTTGATCAATTGCACCTATGAAGATTGTACCATCTTGTTCAATATCTAATTTAACACCAGTTTCATCAATGATTTCATTAATTTTCTTACCGCCTGGTCCAATTACGTCTCTAATTTTATCAGGTTTAATATGCATTATTTCCACTTTAGGAGCATAAGCACTTAATTCTTTACGTGGTTGATCAATTGTTTGTAACATGTGATCCATTATCGCTAATCGACCTTGTCGCGCTTGTTCTAGAGCTTCTTCAATGACTTCACGTGTTAAACCATCAATTTTAATGTCCATTTGTATCGCAGTTATACCTTCTTTTGTACCTGCAACTTTAAAATCCATATCCCCTAAAGCATCTTCCATACCTTGGATATCCGTAAGAATCGTATAACTATCTTCACGTGTAACTAGTCCCATTGCTATACCTGCAACAGGCGCTTTAATTGGCACACCAGCATCCATCAAAGCTAAAGTTGAACCACAAATTGATGCTTGTGAAGATGAACCGTTAGATTCTAATACTTCACTTACAATACGTACAGTGTAAGGGAATTCAGTTGTATCTGGAATAATGTATTTTAATGCTCTCTCGCCTAATGCACCATGTCCAATCTCACGACGACCAGGTGCTCTAACTGGGCCTGTCTCTCCAACAGAGAAATTAGGGAAGTTGTAATGATGCATGAATCGTTTTTCTTGTTCAGGACCTAGTCCATCAATAAGTTGATAATCACCTAATGCTCCTAATGTTAATACAGATAAAGCTTGTGTTTGTCCACGTGTAAATAAACCTGAACCATGTGCTCGTGGTAATAAACCAACTTCAGATTCAAGAGGTCTAATCTCATCTGGTTTACGTCCATCAGGTCTAATTTTTTCATCAGCGATAAGACGACGTACTTCTTCTTTAACTAAGTCATTTAAAATCGCATAAACTTCATCAATTAACAATTCATTTTCAGGATCTGCTTCGTCAACAAATTCAGTTGCAATTTCAGCTTTTAACGTATCCAAGTTTTCGTCACGTTGTTGTTTATCAAATGTTAAAACTGTTTCTTTTAAGCCTTTTTCTTCAGTAAGTGTTTTAACTCTTGAAACCAGAGCTTCATCACGTTCTACAGGTACAAATTCTTTTTTAACAGGTTGAATGTGAGCTACCACTTCTTCTTGGAATGCTACTAAACGTTTGATTTCATCATGTCCGAAGAAAATAGCTTCTAACATTTCTTTCTCAGTTATTTCACTTGCACCAGCTTCTACCATGTTTACTGCGTCTTTATGACCGGCAACTTCTAAGTCTAGACGTGAAACTTCTTTTTCCTCAACGGTAGGGTTAATTACATATTTACCATCAACATAACCTACATTAACACCAGCAATTGGTCCTTGGAAAGGAATATCTGAAACACTTAATGCCATTGAAGAGCCTATCATTGCAGCCATTTCAGGCGAACAATCTGGATCAGCGCTTAGTACTGTGTTCATAATTTGAACGTCATGTCGATATCCTTTAGGGAAAAGTGGTCGAATTGGTCTATCAATTAAACGTGCAGTTAATGTTGCTTCGTCTCCTGGACGACCTTCACGTTTTTTAAATCCTCCTGGAATTTTACCAGCAGCATACATTTTTTCTTCATAATTAACTGTTAATGGGAAAAAGTCACCATCACGCGGTTCTTTAGATGCTACAGCCGTAGATAATACAACCGTATCTCCATAACGTACTAAAACTGCACCATTAGCTTGTTTTGCTAATTGTCCTGTCTCAATCGTTAACGATCTTCCAGCCCACTCAGTTTTAAACACTTTCTTTTCTTGAGACATTATGAATCTCCTCTCTGAAATCTATTAACTACATCATATCATTTATTTTTCAAATTTTATATTAGTGATTTATATTAAACGATAAAAAAAGGAAAGTACCAAACTAAATGGTGCTTTCCTCTTAATATATAAAAATTAACGACGGATACCTAATGATTTAATTAATTCACGGTAACGTTGAATATCTTTACCACGTAAGTAGTTTAATAAGTGACGACGACGACCTACCATTTTTAATAATCCACGACGTGAATGGTGATCTTTTTTGTGTTCACGTAAGTGTTCGTTTAACGCAGCGATTTCTGCAGTTAAAACAGCGATTTGTACTTCTGGTGAACCAGTGTCAGTTTCGTGCACGCGATATTCTTTGATAATTTCATTTTTACGTTCTTGAGTGATTGCCATAATTAAATTCCTCCTAAAATTTGTATACACCTTAATCTGAGCTAGGCGTCGGAGTCTCAACCCGCCAAGATAAAGGAATAATATTTATGAATTCTATTTTCTAGAACTCAACTTTAAATATTATACGATACATCATCACCGAAATCAACTGAAAGTAAGTATTTCGCTTTTTCTTTATCATTATTCATTTGTTCAACTAATGGATCTATACCATCAAATTTAACTTCTGGTCTTAAATAATGATGCCAATAAACAATGACACGTTCACCATATATGTTGTCATTAAAATCAAATATATTAACTTCAATCACTACTTCAGCTTTAGAAGGATCGTGAAAAGTAGGTTTAACACCAACATTAGCTACACCACGATAGATTTTATTTTCAGCACCTATCGCCATACTAACAGCATAAACCCCTTTTTTAGGTAAAACATAATCATCACTTGGTTGAACATTTGCCGTAGGAAAGCCAATTGTACGTCCACGTTTCTCTCCTTGAACTACAGTGCCTTTAATTCGATAGAGATAACCTAACTGCTCATTGGCCTTTTTTAAATTCCCTTCTTTTAAAGCTTCCCTAATTGCAGTAGTAGAGATTTTTTCAGTATCCATTTCTTGTTTACCAACTATTGTAGTGCTAAATTCATCCATTTCATTTAATACGGACATGTTACCTTTTCCAAATTTACCGTAAGTAAAGTCAAAACCAGCAATCACTTCTTTAACACGATTATTAATAATATAGTCTTGAACAAACTCTTCTGCTGTTACACTCGCAAATCGTGAAGAAAAATTAATAACAATACAATAATCCACGTCGTGTTGTTCGATCATTTCAAGTTTATCTGAAAGTGGTGTTAAATAATCCGTGCGTTTACGTTCAGGATTTAACACAACAGAAGGATGAGGATCGAATGTTGTTACTGCCTTTTTTAAATTTTGCGCTGCAGCACGTTCATCCAATGCTTCAAACACTTTATGATGACCACGATGCATGCCATCAAAAAAGCCAAATGCCATCGCAACGTCTTCTTTTATCAATTGATTTTCTTGAATTGGATGGGTTACTTCTATCACTTTCATAACTTTAGACTCCTTTAATTAAATACTTTTTTAGGTTTTATTTCATGATTTTTTTCCGGATGTTGAATATAAATTGCCATTACTTTCTCCGTCTCAGAATCAATAAAGACGAGTTGTTGTTCAATCGTTTGATTAAATTGTTTTTTATTAAACTTTTGTCCATTTAATATTCTAGTTTTTATATTTTCATCAGAAACATAAATTTTCGGCAAACTTTTCAAACCATATTCTAAAGGAAATAAGTGTGATTGTAATGTGTCTTGCTCATGTAATTGAGAGATTTGATCTAATGTTATACTATCTTTAATGTCAAACCCACCTGAATTTATTCGTGTCAATAGCGACATGTGAGCTGGATACCCTAATTGTTTACCAATATCCGTTGCTAATGTGCGAATATATGTACCTTTACCACATTTAACCTCAATATTAAAATGACATTTCCCGTCTTCGAATTGAAGTTTAGAGGTGCGTGCTATCGAATCTATATTTACTTTACGAACTGGTCGTTCAACAGTTTCACCTTTTCGTGCATACTCATATAACTTTTTACCATTTACTTTAACAGATGAATACATAGGTGGAACTTGTTCTATAATTCCTTCAAATTGTTTTAAAATAGCGTCTACTTCGTTTATATTTATTGCGTTTTCTTGTACATCTACTTTATCAATAACTTCTCCTGTTTGATCTTCCGTAGTCGTACTTTCCCCTAGAGTTATGGTAGCGTTATAAGATTTTCCCATATCCATCACATAATCACTTACACGAGTGGCAGTACCAATACATACTGGCAATACCCCAGATACTTCAGGATCTAATGTCCCAGTATGACCAATTTTCTTAGTTTTTAAGATTTTTCTTAGCTTAAAGACGACATCATGACTCGTCAATCCACGCTCTTTATATACAGGTAAAATACCATTATACATTTTTTCACGTCCTTCAGTTTTAAGTACACTTATGTATCATAACTTATCTGACTTAACTTGTGTTATTTAATATAAAGTAATAACACTAATTCGTATACCATATAGCTAAATTGGTAATTTTTTAATTTGTTTAATTTTAAAAAAGAGTAGAACTGAAATTATACTAATTTCAATGTCCTACCCCTTAACTATATAGTAAATTTGCTGTAATTAAGATTATAAATATTTATCTATCTTGCTTATGCAAATCTTGAATCATTTTCTCGATTTTATTACCATACTCAATTGATTCATCATATTCAAAGAATAATTCTGGAACGATACGCAATCTCATTCTTGAACCTAATTCAGATTTAATAAATCCTTTCGCTTTGTCTAAAGCTTTAAACGTATCATTAACTTCCTTTTCGCTACCTAAGACTGTAAGGTAAACTTTTGCTTGAGATAAGTCATTTGTTAAGTCAACGTCAGTAATTGTGATAAACCCTACTCTAGGATCTTTAACTTTATTATTAACGATATCCATTATTTCTTTCTTCATTTGTTCGCCTACGCGTTCTGCTCTCATGTTACTCATTTATGTCACCTCAATATTTGATGTTACTCTTCTTTGTTATTTTATTCACTATTTAAGTTAGATTCAAACGCATTATCTTAAAGAAACAATATATTGTAATGTTCATCATTTAAAAAGGTGGACGGCTTCTCCGCGTCCACCTATACATATATTGTTAAGTATTATCTTTCGATTTCAACCATTTCAAATGCTTCGATAATGTCGCCTTCTTTAATATCATTGAATTTTTCAATTGTAATACCACATTCATAACCTTGAGCTACTTCTTTGGCATCATCTTTGAAACGTTTCAATGTATCTAATTCACCTTCGAATAGAACAATTCCGTCTCTGATAATACGAACACCTGCATTACGAGTAATCTTACCTTCAGTAACATAACTACCAGCAATTGTGCCAACTTTAGACACTTTGAATGTTTGACGTACTTCAGCTTGTCCGATAACTTGTTCTTCGAATTCAGGATCAAGTAAACCTTTCATAGCTGATTCAATTTCTTCAATAACATTATAAATAACGCGATGCAATCTCATATCAACGTTTTCAGCTTCTGCAGCACGTTTAGCACCTGCGTCTGGACGCACATTGAAACCAATAATAATACCATTTGACGCATTAGCTAATGTAACATCTGATTCATTAATAGCACCAACTGCAGTGTGAATAATACGTACATTAACGCCCTCTACATCAATTTTCATAAGAGAAGCAGCAAGTGCTTCAACAGAACCTTGAACGTCACCTTTGATAATCACGTTAAGATCTTTCATTTCACCTTGTTTCATTTGTTCAAATAAGTTGTCTAATGAAACATTTTTGCTTTCTTGACGTTGTTGGATAACGCTTGCTTCATGACGCGCTTCACCAATGCGACGTGCTTGTTTTTCGTCTTTGAAGATAACGAAGCGATCACCAGCTAATGGCACATCATTGATACCTGTAATTTCTACAGGTGTAGAAGGGCCTGCTGATTTAATTCTTTGACCTAAATCATTAACCATCGCTCTAATTCGTCCATATGTGTTACCTACAACTATTGAGTCACCGACATTTAATGTTCCGTTTTGAACTAATAGTGAAGCAGCTGGACCACGTGATTTATCTAACTCCGCTTCAATCACAGTACCTACAGCTTGTTTATCAGGATTAGCTTTTAATTCTTGGACTTCAGCTACTAAGCCAATCATTTCTAATAAATCATCAATACCTTCACCACTTAATGCTGAAAGTGGAACAAAAATTGTTTCACCGCCCCAGTCTTCAGGGATCAAACCGTACTCAGTTAATTCTTGCATAACACGGTCTGGGTTTGCAGTAGGTTTATCAATTTTATTTACAGCTACTATAGTAGGAACGTTAGCCTCTTTAGCATGGTTAATTGCCTCAATTGTTTGTGGCATTACACCATCATCAGCTGCGACTACTAAAATTGTGATGTCCGTTACTTGAGCACCACGTGCACGCATTGTAGTAAATGCTGCGTGTCCAGGTGTATCAAGGAATGTAATTTTTTTACCAGCATTTTCAATTTGATAAGCACCAATATGTTGCGTGATACCGCCTGCTTCTCCAGCTGTAACTTTAGTATGACGAATTGAATCAAGTAATGTTGTTTTACCATGGTCAACATGTCCCATAATTGTAACTACGGCTGGTCGTTCAATTGCATCTGGATCAGCTTCTTCTTCATCAAAGTAAATTGATAAATCTTCTTCATTTACAACGACTTCTTTTTCAAGTTCAACACCATAATCATCCGCAATCAATTCTAGTGTTTCTTCATCAAGTGCTTGGTTAATATTAGCAACGATGCCTAATAAGAATAATTTTTTAATAATTCCTGATGATTCAATATTTAATTTATCAGCTAACTCGCCAACTGTAATGCCTTCTTCATATGTGATTTTAGATGGCATTTCTTTTGGTTCTGCTGCCGGTTTATTATTTTTGTTACCTTTGTTGTTTTTATTATTTTTATTGTTCTTATTATTTTTGTTGTTTTTATTATTTTTGGCATTATTTTTGTTGTTATTATTGCCTTTTTGATTCGCGTTACCTTTGTTGTTCTGTTTGTTATTATTTTTAGTATTGTTATTGTTTTGTTGTTTTTGGTGATTATTTTGAGTGTTTTGTTTTGTATTGTTGTTGCTTTCTTGTGGTCTAAACTTTTTATCAAGCGTTTTAATTTGATCGTCCTCTAACGCTTGCATATGGTTTGATACTTCTACATTCATATTTTTTAACTCATCTATAATCTCTTTACTCTTAACATTTAATTCTTTCGCATATTCGTAAATTCTTTTTTTACTCATATAATCACTCCTTACAATATTCATCTATCATCGACGTAAGCTTAGTCGCAAACCCAGAGTCTATTACTCCGATGTTCACACGTTCCGACTTGCCTAAAGATTGTCCTAATTCTGCTCTTGTACTAAAGATTCTAAATGGAACATGATATGTTTCACATTTATTTTTTATATTCTTTAAAGTGTTTTCTGAGGCATCAGATGCCATGATAACAAGCTTTATATTATTTTTCTTGATTTCAGTAAGCAATACAGACTCGCCAGACTTTACTTTACGGGCTCTCATTGCTAAACCTAAAAAGTTTAAAATTTGTTCTTTGCTCATTTAGGAATCTCTTCTCTATAAATCAAACGTATAATTTCTTTATAAACAGGGTCTAGCTTCTCAGAATCTGCATTAAAATATCTTTCAAGTACGCCTTTTTCTTGGGCTGCTTCTACACTTTGAACATCTTTTGAAACATAAGCGCCTCTACCTTGTTGTTTGCCAGTACCATCAGCAAAAATGTCGCCTTCTTTATTAATAACAACGCGAATCATATCTTTTTTGGGACGCATTTCATTTGTAATAATACATTTACGCATTGGAATCTTTTTCTTCTTCACTTAATTACTCACCCCAATTATCTGCTTATACGTCTTTTTCTTCACTGTCTGCTTCTTCGATATTTTCAGAAGATTCATCGATATCTGCCGCTAATTCTGCAGTAGTTAAATTTGATTCCTCTAGATTAACATCATCAATTTCAATATCTTCATCATCTGATTCTGATAAAACGATGTCTTTAGCTAATTCTTCAGAATCAATTACAGGATAAATTCCCGCTTCACGAGCATCAGTTTCTGATTTAATATCAATTTTCCATCCAGTCAATTTTGCAGCTAATCGAGCATTTTGACCTCTCTTACCAATAGCTAGTGACAATTGATAGTCAGGAACTACAACAACAGTAGATTGATTGTCTTCGTCAACGATAACTTCCAATACTTGTGAAGGACTTAAAGCATTACGTACAAATACTTTAGGATCTTCATTCCATTGAACGATGTCGATTTTTTCTCCACCAAGTTCTTCAACTACAGCTTCAACTCGAGCACCTTTTGCACCAACACATGCGCCTACCGCATCGATGTCTGGATTATCAGAATAAACACTAATCTTAGAACGATCACCAGCTTCACGTGCTACTGATTTCACAATAACAGTTCCATCATAAATTTCAGGAACTTCTTGCTCAAATAAACGTTTTAACAAGCCTGGATGACTTCTAGAAACGTAAATTTGTGGTCCCTTAGTTGTTTGTTCCACTTTGTTAACATAGACTTTGATACGTTCGTTAGGAATATATTTTTCGTTAGGACTTCTTTCAGCTTCAGATAAGACTGCTTCAATTCTACCTAAGTTAACATAAACGTAACGATGGTCAACTCTATCGATAACACCTGTTAAAATATCATCTTCTTTATCAATAAATTCAGTATAAAGAATTTCTCTTTCAGCATCTCTTAGTCTTTGCATTACTGCTTGTTTAGCAGCTTGTGCACCAACACGACCAAAATCTTTTGGTGTAACATCTTCTTCGTAGATATCACCAACTTCATATGCTGGATTTTTAACTAATGCTGTACTTAAATCTACTTCGTCTCTGTCATCAAATACTTCTTCTACAACTTCTTTACGTGCTATAACTTTAAAAGTACCTTCGTCCATATTTAATTCCACACGTACGTTTCTAGCACTATCATAGTTCTTTTTATATGCAGTTATTAAAGCTGCTTCAATTGCATCAATTAATACTTCTCTAGGGATTTTCTTTTCTTTTTCTAAATATTCAGTTGCTAATAAAAGTTCATTACTTGCCACAATTATTCCTCCTCATCACGTTAAATCATTACAGCGTGACGTGCTTTTGCAATTTTATTTCTTGGTATTTCAATTTGTTTTGTTTTAGCTTTTTCTTTAACTTCCATCGTGATTGTGTCATCATCAACAGCTTTTAAAATTCCAAGCCACTCTTTATCGCCTTCGATTGGCGCATATAATGATACAAATACTGGTTTATCAATTGCATTGTGATAATCTTTTTCTTTTTTAATTGGACGTTCCGCACCTGGTGATGCTACGTCTAAGTAGTACATATCTGGAATTGGATCATTCTCATCCATTGCCTCGCTGATTTTTTCAGAAGCAAGTGTGCAATCATTTAAATCGACACCGCCCTCTTTATCAATAGAAATTCTTAAGAAATGATCTTTCCCCTCTTTAGTGTATTCAACTTCAACTAATTCAAAATTCAATTCGTCTAAAATAGGAGTTATGATTGTTTCTACTTCCTCAGTGATTTTACTCATACAGGCCTCCTTTTTCGGCAAATAGAAAAGAGCGGGTATATGCCCACTCTTTCTGCCTGAGTCTAATTTTTTACGCACGTTAAGTATATCACACTTTAATTTCTTAAACAAATGTCTATCTCTTGCGTCACATAGACTAATAAAATACTTTTGAGCTTGGAATATAAATTACATATCAAAAATAGACAATTGTGCCTTATCTGGAAGATTAGGTAAAGAACCTAAATCATCAAGATACTCAATTATTTTTTGAGATAATCCAGCCTTTTTATTTAAATCTTCTTTAGATAGGAATGGACCATCTTCTCGCGCTTCAACAATACGTTTAGCAACATTCTCTCCTAGTCCAGGTACAGAAATAAATGGAGGAATTAAAGTATCTCCTTCAATAATAAAGTCAAATGCCTGACTTTTCTCTAGACTAATCGGTTGCATACGGAATCCGCGGTGAGCCATTTCATTCATAATTTCTAAGACAGTAAGAACGTCTTTTTCTTTTTTACCGAGGTCCATGTATCTTGAATACATATCTTTGACTGTATTCTTTATGCTTTCTTTGTCTTTAATCATAGTAATCAAATCAAAGTCTGATGCACGAATTGTGAAATAAGATGCATAATAATAAAGCGGATGATGTACTTTAAAATATGCAATTCTCACTGCCATTAGTACATATGCGGCCGCGTGGGCTTTAGGGAACATGTACTTAATTTTCAAACAAGAATCTAAATACCAATCTGGTACATCATTTTCTTTCATAGCATCTATCATTTCTTCAGTTAAACCTTTACCTTTACGCACTGATTCCATTGTTTTGAAGGCCATTGAGGGTTCTAATCCTGCATACATTAAATAAACCATGATATCATCACGACAACCTATAACGCTTGATAAATCACAAATACCTGAACGAATCAATTCTTGTGCATTACCTAACCAAACATCAGTACCATGAGATAATCCTGATATTTGTACAAGTTCTGAAAAAGTTGTTGGTTTCGTATCTTCTAACATTTGTCTCACAAATCCTGTACCAAATTCAGGTACACCGAAAGTTCCAGTCTTACAAAGTATCTCCTCTTCAGTTACACCTAATGACTCAGGACTACTAAAGATTTGCATTGTCTCTTTATCATCTACTGGAATGGTCTTAGGATCTATACCAGATAAATCTTGTAACATACGAATCATTGTAGGATCATCATGTCCTAAGATATCAAGTTTTAAGACATTATCATGGATGGAATGGAAGTCGAAATGCGTTGTCATCCAAGAAGCGCTTTGATCATCTGCAGGATATTGTATCGGGGTAAAATCATAAATATCCATGTAATCAGGAACTACTATAATCCCACCTGGATGTTGTCCTGTTGTACGTTTTACACCTGTACATCCTTTAACCAAGCGATCGATTTCCGCACCACGTTTATGGATACCTTGATCATTTAAATAGCCTTTAACATATCCAAACGCCGTTTTTTCGGCAACTGTACCTATTGTCCCTGCACGGAAAACCTTGTCTTCCCCGAAAAGCACTTTAGTATAGTTATGAGCGTTTGGTTGGTACTCACCACTAAAGTTCAAGTCAATATCAGGAACTTTATCTCCCTTAAATCCTAAGAATGTTTCAAATGGTATGTCTTGTCCTTCTTTAATAAGTTCAGCACCACAAGTGCTACATTGTTTATCAGGTAAGTCAAACCCTGAACCTACAGACCCATCATCAAAAAATTCACTCGTTTTACAGTTAGGACAAATGTAATGAGGTGGCAATGGATTAACTTCAGTTATTTCAGTCATTGTTGCAACAAAACTAGATCCAACCGAACCACGCGAACCAACTAAATATCCATCATCTAGAGATTTTTTAACAAGACGTTGTGAAATTAAATAGATAACCGAGAAACCATTTCCAATGATACTTGCTAGTTCTTTTTCAAGACGATCGATTACGATTTGTGGTAAATCTTCACCGTATAATTTTTTGGCATTCGTGTAGCTTAGTTCACGAATTTCTTCATTAGCTCCATCCATACGTGGCGTAAACAATTGATCTTTAATTGGAATAACTTTATCAATTCGGTCCGCTAATACATTTGTGTTTTTAACAACTATTTCATGTGCCTTTTCTTCACCTAAAAAGTGAAACTCATCTAACATCTCATCTGTCGTTCTAAAATGCGCTTCTGGTAAAGTTGAGCGATTCAAAGGATTACCAGGTTGAGATGCGATTAAGATTTTACGAGCAATTGCGTCATGTTCATATAAATAATGCGCATTTCCTGTCGCTATTACTGGAATACCTGTACTTTCTCCAGCTTTTAATATACGTTCATAAATTTCATAAAGTGTTTCAGTATCTCTAATGAGTTCTCTATCAATAAGATCTTGATAAAGTTTAGGTGGTTGTACTTCAATAAAATCATAATATTTAGCGATTTTTTTAACTTCCGATTGGTCTCTCTGCATTACAGCAGTAAATAATTCACCTTCATCACAAGCTGTTCCAACTAGTATGCCTTCACGGTATTCATTTAATAATGAACGTGGAATTCTAGGAGTTCGATAATAGTATTTAACTAATGAGGCACTTACAATTTTAAATAAGTTCTTTAAGCCTTCCTGTGTTTGAACAATTAATGTCACATGTGTCGGACGTGCACGTTTATATGCATCCTCATTAGACAGTTTTTGATTAATATCTTTATGATTTGTAACTCCTAACTCTTTCATTTGCTGAACCATCTTAATGAAGATATACGCTGTAGCCTCAGTATCATAAATGGCTCTATGGTGTTGAGTTAATTCTACACCATACTTTTTCGCTAAAAAGTTTAATCCGTGTTTACCATATTCAGTATTTATCGTACGTGAAAGTTCTAAAGTATCTATAACACCATTCGTTGATGGCCCAAAGCCAAGTCTTTCATAGCCAGTGTCAATAAAGCCCATATCAAATGATGCATTATGTGCTACAAATATAGCATCCCCAACCCACTCTTTAAATTCAGTCAATACTTCTTCAATCTCAGGGGCATCAGTCAACATATCATCAGTAATGTGAGTTAAATTAATGATTGTTTCTGATAATTTTTCGTGTGGATTACTGAATCGTTCAAATTTATCAATAATTTCCCCGTCTTTAACTTTAACGGCGGCCAATTCTATAATTTGATCGTATTGGTTTGAAAGTCCAGTTGTTTCAACGTCAAATACAACATAAGTTGCTTCTTTAAGATCTCGATCTGTTGGTTTGTAAGCAATAGGTACTCCGTCATCTACGAGCATACCTTCCATACCATAAATCATTTTAATACCATTTTTTTCAGCGGCACCATGAGCATCAGGAAAGGCTTGAACGACATTATGATCTGTAACTGCTATCGCTTTATGTCCCCATTTTGCAGCTTGATTAACATATGCACTTATATTAGGAATACCATCCATTTGACTCATTGATGTATGTAAATGAAACTCTACACGCTTTTCTTCAGCTTTATCTTGCTTAGGTGTCTTTTTGATTTCTTCTATATCAGTCATCATCATTACTAAATCTCTTACAAACGTGTCTTCTTCAATACGTCCTTGAGCGCGTACCCATTTACCTACGCTTAATGCCTTAAAATGATCTAAATCATCTTTATTTTTTCTTGTAAACATCTTAAGTACAAGAGAATCTGTGTAGTCTGTGACTTTTAACTCAACAATATGACGACCACTCTTTAATTCTTTTAGGTTAATATCAAATATAACCCCTTCAATCGCTACTTTGAACTCTTCTTCAATGATTGATTCAATTGGTTTTATATTATCAACTTGTATCGGTTTACCAATTTGACACTTATCAACATTACTTTCATTGTTATCTTGTTGTTTGGCTTTTTCTGCTTTGATTTTTTCAATTTTTTCAGTAGCTTCACGAGCACTTTTTTCATCTTCTTCTTGAATATGAGCTTCTAATGAAGCTAAATCATCATAAGAACTTGAGTCGTCCGTTTCAAAAACAACTTTATCAATATCAAAACCACATTTACGAAAAGCTTTTACTAAGCTACCATTACATACTTTGTCAAAGTGATTTCTTTCGATGTCATTAGAGGTCATTACTTTCAACACATTACCAGACATAATTAAACGCTTCTGTTTAAGTTGACCTTTTACTTTAGGTGAAAGTGCAGTATGTTCTATACAATGACCAAAATATTTGATAGCATGCTCATCTTGATTACTTGTATCTTGAATTGTAAAATGCCAATCAACTTTGGCAATTTCTTTAAATTCTTCAGTAATCGCATTAGTGAATATTAAATAATCTTCATGTGATAGAAAATATGGCAATGTAATTTGAAATTCCCACGTTCTATTTTTATTTGACACATCTACTCGCGTTAATTCACCTTTTTCAATGATTGTTTGATCTAGTTGATTGGAAACTTTAATCTGGTCAGCGAGTACTTTGAATTTTTCTTGATTCGTCATTGCCATGACAGATAACCACCCTTATATCTAACTAATTTCTCAATTATATGTATACGCAACGTGTTATGATCTAACTGCAAACTTGATATCCATTATACTACTTTGTTATGTGCTTTTCATATGTTTCGTTTTAAAATTTTTAGTAAAAAAAGAGGTTTAGACAAATATGAAATTGTCTTAACCTCATTTAACATTGTGCATTGAATATTCATGTTGAACAAGTAAAATCAAGTACATTCATCAAATTCAACTAAGTCATAGCAAATTATAAATTACTATAAAGTGTAGCGATATGAGTGTTTAAATCGTTAATATGAACATCTTCGCTTTCACCAGTTTGACGTACTTTAACTTCAACGATACCCTCACTAGCATTTTTACCAACTACAATTCTTATTGGAAGACCGATTAAATCTGCATCATTAAATTTAACGCCAGCTCGATCTTTACGATCATCATAAAGTACATCATATTGTTGTTGTAATTCTTTATACAATTGATCACCTAATTCTAGTTGTTCATCCTTTTTAGGATTAATAGTAATTAGATGTAAATCAAATGGTGTAACTGATTTAGGCCAAATAATACCATTTTCATCATTATTTTGTTCAACAATGGCACTTAGCGTTCTTGAAACGCCTATTCCATAGCACCCCATGATTAATGGCTTAGCTTTACCTTGGTTATCTAAGAATGTTGCGCTCATTGCTTCTGAGTATTTAGTTCCTAACTTAAATACTTGACCTACTTCAATGCCTTCAGCAAATTTCGCTTCACCAGAGCCATCGCTTAATGGTTCTCCTTCTAAGATAAAACGGAAATCTCCAAACCCATCTACCTTGAAATCTCGATCTAAATTAGCGTTAATATAGTGGAATCCATCCTCATTAGCACCAACGACTAAATTATTTAAATCTTTGACATAATTATCTGCAAAAATTCTAATATCTTTATCTTGAACTGGTCCCAGTGAACCAGGATTAGCACCTAATAAATTAACAATCTCGTCTTGTGTGGCCATTTCAACGTTATCTGTTTCAAAGAATGCTTTTACTTTGACATCATTTAATTCATGATGACCACGTATTAAGAACATAATGAATTCTCCATCAATTTTAAATATCATTGATTTAACAATTTCATCAACCGGACGGTTTAAAAAATCAGCTAATTCTTGAGCAGTTTTAACATTAGGTGTTTCAATCTTTTCTAATTCTGCTACTTCTGTATGCTTTTCATTTGGATGATAAACGACTTCCGCTTTTTCAATATTAGCTGCATAATCACTTTGTTCACTATAAACGATAGTATCTTCACCAATTTCACTTAAGGCCATGAATTCGTGTGTGTGGTTACCGCCAATTGCACCTGAGTCTGCAACCACTGGTCGAGCATTGATGCCAACACGTTTGAATATACGGTCGTAAGCATTGTACATATCTTGATATGTTTCATCTAACGATGCTTCATCAGCATGGAATGAATACGCATCTTTCATAATAAATTCTCTACCTCTTAGCAAACCAAAGCGTGGACGTTTCTCATCTCGAAATTTAGATTGTATTTGGAATAACGTTAAAGGCAATTGTTTATAAGATTTAAGTTCATCTCTAACGATAGAAGTTACTACTTCCTCATGTGTAGGACCTAAAGCAAATTCACGTCCATTACGATCTTTTAAGCGCATTAACTCTGGACCGTAAGCACCCCAACGACCTGATTCTTCCCAAAGTTCAGCTTGTTGAAGTGCAGGCATTAAAATTTCAACGGCATCAATGCTTTCCATTTCTTCACGGATGATTTTAGAAATATTATTTAACACACGAGATGCTAATGGTAAATAGCTATAAATACCACTTGTACTTTGTTTGATTAATCCTGCTTTTAATAATAATTGGTGACTCAATGCTTCTGCTTCAGCAGGGACATCTCTCCTAGTTGGTATGAAAACTTTCGATTGTTTCATCACTTAATCCTCCTTATTCTACAAGAAATAACGTTGTATATCGTTCCAAGTTACTAGAACCATTATAATTAAGACAAAAATAGCACCAGCAGCTATTATAATTGTTTCTGCTTTTTTATTAACTGGTCTTCTGAAAATTGCTTCATAGATAACAAATAAAATTCGACCACCATCAAGTGCTGGAATTGGCAATAAGTTCATTATACCTAAGTTAACACTTAATAGTGCAGTGTAGTACGTTAAAGCAATGATACCCTGTTTAACTACAGAGTCAACATTATGATAAATACCCACTGGACCATTTAACATATCAAATGAGAATTGACCTGTGAATATACTTGCAATCATTGTTCCTACAGCTTTAAAGATTAATGTACTGGCACTAACAAACTGATCAAATCCTAGCGCGATTGGTTTTATTAAAGTATGTTCTTTCTGAGGTTGGAAACCTAAAATGTACGTCGTCTCAGAATTTAATTTAGTTTGCTTAATAACTTGCTTTTTAGGAGTTATGTCCACTGTCTTTGTTTGATTATCTCTTTCAAATTTTATCGTTGTTTTATTATCTTTAATTTTATTTGCTGCAGACTGAATGTCATCAAAACTCTTTGTTTTATATTGACCTACTTGAACGATTTTATCTCCGGATTTTAATCCTGCTTGTTGTGCTGGATAATTATCAGCTAACTGCCCCACTGAGGTAGTAGGTGTTCCTTGGAAATAAGCTAATGCGATAAATAATATTAAGGCTAATATAAAGTTAAATAATGGTCCTGCAAATAACGTTAAAAATTTGGGTAAAGGTTTCTTATGTGCAAATTGTCGATGTCGTGGAGCGATTTGAATTAAACTACCATTCTCAACAAAATATGCTTTTTCAGCAATATTAAAATGATGTCGCTCATTATCATATGAAGTAATACCTTCAATGAACAAATCATCCTTGAAGTCACATTGTTTAACTTCAATTGCTTCTATCTTTTGAAATTTATGCTGATCATCTAAAATTATGTGCGTAATCTCATCTTTATCATTAAGTTTTACTTTAACATTCATACCTGGTTCAACTGGTGGCTCTTCTAAACCGTCTCCAGCCATTCTCACATAACCACCTACAGGTAATAAACGGATGGTATACAAAGTTTCGTTCTTACGGAAACTAAATATTTTTGGTCCCATACCTATCGCGAATTCAGGACACATTATTCCAGCACGCTTAGCAAAGAACATGTGACCATATTCATGTACCGTAACAAGTACACCAAACACGATCATAAATGAGACAATAGTGATTAAATAGCTCACATGATACACCTCAATTAAATTAAATTTCTACTTTTTCATTCGAACGATGTAGATTATCTATGATTTGGTTAAATTATTCAAGAATTTTACTTTTAATAAAAGGAGTTAAGAATTACATCATCTACTATGTCTAGTCGAATGTGCACTCAATAACTCCTCAATTATAGCACTATACATTTTTCATATATAAATAAAACATTAAAATCGCACTACATTTGTATTAATAAAATGTTGAGTAATGGTAAAACAAACATGAAACTATCAAATCGGTCTAATATACCACCGTGCCCCGGTAAAATTCTACCAGAATCCTTAACACCAAAATGACGTTTAAATCCTGATTCAACTAAATCTCCAAGTTGACCAAAGATACTCAAGATGATGGTTACTAATAATAGTAACCAAATATTTAAGTTGAAATCAACAAAGAACAACATAACAATTGGCACAATTAAACTACAAATTAATCCGCCAATAAAACCTTCAATAGTTTTGTTCGGACTAATTACTGGCCATAATTTATGTTTACCCATTAGTCGACCGAAAATATAAGCACCTGTATCTGTTAACCACACCACTAAGAATGCATAAAGTATGTAATGTAAGCCATCTGAACGTGTTGCATAGAAATACATAAATCCAATACCGACATATGCAACTGACATAAGACAGAAAGCAGCATCCATAAAACTAAATCTGTTTTTTGACAGTACAGTATAACTTAGTAAAATAAAACTCATTGCGATTAAACTTTTTAATTGAATGTCACTAACCCAGTCACCTGCTGATTGAGGTAACATAATAATAATTAATGCTAAAGCACTAAAAATACCAGGGACTGAAATTAATTTAATCATATTCATATTTAAAAGTTCTTTTAATGCAATTAAAGCTAGTAAGTACGCAAACAACATTAACGTTGTACCACCCATCAATAGAATGGGTAGAAAAATTAACAATGCTATAATTGCGGTTAAAGTTCTAACTTTCATACGCTACTCCTTACTTAACCCTCCAAAGCGTCTTTGGCGAGATTGATATATTTTTAAGCAATTTTTAAATTCTTCACCGTCAAAGTCTGGCCACAATTTCTCATTGAATATAAATTCACTATAAGAAGACTGCCAAATAAGGAAATTACTAATACGTTGTTCACCAGAAGTGCGAATTAATAACTCAGGATCTGGGTATGAATGTGTCATTAAATGCTTGTTAATCATTGATTCATCAATATCTTTACTGTCTTGACCATTGCATTGAAGTTCATCATAAATTGATTTCATACTTTGAACAATTTCAGCTCGTCCACCATAATTGATGGCAAATATTAATTTCAGACCTGTATTATTTTTTGTTTTTTCTTTTGCATGTTCTATTGCTTCAATCGTCGATTTAGGAACTGCATCTAGAAAACCAATCGTTTCTATTTGAACATTTTTTTCAATGAGTTCGGGTAAAAATGTTTTTAAAAAATTAACAGGCAAATTCATGATATAATTAACTTCATTTTCAGGTCTAGACCAATTTTCAGTTGAAAAAGCGTATAGTGTTAAGTATTTAATACCCAAATCACTTGCTTCTCGCGTTACAGTTTTAATGGTTTGCATACCTTCGTAATGTCCTTTAATTCTAGGCATTTTACGCTTTTTGGCCCAACGTCCATTTCCGTCCATGATAATCGCTACATGTTCAGGTAAATTATGTAAATCTAAATCATCGTTATGACTGATTTTAGTCTTATTTCTTTTTATTAGCTTTTTAAACATGGTCTTTCCTCCGAGCCTGATCATCTCTATTATATTATATTAGTTATTTAAGAAATCATCTATCATTTTATCATACTCGATAATGGCATTGAATAAGCAAATGAAAAAACTGTACCAAAGTCTGAATTGGCACAGTTTAGACTAAAATAATTTATAGTAATGTAGAAAGTATATTTATAATAATACTTACACATTATTAAATGAATTAATTTATTGTCGAACTAATTAAACAGACATAATGTCTTTTTCTTTGTCCTCTACTAATTGATCAATTTCTTTAATAGAATTATCTGTAGCTTTTTGAACATCTTCTGTTTGACTTCTTAAATCATCTTCAGTAATGTCACCATTTTTTTCATCTTTTTTCAATTGATCATTAATATCACGACGGATGTTACGGATAGATACTTTCGCATCTTCACCAATTTTCTTAACGTTTTTCACTAATTCTTTACGACGTTCTTCTGTTAAAGCTGGGACAGTGATACGAATAACTTCACCATCACTTGTAGGATTTACACCTAAATTTGCTGCATAAATTGCTTTTTCAATATCAGCTACTGAAGATTTATCATAAGGAGAAATAACTAATAAACGTGCTTCAGGCACATTGATGCTCGCTAATTGTTGAACTGGTGTTGGTGCACCATAATAGTCAACAGTTACGCCACTTAATAAATTTGAATTTGCTCTTCCAGCACTGATATTTGCTAATTCTCTTGATAAATTATCGATAGATTTGCTCATTCTAGCTTTAGTGTCTTGAATTATGTCACTCATATTGTTTACACCTCTAATTATTTAGTTATTAACGTACCTATTTTTTCACCCATAACTGCACGTTTAATATTGCCTTCTTCCATAATTGAAAATACATTTAAAGGAATATTATTATCCATACAGAATGATGATGCAGTTGAGTCCATTACTTGTAACCCTTCTTGTAACATTTGAATGTGCGTCAAGTGTTCATATTTAACTGCATTCTTATCTACTTTAGGGTCTGCTGAATATACTCCATCAACATTATTTTTACCCATTAAAATAACATCGGCTTCGACTTCTGCTGCACGTAACGCTGCAGTTGTATCTGTAGAGAAGTATGGATTACCGATTCCTGCTGCAAAAATAACAACACGTTTCTTCTCTAAATGTCTAATAGCTCTTCGACGGATATATGGTTCAGCAACTTGTTTCATTTCAATTGATGTCAACACACGTGTGTCACATTCTAATTGTTCTAAGCTATCTTGGAGTGCAAGAGCATTCATAACTGTAGCAAGCATACCCATGTAGTCTGCTGTACCACGGTCCATACCTAAATCACTACCAGTTTTACCTCTCCAAATATTGCCACCACCAACGATAACTGCGATTTCGCAATCCATCTTAGCAACTTCAGCTACTTGCTGTGCCACGCTTTTAATGATGATTGGATTAATACCAAAACCTTTGTCTCCTGCAAGTGCTTCACCACTAAGTTTTAATACTACACGTTTATATTTAGAAGTTTGCGCCATTGTTTTTTCCTCTCTATTGTAAAAATATGTAATATATACAAGTAAAGAAGACACTGACGCGCCTTCTAACATAAAGTATCACTTTATAATAGAAAACCTCAAAGGTGTCTTCTTTCTTGTAAATCTTGTCGACAGATTATTTCATTTGACCTTTAACTTCATCTGCGAAGTTTTCTTCACGTTTTTCCATACCTTCGCCTACTTCATAGCGAACGAAGTCAACAAGTTTACCACCTTTAGATTTTAAGAAAGCTTCAACTGTTTGATCTGGATCTTTAACGAAGTTTTGATCAACTGCACAAATTTCTTGAAGATATTTACGTAAACGACCTTCAACCATTTTTTCAACGATGTTTTCAGGTTTACCTTCATTTAATGCTTGTTGTTTTAATACTTCTCTTTCGTGATTGATTTCTTCTTCTTTAACTTGTTCTGAAGAAACATATTTTGGATTGATAGCTGCGATGTGCATAGCAACATCTTTAGCAGCTTCTTCATCAGTAGAACCTTCAACTACAGTTAACACACCGATACGTCCACCCATGTGTAAGTATGCACCAAATGCATCGTTATCAGATTTTGTTCTGATTTCGAAACGACGGATACTTAATTTTTCACCGATTGTTGAGATTGCTTCTTTCATTCTTTCATCAACTGTTTTACCACTTGATAATTTAGTTTCTAATAAAGCATCTACTGTTTCAGCTTTGCTATCAAGAACTTGATTAGCAATTTCTTTAACTAATTCTTGGAAGCCTTCATTACGAGCTACGAAGTCAGTTTCAGAGTTGATTTCAACGATAGCAGCTTCATTTCCTTTAACTTCAACATGTACTAAACCTTCAGCTGCGATACGGTCTGCTTTTTTAGCTGCTTTAGCGATACCTTTTTCACGTAAGTAATCAATCGCTTTATCGATGTCACCATCAGTTTCTGTTAGCGCTTTTTTACAATCCATCATACCAGCGCCAGTTCTTTCACGTAATTCTTTAACAAGTTTTGCTGAAATTGCCATTAATTATTCCTCCAATATTTCTAATTGTAATAATAGATGATACCTAAATATTACCATTAAAGTCACTATAATTTCCAATACTCTAGTAAACTTTAATCATTATTTTTTATTATTTGAAAAAAGGGCGATAAGCATTACATCTTATCACCCATTTAAACTATATCTTAGTTTGATTCAACAGTAGTATTTTCTTCAGTTGATTCTGCTTCTTGAGATTCTTCTTTTTCATCTAAATTGATGTTTTGCTCTGCAGCTACTTCATCGTTAGAAACACCTTGTTGACCTTCTAAGACAGCGTCAGCCATTTTACCAGTTAATAATTTAACGGCACGAATAGCATCGTCATTCGCTGGGATAACGTAATCAATTTCATCTGGATCACAGTTAGTGTCAACAATACCAACGATTGGAATATTTAATTTACGTGCTTCAGCAATCGCGTTACGCTCTTTACGAGGGTCAACTACGAATAATGCTTGAGGCATAGATTTCATATCACGAATACCGCCTAAGAATTTGATTAAACGGTCGTATTCTTTTTTAAGTTCAACAACTTCTTTTTTAGGTAAAACGTCGAATAAACCGTCTTCTTCCATTTTTTCGATTTCAGAAATACGTTTAATACGTTTAGAAATTGTTTTGTAGTTAGTTAAAATTCCGCCTAACCATCTTTGGTTAACGTAGAATTGTCCAGCACGTTCTGCTTCAGCTTTAACTGACTCTTGTGCTTGTTTTTTAGTACCTACAAATAAGACTCTACCGCCATCTTCAGATACTTGTTTGATGAAGTTATAAGCTTCTTCAACTTTTTTCACTGTTTTTTGTAAGTCAATGATATAGATACCATTTCTCTCAGTGAAGATATATTTTTTCATTTTTGGGTTCCAACGGCGTGTTTGGTGACCGAAGTGAACACCGGCTTCTAGTAATTGTTTCATTGAAATTACTGCCATTTTAAATTCCTCCTAGTGGTTATTTACCTCCATAATAAACTCATATAAAGACAATTAATTTAATTGCACCCTTTAAATGTACGTTTATCATGTGTGTATTGGCTTTTATAGCCGAAAACAATAATATCATATTTCTATATAATGCGCAATGTTAATTTCACTAAAGAAATAATGCTATACACATTTTTCATAATAAAAACTGTTACAAATAATATATACTTGCAACAGTTGAACGTTGGTTATTGCATTATCGATTTAAATCATAATTATTTATTTCGTTCTAATTCATCAAGGAATTTTTCTTTTTTAACTTTAATAAAGGTACCCTTCATCCCTAAGGATCGTGATTCGATTACACCAGCACTTTCAAGTTTACGTAACGCGTTCACGATTACTGAGCGAGTGATACCTACTCTATCTGCTACTTTTGAAGCTATCAATAGGCCTTCATTACCACCTAATTCTTCAAAAATATGCTCAATTGCTTCTTTTTCAGAATAAGATAATGAATTAATTGCCATAGTGATTGCCGCTTTATCACGTGCCTCTTTCTCAACTTCATTATGTTTCTCACGAAGTATTTCCATTCCAATAACAGTTGCAGCATATTCGCCTAATACTAAATCATTTTCGTTAAAGTCATCTTTAACACGACCAAGTACTAATGTTCCTAATCTTTCGCCGCCACCAAGTATTGGAAATACAGTTGTACGACTGCTACTAAATACTTCTTTATCTTCAGGTGGGAATACAGTTAATTCATTATCAATATCAATATTAGATTCAGTTTGTTTAACGTCCATTAATAGTTCTGTATATTCACTAGGAATGTGTTTACTTTCTAACATTTCGTTAATTCTTTGACTTTTTAAAAGTTCATTTAAACTTGAACCTAGAATTTTACCTCTACGTGAAACAATAAATACGTTCGTTACTGTAACGCTACTAATTGTTTGAGCAACGTCTTTAAAGTCGACCGCTATACCTTTATGTTTTTGTAATAGTGTATTTAATTCTCTAGTTTTAGATAATAAGCTCATAAAATTTCTCCTTTATTTATATTATAAAATAAATGCACTTAAATCTTTATTTGTTGAAATAGATTTCAACTTATCATCAACATATTGTGGTGTTATATCTACTACAGCATTTGGCATGCTAGGGGCTTCGAAAGATAAATCCTCAAGCATTTTCTCTAAGATTGTGTGTAAACGACGTGCACCAATATTATCAGTGTCTTGGTTAACTTGATATGCCATTTCAGCTAATCTTGTAATCGCTTCCTTAGTAAAGTTCACAGTGACCTCTTCTGTTTGAAGCAATGCCTCATATTGTTTGATGAGTGATAGCTTAGGTTCAGTTAATATTCTATAAAAATCGTCAACAGTTAAACTTTCTAATTCTACTCTAATTGGGAAGCGTCCTTGTAATTCAGGTATTAAATCACTTGGTTTCGATACGTGAAACGCGCCAGCACCGATAAACAGCATATGTTCAGTATTTACAGTACCATACTTAGTTTGAATCATGCTACCTTCTAAAATTGGTAAGATATCTCGTTGTACACCTTGCCTTGAAACATCTTGACCACTATTAGCGTTATTCGTTGCTACTTTATCGATCTCATCGATGAAGATAATACCCATTTGTTCTGCTAACTCAAGCGCTTCTTGATTTGCAGTTTCTTGATCAATTAATTCATCGGCAAAATCATCAGCCAAAATCTTACGAGCTGTTTTAACTGGTACCTCACGCTCAACTTTACGTTTAGGCATGAGTTGATTCATCATGTCTTGCATTTGTTGGTTCTGATTTGTACCGAGCATGCCTAGTGCACCTGGATCTTGTTCTACTTTAATTCTAACTTTCTCTTCTTCAAGTTTACCATCTAATAATTGTTTTTTGATTTCTGAACGCTTAGTTTTAATCTCTTCTGTAGGTGTTTCCTCTTCTTCATCATCATTGTTACCAAAGTTTGGAATTGCACCACCAAGTAATGACTCTAAAGGATTACTATTATTTGACGCTTTTTTCTTCATACTAGGCACAAGTAATTTAACTAACTTTTCATTAGCTTTATTAACTGCTTCGTCTTTAACCAAATCTTTCTTTTGATCTTTAACAAGTCTTACAGCTACATCGACTAGATCACGAACCATACTCTCAACATCGCGTCCAACGTATCCTACTTCAGTAAACTTAGTAGCTTCCACCTTAATAAATGGCGCTCCTACAACTTTAGCCATACGTCTTGCTATTTCAGTTTTACCAACACCAGTCGGACCAATCATCAAAATATTCTTAGGTGCGATTTCTTGTTTGGTTTCTTCATCAAGCAAACTTCTTCTATAGCGATTTCTAAGAGCAATGGCAACTTTTCGTTTAGCATCATCTTGCCCAACTATATATTCATCTAATTTAGATACGATATCTTTAGGTGTTAATTTTATACCGTTTGCATCCATATATTTTACCTCCAACCTAATTAACGTCCATTTATATTCATTTCCATATTTTTTAAAAGTTAAAGTGTTTCCACTATAATATTATCATTTGTGAACACACAAATGTCAGATGCAACTTTTAAACTTTCGTAAGCCATTTCTTTAGCAGATAATTGGCTTGCATGACGCTTCAATGCTCTTCCAGCACTTAAAGCATAGTTGCCTCCAGAGCCAATCGCAATTAAATCATCATCAGGTGCAATGACTTCTCCAGTTCCGCTGACTACTAATATTGCATCTTTATCCATTACAATTAACATAGCTTCCAATTGACGTAATTGTTTATCACCACGCCACTCTTGAGCTAGTTCAACAGCTGCACGCTCTAAATTACCACTAAATTGTTGCAATTTTGTTTCAAACTTCTCAAACAAAGTGAAGGCATCAGCTACACTACCAGCAAATCCAGCTAACACTTTTCCTTCATATAATCTGCGGACCTTGCGCGCTGTTTGCTTCATGATAACTTGCTCACCTAGTGTAACTTGTCCATCACCAGCCATCGCTGCTTCACCGTTGTGTCTAACGGCATAAATAGTTGTTGCATGTAATGATGTTTTACTCATTTATTTACTCTCCTTTTTCGCTCGAGGATGTGCATTTAAATACACTTTACGTAATTGTTGGTTAGAAACATGTGTATATCTTCCAGTTGTCGAAAGATTAACATGTCCTAACATAGATTGTACCGTTCTTAAATCCGCACCTTGATTAAGTAAATGTGTTGCAAACGTATGTCTTAATTTGTGGGGGTGAATTTCCGTAACCCCTGCTGTACGTTTAACAACATCATTTAAAACATACCTAACGCCTCTCTCTGTTATAGGGGCGCCATTCATGTTAACTAATAAAAATGAATGTTTGGTATGTTGTATAGGCTTAAATTCGCTTAAGTATTGTTCAATGCTTTGACGACAAAATTCTCCAAACGGAACAAACCGTTCCTTATTTCCCTTTCCTAGTACTTTCACACCAGGTAAAGACATATCAATATCTTTAAGTTGGATATTCACTAGTTCAGAAACACGTATACCCGTTGCATATAATAATTCTAGAATAACGCGATCCCGTAATCCTTTTTTAGTATCTTTTGCTACAGTTTCGAATAATGCTTCCATCTCTTCTTCATAAAAAAACTGTGGCAAGTAGTTCTCCTTCTTAGGATGAACGAGTTGTACAAAAGGATTTTTGATTGTCTCGTCTTGTGTCATCCAAAACTCATAGAAAGTTCTTAAAGTTGAAATCTTCCTTGATACAGTAGTACGTTTCAAATTTTGTGAATATAAATAGCTTAAATAATTTCTAGCATCTTTATATTCAAATGTTCTTAGATTTAGTAATTCTTGTTCTAAAAAATGATTAAATTGTACTAAATCATCATGATATGATTTTAACGTATGGGCGGAGAAATTTCTCTCAACTTTGAGCATATTTAAGAATGTAACTTGGATTTCTTCCACTTAAAAATCCCCTCCATCATATGCATTGTAGCATATAACATGAAGGGGACTAAAATAATTAGCTATAGAATTCAAAATCTTTTGAGAATTACTTAAAAGATTGAAATAACTTGAACGTGAGACTAAAACAATGAATTCGAAATCAATTCTATTCTAGTTCAATCACTATACTTATAGTGTTTTCTTATAATTCTCTAAATATTCGAGCGCTCTGTTAGCTTGTGCTTCGTAACGCTCTTTTTTATCTTTAATACGCTTTTCAAGTGAGGGTAATAAACCAAAGTTAGCATTCATAGGTTGGAAATTCTTTTCATTTTTAGCGTGTGAGATGTAATAAGCCATACTTCCTATCATTGTCTCTCTAGGGAAAATAACTTCACCTTTATCAAGTAATTTGTGAGCTAGGTTAATCCCAGCAACAAGTCCACTTGCTGCACTTTCAACATATCCTTCAACACCAGTCATTTGACCTGCGAATTGAATTCTATCTTCTTTAATCAACTCATATTTCTCATTTAATACATCTGGAGAATTTATAAATGTATTTCTATGCATCACACCATATCGTACGATATCAACATTTTTTAAACCAGGGATAAGTTGAATTACTTCTTTTTGTGCGCCCCATTTTAAATGAGTTTGGAAACCAACAATATTATATAGCGTTCCAGCTGCATCATCCTGTCGTAATTGAACGACAGCAAATGGACGTTTGCCTGTTTTTGGGTCTTCAAGACCAACAGGTTTCATAGGACCAAATAATAGTGTTTTACGTCCACGTTCAGCCATTACTTCAAAAGGCATGCATCCTTCGAAATATTTTTCTTTTTCAAATTCATTTGTTGGTGCAACTTCTGCTTCAAGTACTGCATCATAAAAGCGATTAAATTCTTCTTCTGTCATAGGACAATTAAGATAGGCTGCTTCACCTTTATCGTAACGTGATTTTAGATAAACTTTATCCATATCAATCGATTCTTTTTCAATAATTGGAGCAGCTGCATCATAAAAATAAAGTTGATCCTTACCAGTAATATCTACGATTTCTTTAGCTAAATTTTCTGTAGTTAATGGACCAGTAGCAATAATTGTGTATCCTTCAGGGATACTATTAATTTCTTCATTAATAACAGTAACATTAGGATGATTTCTTAAAGTTTCAGTAATATAACCAGAAAAATCATGTCGATCAACTGCTAATGCACCACCAGCAGGAACTCTTGCTTTGTCAGCAGCAGAGATAATTAATGAGTCTAATCTTCTCATTTCTTCTTTTAATACACCCACACCATTTGTTAATGCATTGCCTCGTAGTGAGTTAGAACATACTAATTCTGCAAATTTATCAGTATGGTGTGCTGGCGTTTGCTTAACTGGGCGCATTTCAATCAAATTCACTTTGATACCTCGTTGAGCTAATTGATAAGCGGCTTCTGAACCAGCTAGTCCAGCGCCAACTATATTTACAGTTTGACTCATGGTTTTCCTCCTTAATTTATTATCTATTTTTGAACTTCTTCTTTATAGTCACAGTTTGAGCAAATAACTTGTGAACTGCGTCCTTTCTTATGTTCCATTAAATAATGATTACATTTAGGACAATCACGACCAACAGGTTTGTCCCAAGAAATAAAGTCACATTCAGGATAGTTTGAACAACCATAGAAAAGTCTATTTTTCTTAGATTTTCTTTCAACGACATCTCCATCTTTGCATTTAGGGCATGTTACGCCAATAGTTTTCACGATTGCTTTCGTATTTCTACAGTCTGGGAAATTTGAGCACGCCATAAACTTACCATATCGTCCCATTTTAATAACCATAGGAGAGCCACAAACTTCACAATCTTCGCCAGCAGGTTCATCTTTAATTTCAACTTTTTCCATTTCTTCCTCAGCACGTTCAACGTCTAATTTGAAACTTCCGTAAAAGTTATCAATTACTTTTCTCCAGCCAATATCTCCTTCAGCAATCTTATCCAATAGCGTTTCCATATTAACAGTAAACTCTACATCAATTATTTCAGGGAAATAGTCCTTTACTTGTTCATATACAATTTCACCTAATTCAGTAGGTACAAATCGTTTACTTTCAAGTTTTACATAATTACGTTTTTGTATTGTGTCAATCGTAGGTGCATAGGTAGAAGGTCTACCAATTTTTAATTCCTCTAACGTTTTAACCAAACGTGCTTCTGTATAACGTGGAGGTGGCTGAGTGAAGTGTTGCGCTGGTTCAATTTGAGTTGCAGTCACTTCATCACCTTTACTCAAGTTAGGTAATTTATTTTCTTTTTCATTATCTTTATCATCTTTGGCTTCTACATAAAGCGTCATGAAACCTTTGAATTTGATTGTTTGACCATTAGCTCGGAATTTAATGTTGTTTTGGGTAACATCTAAAGCAACAGTATCTAAAATTGCTGGTGCCATTTGACTTGCTACAAATCTTTCCCATATTAATTTATACAATCGATGCTGATCTCTAGTTAAGTATGCTTTCATTTCATCAGGTGTACGTAAAGTACTTGTTGGTCGAATTGCTTCGTGGGCATCTTGGTCACCCTGTTTACCCTTAGCAGTTCTATTAGAAAGATAATCTTTACCATACTTATCTTCAATATATTGTTTCGCTTCGTCTTTAGCGGTTTGTGATATACGTGTAGAGTCAGTTCTCATGTATGTGATTAATCCAACTGTACCTTGTCGTTTTAGATCAATACCTTCATATAATTGTTGCGCGAGCATCATAGTTTTACGCGCTTTGAAATTTAATTTACGAGCTGCCTCTTGTTGTAATGTTGAAGTGGTAAATGGATTAGCAGGATTTCTAGTTTTTTCTTTTTTATTAACATTTGTAATTTCAAATTTGTCTCCATCTAATTCAGCTGTAACTTTTTCAACATCTTTTTTTGTTTTTAATTTAAATGGTTTATTTTTATAATGAAGAAACTTAGCAGTAAATTTAGATTTCTTATATCTAAACTCACCTTCTATAGACCAATACTCTTCAGGCTTAAAGTTACGAATCTCATTCTCTCTATCTATTACTAATCTTAAAGCTACAGATTGAACTCGCCCTGCAGACAGCCCCTTTTTCACTTTCTTCCATAATACTGGTGAAATATTATATCCAACTAATCTATCTAATATACGGCGTGCTTGTTGTGCATCGACTAAATCCATTTCTATGCCACGAGGATGCTTAAAACTTTCTTTTACCGCATCTTTTGTAATTTCATTAAATACTACTCTGTTTTCTTTTGAATCATCAAGTTCTAAAATTTTTGATAAATGCCAAGCAATCGCTTCACCTTCACGGTCAGGGTCACTCGCAAGAAAGACATTTTTTGCTTTCTTAGCATATTTCTTTAAGTCTTTAACAACTGGACCTTTACCGCGTATCGTAATATATTTCGGTTCATAATTATCTTCTACATCGACACCCATTTGACTTCTTGGTAAATCTCTAACATGTCCCATAGAAGCTATAACTTTATATTTTTTACCTAAATATTTTTCAATGGTTTTCGCTTTTGCAGGCGACTCAACTATGACTAAATTATCTGCCAAAGTGAATTCCCCCTTGCTATTTCAATTACTAAAGATAAATGATAAACGGTCAATTTTGTTTTTGTCAATGTTTAAATTCTATTAACGTGCATTTTAAACGCTTTTTAATATTATTTTTAGCTATCAATTAGAATTAAATATAGATTTTTATTACTCTAGAATGAATCATTAATGATATCTATTTATAATCACATAGGATATCATCAGCTGAGGTTACAATCATCGCCCCTTCTTGAGCTCGTTTCAAATTACCTTTAGTTAGTGGATTAAATATTGAACCTGGTAATACATATATATTTCTATTTTGGTCTAATGCGCACTCAATTGTAATTTGACTACCGCTTCTAACACTTGCTTCAGTTATTAAAACCCCTTGTGAAAGACCGCTTATCAAACGATTGCGTTGCGGAAAGTGATATCGCCTAACACTAGTGAATGGCGGATATTCACTAATAACTAAACCTTTTTCTTCAATTATGTTGCGTAATTTTTGCGTTTCTCTAAGGTAATGCATCATATGACCAAAACCTAAAACAGCTATAGTAGGTAATTGATACTCTATAGCAAAATGATGTGCAATGCTATCAGCACCTTTTGCCAAACCGGAAATAATAGTTAGTGGAATTTGTTTAAATTTAGGAAATAAGTATTGCATGGCTTTAGCTGAGTATTCTGTTGCATTTCTTGTGCCCACCACACCTAATGTATTGGAGGATCTTAATAAACGGGGGTCACCTTGGTAAAATAAGACAAACGGATAATCATAAATTTCTTTTAGCAGTCGAGGATAATTAGTGTTAAACGGTGTTGTAAAACTTACTTTGTGATTCTGCAAAAGTGACAAAATATCTTTTTCATTTAAATTATTAAATTTATCAATAAAATCATCATTATAAAACATTCTGTCCCAATTTCTTATTGTATCTAATTGATCAGTATAAGAGAATTTAAAAAAATCAGGATTTAATTTTAATAAATGATGAATGTGTTGGGTCGTATAACCTAACCAAATTAATTTCAAAAGTAATATGTTGTTGTTAGTCATGAAGTCGTCTCCTTTAAAAACATTATAAGACAACTATGTCGTATATCACATTTCAATTAAAAGACATTTGATGGATAAAATTTAATAACTTTTAATGAGTAATTTTAATATTGAATTATGTAAACAGTCTTCATGCTTATTTTACACAAAAATCTGAGACCTAAAAGTCCCAGATTACTTTAAATTTTTGTTACCTTAGCACTAAAAAAATCAATTCACTTACTTTTGATATAATTTATAGAGCAATTTATTTACTGGCTTAATAAAATTACCAACATATTCTTCTACAAACGCATTGAATCCTTTTTTAAATTGTTGGACACCATAATCTTCTGCATCCTCACCAAAGTCGCCAGTTATGCCGTAGAAATTATATCGCTCTATGCCTTTCTCTTTTGCGTAGCGTATCATATCCCATTGCAGACAATAGGCACCCATAAATTCATTGTATTTAGGATTAGAACCACTTGATAAATAGTACATTTCGTGATTGTTATAAATAAACAATGCAGCAGCTAAATCAAGTAATGTACCATCCGTAACGATTAATTGTTCAGTTTTTGCAATTTTTTTATTAAGGCTCTCTAGTTGTTGATTTAATTGGTGATATTTTGTTTTTGTCTTTTTTGAATTAGCATTCACTTTTAATAATTGTTTAATTTCAGTCATTTTCTCTTCTAATTCTAATGCTCGTCGCTTTAATAAATTTATATACTTATTTAAATCGATATAAGCTAACTTCATGCATGCTTTATCACCATAAATTTCTAGCATTTGTTTGAAATAAGGTTCTTCTTGAAAATGAAAGCCATGTTTTTCTTCAGCCATGTGATACAGTCGATAAAATCTATTCGTTTCTTTAATTGATAAAGTTTTAATTTGCACACCCATTTCAATTGTCTTCATAATGTTACGTCTAGTTTGATAAGACTATCTTTTAATAATTGTTGTTCACTTTTATCTTTTAAATCTAATATAGAATGCCATCTTATTTGACTCATAGCTGAATAGCCAGTTGTAAAACCTTGATGCTGGTATCCTAATTTATTCATCACCTTAAACCACTGTTTATTGTTAAAGTGTTCTATAATCTCACTATCAGCACTTCTTATATTCTCCAAGACATAAGGGTCAACTAGTATGAAAACACCTCTTCGCATACGTACATAATGCGTTAATTTTTTAAAGAAAAATTCAACTAACGCTAAATTAGTAAAATCCATCACTGGCCCTCGATGGGTATAAAAGTATTTAAACACCTTAAATATACGAGCATCAGTTAATAAACAGGCAGCAACTACGTTACCGTTTTCTTTGACACCGACAATATGAACCCCTAAATTTCGAGCTTTCCTATATTTATATAACTCTTCAATCTGAGTATAATGCGAAAAATTATTTCTCATAAAAATTTCAAATTCATTTAATTCTAAAGTTGTAAAAATCAAATCATTCATACTCCCTTTTCTCAAATTCATTTATGCCACTTTATTAGGTCTTATAAAAATCATATCGTAGTCATAATTATGTATTACTCGATGTGCTACTTCTTTTTTTAACCACCTAAATTCCATTTTTTGATCTAAACTTTGAAAATTCATGAGTTTACCATCATAATTACCATTCAACACTATTGCTGTATGTCCAAATCCACCACCATATCTTCCACTAAAAACAACAACATCTCCAGGTTTAGCTTCAAAAGTAGGAGTGTTTTTATATTCAATTTTCACATTTTCATATTGGTTTTTAGAACTTGTTTCATTTGTCATAACTATATTTTTATTAAAATCATCCTGTGAAGTTATTACTACTTTATCGTTAGATTTTATCTCACTTGCATATGCATTATAATTGTGATTAATAAAAAATAAAGAACCTACTACAAAACACACTATACCGATAGTTATTTTTCGAATAGAAAAATTTTATGATATGATGTTTTATTCTTGATGCTCACTCTTTTTATCAATACACCATTATTATATATCTTATTTGTAATAAACTAAATGCATTTTATAAATAATTTATTTAATTAATCTTATACATATATTAACTTCGACTTTGACTTTAATAATTAATAATAACTTATAATAAATTAAACAAAAGACCTGATTTCCAATATTAGAAATCAGGTCTTGAATAATAAAATCAATTTAAATTTTGATGATGATTATTTAATTGTTAATAATTCTTCATAAATACCAGCTTCTTTAGCTGCTTCGATTAATGTAGTACCAATTTCTGAAGGTGTATCCGCAGTTTTAACACCACATTCATTTAATGTTTTAATTTTTTCATCTGCAGTACCTTTACCGCCAGAAATAATCGCACCAGCGTGACCCATACGTTTACCTGGAGGGGCTGTTTGACCTCCAATGAAGCCAATAACCGGTTTAGTCATATTAGCTTTAATCCATTCCGCCGCTTCTTCTTCAGCAGTACCACCGATTTCACCAATCATTACAACAGCTTTAGTATCTTCATCTTCATTAAACGCTTTAAGTACATCGATAAAGTTAGTACCGTTGACAGGGTCGCCACCAATACCTACAGCTGTAGTTTGACCAATGCCTTCTTCAGTTAATTGATGAACCGCTTCGTAAGTTAACGTACCAGAACGTGATACAACACCTACATGACCTTTTTTATGAATGTATCCTGGCATGATACCAATTTTACATTCA
The DNA here is from genome assembly GCF_033283505.1 of Staphylococcus sp. NWU MK-U1. Classification (NCBI taxonomy): domain Bacteria; kingdom Bacillati; phylum Bacillota; class Bacilli; order Caryophanales; family Staphylococcaceae; genus Staphylococcus; species Staphylococcus sp. NWU MK-U1. Next base: position 60,601 of record NZ_JAVSMG010000009.1, on the reverse strand, counting down.
TCAGCAGTAATAACACCTGGGCAGTTTGGTCCAACTAAACGTGTTTTTCTTCCTTCTAAGTAACGCTTAACTTTAACCATGTCAACAACAGGAATATGTTCAGTGATACAAATAACCATATCTAAATCTGCATCTGCTGCTTCCAAAATAGAATCTGCTGCAAATGGCGCCGGAACATAAACTACAGATACGTTAGCACCTGTTTCTTCTTTAGCTTCAGCAACAGTATTATATACAGGTACGCCTTCAACAACTTGTCCACCTTTACCTGGTGTTACCCCTGCAACAATTTGTGTACCATAATCAAGCATTTGTTTTGTATGGAAAAGGGCAGTAGACCCTGTAATACCTTGTACCATTACTTTAGTATTTTTATCTATAAATACACTCATCTTAGTGTTCCCATCCTTTCCTTACGCTTCTTTAACAAGCTTAACAATTTTTTGAGCGCCTTCAGCCATTGTAGCTGCTGGTTCAATTGCTAAACCTGATTCGTTTAAGATTTCTTTACCGCGTTCTACATTTGTACCTTCTAAACGAACTACTAATGGTAAAGTTAATTCAACTTCTTTAACTGCTGCTACGATACCTTCAGCAATAACATCACATTTCATGATTCCACCGAAGATGTTTACAAAGATACCTTTAACATTGTCATCACCTAAGATGATTTTGAATGCTTCAGTAACTTTTTCTTTTGTAGCGCCGCCCCCTACGTCTAGGAAGTTAGCTGGATTTCCACCAAAATGATTAATAGTATCCATTGTAGCCATCGCTAAACCAGCACCATTAACCATACAACCAATATCTCCATCTAATGCAATGTAAGATAAGTCATATTTAGATGCTTCAATCTCTTTAGGATCTTCTTCTTCTAAATCACGTAATTCTTGGATATCTTTATGTCTAAATAATGCATTGTCATCGAAGTTGATTTTAGCATCTAAAGCTAAAACTTCACCTTCACCAGTAGTAACTAATGGGTTAATTTCAACGATAGAACAATCTTTTTCGATAAATACATTGTATAAAGAAATTAAGAATTTCGCTGCTTTATTAATAGATTCTTTTGGAATATTAATATTAAAAGCAATGCGACGCGCTTGATAAGGTGATAAACCTACAACTGGGTCGATTGTTTCTTTAAAGATTTTTTCTGGTGTTTTAGCAGCTACTTCTTCAATTTCTGTACCGCCTTCTTCTGAAGCCATTAAAGTAATACGATCAGTTGCTCGGTCAATTACAAAACCTACATAATATTCTTTTTGAATATCGCAACCTTGTTCAATATACAAACGTTTAACTTCTTTACCTTCAGGTCCAGTTTGATGTGTAACTAATTGTTTACCTAATAATTCGTTGGCATAAGTTTCAACTTCAGATAATGATTTAGCAATCTTAACTCCACCTGCTTTACCTCTACCCCCAGCGTGGATTTGTGCTTTAACCACATAAACCTCTGTGTCTAATTCTTTAGCCTTTTCCACTGCTTCTTCAGCAGTAAATGCAACTCGTCCTTCTGGAACAGCTACGCCCATAGAACGAAATATTTCTTTACCTTGATACTCGTGGATATTCATCTTCCATCCTCCTACTTCTTAGGTTAAGTTCAGTTATAATTATAGAAAATGAAAGCGCTATTGTAAACTGAAAGTGTTCCACTTTTTGCAATTAATTTAAAATTCAAATAATTACGTCATAGATTTGATTGGTTCAAAGCTTTTACGATGATACGGTGTAATACCAAGTTTATTTAGGCCTTCTAAATGTGCTTTAGTTCCGTAACCCACATTTTTCTCAAATTCATATCCTGGATATTCATCTGCAATCTCTTTCATTAAAGCATCTCTGTACTCTTTTGCCATTATACTTGCTGCAGCAATAGACACACTCTTTGCGTCGCCTTTAATAATAGATGTTTGAGGAATTGTTGTATCTAAAGACATTGCATCTATTAATAAATGATCTGGACGATTTACTAATTGACTCAAAGCTCGATTCATTGCTACTTTAGTTGCATTATATATATTCAATTCATCGATCTCTTCAGGACTAGCTAAACCATAGGCATACTCCAATACCCCATCTTTAAGCTTTTTATTAAGTATTTGTCTTTTACTCGCTGTTACTTTTTTAGAATCATCAAGTCCTAAATAGCGATGCCCTTCATTTAAAATTACTGCACATGCAACAACAGGACCTGCTAGCGGACCACGTCCAACCTCGTCAATACCACAGATTAATGCTTGAGGATTGTTATTCAGCAACTCATTTTCAAATTTATTCATTGTATTGTAATGGTCTAAAATTTCTTGTTCTTTAAAAAGTTGTTTACGACGTCTTGTAATAGCTTGTTGTACCCCTTTACGAGCGTCTTGATTTAATTCATGTTGTTCTAAAACTTTAATTGAGTTAATTTCAGACAATATGTGCTTTGCTTCATTAATTGTTTGTGTCATTATCTAATTCACTCTTCATTTCTGAATATAAGTCAAAACAGTATGTTCCAATTTTGGCATTTCTAACGTCATTAATTATCAGTTCAATAACCGCTTCGTAGTCTACTTCATTGCCTCTTTGTAAAAGTCCACGTCGACGTCCAATTGCATCAAACCATTCTAATATTTCAGCATCTGCAGGTACATCAATCTTATAATGTTGCTTAAAACCTTCTATATCATGGTTAATTAAAAACTGTAAACCATAGATAGCAACTTCATCTAAATGTACAATACTGTCTTTTATTGCGCCTGTTAAACTTAATTTTTTACCAACAATTTCATCTTCAAATTTAGGCCATAAAATTCCAGGTGTATCTAATAATTGTAAAGATTGCCCAACTTTAATCCCCTGTTGTTGTTGGGTTACACCTGGTTTATTACCAGTTTGTGCAATATTTTTACGTGCTAATTTATTTATCAATGTTGATTTACCAACGTTAGGTATGCCAACAATCATTGCTCTAATTGCTCTAGGTTTAAGTCCTTTAGCTTTCTCACGTTCAAATTTTTCTTTTGTTGCTGCTATAGCTGCTGTTTCTACACCTTTTAAATTTTTGCCATGCTTAGCATCTACTGACACAGGATAATATCCTTTATCTATAAAGAAGCGTTCCCATTTCTGCATTTCATTTAAATTGGACATATCTTTTTTATTAAGAATAACTACGCGTGGTTTTTGTTTAATTACTTCATCAATCATTGGGTTACGAGAACTATATGGAATACGTGCATCAACTAATTCAAATACAACATCTACTTTTTTTAATTGTTCTGTTACCTCTCGTTTAGCTTTTGCCATATGTCCTGGATACCATTGAATTGCCATTAATTGTCACCTTACTTTCGATATATTTTAATTCAACCTGTTGATTATAATTGAATTTTTATTTGAGAGCCACTTTTTTTCTAAGTTCATCATTTATTTTATCATTCATTAAATAAAACGATAAAGTACAATAAGTTTATAATGTTAGAAAAGCATAATTACTTTTAATCGCACAATCTATCCCCTACAATTTAAATATACTGTTACAATTATAATCCTATCGCTTAGAGGTAAATTATGAAGAAAATATTAATATATATAGGTATATTCTTAACACTGTCTTTCATAGGACATAGCTATATAATTTTTCGCTTTATTCACGATGGCGTATTATTCACAGGACCCAACGATGGTATCGAACAGATGATACCTATTCAAATGTTTCTATTTGATAAATGGAGCGATGGCAATCTTTTTTATGCTACTGATTTTGGTCTAGGTGGAGATTTTTTTACGGATTTAAGCTATTATTTCTCAACAAACATACTATTTATTGTTAATGTACTATGTATCATTCTATTAAAAACAATTATTCATATAAATACTCAGGGATTACTATTTTGGATGGTAAATGCGCTAGTTATTTCCATTATTAAAGCTGCATTAGCGATGTATTGTACCTATCTCTATAGTAAATTTATTTCACGTAATACTTGGATTAGTATTATTATGGCATTTCTATTTGTTATGTCGCCGCTTTATTATCGCTTTACTGTTTATTGGCCATTCTTTAGTGATGTATTTATTTGGATGCCATTGTTACTATTTTCTATAGAACGCACACTTCAAAAACAAAAATTTGGTCTATTTATTGTCACAATTACACTAATAATGATAAATAATTTCTACTTTGCATATTATCTTTGTCTTATAGGTGCAGGTTACATACTTCTTCGTATAATTTTTAGACACTCTAAAGATATTATTACACGTGGCAAAGCTTTACTATTATTTGCTATCAGTGCCATTTTAGGGTTAGGTAATAGTTTATTTATGTTCTTCCACGGTGTTCAAAGTTTTTTAAATAATCGTCGTGTCCCTTTTTCAGGAACAGTAAATACCTTCGAAAAGCTAGATATTAACACAAATATCTTCTTTGATAATTATTTAATCGTATTGCTATTTCTAACTATTCAAGCATTATTATTTATTAAACTTTATAAACACTTTTATTATCGCTTATTCGCGATTTTAACTTTCGCATTTATTCTATTAAGCTTTGTACCATTTATCGATCAATTGTTTAATGGATTTTCTGCACCACAAAAACGTTGGCATTTTATATTGTCTTTTAATTCAGCAATATTAATTGGTCTATTTCTAAAATATTTTAGGACACTAAAAATCAAATCATATTTAATTAGTAATATTATTGCTGAAATTGTCATTTTCGCTAGTGCTATTACCTATCATAAATTTGTAGCTTGGCTTGTACTTGTACCAATTGTTTCTTTAATAGGGTTACTTATTTTAATTTTAAAAGATAGACGTTATCGCATTAATCTAAGCTATATATTCGGCATTTCTATAATCTTACTCAATTTAATGGTTTCTTTCGTCTTTATTAAAAATCAAATTTATTTTAAAGATCATCAAGAACGAGCTAATACATTTTATATTAATTCAAGTTTATATAGTTCAGACTTACAGCGTTCATTAGTTAATATAATGAAGAATAGTAAACGAGAAGATGAACGTATCGATTGGCGAGTGAATGAGCAAGATAACACACCTATGTACCAACACTTTAAGGGACTAAGTTTATATTCAAGTATCTTCCATCATAATATTCTCGATTACTATTATGATGCACTAAAAATTAATCTTGCCGAGGAGTCACTAAGTCGATATCAATCAATAAATGGTCGACAAAATATAGCGAGTCTTTTCTCAGTACGTTATATGATGCTTAAAGATTATCAGGGAAATTTACCCGCCTATTTTAAAAAGGTTAAAACAAGTGGACAATATTCTATCTATGAAAATACACTTAACTTGCCGAGTGTTAAAGTTACGAAAAATGTTTATAATAATAAATCTTTAAAAAAACCTATAGATCGTGAGCATGCGATGTTAAATGGTGTGATCATGAATAATGCAGGAAAATCTTTCAAACAACCAACATCTAATTTACTATCAAATGTTGATATGCAACAACAAAATATTAAGCGAATTGGAAAAAATCGCTATAAAGTCATTGGTGGCAAAGGTGGTACTATAAAATTACATCTTCCAAAACAAATACGTGATAAATATGATGATTTTTATTTAACAATGAAGATTAAGAGAGGTAATCCAGATAGTAATTACACAGTCGCTATTAATAATTACGCTAATCATCGATTGTTTAATAATTCTACCTATCGAACAGGTGTAGACACTCAACTTTATCGCACTCAACCAGATAAAAATGGTGATATCACTATTACCCTTTCGCCTGATGGTGAATTTTATGTCGATTTACAACAATTAAATGGCGAAAATTATGATACGCTTAAAAAGGCGCATGATAATGCTGATTTTGATACAAGTTATCATGATATTAAAAATGGTATACAAGCCCAACTCAGTCACCATGAGAGTGGTATAGCTTCAATAAACATTCCTTATCGAAAAGGAATGCGTGCGTATGTTGATGGTCAACCTGCAAAAATCCAAAAAGTGAATTATATGATGACCGGTGTTCCAGTCGACAAAAATGCAAAACAAATTGTCATTAAATATCAACCTCCTTACTGGAATACTATGATATTCATTTCATTAATGAGTATGATTCTTAGTGCTGTTTTTGTAAAAATTTTTAATTCAAAAAAACGAAAGATGAGGAAGTAAATTGATTAAAAAAATATGGTCAAAACCCTTATGGACGTTTGGTTTCATTTTCATCATAGCTAATATCGTAACACTAACCATTTATTATCCATTTATCCGGGATTACATAAAAGATGGCGTGGTATTTAGTGGCTCTGGTGATGGTTTTAGACAAATGATGCCGTTCCAATTATATTTATATGAACACTTCACACAATTAAAAGGATTTTATGATCATTCATTTGGACTAGGCGGAGATTATGTTAAAGGGTTAGCCTATTATTATTCCCTTTCACCAATCATGTGGGTCAATTTTATTATTGTATGGATCGGTGAACATATATTCCATTGGCAACCGCAAAACATTCGCTTTTGGCCAACAAATCAATTAATTGTTGCATATGTACGAACAATAATTACTTTTATTTGTGCATTTTATTATTTTAGATACTTAAAGTTAAGTTCTACACCTCTGTTGATAGCAACAATTTTATATGGGGCATCAACAGTAGTGTTATATTACAATTTTACTTGGTCATTTTATGGAGATTTATTAATTATATTGCCATTATCATTATGGGGAATGGAACGTTTCTTTCAACGTAGAAAGATAGGTTTGTTCATCTTTGCAGTGGCAATCACGCTATTTTCAAATTTTTACTTTACTTATTATCAAGCCATTGTGTTAGGTATTTATTTTATATTACGTGTCGTATTCCAATATCGCCATGACATCGTATCTCGTTGGCAAAAATGTTATTTACTAATTATAGGAGCTATGTTTGCGCTCCTATCAAGCATATTAGGTTTTTACACTGGTGTATCATCTTTCCTAAATAATGATCGCCAACAAAATTCTGATTTCAACATCTCTCTATTTACTGATTTAACTAAAAATAATTATTATATATTTTCAAATGGCTTTTATGTAACAATATCACTTATTGCATTGGTAGCTTTATTAACGCCAAAGTTATATAAACACTATTACTATAAAATTTTCGCTATTATAACGTGGTTCTTACTTATTGGTTCATTATCACAGTACTTTGACAGTGCTTTTAATGGATTCTCATTACCACAACGACGTTGGGTTTACTTCTTAGTGTTATCTACAAGTGGACTGATTGCTTTATATATTCATCACTTATCAGAGTTGACTATGAAACAGTTTCTATTTGCAGGTGTGCCCGTATTTATTGCTGGTTTGTGTAGATATATCATAGCTGACAACTTTGTGGATTGGATGGTAATTGCTTTAATTATCATCGTTGTGCTAGGAATATTTATCTATCGCAAATCTTTACTGAAACAACCAATTATTATGTTATCGTTGATAGTGCTATTTTTCGGTCAACAAATTATAATGACACATGATTCAAGACAAAGAACGATAGACCCATATTCAACGACAATCAATACATTGAGCGATCCTTCATACTATAATGATACTATTGCTAAAAAAATTGATTCTATCAAAGAACATCATGATGATCCATTTCATCGTATTGATTATATGTCCGCATATGCATTAAATTCTCCTTTTCTTTATCACTACAATGGTATTTCGCTATACTCAAGCATTTTTGATGGAGGAATTTTGAAATATTATGATAAATTAATGCAAATTAATATGCCCGTTGATAAAAATAGTACGTATCGCTTTTTAGGAAATCGTGCAAACTTAACTGCTTTATGGAATGTTCAAGATCGACTACGTCATCCTGAAGATCAAAATATGACTTACGGTTTTGAAAAGAAATATACGATATTGAATGGTAAAAATACGCTTATCCATTCTAAAAACATGATTGACTATCCATCTGCTCATGTAACTAATCATATATATAATAGTGATGATTTAAAGTCACCTTTAGATCGTGAACAAACTATGTTAAAAGGGATCGTATTAAACGACAATTCAGAAAAAGCAAATACTTCATTTAAACCTAATAAAAATCTTTTAAACGAGTCAAAAATGTTTACAAAAGATGCGACTTGGAAAAATCAAAATCATCTTAAAGTACACAAGGACAATGGTGGGGTTACATTAAAATTACCTGAATCTATCGCTAATCAGTATAAAGATATGTACGTAGAAATGGATGTTGAACTACTTTCGCCTGACAAAGCGCATTCAGTAGGTGTTAATGAATATTCGCAAAATCGAAATGAACTGAGCTACAAATATCGTCGCTTAGTTACACCAGTTACAATGCGTGTTAAAGCGTCTGATAAGCTAAATATTCATCTATCTAAAGGGAATTATCGTTTATCTGTGAAAGGTATTTATGGTGAGGACTACAGCACACTTAAAAAAGCTTCAAAAGAATTAACACCTGTGAAAGTTAAAGATATGAGAAATGGTTATGTCGTCAAGAAACCAAAGAACGCAACAGGCTATGTCATTTTACCAACTGTATATGCAAATGGTATGCATGCGAAAGTCGATGGGAAAGAAGTACCTGTTCACCAAGCTAATGGTATCATGACAGCAATACCAGTTAATAAAGGAGATAAAGTGATTAAACTCACATACACCCCTCCTCACTTCTATCTACTTGCTATTATGAGTTTCATTGGTATTATCGGTAGTATATTATTTAGTTTATGGGTTAAGAAAAAACGCTAAATTAAGATAATTAATAACTTAAACTTTTATTATTTAAAATGTGAATAAAAATAATAAAGCTTCCAATCTCAACTTGAAAGAAGAAGATTGGAAGCTTTATTTGTAAGACAAACGTTGTATCTAACCTCTGTCTTATTATTATACTCAGTTTGCTGATTAACGAATTTCTTGGATTCTAGCAGCTTTACCACGTAAACTACGTAAGTAGTATAATTTAGCACGACGTACTTTACCACGACGTTTAAGTTCGATTTTTTCGATTTTTGGAGTGTGTAATGGGAATGTACGTTCCACACCTACACCTGAAGAAATTTTACGAACTGTGAAAGTTTCAGAAATTCCTCCACCACGACATTTGATTACAACACCTTCGAATACTTGGATACGTTCACGTGAACCCTCTACGATACGTACGTGTACACGTAAAGTATCACCAGTACGGAATGCTGGTAAGTCTGTGCGTAATTGTGATTTTGTAACTGCTTCGATTAACTTATGATTACTCATTGATATACTCTCCTTCAACCTATGTTCTTGCCTAGACATTCATATAGCAGCGGATCATAGTGATAATTAGTGTCTTTTCACACTTGATATATATTAGCATAATACTAATTGTTTTTCAATTGCTTTTTATAGCTTTCTATAAATTTTTCATCGTCTTCTGTTAAAGGATATCGATCAAGTAAGTCCGGTCGCTTATGATAAGTACGGATTAATTTTTGTTCATGTCGCCATTGTTCAATATTTGCATGATTACCTGATAATAATACATCTGGAACGGTCATACCTTCAAATTCTCTTGGACGCGTATATTGAGGAAATTCTAATAGACCATCTGAGAACGAATCATCTTGATGTGATTGTTGATTTCCTAATACACCTGGTATTAATCGCACAATCGCATCTGTCATCGTCATCGCTGGCAATTCTCCTCCAGTTAATACATAATCCCCCATTGAAATTTCATCCGTCACTAGGTGCGTTCTTATACGTTCATCATAACCTTCATAATGTCCACAAATAAATACGATATGCTCAGCTTCGCTTAATTCTTGTGCAATTCCTTGTGAAAAAGGTCTACCTTGAGGACACATTAAAATGACACGCGTTTGATCAGTTCGTTGTAAATCTTTCATAGCATTGAAGACTGGTTCAGGTTTTAGCACCATACCCTGTCCACCACCAAATGGGTAATCATCCACTTGATTATGTTTATTAATGGCGTAATCTCTAAAATTTACAGTATTCACACTAATGATTTCTTTATCCTGTGCCCTTTTTAAAATGGAGTGATTGAGCACGCCATCAAACATCTCAGGAAATAAAGTTAAATAATCAATTTTCATTAATCTAACAACCCTTCCATAGGTGTTATACGAATCGTTTTATTTTCAATATCAATTTCTTTAACTACATCAGCTATATAAGGAATGAGATATTCCTTTTCTCCTTTAACAACCCAAACATCGTTTGCACCTGTTTCAAAAATATTGATAACTCTGCCGATAGGTTGATTGTCATCATCAAATACAGTACTTCCAATGATGTCAGAGTAGTAATATTCATTTTCAGCTAGTTCAATATCTTCATGATCGCGTTCTTGGTACAAATAGTCACCTTTATATTGTTCGACGTCATTAATGTTATTTATTCCCTCAAATTTCAACATATGAAATCCTTTATGAACACGGTAAGATAAGACAGTCAATTGTTCTTCATGATTTTGATGATTTACCGTCAATACTTCACCTGGTTGGAAACGGGTATCGGTAAAATCGGAATTAGATTTCACTTTAACTTCACCTTTAATTCCATGTGTATTTACGATTTGACCAACTTCAACTTGCATATTTGCACCTCATTTAATCCATTAATGTCATTTTGTTTATCATATCATGATTTTTCAGTATTTAAAAAGGCGCCATCAGTTGGCGCCTCTATTACTTTACTTATAAAGTTTAAGCTAATTATTTAGCGTGTTTTTGTTCATCAAAAGTTTTTAAAATACCTTGTTTAGATAAGATATTATGAACTGTATCAGTTGGTTTAGCACCGTCTTTTAACCATTTTAATGCTAATTCTTCATCAATTTTAACTTCTGGAGCATTAACACTAGCTGGGTTGTAAGTACCGATTTGTTCGATAATACGACCATCACGTGGTGAACGTGCGTCTGCTACAACGATACGATAAAATGGATTTCTTTTTGAACCTAAACGAGTTAAACGAATTTTAACTGCCATATATAAAACTCTCCTTTAAATCTTTTACTTTTTATTTTCTACAAGAAATAATATTAACAGTAACTTGATATTTTGTAAAGACTTTTTTCTTTACCTAAAGCCCCACTTCTAAATTTATTTAGTTAGTGGGACTTACGCACTAGCTTTAGCTAGGGTGTTCCTTTTACTAGGTTTTTTTAAAACCGTAGATTTGGTTATGGGAGTGAGATAGAATTCTTTGAATTCGTACCCCACTTTCATTGCTTGTAGAATTTCTTAATGAAATTCTTTGTGTTGGGGCCCCGTCACCCCCGCATAGTTGATTAGGTGCTTGAAATATTTTATTTCAAGTCCAATCAACCACTGCGTTTATGCTTTAGCTAGGCCGAACCTTATTACCTAAATGTTTGGTAGTACATTTATTTTTCAATAAACATCAAAATATCGAACGCTATTTGAGGAGCGTTCGATATTTTCACTTAATTAAAATGGTAAGTTCATACCTTTTAACATATTTTCCATTTGACTACGTTTACCTTTTTTACCTTTTCGGCCAACACCACTGAATTGTTTCATCATTTTCTTCATATCATTAAATTGTTTCATCAAGCGATTCACTTCTTGTAGTGAACGACCGGAACCTTTGGCGATACGTTTTTTTCTAGATACATTTAGTACTGCTGGATTTTCTCTTTCACTTGGTGTCATAGACTGGATAATCGCTTTAATATGGTCAATTTGCTTTTCATCCATATTTAACTTATCCATGCCTTTCATCTTATTCATTCCTGGAATCATTTTCATGATGTCATCAAGTGGGCCAAGGTTTTTAACTTGATCCAATTGTTCAAGGAAATCGTCCAAAGTGAACGTAGAATTACGCATTTTTTGTTCTAAATCTTTAGCTTTTTCTTGGTCAACATCTTGTTGTGCCTTTTCAATAAGACTTAAAACATCTCCCATACCAAGTATACGAGAAGCCATTCGCTCTGGGTGGAACAGTTCAAGTCCATCCATCTTCTCACTCATACCAACAAATTTAATTGGCTTTTGAGTTACTGAACGAATCGATAAAGCAGCACCACCACGAGTGTCCCCATCTAATTTAGTCAACGTAACACAAGAAACATCTAACTGGTCATCAAATGATTGAGCAACGTTAACAGCGTCTTGCCCAGTCATAGCATCTACAACTAACATGATTTCATTAGGTTTAGAAATTTCTTTAACTTCTTGAAGTTCATTCATTAACGCTTCATCAATATGCAAACGACCTGCTGTATCAATGATTACAAAATCTAAATGTTCTTCTTTGGCATGTTTTAATGCATTTTCAACGATTTGTTGAGGTTTAACTTGGTCCCCTTCACTATAAACAGGAACATCAAGTTGTTTACCTACCGTTTGTAATTGATTAATTGCGGCTGGACGATAAATATCCGCTGCAACTAACATTGGCTTTTTATTATATTTTTTACGCATTAATAATGCTAGTTTACCGGCTGTTGTTGTTTTACCTGCGCCTTGTAAGCCAACCATCATAACAACAGTTGGTGGCTTGTTTGCCATTTTAATCGTTGAGTTTTCGCCACCCATTAATTGAGTTAATTCATCTTGTACAATTTTAATGACTTGTTGACCAGGTGTTAATGATTGCATTACATCTGATCCTAAGGCACGATCTGACACTGTCTTAACAAATTCTTTAACTACTTTAAAGTTTACATCGGCTTCTAATAATGCTAATCGTACTTCACGCATCATTGCTTTAATATCCGCTTCAGTAACTTTACCTTTACCACGCATTCTCTGCATCGTAGCTTGCAAACGATCGGATAATCCTTCAAATGCCATATCAATTGCCCTCCTTTATCTCTATTTATTCTAATTCTTCTAATTGATTAATGTATTGTTCTAACTTCTTAGAATCATTTAATGTTTGTTTCATATCGTCATAAATTTTACGACGTTGTTCAAATTTTTCATACAAATTCAATTTAGCTTCATAATCTTCTACTAAATCGCCAGTTCTTCTTATATTATCATAAACTGCTTGTCTACTCACATCAAATGTCTCTGCAATTTCACTTAGTGAATAGTCTCTCAAATAAAACAATTCCAAATAATTTCTTTGTTTTTCAGTTAATAATGTTTGATAAAAATCAAACAAATAATTCATTCGCAAAGTTTTAACTAAATCATTTTTCCCCATTTGGATTATCCTCATTATTAAAATCTAATTCAGCAACTTCATCTGGAATATCTTCATTTTGTTCAATCATATCTGCAAATAAGCCATATACATAACTTTCTGGGTTAAATGGTTGTAAGTCATCAAGTTTCTCACCTAATCCTACATATTTCACAGGTATGTGAAGTTCATTTCTAATCGCAAGTACAATACCACCTTTAGCAGTACCATCTAATTTAGTTAATACTATACCTGATACGTTTGTAACTTCTTTAAATGAACGTGCTTGAGATAATGCGTTTTGACCTGTTGTTGCATCTAAGCATAATAAAGCTTCATGTGGCGCATCTGGTACAGCTCGGCTAATGACACGTTTCATTTTATCCAATTCTTGCATTAAATTAGATTTATTTTGTAAACGTCCTGCAGTATCACAAATTAATATATCGACACCTTTATTTTTAGCGGCATTAATTGCATCATATACAACTGCAGCAGGATCTGAACCCTCACTTTGACGAATTACTTCAACACCTACACGGTCTCCCCAAACTTGTAGTTGATCAATTGCACCAGCTCTAAATGTATCTCCAGCGGCAAGCATTACTTTTTTGCCTTCCATTTTATATCTGTGTGCTAATTTACCGATTGTAGTTGTTTTACCAACACCATTTACGCCAACCATTAAAATGACATTCAAACGGCCGTCTTCAAGATTCATTGCTTCTGATTGGTCATCTTCTTGATGATAGATTTCAACAATCTTTTCAACAATAACTTCACGTAAATCTTCAGTTTCTTGTATATTTCGACGTTGTGCTTCAGTACGTAATTCTTCTGTTAATTGCATCACTGTGTTGAAACCGACATCTGCAGTGATTAACATTTCTTCAAGTGCTTCGAAGAAATCTTCATCTACTGTTCTATAACGTGCGATCAAATTATTAAGTTGTTCTTGGAAGTTCTGACGTGATTTTTCAAGTCCTGCTTTAAATTTAGCACCCATTTTTTGTGCTTCAATTTCTTCAAAATCTTCAATTGAAATTAATCCATCGTCATCAAAGTCCGCTTCACTTAATTTACGTGGTTTTTTCTTCGGTTCTATCTGTGCTTCATCATTGTCATCATGAGTTGCGCTACTCTGATTACCTTCTTCTTCTGATAATTCTTGTTCTATATCTTCAGTAGATTTCGTTGAAAATTTGTCTTTTAATCGTTTAAAGAAACTCATGCTTGTTCCTCCTTCATAACCTCATCAATTGTATTTAAGTTGACACTTACTAATTTTGAAACACCTGACTCTTGCATCGTCACACCATATAAACGGTCTGAATATTCCATAGTTCCTTTTCGATGTGTAATAACAATAAATTGAGTTTGAATAGATAATTCTTTTAAAAATTGAGCGTATCGAATTACATTCGCTTCATCGAGTGCAGCCTCTACTTCATCTAGTATAACAAATGGAGCAGATCTTACTTTCAAGATAGCAAATAGTAGTGCAATAGCACTTAATGCACGCTCACCACCACTTAATAAAGATAAGTGTTGCAATTTCTTACCAGGTGGTTGAACAATAATATCGACACCAGCTGATAAATAATCATCATCTGTTAACTCTAATTTAGCATGTCCACCTCCAAATAACGACTGAAATACTGTCGTAAAATGAGATTGCACTTGTAAAAACGTTTCTTTAAAACGACCTTTCACTTCTTGGTCCATCTCACTTATAATTTGTTCAAGTGTTTGTTTCGCTTCACGCAAGTCTGTACGTTGTTCATCTAGGAAAGTATAACGCTCATTTAATTCTTCAAATTGCTCAATAGCATTAATATTTACTGGCCCTAGTTCTTCAATTGACATTTTAGTTAGTTTGACTTTCTTTCTCAGCGCATCAATTGGCGTTTCTGAAGAGAATTCACTTCTAGCCCGCTCAACAGTTAGTTGATATTCATCATTCAAATGATCAATTGCATGGTTAATCAATACATCTAATTTCGATTGTTGTGCTTTTATATCTTGATAAAAACTTTCAATTGACAATAAATCTTGATGACATTCTTGCAATGTAGCTTCATGTGACTCAACATCTTCATTGACATCAATACGTTCTTTTTTCAATTGTTTTAACTGATCAGTGATGGATTGTCGGTCATTTTCTTTAGATTTTATCTGTTGTTGTAATTTTTCAAATGCTTGTTCCCCCATCATTTCGTCAGAATTGAAGAGTTTAATTTTATCGTCAACATTTGTTAATTGTTTGTTAATCGTCTCTATCTGTTTATCTGTACGTTCTAATGACGCTTTTTGAGCATTTATTCGTTCTTTAATTACAGCTAAGTCAGAGCGTTTTTGGTTTAATTGTTGTTGCACTTGAGTGGTATTCTCTTTACCTTCTTTAGATAATTGAGTATAACGTTCAATATCTGTTTCAAGTTGTTTTAACTTACCTTGAATAATAGTTAATCGCTCTTGTTTTTCAGTTAAAGTAATGCGACTATTTTCACTTTGGTAGCCATCATTTTTCTCGAATTCAAATTCCTCATGTTCATCTTTAATGTGCGCTTCTTGTGTTTTAAGTCGATCAAATTCTAACGCTTCGTTATGAGATTGTTCTTTTACTTCGTTATATTGCTGACTCATTTTAAAATAAGTTTCGCTGAGATGTTCAACTTCATTTTTTTGTTTTTGTAACTGTTTCTCGAAATCTTGTGTTTGCGATTCATAATCTTTTAATTGATTACGCATAGTTGTCAGTTCATCTTTTTGTGAAAGAATACTCTTCGTCTTGCGCGCACCACCACCGGTCATAGAACCACCAGGATTAACAATATCTCCTTCTAAAGTTACAATGCGTGTTTTATATTGGATAGCTCTTGCCAGTTCATTAGCATGTTTCAAATTGTCTACGATAATAGTAGTACCTATTAAATTTTCAACTACAGCTTGATATTGTGAATTAACTTTAATCGCATCTGAAGCTACATTGATAAATCCATTTGTATTTTCAGCGATGTGCCTAATATTATTAGATAATTGTCTAGATTTTATAACATTTAATGGTAAGAATGTGGCTCTACCAAGACCCTTTTGTTTTAAAAATTGTATTGCCTGGCGTCCATCTTTTTCAGTATCAACTATGATATGTTGTAATGAAGCACCTAATGCGGTCTCAATCGCTTGAGTCAATTCAGATGGCACATTTATCACTTCTGCAACAGCACCATGAATACCTTGTAGGTTATCATTTTTAGCTTTTAACACATGTTTAACACCATTAAAGAAATAAGTATAATCCTCTTCTTGAGTTTCTAAACTCTCTATTCTAGCTCTCATTTTATCAGTGTATCGATAAGCCTGATAAAGTTTATCTTCATATTCAGTTTGAGTTTGTTTAGCTTTTGATAACTGCTGTTCTAGTTGACTTATTTGAGTCTCAATATCGCTCAATTGTTTAACAGTAGCTTGATGGTTGCGTTTTGTATTAGAAATTTCACTTTGCAACGCTTTAAGTTGATTGAACGCTTCAACCAAGCGAGAATCTAAGCGTGATTTTTTCGCTTCATTCTCTTTAATCGTATGCTCTAAAAAGCGAATATCATTATTTACATCTGATTGTTCAGACATTAATTCATAGTATTCATTTTTGATTGATTCCAATTTTTCGTCATGTTGTTCATCAGAAACATACAGTTGTGATTCTAATTGATGAATACTATTATTCAACTCTTTTTGTTTTTCTTTTAAAGTAGTAATTTGTTGAGTAATATCAGCTTTTTCATTTTGAGCTTTTTTTAATTCTTGATGTAAATTATCTAACTCTTCTTCAAAACGAGCATTCGTTTCTGATTGATTTCGTTTTCTTTCTTCTAAAACATTCAATCGACCTGTGAACTTTTCATATTCTTCAGTAGCTTTGATTAAATTATAGTTTAATTGTTCAATGTCATTATCAATTTGTTGACGTTGAGACTTTTGCTTTTGAATATATTTATTAATCTGAGCTTGTTTTGCTTCTTTATCCGCTTGTTGGCTTTTTAAATCATTTAATTTTTGATCCAGTTGACGATTATCCTCTGAATATTGGTCGATATCATGTACAGTAACAATAACATCACTTTGTTTCATCTCTTCAGATAATTTTAAATACTCTTTTGCAATTGATGCTTCAGCTTTTAATGGTTCAACGCGTCCTTCTAAATCATATAAAATATCTTCTACGCGCGTAAGATTATCTTCAGTGTGGTCTAACTTTTGTAATGATTCAGCTTTTCGCTTCTTATATTTTAATACACCAGCTGATTCTTCAAGTATTTGTCGTCTATCAATAGGTTTAGCATTTAAAATTTCATCTACTCTACCTTGAGATATAATACTAAATGCTTCTTTTCCTAAACCAGAATCCAGGAATAGTTCAGTGATATCCCTTAAACGCGCTTTATCATTATTAAGATAGTATTCGCTCTCACCACTACGATATAAACGACGTGTCACGACGATATCATCTGAATCAACTTGTAACTTTCTAGCTTTATTGTCAAGTTTCAATTGTACTTCTGCATAATTCTGAGCGTTTCGATGTTCTGCTCCTGAAAAAATAATATCTTCCATTTTAGAGCCACGTAATGATTTGGCGGACTGTTCACCTAATACCCATTTAATGGCATCAGTGATATTACTTTTTCCGCTACCATTAGGCCCAACAATTGCAGTTACACCCTTGTCAAATTGAACATCTGTGTGATCTGCAAATGATTTAAAACCTATGGCATCAATTGATTTTAAATACACCATACTATTCTCCTTGTTAATCATTCCACTCATTCTAGTTGAGAGGAGGACAATATTTTACCGTTTAATGGTTTTCTTTAATATATGTTAAAGATTATTATTGCTTTTTAATTTTGAATAAGCGCTCTCTGCCGCTTTTTGTTCTGATTCTTTTTTAGTTTTACCTTGACCTGTTGCTACTGCTTCATTCTCTAAAATGACTTCCGACGTAAACAATCGATGATGCGCTGGACCTTCTTCTTTAATTAAACGATAAGTCACATCTCCACGATTTTGACTATGAACATACTCTTGAAATTGTGTTTTAAAATCAACAACACCAACCAATTCATCATCCTCAACATATGGAAAAATCACTTTCTCAGCAAATTGCCAAACTACATCTAATCCTTGATCAAGATATAAAGCCCCGACAAAAGCTTCAAAGGCATCGGACACTAATGAAGGGCGTGTTCTCCCACCCGTTTTTTCTTCACCTTTACCTAATAAGATAAGTTGATTTAACTCGATTTTGTTAGCAAATATTACAAGTGAGGGCTCACATACAATTGTTGCACGCATTTTTGTTAAATTACCTTCTGGTAGATCCTGATGTTTAT
Source organism: Staphylococcus sp. NWU MK-U1 (assembly GCF_033283505.1). Lineage (NCBI taxonomy): Bacteria > Bacillati > Bacillota > Bacilli > Caryophanales > Staphylococcaceae > Staphylococcus > Staphylococcus sp. NWU MK-U1. Next base: position 42,022 of record NZ_JAVSMG010000009.1, on the reverse strand, counting down.
CAAAAAGGTAGCGTGATACCGTCAATTCTAATACCGCATCGCCTAGAAATTCGAGTCGCTCATTATGCGCCAAACGATCCATATTAAAGTCATTGATAAAACTTGAATGAGAGAAAGCTTGTTGATACAAGTCAATATTTGAATATGTAAATCCCAACTCATTCATTTTCTTCGCAAACTGTTGTTGAAAGTCATTAACCATTTCTATTTTTTTTGGATTAGTCACATTAGAACCTCCCATATGTTTATTCTTTGTTTGATTCTTAAGAAAAAATCTGAGCCATCTTGTAGACGACTCAGATGTAAGTTTTTATTTTTCAAGACTATTGATGTATTTAACTGCATCACCAACAGTATTGATTTTTTCAGCTTCTTCATCAGGAATTTCAGTACCAAATTCATCTTCTAATTCCATCACTAATTCAGCGATATCAAGTGAGTCAGCGCCTAAATCATCTTTGAAAGATGCGTCTTCAGTTACTTTATCAGCATCTACACCTAAACGGTCAACGATGATATCTTTTACTTTATCGAAGTTTTCCACGTCGATTCACCTCCTTTAAAAGTGTCTATCCATAGACTACTATATTTTCCCATTTTAATGGGTAAAATACAAGCATTTCTTAAACACTGATAATAAAATTCAAGTACTTCAATTACATGTACATGCCACCATTGACATGGATTGTTTGGCCAGTAATATATTTTGCTCTATCAGATGCTAAAAATGCTACTGTATTCGCTATATCTGTATCTTCACCAAATCGAGATAAAGGTATTTGTTCTAACATTTGTGATTTTAAATCATCACTCAGTGCGTCTGTCATATCTGAAACAATGAAACCAGGTGCTACCGCATTGACTGTAATACCACGTGATGCAAGTTCACGTGCGCTTGATTTCGTTAAACCTTCTATACCTGCTTTAGTAGCAACATAGTTAGCTTGTCCTGGATTACCCATGGCACCTACAATACTTGATAAGTTAATGATTGCACCACCACGTTGACGAAGCATTTGAGGTGTAGCTTTTTGAATGCAATTAAATGTACCTTTAAGGTTAGTATTGATAACATCATCCCATTCATGTTCTTTCATGCGCATTAATAAGTTATCACGAGTGATACCAGCGTTATTCACAAGTACATCTAACGAACCAAATTGACTAACGACTTCTTTAATCATAGCTTTAACTTCGTCACCTTCAGCTACATTTGCTTGAATCGCAAAACTTTCAACACCTTTAGCTTTAATTTCAGAAACAACTGCTTCAGCTTTTTCTTTATTACCTGCATAGTTTACGGCTACATTGAAACCATCTTCAGCCAATTGTAATGCGATACTACGACCTATACCTCTTGAAGCACCAGTCACTAATGCATTTTTATTCGTCATGATTATTCCATCCTTTCACATCTTCTAATGTTTGAATTGATGTCAATTTAACATCGCGATTTATTTTCTTAATTAAACCAGATAAGACCTTACCAGGACCAATTTCTATAAAATGATCTACACCTTGCGCAATTAACCATTCTGCTGATTCGATAAATTCAACAGGTGAATATAATTGTTTAATCATATTGGACTTAATTGTTGCTGCATCAGTTTCACCCTGTGCATTAACATTTTGAACAATCGGGAACGATGCATCATGCCACTCAAATTGATTAATGAAAGACTCAAAGTCTTTTTCAATTACTTGCATCATTGAAGAATGAAAAGGTCCAGAAACCGCTAAAGGTAAGACACGTTTAGCACCTAACGATTTACCTTCTTCAACAAATTTATCAATAAGTGATTTGTGACCTGACACTACAATTTGGCCTGGACAATTAATGTTTGCTGGTTCGACCAATTCATCATTTGTAGATAATTCTTTACAAATTCGGTCTACTTCTTCATAACTCAAACCTAATACTGCTGCCATACTACCAACACCATTTGGAAAAGCTTGAGCCATTAATTGACCACGTTTGCGAACAATCTTAACTGCATCTTCAAATTTTAATACTCCTGCAGCAACTAAACTAGAATATTCACCTAAGCTGTGTCCCATAGTATAATCAGCATTAATATTATCTAATGCACTATATAACGCTATACTATGCGTCAATAAAGCTGGTTGTGTATGTTCAGTTTCACCTAGTTTGTTCTCATTATCTGTAAACATCGTTTCCAATAAATCAAAGTCCATTGCTTCTTGAGCTGTATTTAGAATATTTGTCGCTTTCGCATCCTCATTAAACAAATCACTTGCCATGCCAACTTTTTGTGCACCTTGACCTGGGAAAATAATTGCTACCTTACTCATCCTTACCACCTACCGTCTCTCTCATAATATCGACAATCTTTTCATCGCCAGCAATTTTAGCTTGTCGAATTGCAGAATAAAACGCGCGAGCATTAGATCCACCATGCGCTTTAACAACCGTTCCGTCAAGACCTAATAATACTGATCCACCGTATTCTGCATAATCCATCTTCTTAGTAAATGTATCTAAGTCTTTTTTTAATACTAAAGCTGCTAGTTTGTTTTTTAAACTTCCTAAAAATGTTTCTTTCAACATTTTACCTATTGATTTTGCAGTACCTTCAATATTTTTAAGTACCATGTTACCCGTATATCCATCAGTTACCACTACATCAGTATTACCTTCCATTAACGTTTTAGCTTCAATATTACCATCAAAGTTAAAGCTTTGATCGTCTTTAAGTAGTTGGTAAGATTTCTTAGTCAATGTATTACCTTTAGCTGGTTCTGTACCGATATTCAATAATGATACTTTAGGATTTTGAATGCCACGTATTTTTTTAGCATAAATATTACCAAGTTGTGCATATTGCAATAAATGTTCAGGTTTCGCATCTGCATTGGCACCCACATCTAAAAATACAAATCCTTTACCATCAATTGTTGGTAAAGTGACTACAAGTGCTGGTCTTGCCACGCCTTTAATACGACCAACAATGAATAAACCTGCTGACATAAGCGCTCCGGTATTACCTGCAGACACACATCCATCCGCTTCACCTTTTTTCACTGCTTCTGCCATTCTTACCATTGAACTGTCTTTCTTACGTTTAATAGCTCTAACAGGTTCGTCTTCCATTTCTATTTTCTCAGAACAATGTCTAAATTCTATACGTTCATGATTGAGTGTGTATTGATTTTTATCACCAAATAAAATAATCTCTAAATCTTTAAAATCATTAACTGCTTTCTCAACCGCTTCTAAGACGATACCGGGTGCGTCATCTCCACCCATCATATCAATAGCAATTTTAACCATGTCATTCATCCTCGCTTATATAAAACATTTTAAACGTTCCTTTAAACACTATTGTGTCTCTTACGTATGAGTTTACTTCTATAACATAATGGTGCGAAGTTTTATTTACAACGTGTGCTTCTGCCCTTACTGTATCATTAAGTTTAACTTTCTCAATGAATGCTACATTACTTTCCTGTGTTAACACTGTTGATTTATGTATTAAAGCTACACAAAGCGAATTTGCTTGAGCAAATAACACATGACCTCGTGCTATCTGAGTCTTCGTAAAAACGGATTCTTCAGTAATTTCAATGAGAGATTGAGCGGATATATCTGGTTCAACTTGAATTAAATCTCCAACCACTTCATTTGCCTCTAGGGCACGAATTTGTTCATAATTTTGCTCAGCTACTAATTTAATACGCTTTCGTAGTTCTGGAATACTTAGGTTAGTTCTATCTAACCGTATGGTTTGAATACTAACTTCAAACTGTTCACATAATTCACTATCCGTAATAAAGGGATTTAATTCAATTGCTTTTTGAATCGCCTGACGACGTTCTGCTTTTTTCAATTTCAATTAAATCCCTCCTTAAAAGTGAAATTAGTACCAAGTCTTAAACATTCCTCACATATCATAACACTTTCCGTTTGATAAGCTCAACAAATATCATAGTGGTATATTTTACTTTTTGACAATAGTGACTTTCGAGCATCAATCAAAACTCATATGTAGCAAGTTCTGATCAATGAATTCTCGTAAGTGCTGATATGTTTCTGTAAAAAATTCACCTGATTGTATCAACTCTGCCGCTTCGTCTCGAGCTACTTCAAGCATTCGATAATCTTCAACAATGTTCGCTACCATAAAGTCAGGCAAACCACTTTGTTTAACTCCAAAGAAGTCACCAGGACCACGCATTTCTAAATCACGCTCACTCAATTCAAAACCGTCCGTTGTTTGCGTCATAATAGTCATGCGTTCTATGCCAGTTTCTGTCTTGGGAGACGCGATAAGGACACAGTAACTTTGGTGTTCACTACGTCCTACACGGCCTCTTAATTGATGCAACGTTGATAAACCAAAGCGGTCTGCATCATATATCATCATAAATGTCGCGTTTGGTACATTGACGCCAACTTCAACTACAGTTGTTGAAACTAGTATATCTATATCATGTTGACTGAATCGCGTCATAACCTCATCTTTTTCTTCAGCTGGCATTTTACCATGTAATAATCCTACTTTTTCCTCGCCATAATGCAGTTTAAGTGATTCATACAACTCGACTACATTTTGCACATCTTCAAGATGCTCTGAACTCTCTATCAATGGACATATTACATAGGCTTGACGTCCTTTCTTAAGTTCAGACGTCATTTGCGATAGCACTTGCTCATATTGTTCATGCTTTGCCCAATTTGTAATAATTGGCTTGCGCCCTTTAGGTAGTTGCTTAATTGATGACACATCCATTTCACCAAATACAGATATAGCAAGTGTTCTAGGAATCGGTGTTGCTGTCATAAAGAGTACATTCGTCATTGCACCCTTTTCTCTTAAGAGTTGACGTTGATTGACTCCGAAGCGATGTTGTTCATCTGTTATGACAAGTCCTACATTTTGAAATGTTACATCATCTTGAATAAGCGCATGTGTACCTATTAAACAATCAATAGTACCATTTTCTAATTGCTCTAATAGAACTTTTCTTTTTTTACCTTTAACAGAACCTGTCAGCAATGCTACATTCATGTACTCACCGAACAGTTCAGTTAAACTGTTTGCATGTTGTTCAGCTAAAATTTCCGTTGGGACCATTAATGCTGATTGATAGCCCGCTGTTTTCAACGCATACATACATATTGCTGCAACAACTGTTTTACCTGACCCTACATCACCTTGTAGTAATCGGTGCATACGTATCGGTGCTTTTAGATCTCTAAAGATTTCATTTACACTCTTTTTTTGTGCATCAGTTAATTCAAAAGGTAAAGTTTCTATAAAATCTTTCACTTTTTGAATATCGTAATTTATCTCAATAGCTTCGTCAGATGACTTTTCTAAACGATTTAACCACTGCATTCTTAATTCAAACATAAATAACTCAGTAAAGGCATATGTTCTTCTAGCACGTAATAAGTCCTGTCGATCCTTGGGTCGATGTAAGGCATGTAGTGTATCCTCTAAGGATTCTAATTTATATTTTTGTTTAAGTTCTTCTGTAAGCCATTCATGAATTGTAACATCATCTAAAGTTTGATAAATCATATCCCGCATTTGTTTTTGTTTAATGCCCTCTTTAATGCGATAAACAGGTTCTAACTTAATTTCACTTGTATCTTGTGATTTTTCATTAAAAAACATCCTGTTTCCATTTATTTCTTGTTTTGCACGATTCCATTTTCCTTTAACAGTTACCGTCCCATGAAGTTCAATTTTCTTTTTCAAGTATGGTTGATTAAAGAAGATACACTTGACCGCGATGTTATCTACCATCAAGTGCACTGTTAACTTTGATTTATTTCTGCCGAAAAATGCGACAGTTGGCATCGAATAAACTTCTCCGACAATTGTAACTGTAGATTGATCTTCAGCCATATTTAAATCTACAACTGTATTATCTTCGTATCGAGTCGGTAGATAGAGTACTAAGTCTTCAACCGTATTAATATTCAGTTCTTGCAATAAAGCAATTCTTTTTGGTCCTAGTCCTTTGATACTTTGAAGCGGATACGGACTTTCTATTAAATTGACTTTAGTCATAACTTCTCACCTAGTATTTGTAATATTAATTTTTATTTTATCATGATTAGGCTGATTAATTGATTGTTACGCCTTTTGCACTATAAAAAAGGTACGAAACAATATTCATTACGAATTCATTGTTCCGCACCCTAATTCACTATATGATTAATGCTTATCTTTCACATGCCCATCCATCTTTATCACGGTCTAACTTAGATTGATAAGCAGGATGTCCTTTTTTAACTCCATTGGGATATTTCTTTCTCATCAAAGTACAATTTTTATAATTTTCTTTAGATTGCTTTTTTGTTGTTTTTGAAGGCGAGGTCTTTGGTGTTGTTGGCTTCACAGTAGACTTGGCGGTAGATGTCTGACCTGTCTTGGTTTTAGAGTTCGATGTTGTCGTACTCCAAATATTTAGCTTTTCAGCTTGAGCTTTCGATTGACTCACCTTCAACATCTGTTCGAACGTATTATTAGGTGGATAAATGTATGTTACGCGTGCTAAACCTTGTCTTACAACGGCTTCGTTAACCATTCTACCATCAGCATAAACATACGCTAAATAACGACCATATTTATCTGTGCGTTGCCCTCTATCAAACTGCACTTGAATAGTGCGAGCATTCGCTAACATATTTGTCGTGAAACGACTAGCTTCTGGACCATATTTTTGAACAGGTTTACGTGGATCTTTAGTTTCAGGTGTATCGATAAGCAACAATCTAAAAGTTGATTTCTTTCCTTTGTAAAGAAGTTGAACAGTATCTCCGTCGATGCCCTTCACAAATTTAACTTTCTCTTTTGTTAATACATTACTTTGCGCATTAACGATGTGCTGTGGCATTACTACTAATATTGAGGTAAATGCTATTAAAATCGAAAAACTTGCAATAGCAACCTTCTTTTTAAAAAGAAGTAACATAAGACTTATAATAATAAAAAGACAAATAAATACTAAATATATGTTCCCCATAAGTATTCTCCTAATAATTAATATACCTTTATTTTATACTAAATATCATAAAAAATACTATTAAAATTTTAATATTTTTATCATTTAAATCATTTATAAGAAAATGAAAGTTTAGCTCTATATAAAAAATAGCTATGAAGCATTCTATAGTCATAGATTACTTCATAGCTATTTTAGAAATTAGTTATTCAACTGAGAATAAATATTGATAAATCGGTTGTCCACCATTATGTTCTTCTACTTCAACATCCGGGTATTCACTTTCAACCCATTCTACTAATTTGCCAGAGATTTCATCATTTGCATCCTCACCAGCAATGATAGTTAAAATTTCACTATCTTCATTAAGCATAGCTTTAAGCAAACCAGTGACTGTAGCAAATTCATCATCATTGCTTGTAACAATTTTGCTTTCTGATAATCCCATGAATTCGCCTTTTTTAATTTCTACACCATCAATTTTAGTGTCACGAACAGCAAATGTTACTGAACCAGATTTCACTGATTCTAATGCTGTTGTCATATGAGAGTGATTATCTTCAAGCGATGATGAAGGATCGTATTGGAACAATGCCGCAATACCTTGTGGTATTGATGTTGTAGGGATAACAACTGTATCCGCTTCAACTAAAGTTGCAGCTTGATCACTCGACATTCTAATATTTTTATTATTTGGTAGAATAATAGCGCGTTTGCATTGCGATTGCTCAATTACTTTCACAATATCTTCTGTTGAAGGATTCATTGTTTGCCCACCACTTATGATATGTGTCGCACCCATAGATGTAAACAATTCAGAAATACCATCACCCATTGAAATCGCGATAATCGCAGTCTCAACTGTTTTTGATTCTTCTTGCTCTTCAGAATGATGATTTAGTTTCTCTTTTCTAATCACTTCACGATGCTGTTCACGCATATTTTCAACTTTTAATTTAATAAGTTCACCATACTCTTGACCATAGTTGAACACTTCACCAGGCGTTTCAGTATGTACGTGCACTTTAACAATTTCATCATCATTAATCACAAGTAAAGAATCACCGAATTGACTCATATCTGTTCTAAATGTTTGTTCATCAAATGCTCTTTTATCTTTTCCAAAGCGAACCATCATTTCAGTACAATAGCCGTATTTGATATCTTCTGTATTTATCACACCGTGGAAATCATGTTCTTCATGTACTAATTCTTCTGTGTTTAACTTTTCTTTTTTAGCTTCAATAGTTTGACCTGTCAATCCTTTTAAGAAGCCTTCATACACACATAGTAATCCTTTACCGCCACTATCTACTACACCAACTTCTTTTAATACGGCAAGTAGATTTGGCGTATTATTTAATGATTTTTCAGCTTCCGCAATTGTATATTCCATAACTTCAACGCAATCATCTGTTTCTTCGGCTTTATTAACCGCAGCTTTTGCAGCATCTTTAGCAACAGTTAAGATCGTACCTTCAACCGGTTTCATCACTGCTTTATAAGCTGTATCAACTCCCGCTTGAAAACTACTTGCAAGTTGTTGCGCATTTATTTCATTTTCAGTTTCGATATTTTTACAGAAACCTCTAAATAATTGAGATAGAATAACACCTGAGTTGCCACGTGCACCCATAAGTAATCCTTTAGAGAATGTCTTCCCTAATTCACCAATGCTTTGAGATAAATTATTTTCAACTTCTTCACGTCCAGAAGTAATCGTAAGATTCATATTAGTTCCTGTGTCGCCATCTGGCACAGGGTATACATTTAATGAATCCACTAAATCTGCATTATTAGATAAATTTTGTGCCCCTTGTATTATCATATCGGCAAATAATTTACCATTAATTTTGCTAATCATCCTGCTAAGTCCTCCTATACCTACTTGCCCTTATTATTAAGTCTTACACCTTGTACAAATATATTAATTGAATTCACTTTAACATTTAGTGAGTTTTCAAGTGTATATTTTACTGATGATTGTACGTTGTTTGCTACTTCTGAAATTTTTACACCATAGCTTACAATAATATACATATCTATATCAATGACACCATTGTTTTCTTTTACTTCAATGCCTCTAGCATAATTTTCATGTCCTAAAATTTCGGCAATGCCATCTCTAACTTGTTGTCTTGATGCCATACCTACAATACCATAGCTTTCAACAGCTTTGCTGCCTACTACTGAAGCAATGACTTCATTTGAGATATCGATTTTACCATAATCATTTGAGATTTCTATTGTCATCTTTATATTCCTCCTGAAATTTGTTTAAAAATGACGAAACTATAAAAATTTACAATTAAATTCATAATTGAAAATAACCGATTCTTCCATAAATAAGTCTTAATAACTTAATTAAATATATTACATAACTCCTCAGCTTACAATTATACCATAAATTATAAATTTCAAAACATTTTTAAAGAAAACGACTTTAATTTCATTGCTTTAAAATTTCATATATGGTATCTTATTTAAGTATATAAGTAGTCAAGTGTATTTATATTTATTAAAGGAGGTACTTTGATGGGTAAACAATGTTACGTAACAGGTCGTAAAGCATCGACTGGTAATAATCGTTCACACGCTTTAAATGCGAATAAACGCAGATTTAATGCTAACCTTCAAAAAGTTAGAATTTTAGTTGACGGAAAACCTAAAAAAGTTTGGGTTTCTGCTCGTGCTTTAAAATCTGGTAAAGTTACTAGAGTTTAATAAATATAATGCACTAAAAAATGCCTTCATATGTGGTGAAGGCATTTTTTTATGCTTAATTTTAATTTGCATCTCTACTTCTAATTTGTAAGACTTGTCCCTCATGTACTTCGATTTGTGCAATATTCTCTTTAACCTCATTCGATAATGTAAGTGTAGATCCTTTTTCAAGAGGTTGCTGATTCAAATTGTATTTAAATCCAACTAATGACAAAGCAACCATATCACTAACTGGAATATATGAAACGTATGGATAATTTTGTAATTTACGAATTTCATGACTACCTTGCTTCAATAACTTAATTTCATTTTGTAGATCTTCAACAATAATTAAGATGTTTTGTTCTACATATTTTGGCTTTTGTAGTATTTGCAAAACACCCATAAAATGATCTAATCTACCACCTGTTGCGCCATAAATGTGTATTTCTGTAAATCCTCTATTAACAGCTTCCTCTACACCTAATGCCAAATCAGTATCATCTTTTTCAGCCTTAACTGGTTTGATATTTAATTCGTGTTTCAATTGATGACGTTCTTCTTCTGAAACAGAATCAAAATCTCCAACTGAGAAAACTGGAATAATAGAATGATTTATAAGAATAAGTGCACCTCTGTCAATCCCGCCCCAAGAGTCCTGCTTCAACGCGGTTAATACATCTGATGGCAAATGACGGTCACTACATAATAAATTGATTCGCATATCAATATCTGCCTTTCAATAATTGTGTTACCTTACCATAATCTTCCTGTTTAAAGAAATAAGAACCGGTAACAAACATATCTGCCCCATTATCAGCACATATTTTAATAGTTTCATTGTTGATACCACCATCAACTTCGATATTAAAATTTAAATTTAATGATTGTCTTAAATCTCTTAAGATTTTCACTTTTGCTGCACATGCTTCTATAAATGATTGACCACCAAATCCTGGATTTACAGTCATAACAAGTACATAATCAACAATTTCAAGTACTGGTAATATTGACTCAACTGGTGTACCAGGATTAATTACAACGCCAGCCTTCTTTCCGGCATTTTTTATCATTTGTAATGCTCTATGAATATGCTGTGTAGCCTCAACATGTACTGATATCATGTCAGCACCGTGTTCAGCAAAGGTATTAATATATTGTTCAGGTTGTTCAATCATTAAGTGAACATCAATCGGTAATTGAGTAGTTGCTCTAACTGAATCAAGAATAGGAATACCAATAGAAATATTAGGTACAAATTGACCATCCATTACATCAAAGTGCAGACCATCAATTTGTGCTTCTTCTAAAGCTTTAATTTCATTCTCTAAATTTAAAAAATCGGCTGATAAAAGTGATGGGTAGATTTTCTTCATTAATATCTGACCTTTCTATTTGAAATTTCATTATATAATTGAATATAGTGATCATAGCGAAATTGTGCTAATTCACCATTTTCTAATTGCTGTTTGACATGACACTTTGGTTCCTTAATGTGGTTGCAATTTCGAAATTTACATTCCTCACTAAAGCGATTCATTTCTATAAAATAATGCTTCAATTCATCTTTATCAATATGATCGAAATCTAGCGCACTAAATCCAGGTGTATCTGCGATAAAACCAGATTCTCTTTCAAACAACTCTACATGTCTAGTTGTATGTTTACCACGATTAAGCGATTTAGAGATATGATTAGTTTCTAAATTTAGTTCTGGTTTAAACGCATTGATAAACGTCGATTTACCTACACCTGATTGACCACTTAATACAATGAGCCCTTTAGGCCATGTAGCCACAACTTCTTGTTGACTCGTATGCTTGCCTACAAATTGCGTATTGTAACCAATTGCTTCATAAACTTTTAACCACGCATTAATTTGTTCAATTTCATTTTCAGAGGCTAAATCCTTTTTAGTCACTAGAATACTCGGCTCTAAATCATACGAATGCGCAATAACTAAGAAGCGATCTAACAATTGCGTTGAGAAATCTGGTTCAACAGCGCTCATCACGATGATTAAGCCATCAATATTACTAACTGGTGGTCGTTTCAATTCATTATGACGCTCGTGAACGTGATGAATATAGCCTTCACTTGTGTTTTGAATTTCAAAATCAACGATATCCCCCACAATTGGTGAAAATTTCTTCTTTCTAAAAAGACCGCGTGGTTTAGTATCATATAAAGTTCCATCAACATCTACTTGATAGACACCACTAATTAGTTTGATAATTCGTCCAGTTTCCAAAATGACACCTCTTAATCATTATTTATATTAAATTATTATAGCAAATGCTTGAAGATTATTATATCCAGAAGTGAATTGAAGAAATGATTTATCATTATATATTTATTTTTAGTTTACATAATAATTTTACGATTTATTTACTAAGAAACCCTTTTAGGGAATGTGCGTTATTCCATTCACTAAAAGGGTTAAATTTAATATTCTATATCTTTATCTGCAATTACATCGCCATCAACTCTAATCGTATAGCCCGCATCTGAGCCTTGCTCAATTTTAAGCGGAATCGTTATCGTTTTGTCATCTTTTATACTAAACGTTTGGCTAGCAGATGTGCCACTATTGTCCTTATCTCTAATGTAAACTTGAACTTTTTGACTTTCGTCATCTCCCGTATATGGGTTGTGATATGTTTCTGTATAATTCTTAACTTTTTGTTTATCATCAGACTTGTCTTCACTAGAAGATTTAGATTTCTCTGAATCTTTGTCTTCATCTTTTGAAGATGCTTTTCCTTTTGAAACAATGAATTGTACTGTACTTCCCTCTTCAACCTCTGTATTTTTAGGGCTTTGTGAAATAATATTATCCTTTTTAACATTATTACTTGATTCTGTCGTCATTTGTACTTTCAGACCACTTTTTTCAAGTTCTTTCTTTGCAATTTGATAATTTTTATTTTCATAATTTTTAACATATACCTTTTTAACACCTAATGATTCGGTTAAAGTAATTTGATGATCGTTTATACGAACATAACTATCAGGATTAACACTTTGCTTAGCTATAGCACCTTTAGGTACTTGATTATTATATTCTTGATTGACTGTCACATGATCAAGTTTAGATTGTTTCAATTTATCTAATGCATCTGCTTTTTTCATGCCTATAACATTAGGCATTTTAGCACGTTCAGGCCCTTTTGAAAGCACAATATCTACCTTTTCATGCTGATTAACTCTTTCACCTTGTTTTGGTTTAGTCTTTATTATTTTATTTTCCGGATAATCATCACTGTAATCTCTAGAGATATTACCAATTTCTAAATGAGATTGTCTCAGTATTTTTTCCGCTTCTTTTTCAGTTTTACCTTTAAGATCAGGCATTTCCGCATATTTACTACCAAACATGCCCATCGCTATAAAACCAAATAAACTTGCGACTAATAATAGTAAAATAAGCGCAATAGCGAATTTCTTCTTTTTTGAACGTTTTTTCTTAGGTGGTTCATAAATTTGTGCTTCACTAGTTTGAAAATGATGCTCATTAACAATCGGTATTTGCATCGTTTGTGCAATTTGTTTTTGTTCATTTTCTTCTTTTATTTTACTTTTAATATCTTGTCTATCAATCGATACTGTATTTGTCTCATCTTCTTCAATAGAATGCTTCTTTTCATTAGCACGACTAGATACAAGCACGCTACTTAAATCTTCTTTCATATCTTTAACACTTTGATAGCGATCAGAGGCTTTTTTCTCCGTTGCTTTAAGTACGACATTACTTAGTGATTGAGGTATTTCAGATCTTAACTCCGTTACATTTGGAATTGAATCTTGAATATGTTTTATTGCGATACTAACGGCTGTCTCACCATTAAATGGCGGTTCACCAACTAACATTTCGTATAGAACGATACCGATGGAATAGATATCAGTTGCTTCATTCGTAGTTTCACCTTTAGCTTGTTCTGGTGAGAGATACTGAACTGTACCTAATACATGATTCGTCTGTGTCATAGATGTTTCACTTAACGCCTTTGCAATTCCAAAGTCAAAGATTTTTAGTGTTTTGTTCTTATCAATTAAAATGTTCTGAGGTTTTATATCTCTATGTATGATAAGTTTTTCATGCGCTTGTGCCACACCTTTTAAAATCTGATTCGTGAAATCAATAGCTATATCTACACTTAAAGGTCCATGGCTATGTATGTATTCTGATAAAGTAGGTCCATCTATATATTCCATAATTAGAAAGAAGCACTCTTCATCTTCTTGAACATCATATACTTCAACAATGTTTTCATGTGAAAGTTGTGTCGCATTGTTAACTTCTCGTTCGAAACGCTTCATCGTTTCTTCTTTTTCATTCTGAGGAATAGAGATTGCTTTAATCGCTACTTCACGATTTAAAATGGTATCTTCTGCTAAGTAAACGGTACTCATACCCCCGCCACCAAGCTTATCTACTATTTTGTAACGTTCACTAACTATCTTTCCAATCATAGACGATCACCTTCAATAGCTGCTATTAAGACACTGATGTTATCTTTTGAATCATGATTTAATGCTAATTGAATTAGTTGCTCCCCATGTTCTTCTAATGATAATGATTCATTAAAAGACTCATGAATACTTTCACCTCTAACATAGTCCGTTAAACCATCAGAATTTAACATTATAAAGTCATAATGATTAAAACGTTTTGTAAATATATCTGGACTCACGCGTTTATCTGTCCCCATTACTTTAGTAATAATATTACGTTGCGGGTGTGTAAAAGCTTCTTCTTCAGTTATTTGACCTGTCATCACTAAGTGATTTACAAACGAATGATCGTAAGTAATTTGTTCAATTTCTCTAGAGTTAATTAGATAGGCTCTAGAATCCCCTATATTGGCCACTACCAATTGTTTATCGAATACCAGGGCACAAACGCATGTTGTACCCATACCTTTGTATTCTTCATTAGTTTGAGCATATTCAAATAGTTCACGATTAATCTCTTTTAAATTAAAACGCAACCAAGTTTCGGCTTGTTCATACTCAATAAAATTCTCATCTTCAAAACGTTTTTGAAGTTCATAAGTAACAAACTGACTTGCAATTTCCCCCGCTTTATGACCACCCATACCATCGCATAATACTAATAACTGTTGTTGGGTTTGGTCATAAAAAATACCTCCTGCATCTTCATTTTTATTTCTATGTTGTCCAGTATCTGTGAAAAATTGTGCGTTTAGCATTGTGATTACCTCGTTTCTACTTGTCGTTCCTTCGCTCTTAATTGTCCACATGCTGCGTCAATATCTGATCCTTGTTCTCTTCTAATTGTAGCATTAATACCTAATCGTTTTAGTTCTTTTTCAAATTTAAAAATATCGTCTTTAGGTGTTTTGACGTAATTTCGTTCTGGAACATGATTAACTGGGATTAAGTTAACATGACAATTTAAATCTTTAATAAGATGTGCTAAATCACGTGCGTGCTCTAGTTGATCATTTACGCCACCGAACAATCCATATTCAAATGTCACACGGCGATTTGTTTTTTCTTGATAATATTTGATTGCTTCCATTAATTTATCTACATGATATGCTCTGTTAATTGGCATTAATTTAGATCGAATTTCATCTTTAGCTGCATGCAAACTTACGGCAAAGTTAATTTGAATGTCTTCTTCGGCAAAATCATAAATACGTGGAATTATACCTGATGTTGAAACTGTAATATGGCGTGCACCGATGTTTAAACTGTTGTCATCATTAACGATACGTAAGAAATCCATCATTTCATCATAATTCTCAAAAGGTTCACCAATACCCATTATAACAATTTGGGATACACGTTCATCAGTTGCATCTAATGCTTTTTGAACTGTTAAGACTTGTGAAACAATTTCTCCTGCTTCTAAATTACGTTTTAAGCCTCCTAATGTTGAGGCACAGAATGTACAACCGATACGACAACCAACTTGAGTTGTCACACAAACTGAATTTCCATAGTCATGACGCATTAATACGGTTTCAATAGTATAGCCATCTTGTAGTTCAAATAGGAATTTAATTGTTCCATCTTTACTTTCTTGTTTAACAACAGTAGTTAATGTTGTCATTGCAAAATTATCTTTTAAAACTTGACGCAAATCTTTGGATAAATTTGTCATGTCATCAATGCTATCTATGCGCTTTTGATATAGCCATTCAAATATTTGTTTGGCTCTAAATTTTTGTTGGCCGTGTTCTACTAACCATTCTTGCAGTTCATCATATCTTAATGAATAAATCGACTGTTTTTCAAAATCAGGCAAGAATTTATTTTTCTTCTTTTTTTCAGTAGTTATCATCTTAACTTTCCTTTCTTTTTATTTTAGTGATGAAAAAGCCATCCGAATTAAAGTCTTGGGGTAGAATTTGTATTGTCTTCACTTGTTCACCGGTAACTGGGTGAGTCATAAGTTCAAATTCAAAGTCTTTATTATTTTTTAAAAATGTATAAATAACATTTTCATTTTCAAGTTGTTCAATAGTGCATGTTGAATAAACTAGTGTACCATCAGGTTTCAAGTTATCTTTTACATTGTCTAATATCTCTAACTGTAATTCAACTAGGTCTTGAATATCTTGTTGAGTTTGAACATATTTAATTTCTGGCTTGTGTCTAAGCACACCTAAACCACTACACGGTGCATCGACAAGAATTTTGTCATATACATCTTTGTATGGTTTTGTTGCATCATGATCAAAAGCTTTAATGTTATTAAGTTGTAACTTTACAATATTTTCTTTTATTAAACCAATTTTATGCTTATGGATATCTGTAGCATCCACGTGACCACTTGGCGCCAATAACTCAGCTATGTGACACGCTTTACCTCCAGGTGCACTACAAGCATCTAAAATAACGTCATTTTCTTCAACACCCATCAAATATCCTACAAACATTGAGCTTTTATCTTGAATAGAAATATTTCCATTCTTAAAATTTGAAGATTCAATAATTGGACGCCCTTTTAGATGTAAACAATATGGAATCAATTCATCGACTTTAACTTCATATCCTTCACCTTGCAAACTTGACACAACGTCTTCAACTTTATTTTTACTTGTATTAACACGAACTGTACCCGCAGTTTGATCAAAAAATGATGATGCCATCTTTCGTGTCGTTTCAACACCATAGTGCGTAATCCAATGTTCAATAATCCACTTTGGAATACTATATTCAATGGCCATACGCTGCTTATCATTCTTAATAGATTCTAAACTTGGCAATTCACTTCTAAAGATTGTTCTCAATATTGCGTTTACAACATTACCGTTATGAGGGCCCCCACGATGCTTTGCAATATTTACTGCTTCGTTGATAATGGCATGATTCGGTACTTTATCTAGATAAATATATTGATATAAACTCATCCATAACAGTTGTCTGACCCAACTTTTTATTTTTGTCTTCACAAAAGGTCTAAGATAGAAATCCAATGTCATTTTTCTCTTTACTGTCCCATATACGAGTTCAGTATATAAAGGTTTATCGATATTAGAAACATTACCAGCAGATAAAACTTCATTAATTCTCAGATTACTGTATGCATAGTCATTCAATATTTCTTGAATTGTTTGAAACGCTAATTCTCTCACTGATTGTGTCATTTTAATATTTTCCCAACTAGCGATTCTTGTACACCGCTTAAATAATTTGATGCCAGCATACGTTTCTTGCCAGCTAATTGAATATCTGTTAAAGCAATTGCATCATCTGATCCTGTAGCAACAACAATTGACTTTTTAGTCGTCTCTATGATCTCACCAGGTTGACCTTTTTTATTACTGACGATATGTGCTGCATATAATTTTAAATTTGTATCATCCATAGTTGTATAGCCAACTGGCCATGGAGATAAGCCACGAATATGATTATGAATATCTTTTGCATTCATAGTCCAATCAATTCTTTCATCTTCTCTGCTAATATTTGAAGCGAATGTTGCTTGTGCATCATCTTGTGCAATACTATCATTCGTGCGATTTACGATTGAAGGTAGCGTTTCTTTTAGTAGTTTAGCACCGAGTACACTAAGCTTATCATGCATCGTACCTACATCGTCATTATCTTCAATATTAATAGCTTTTTGTGAAATAATATTTCCTGCATCTAGCTTTTTAACCATATACATGATCGTGATTCCTGTTTGAGCTTCACCATCTATTATCGCTTGATGTATTGGTGCGCCACCGCGATACTTTGGTAATAATGATGCATGAACATTAATTGCACCTAACTTAGGTAATTGTAATAACTGTTCAGGCAATAACTGTCCGAACGCTGCAGTAACGATTAAATCGGGCTCTAACTGTAATAGTTGCTCCAATTCATCAGATTGATTTAATTTTTCTGGTTGAAACACAGGTAAATTGTGTTCTTCAGCCACTCGTTTAACAGGTGGTGGCGTTAATACCCGTTTACGTCCAACTGGTCTGTCGGGTTGAGTCACGACTGCTATAACGTCTTGCTCTTCGATTAACATTTCCAATACTTTAGTTGAAAAATCAGGTGTCCCCATAAATATCACTTTAGTCATTTTCAAAATACGCCTCCACTTCTTCATCAGTTAATAAATGCTGTGCACGTTTTGTAAATGGTATACCATTCATTTGATCGATTATATGCAGTATCATTCTAGCTACATCGTCATATGCAGTTAGTTCAATCGTATTACCTTCTAAATCATTCGCTTCAATTGTGATCATTTTACTACGTTCGACTTCTCCATATATACCCGGTAAATTTACAGAGCCTTCAAGATCGATTATTTTATCATTAGATTCTGATTTAATTTTAGGATTGATTAGTTGCAATAATCCTTCAACTTCCATATCAATGATAGCTACTTGTTTACTTATGCCGATTTGAGGCGCACATAAAGCTGAGGCCTCTTCTGCATATAATGTGTCTTCCAAATCTAATAATAAATCTTTTAATGTAGCATCATACGCTTTAATAGGTTGTGCTTTTTTAGTTAATACAGGATGCGTTGACTGGACTAATTTTTGTATCGCCATTAAATATGCTCCTCTTGAAAAATTCATCATATAATTATAACTTAATTCACTTTGAAATGCGACCTTAGTCTTAAATTTAGGCACTTCAATCTGTTTTAATTGCTTTTATTTTTTATACCTTTAAAATATATATTAAAGATACCAATAAATACAATATTTAACAGTGGAGGTGTAAATATGGAAGTAAATAAAATTATATACATTGTGCTCGCATTCTTTTTAGGTGGTTTCGGCGTTCATAAATTTTATGCAGGTAAAACAATGTCAGGACTTTTACACTTGGCCTTTTTCTGGACAGGAATTCCTCACATTATTGCAATTATAAGTGGCGTCCTAACATTATTAAGACCAGCAGATGAAAACGGAAATGTTGTAATGTAATTAAAGTAAAAGAGTTACGCAATTTAGGAACCCATCCTTAATAATTGCGTAACTCTTATTTTTTACATTAATATTTGCGGATTAATGTCTATTTTTAATGCTAGCTTATCTTTTAAATAAGCTTCATGATAATAATCATCTAAAAATTGAAGTGCTTTCAGTAATTCTGGTTCGCTCTTATATTTAACTAAAATTTGAAAACGATGTTCATTGTTAATTCGTGCGATGGCTGCTGGAGATGGCCCTAAAACTAACGCACGATCCGTTAGATGTTGCAATAAAATTTGATGAATATGTTTGGAGGCCTCCATCACTCTTTTCATATTTTTATGAGATATCGTAAAATTAATTAAGAAATAGTATGGTGGGTATTTACCTATCTTTCTGTATTCCATTTCTTTTTGATAAAAGGTTAGATAATCATTCTTTTGAACATCTTCAATAGCATAGTGTTCTGGATTATATGTTTGAATAATAACTCTACCCGGTTTATCATGACGTCCCGCTCTTCCAGCTACCTGCGTTAATAGTTGATACGTCCGTTCACTAGCACGGAAATCAGGTAGATTTAACATTGTATCTGCGTTCAAAACACCTACTAGTGTAATATTGGGATAGTCCAACCCTTTAGCAATCATTTGTGTACCTAATAAAATATCGCCCTTACCTTCTTCAAATTCATTAAGTAATTTCTCGTGAGCACCTTTTCTAGAAGTTGTGTCAACATCCATTCGTATAATACGTGCTTCTTCAAATTCTTGTTGCAAGATTTCTTCTACGCGTTGTGTACCAGTCCCTACTTGGCGTATATGCGAACTCTCACAATTAGGACACTTATTCGGAGGCACCTCATGATAACCACAATAATGACATTTTAATTGGTCCGTAGACTTATGATAGGTTAATGAAATATCACAGTGTGGACATTGTGGTACATAACCACAATCTCGACACAACATAAATGATGCATATCCTCGACGATTAAGAAATAATACGATTTGCTCATTTTTACGTAATCGTTCTTCAATAGCCTCTCGTAATTCATTAGAAAACATCGAACGATTGCCAGCGCTTAATTCTTCTCGCATGTCAACAATATCTATTGATGGTAAAGCCTGTTGATTAACCCTTGTAGGTAACGTTAGTAGCTGATACACACCTTTTTCAGCACGCGCATATGATTCTAAACTTGGTGTTGCACTTCCTAAGACTAGAGGACATTGATGAAATTGACTTCTCCATTCAGCAATATCTCTCGCGTGATAACGGGGATAATCCTCTTGTTTATACGTTGATTCATGCTCTTCATCTATAATGATAATTCCTAAATTTTTAAAAGGGGCAAAAATACTTGAACGAGCTCCAACACTTACACGGGCTCTACCATCTCTAATCTTTTGCCATTCATCATACCGTTCACCATTAGATAAGCCAGAATGTAATACTGCTACATCATCACCAAAACGACGCTTAAATCGTAAAACCATTTGAGGTGTTAATGCAATTTCAGGGACTAACATCATTGCTTCTTTACCTTTATTAAGTACTTCTTCAATTGTTTGCAAGTAGACTTCAGTTTTACCTGAACCTGTCACGCCATGTAGTAAGAATGTTCGTTGTTCACTATTATTAATTTTCTCTTTAATATTTTCATAAGCAATACGTTGTTCTGAAGTCAGTTCTCGTTTCTCTTCTTGTTCAAACACTCGATTAGCAAAAGGATCACGCTCTACTTCAGCATTATATTTTTCGATGAAACCTTTTTTAACTAATCCATCAATACTTGATTTAGAAAAACCCATTTCTTCCATATCTTTTAAAAAGACAGTTTTATGGCGCTCATCGAGAAGGTAAGCATATACATCATATTGTTTGATTTTTTTCTCAAGTTTAGCAAGGACTTCATCTGGATGATATCCATCTATAATACGTACAGCTTTCTGTGTTTTCTTTTTAATGTTTTGAGATAATAGGGTTACTTCTTTTACAGTCCCAGCCTTTAAGAGTTTATTTAAAATAGGAAGATGGTCATTTTTTTGAGCATCTTTATACTTATATTGACCGTCGGAATCAAAAAATTTCAGCAACTGCTCATCCATATCATTATGTTTCACAACTTCAAAGACTTTAGTATATTTAGCTTTGATAGCACTCGGTAACATGACCTCTAATACAGAGATACTTTTTGATACATGATAATGGCTAATCCATTCACTTAATTGAATTAATTCAGAAGTTAATTCAGGTTTTATATCTTGGACTTCTTTGATTTCTTTAAGTTTTTCAAGATTAATATCATCACTTGGTTCGGTTTCAATATTCATCACGTATCCTTGAATTGTACGAGGACCAAATGGAACTACAACTCTGACGCCAACTTGAATAAACGCTTCTAAATTTTTAGGTATAAGATAATCAAATTTGAAGTCAACGCTCTTAGAAGGAATATCTACTATTACCTTTGCAATCATTATTGCCACCTAGTTTCTAATTCATCTAAAATTTGTTCAGCTAATTGAACTTTTTTGCCTCTCTTAATATTAATCATTTCTTTATTTTTAAAATGCATTGTCAATTCATTATCATCTGATTTAAAACCAATCGTCTTGTCACCTACATTATTTGAAATAATGACATCTGCATTTTTTCGTTTTAACTTATCTTGTGCATATGCTTCTATATTTTGCGTTTCAGCAGCGAACCCAACTAAGTATTGTTGTCCTTTATGTTCACCTAAATATTTAAGAATATCTTTAGTACGTTTAAACGTCACAGCTAAATCGCCATCTTGCTTTTTCATTTTATGATCTAATACTTCCATTGGTGTATAATCTGAAACAGCTGCTGCTTTAATAACTATATCTTGCTTATCAAAACGTGTCGTCACCGCTTCAAACATTTCCTCTGCACTTTCAATATGAACAACATCTACACCAATCGGATCAGCTAGTTGTGTTGGTCCAGTTACTAATGTAACATGTGCGCCTCTATTTCTTAATGCCTCAGCTAATGCGTAACCCATTTTTCCAGAAGAACGATTTGATACAAAACGAACTGGGTCAATCACCTCGACTGTTGGTCCAGCTGTCACTAAAGCATGTTTACCTTTAAATGAACTCTCTTCTTTTATCTTTTGAGAATTGAAAAAATCATTCAGAACTTTGACAATCTGCAAAGGTTCTTCCATTCGTCCTTTAGCAACATAACCACATGCTAAATAACCATCCCCAGGTTCAATAAAGTGATATCCATCTTCCATTAAAACGTTAATATTATGTTGCGTGCGGTTGTTCTCATACATATGTACATTCATTGCTGGGGCAATAAACTTTGGCGTCTCAGTAGCTATCAAGGTTGATGTCAGAATATCATCTGCTATTCCCACACTTAATTTAGCTATCACATTGGCAGTAGCTGGGGCAACTACAATCGCATCTGCCCAATCACCTAGTGCGATATGTTGAATTTCTTGTGGATTCTCTTCCTTAAACGTATTAGTATATACTGGATTTCTACTAATAGCTTGGAAAGCGAGTGGAGTAACAAATTCTTGAGCATGTTCTGATAACATCACACGTACATCGTAACCGGCTTGTGTTAATTTGCTCGCTAAATCTATTGCTTTATATGCTGCAATACCACCTGTAACAGCTAGTAAAATGTGTTTCATAATCGTATTTCTCCCTTTTACTATCTCGATTATTAATCATAATTTATATTAAATTTATTATACACAAATTAAACGTTTAATTAAAAAGACACATCTTATTGAAAAGTGGTTATACTTAAATCAATAAGATGTGCATACAAAAAATTATATTTAATTCATTTTCTACATTGTGAACTCATCAGCAACTACTGGTGTAATTTTACCGCTAGCAATTTCTTCTAACGCTTCACCAACAGGTTTAGCTGAATGATATCCACTTAATAAAGCCGTTTCAGGTCTTTCATCTAATTCACGTGCACGCTTAGCTGCAGTCGTAGCAATTAAATATTTAGAATTAATTTTAGATTGTAACTGGTTCAATGGTGGGTTTAACATTATTTTTTGGCCTCCAATAACATTTTTCTATATATAGCTTCAACACGTTCGCGTTTTAAGTGTTCTGCTTCAACAATTGATTGAATACGTTCTTTCGCTAAATGGACTTCATCGTTTACCACAACATAGTCATAAAGATTCATCATCTCTACTTCTTTACGTGCTTCATTTACTCTGGATTGTATCTTCTCGTCTGATTCAGTGCCACGTCCAACTAAACGCTCTTTCAAATGATCTAAGCTAGGTGGTGCAAGGAAGATAAATAATGCATCTGGAAATTTCTTTCTTACTTGTTTGGCACCCTCTACTTCGATTTCTAAGAACACATCATGTCCAGCAGCCATCGTATCCTTAACATATTGAACAGGTGTACCATAGTAATTTCCAACGTATTCAGCATATTCAATAAATTGATCTTCCTGAATTAAAGCTTCAAATTCTTCTTTCGTCTTAAAAAAGTAATCTACACCATCAACTTCACCTTCACGCATATTTCGTGTCGTCATTGAAATAGAGTACTTATATGATGTAGTTGGATCATCAAATATCTCTTTGCGAACAGTTCCTTTGCCTACTCCTGAAGGACCTGAAAGAACAATTAGTAATCCTTTTTCATTATCCATGCCTTACGACCTCTCTAAGCTATTCTTCTATTATTTAAATATAATATCATATTGTAGTTAAAATTGTATAGAGTATGCAACATAAACTTAAATCATGACGCTATCATTCTACCATGTTACAATATACTGAATGATTAAATTGAAGGTGGAAATTATTTATGGCATATGATGGCTTATTCACTAAAAAAATAGTTGAATCAATACAGTTTTTAGTATCAGGACGAATTCATAAAATCAACCAACCTGAAAATGACACTATCCTTATGGTTATACGTCAAAATCGCAAAAATCATCAACTATTACTATCCATACACCCTAGTTTTTCAAGAATGCATATTACGACTAAAAAATATGATAATCCATTCGAACCGCCAATGTTTGCTCGTGTTTTTAGAAAGCATCTAGAAGGTGGCATTATTAAAGCTATACGTCAGATTGGCAATGACCGTCGTATTGAAATCGATATTGAAAGTAAAGATGAAATTGGTGATACCATTTATCGCACGGTTATCTTAGAAATCATGGGTAAACATAGTAACTTGTTACTTGTTGATGACAATTACAAAATAATTGAAGGGTTTAAACATTTAACCCCTAATACCAATCAATATCGTACTGTTATGCCAGGATTCAAATATGAAGCGCCACCTACTCAAAACAAATTGAACCCTTTTAATATAACAGGCGAAGAAGCTTTAAAATATATAGATTTCAATAGTGGTAAAATTGCGAAACAATTATTAAACACTTTCGAAGGCTTTAGTCCTCTCATTACTAATGAAATCGTTAATCGCTATCAATTTATGACAACGGAAACGCTACCTAAAGCATATGACGAAGTTATCAACCAGACATTGAAAACACCCGTCCCTATTTTCCATAAAAATCATGAAACTGGAAAAGAAGATTTTTATTTTATGAAATTAAATCAATTTCATGATGACATGGTTGAATATGCGTCCTTACATGAATTATTAGATCGCTACTATGATGCACGTGGTGAAAGAGAACGCGTTAAACAACGCGCAAATGATTTAGTTCGATTTGTGCAACAACAATCTCAAAAATATCAGCATAAATTAAGTAAACTAATTGATGAATATGAAAGTGCTAAAGATAAAGATAAGCAACAACTTTACGGTGAATTAATTACCGCTAATATTTATCGTATTAATCAAGGTGATGACGCTGTAACTGTATTAAATTACTACACCAATGAGGAAATAACGATACCTTTGAATCCTACTAAATCACCATCAGTTAATGCGCAATATTACTACAAGCAATATAATCGTATGAAAACACGTGAACGTGAATTAGATCATCAAATTCATTTAACACGTGAAAACATAGACTATTTTGCAAATATTGAACAACAATTAGATCATATTACAGTTGATGAAATTGATGATATTCGCGATGAATTAGCAGAACAGGGATTTATGAAGCAACGTAAAAACATCAAAAAGAAGAAGCATGATAAAATTCAACTTCAAACATATATCTCTACGGATGGCGATACTATATTAGTAGGTAAAAATAATAAACAAAATGATTATTTAACTAATCGCAAAGCTCAAAAGACCCATATATGGTTCCATACAAAAGATATTCCAGGTTCACACGTTGTCATTTTGAATGATGCACCAAGTGAAGAAACGATTAAAGAGGCAGCTATGTTAGCTGGTTATTTCTCAAAAGCGGGTAATTCTGGTCAAATTCCCGTGGACTATACGGAAATAAGAAATGTTCATAAACCATCAGGCGCTAAACCTGGGTTTGTAACTTATGACAATCAAAAAACATTATTTGCAACTCCAGATTATGACAAAATTCAAAGTATGAAAGTCAAATAAGAATGACAAAAAAAATATATAATAAATAATAGGATTAGAACCAAATGCATTTATACATTCGGTTCTAATCCTATTTTTTATTTTTCAGGCAACGCGAGTTGAAAACTAACGCCAAATTTATCTTGCACCCATGCGAATTCGCGGAATGGTGGCATTGCAGTTTTAGGCATCAATATAGCGCCTTCTTTCTTCAAACCATTAAATAGTCGTTCCATTTCCATGGCATTATCAACAGTTATATATAAAGAAATGGATGGATTCATCGGTAAATCTTCTCCATTATCAGCATCGATTGCCATAAATACTTCTCCATTCAACGTAAATATAGAATGTTGTACTGTTCCAGGAACGCCTGGTCCCTCTTCACCATACTTCACCATAGTTAAAATTTCACTGTTTTCAAATAGACTCGTATATAAATTTATAGCTTCTTCTGCTTGATTATTAAACATTAGAAATGTTGTTATTTTCGGCATTTCCACAATAATTCCCCCTCTCTATATCTTTAATACTTATTTTAGACTAATTTTAATTATTTTGAAAAAATTTGAATATTTGATTCTTTTAATCTAAATTTTTGACTTATACTATTTTCAAGTTAAAATTAAACTAAAGTTCAATTGGAGGCTTTCTAATATGATGCATCTTATTATACCGATTTTATCTATGCTTATTGTCTTACTTATCGGATGGGTATTAATTAAAATTTTTATTCGCTAATTTATTGTTTTATATTTTCTTTTTATAAACAAAAACGTGGAATATATGACTACTTTTTAACTATTTATGAAAAAGTATTTGTCATATATACCACGTTTTTAATCTATTTTACCTTTTTGCCTTAACGTTTCTTTAGCTTTTTTAAAGAAATCACTCGTATGCACAAATGAATCCATACTCACTTTTGGCTGAGTTCCACTCATTTCTCTAATACTATTGTCAATCGACATTGTGTTATCCGGGGATTTAAAATCTTCTTCTCTATATAAGAATTCGTTAACATGTTTCATATTGTTATAGAAACGGTTGGCCTCACTATCAGTCATCACAATCAATCCCCCTTTTGACATAGCATATTACAAGTTATCTCTCCATTCAACTAAAGTCTGTATATCATTCTCAGAAATTTTTCCTTCTTCACGAGCCACTTCAATTAACTCATTATAATTACTTAATGTATAAAATGGAACATTAATTTCATTAAACATATCATCTGCCTTCTTTAAGCCATAAGTGAAAATGGCAACGACACCTAAAACATCAGCACCAGCTTCCTTTAAAGCTTCAACTGCTGTAATTGAAGATCCACCTGTAGAAATTAAATCTTCTACTACTACCACTTTCTTCCCTTTACTTACTGCTCCTTCAATTTGATTTTGTTTACCATGACTTTTACTTTTAGAACGAACATAATTCATAGGTAAATTTAACTTTTCAGAGATGTAAGCGGCATGAGGAATACCTGCTGTGGCTGTACCAGAAACAATATCTACGTCACCAAATTGTTCAATAATCATTTGACTTAAACCATCACGAATGGCACGTCGCACTTCAGGATAACCTAATGTTACGCGGTTATCACAGTAGATAGGAGATTTGATACCTGAACTCCACGTATATAAGTCATTCGGAGATAATGTTACTGCTTCAATATCTAACAAAGATTTTGCTATTTCTTTAGCCATATTAACCTAACCAACTTTCTTTAATAGTATGATAACTTTCCACAGGATTCTCGCTTTGGGTTATTGGTCGCCCAACTACGATATGTGTTGCCCCTAATTGTTTAGCATCTTCAGGTGTAGTAATACGTTTTTGATCATCTACAGCAGCCCCTTGTGGTCTAATACCTGGTGTGACTTTTAAGAAATTAGAACCTAATTTGTTTGTTAGCAATTCTGCTTCAAGTGGAGAACAAACCACACCATCTAGACCAGCTTGTTGTGTTAAAGTAGCATAGTTTAACACTGCTTCTTCAATCGTCGTCTGAATGTTTTGTTCATTACGTAGCATTTCTTCTGTTGTAGATGTTAATTGCGTCACAGCAATGATCTTTGTATCATTACTATATTTGTGCAAACCCCTTACTGCAGCTTTCATCATGTCTGTACCTCCAGCTGCATGCACATTAACTAAGTCTACATCTAACTTTCCTAAGCCTTCCATTGCTTTTTCAACTGTGTTTGGAATATCATGTAGCTTCAAATCTAAGAATATGTCATGGCCACGAGATTTAATCGATTTAATCAAATCGGGGCCCGCTTGATAGAAAAGTTCCATTCCAATTTTCACGAAAAGTGGTTCATCAAATTGGTCCAAGAATGTATTAACTTTAGTTGCCGATTCGAAATCTAATGCTATGATAGGTAAATCTTTCATATTATAGCTCCTTTGAAAATGAACGACTTGGTCGCCATAATCAGTTTAAAAATATCCACTGACTTATAACGCCCTTGTCGTTCTCAAGTTGTAAATCTACATAGTTCTCATTGAAAATGTCATACTTTCAATTACATTTGTTAAAGCATTAGCCGTATCTAATGAAGTTAGACAAGGCACACCATTCTCAACTGTTGTACGACGAATTTGGAACCCGTCTCTTTCTACTTCTTTACCCTTAGTCATCGTATTAATGACAATTTGTACTTCGCCATTTTGTATACGTGTTAGTAAATCATCGTCGCCACCAATTTTGCCTACAACTTCAACTGGAATGTTGTCTTCTTTTAATTTTTCCGCAGTACCTTGAGTTGCTAAAATTTTATAGCCTACTTCATTTAAACGGTGTGCTATTTTAACAATTTCATCTTTATCTTTATCACTTACTGTCATAAGAACAGTACCGTGATCTTTAACTTCTACACCACTACCTGTTAATCCTTTGTAAAGTGCTTTTTCTAAAGTTAAATTTTTACCCATAACTTCACCGGTAGATTTCATTTCTGGTCCCAATGTCACATCAACATTTTTTAGTTTATTAAAACTAAATACTGGTGCTTTAACAAACACACCCTCTGAATAAGGTTGTACACCTTGTTTATAGCCTAAGTCTTTAAGACGAGTACCCATAATAGCTTGCATCGCTAGTTGTGCCATTTGAATATCGGTAATTTTACTTAAGAAAGGTACGGTACGACTTGCACGAGGGTTTACTTCTAATACGTAAACACCGTCATGTGCAATAACAAACTGAATATTAATTAGACCAACGATGTTCAACCCTTTTGCTAATTTGATAGTATAATCCTCTAGCGTATCGATATCTTCTTGACTTAACGTTTGAGGCGGATATACAGCTATAGAGTCACCACTATGCACACCAGCACGTTCTATATGTTCCATAATACCTGGAATGATAACTGTTTCTCCATCTGAAATTGCATCGACTTCTATCTCTTTACCTGTTAAGTATCTATCAACTAACACTGGGTGCTCAGGGCTAGCTTTAACAGCTTGCTCCATATAATTTTCTAATTCTGCATCGCTATTCACAATTTCCATTGCGCGACCACCGAGCACATAAGATGGTCTTACAACTACAGGATAACCAATTTCACGTGCATTCGTTAGTGCCTCACTTGGAGAAGTTGCAGTCTTACCTTTAGGTTGAGGTACATCAATCGTATGCAATAACGCTTCGAATTCTTTTCTATCCTCAGCACGATTTAAATCTTCTAAAGACGTACCTAATATTTTGACACCATGTTTAGCTAGTTTATCTGCTAAGTTAATTGCTGTTTGACCACCAAATTGAACTACAACACCTTTAGGTTGTTCTAAATTAATAATGTTCATCACATCTTCTTCAGTTAGCGGCTCAAAGTATAACTTATCTGAAATTGAAAAGTCAGTAGATACTGTTTCAGGGTTATTATTCACGATAATTGCCTCATACCCAGCATTTTGGATTGCCCATACAGCGTGTACAGTAGCATAGTCAAATTCTACCCCTTGTCCAATACGAATAGGACCTGAACCAAGCACTAAGATTTTCTCTTTATCAGTTACAATTGACTCATTTTCAGTTTCATATGTGCCATAGTAGTATGGCGTTGTTGATTCAAACTCTGCAGCACAAGTATCAACCATTTTGTAAACTGGTTTAATATTATTATCTTGGCGTAATTGATATACTTCTGATTCTGTCATGCCGAACCGATGTGCTATTACTCTATCACTAAATCCATAATCTTTAGCATATTTAAGATATTCCAAATCTCCTGGGTGATTTTTTAATTCATGTTCAATATTAATGATATTTTGGAATTTATTTAAGAAGAAATAATCGATTTGCGTCATATTGTGTATTTCTTTAAGTGTTGTACCACGTCTAATTGCTTCACCTATAAAGAAGAGTCTTTCATCATCTTGATGACTGATGCGTTCCTTAATATAATCTAAGTCAAAACTCTCTCCATTTGGTAAACCTAAATGATGTACACCGTATTCAAGTGAACGTATCGCTTTTAATAAAGATTCTTCATATGTACGTCCTATAGCCATTACTTCACCAGTGGCTTTCATTTGAGTACCTAATTCACGTTCACCCTTTTCAAATTTATCAAATGGGAATCTTGGAATTTTGGAAATAACATAATCTAGTGTTGGTTCAAAGGCTGCATATGATGTGCCTGTAACTGGGTTTAGCATTTCATCCAATGTTAAGCCCACTGCAATCTTCGCAGCTAATTTCGCTATTGGATATCCAGTTGCTTTAGATGCAAGCGCTGATGAACGAGATACACGTGGATTCACTTCAATAATGTAGTAATTAAATGAATGTGGATCTAATGCAAGTTGAACATTACATCCTCCTTCAATACCTAATGCTCTAATTACTTTTAAAGATACATCACGTAACATTTGATATTCAACATCTGATAATGTTTGACTTGGCGCAACTACGATAGAGTCACCTGTATGAATACCTACAGGATCTATATTCTCCATATTACAAACCACAATAGCATTGTCATTTTTATCGCGCATTACTTCATACTCGATTTCTTTGAAACCAGCAATTGACTTTTCAATTAAGCATTGTGTAGCTGGGCTGTAATGCAATCCATTACTCACTACTTCTTTTAATTCTTCATCATTGTAGCATATGCCACCACCTGTACCGCCCATAGTAAATGCTGGACGAACGATGAGTGGATAACCTACTTCATCTTTGAATGCAAATGCTTGTTCAACATTATTCACAATATCGCTTTCAGGAACAGGTACATTCAAATCATTCATTAATGATCTAAATAGCTCTCTATCTTCTGCTTGTTGAATTGACTTTAATTCTGTACCAAGTAATTTCACATTATTAGCCTCTAATACACCACTATCATGTAATTGAATAGCCATATTTAATCCTGTTTGACCACCTAAAGTTGGTAGCAATGCATCAGGTTGTTCTTTACGTATGATACGTGCAATAAAGTCGTGTGTTAACGGTTCGATATAAACTTTATCTGCAATTTCTTTATCCGTCATAATTGTTGCTGGATTAGAATTTACTAATATGACACGGTAGCCTTCTTCTTTTAAGGCAAGACACGCTTGTGTACCTGCGTAATCAAATTCTGCAGCTTGTCCGATGATAATTGGACCTGATCCAATCACTAGAATCGTTTGTATATCGTCACGTTTAGGCATTTGCTGTTTGCTCCTTTTCTTTAAATTCTTTCATCATAGTCATAAATTCATCGAATAAATAATTTGAGTCACTTGGACCTGGTCTTGCTTCAGGATGATATTGTACAGAGAATGCTGGCAAGCTTTTATGTCTTAATCCTTCAACAGTACCATCATTAAGTGCAATATGAGTTACTTCTAAGTCAGTATTTACCAATGAATTTTTATCGATAGCATAACCATGGTTTTGACTTGTAATATCAACTTTCCCACTACGTAAGTCTTTTACGGGATGATTAGCGCCACGATGACCGAATTTCATTTTAAATGATGTTGCACCTTGAGATAATGCAAATAATTGATGTCCTAAGCAAATTCCAAAGAATGGAATTTTACCTAAAATACCTTTAATCATTTCTATTGCAACCTCTACAACATCTGGATCACCAGGACCATTTGATAACATGACACCATCTGGTGACATGGCTAATATTTCTTCAGCAGTGGTGTTATATGGTACTACAGTTACGTTACAGCCACGCATATTTAATTCTCTGACAATATTTTGTTTTTTACCAAAGTCTAATAAGACTACACTCAAATCTGAACCTGTTGAAACATAAGGTGTTTTAGTAGATACTGTTTCCACCTCATCGCGAGGTAATTCAGTACTTTTTAATGTGTTAATTAATGAATCAATGTCATCTCGGTTATCAGTAAACCCAGCTTTTAAAACACCGTGTTGTCTAATTTTACGTGTGATGCTACGTGTATCTACACCTGAAATGCCAGGTATCTTGTATTGAACAAGCACATCATGTAACGTCTTTTGGTTTCTAAAGTTACTAGGATGTGTGCTTGCTTCTTTCACTACTACACCATTCAAAGTTGGTGTTAGTGCCTCGAAGTCATCTCTATTGATACCGTAATTACCGATTAATGGGTATGTGAATGTAATGATTTGACCAGTATATGAAGGGTCTGATATCGTCTCTTGGTATCCAGTCATCGCTGTGTTAAATACGATTTCTCCCACAGATAAATCATTAGATCCTAATTGATACCCTTCAAAATAAGTCCCATCCTCTAATACAAGATAACGTCGCTCAAGCATTTATTTATCCTCCTTAAATTTAACTTCGCCTTCTACCATTGTTAAAATTGGATTACCATAAACTTTGTAACCAATGAATGGTGTGTTGTCTGCTTTAGATAAGAAATCTTCACCTTTGATTTCACGTTCTTCATCTAAATTGATAATCGTTAAGTCAGCAAAGCAACCTTCTTCCAATTTGCCATAAGGTAAATCAAATGTTTGTGCTGGTTTAATTGTTAGGTAGTCAACTAATTGTTGTAATGACCAGTCACCATTTTTTACAAAATGCGTGTAAAGTAATGGGAAAGCTGTTTCACTTCCTACTATGCCAAATGGTGCTTTAGTCATTGGCTGTGCTTTCTTTTCTTTAGCATGTGGTGCATGGTCTGTTGCGATACAATCAATTGTGCCATCTAATAATCCTTCTAATAATGCGTCTCTATCTTCTTTACTTCTTAAAGGAGGGTTCATTTTATAGATTGCATTATCCCCTGGAACATCATCTTCAGTTAACAGTAAATGATGTGGTGTAACTTCAGCCGTCACATGAATACCTGCTGCTTTAGCATCACGAATAGCTCTGACACTTTCTTTTGTCGATACGTGACATACATGATAATGACAGTTAGCTGCTTCAGCTAATAATACATCTCTTGCTATTTGTACCGCTTCACAAATATTTGGAATACCAGGTATACCAAGTTCTTCACTACGTTTACCTTGATGCATAGCACCGCCATAAATTAAACTATTATCTTCACAATGTGCTACAACTGCTTTGTTGACCTTTGCAGCTTGTTGCATTGCTTCATACATCATTGCTGATTCCTGCACACCAACGCCGTCGTCAGTGAAAGCAAACGCACCTTGCTTTGCTAATGCATCAAAGTCAACATGTTCTTTTCCAGCTTGACGCACAGTTATTGAAGCATATGGTAATACACGGACTTGCGCATTATCTTGAATTAATTGTTGTAATCGATCCATATGTTCAACTGAGTCTGGTACTGGACGTGTATTAGGCATTGGACATACAGTTGTGAATCCTCCACGTGCTGCAGCTTTTGTACCTGTTTCAATTGTCTCCTTATGTTCCCCACCAGGCTCACGTAAATGAACATGAACATCGATTAAACCTGGTGCTACAAAATGACCTTGTGCATCAATTACTTCAACATTTTCATCTACTTCAATGTTATTGTTAATTTCTTTGATGTGCTGACCATCTATTAAAATGGATGCTTGTTTAAGTTCACCGTTATCTAAAATTTGAGCATTTTTAATTAATTTCAATGTTTACGCCTCTTTTCCTGATAATAGTTTATTGATTACTGACATTCTTAAATACATGCCATTAGTCATTTGTTTAAAAATTCGTGCCTTTGGTGCTTCAACTAATTCACTATCGATTTCTACTCCTCTGTTAACTGGTGCAGGGTGCATTACGATTGCTTTATCTTTTAACTTATTGTATCTATCCATTGTCAAACCATATTGTTCATGGTAATCATTTGCCTCGAAATTAGCTTCTCCAGTAATACCATGACGTTCATGTTGAACACGTAACAACATAACAATATCTACTTGGTCGATGACATCATCAATTTGAACATATGGTGCATCTAATGAGTCGTCCACCCATTCATCTGGACTTGAGAACATTACATTTGCGCCTAATGAAGTTAGACTTATGAAATTACTTCGCGCTACACGTGAATTTTTAATATCACCACATATTAAAATGTTTAATTCTTCAAATGAACCATATTCCTCATAGATTGTCATAATATCTAACAGACTTTGTGTAGGATGTTGACCACTACCATCTCCAGCATTAGCAATCGGAATATTAAGATTTTCTAATTCTTCATAGTATGCATTTTGAGAATGTCTGATTACTAGTAAATCAACACCTATACTTTCAAGTGTTTTACATGTATCATACAGTGATTCGCCTTTTTGTACTGATGAAGTACTCGTTTCAAAATTAACTTCTTTAAGTCCTAATTTTTGTTCTGCTACTTCAAAGCTACACTTTGTTCGAGTTGAATTTTCGAAGAATAAATTAGAAACAAACTTCCCTTCGAATTGTGGTAATGTTTGCTTTCCTGATTTGTAATCACAAGCTGTTTGAATTAAATCGTAAATGTCCTCGTTAGATAAATGTTCCATAGATAATAAGTTATTCATAAGGCGCCTCCTGATAAATAATCCTTGTTAAATTAGTTTTTTGAATCCTGTTTTTCTTTTGGCAAAATTAAATTTAAGATAATACCTGAAAGTGCTGCTAGTGCCATACCTTCGATTTGAAGGTTTACACCTAAACCTTTTAAATTGATGAGTAAGTTACCTATACCTACTACTAAGATGACTGATGCGATTACTAGGTTGCGGTTGCTTGCAAAATCAATGTTACTTTCAACTAACATTCTTAGTCCACTTGCTGCTATAATACCGAACAATAGGATGGACACGCCGCCCATTACCGGTGTCGGTATTGAAGAAATCAACGCTGAGAACTTACCAATAAATGATAAGACAATCGCTATAACCGCTGCACCGCCAATAACATAGATACTGTAAATCTTTGTTATTGCTAGTACACCGATGTTTTCACCGTATGTTGTGCTTGGTGGACCACCAATAATACTAGCGAACATTGTTGAAACACCATCTCCGATTATTGAGCGATGTAAACCTGGATCCTCGAAGAAGTTTCTACCTACGATTTTGTTGATAACCATTTGGTGACCGATATGCTCACTAACGGTTACGAAAACGATTGGTAACATAACGAGTATTAAACCAAGGTGTATCGATGGCACATAATCTTTGAATGGTAAATAGATATGTGGGAAATCAATCCAGTTTGCTTTAGCAATATTCGAAAAGTTAACTAATCCCATAAAGATTGAAACAATATAGCCAATAATGATACCAAAAAGTACCGGTATAAGTGATAAGAAACCTTTGAAGAACCCTTGCACAATTATTGTTACAAGTAATGTAATAAGCGCGACAACCAGATAGCTTAAATTGTACCCTTTCATATCTCCTGAGTTCTCGTACATTGCCATATTAACTGCCGTTGGTGCTAAACTTAATCCAATTACCATGATTACTGGACCTACAACTACCGGTGGAAGTAAATGCATTAACCATCCTGTACCACTGATTTTGATTAGGATACCGATGATGACATACATTACGCCACTAGCGAATAGTGCTACTAACATGTCTCCTAAGCTATGTGTACTTAATCCAGTAATAATTGGTGTGATAAATGCGAAACTTGATCCTAAATATGCTGGAATCTTTGCCTTAGTAATTAATATATAAAACAATGTTCCTATCCCAGATGCAAGTAAAGCAGCTGATATTGGCAAGCCAGTTAGGAATGGCACTAATACTGTAGAACCAAACATTGCAAATAAATGTTGTAAACTCAGTAGCGCCCATTGTGTTGGTTTAGGTTTGTCTTGTACGTCTAACACCGGTTTGACGGTGCGTTCAAACATTTGTTCATTTTCCATCTTTTTTCTTCCTTTCATAAAAAAAGTCTCTTTACATTTAAATGTAAAGAGACTAAAAAATCGTAGTAAACATACAGATAAGCACTCATACTTATCGTTATCCGTATCTACGTGACAAAGCATTCAAATATAGTGAGATGGTTATTAGTACTGACTATTCTATCATCGTAACCTACACTCACTTTTGAATACTTTACCTTTTTCAGTCTCTCGTACTGATTTAAAAGGTCTTTATTCAATTATTACTGCATTCTGTGAATCTTTTTCGTTTAAATACACTAAAACAGATTCTTCTTTAGAAGTTGGTATGTTTTTCCCTACAAAATCTGCTCTTATTGGTAATTCTCGATGTCCTCGATCTACAAGTGCGGCTAAGCCAATTTTAATCGGTCGAGAATGAAGCAGAATTGCATCTAATGAAGCTCTAACAGTTCTTCCTGTATAAAGTACATCATCAATGATGACGACTACCTTATCGTTAATTTCAGCATCAATTTCTATTGCATCTTGAGTAATTTGCTTGTTAGCAATTTCAATATCATCTCGAAAATGTGTAATATCAATTGTACCTGTTGGAACTGTTTTTTGTTCAATTTGATTGATTTTGTCTTGTATACGTCTTGCTAAAAATTCGCCTCTCGTTTTAATTCCGAGTAACACAAGATTTTCTGTACCTTTGTTATATTCAAGAATTTCATGTGCCATACGCGTTACAGTACGTTGTATTGTAGCTTCATCCATGATGATTTGCTCAGACATTATCTCACCTCTTAAAATTAAAAAACCCTCATGCCTTTTTCAAAGACATGAGGGCAAATTTATATACACACATGTAATGTTATACATTACATGATAAAGCCATTCTAATAAAATAATTCATATATTTCGCTGAATTATTTTAAGAAAGTATATAGAATTATACTCATTGTCTTTGAAGCCTCTCTGGACTCTCTTTTAAAGACACCGATTTCTTTTTTGAACTGTTACTAGCTTAAAACTTTTTGAGCTATAAGTCAATGCAATTTTTAAAATTATCAATTGTAAATAAATAATACTTTTACTGTAGTTAATCGAATTTGAGAAATACTAAAAAATTAGTCTAACTTTTCGAAACATACGTATTAAAGAATCATTGATTAAATGTGAAATTAGAAAAAATACCCACAAAGCGTTGAAACTTTGCGGGCTACCAAACTATTCTCTTCTTATGCATCTCTTAAGCGAATATCTTCTAAAAGTGTTTCAAATTCTTTAGGCAGTTCTGCTTGACGTTCAATGTATTCATGAGTAACAGGGTGTTCAAATCCTATAACACCTGCATGTAATGCTTGTCCACCAATATCAAGTGTTTTCCGTGGACCATACTTTGGATCACCAACAAGTGGGAAACCAATATATTTCATATGAACACGAATTTGGTGCGTACGCCCTGTCTCTAATTGACATTCAATTAATGTGTAATCATTAAAATGTTCTAAAACATTAAAGTGTGTAACCGCTTCTTTACCGTTATCAACGACATCCATTGATTGTCGATCTTTCTCGTTACGTCCGATAGGCGCATCAATCGTGCCATAATCATGTGGAATATTTCCATGTACTAAAGCGGTATATTTTCTTTTAACGGATTTATCCATTAATTGTTCCACTAACCCTCTATGAGCAATATCATTTTTGGCAACCATTAATAACCCTGAAGTATCTTTATCAATACGATGAACTATACCTGGGCGAATTTCACCATTAATTCCAGATAAATCTTTAATTTGGTACATTAAGCCATTAACTAATGTACCAGAATAATGACCTGGTGATGGATGTACTACCATGCCTTTAGGTTTATAAACTATCGCTACATCTTCATCTTCATAATAGATATTTAAATTTAGGTTCTCTGGCTGAATATCGGCTTCGACAACTTCCTTCTCTGTAACGATAATAAGATCATTTAATTTAACTTTGTAATTAGACTTAATCACTTTTTCGTTAACTGTAACTAAATCTTCTTTAATCAAATCTTGAATTTGACTTCTAGACCATTCATTATTGAATTCAGGTAATAATTTATCAATACGCTGTCCAACAAGTTCTTGGTTTTCAATTTTAAATTCATGTGTTTTCAAATTATAGCCTCCTATTCTTTTGAATTCGCATCTTTAAGTAAGGCAATGATTATGAACAATACACCTATTGTTAAACTTGAATCCGCAACATTAAATATTGGGAAATCATATCCAAAAATATTAGTATCAACAAAATCAACTACTTCACCATTAACTAATCGATCAATAAAGTTACCTAATGCACCTGCAAATAGTAAACTTATTGCAACTTGCATAAATAGATTATACTTTGCTTCTTTAATATAAAATAGTACAAGTACGATGAGAATAACTATCGTAATAATATAAAAGAATCCCATTTTACCACTAAGAATTCCCCATGCTGCACCATTGTTTCTATGTGATGTTATATTTAAAAAATTAGGAATAACTTCATATGAATCACCAATATTCATTGCTGTAGCAATAATCCGTTTTGTGACTTGGTCAATAATTAATATAGCGATTGCTACTATTAAAGATATGGTTATATAATATTTCTTTTTCATTCACGTGCCTCCATTCACACACTACACTTTGACAACACTCTACATTATAGCTTACTCCTCTATATAAAAAAAGCTACAGTTACAAATAGATGATGATATTAGTAACTGTAGTTCATTATGCGTTTTCACTTTGATTTTTCTTAGGATGAATATAATTAAATTCATCTACTTGGTATTCGTAAACTGTGCGCTTAGTAACTTCATATGGTTTACGATAATTCATATCAAAAACGGTTAACGAGCCATCATGATTAACTTTGTCTACATATGCAACATGACCATGTTGACCTTTTGGATATTGAAGGATTGAACCAACACTTGGATTATCATTAACTTTATATCCTTCTTTGCTTGCTTCATTAGCCCAATATTTGGCATCTCCCCATCTATTACTAATCATATTGCCATCTTGTCTAATTCTATCAAACACATAATACGTACATTGGCCTTTAGCATATAAGTTTAATTTCATTGGGTTCTTTTCCCAAAAATGAATTGTCGGTTGCGTCATATCTTGATTATCAATTCCATCATATATCGCTCCACCAGTGAAAAGTGCACTTCCTAAAACCATTATAAGTATATATTTCTTCATTAAATCACACTACTTCTATAAAATTAAATCTAAAACAAAGCCCATCTGGACCTTTAACATCAATATGCGTTGTTTCGGGATAATAATAATCAATTAAAGCAAGACCATATGTTACGTTATTCATCACACGTTTAGTACTTGATAACCATTGATTAACAGCTAAATGATGATAGTATTGATTTGAAGACATATAGAGTGAAAACTTATCTAAAAACGCAGATGGTTCAAGTCCAAAATATCTTAAATAATAAGATTCAACCTCTGACATATGTATCGTTTTAAGTGATAAATTTCCTATTTTAGTGCCTTTAGGAATCCCTTGCCAAGTTTGTTCTGATACATTTGTTAGTAAACGTGTAACATTGATTGCTTCAATATCTAACTTTACATTTTCATTATCGTAGCCCCAGTAATCCATATCATGGTCGACATAAAACTTGTACGCATTCCCCTCTGGATCTTCAAAAAAGAGGGACGTACAAACACTTTGTTCTCCACCATTGACCGGAATTTCAAAGTCTGTCATTTGTACAAGTAAATCGGCTAAATCTGTAATATTAGGAAGCATTATACCTACATAAAATAATCCTGCTTCAGATAAAAGTGGTTCCCTACCATTTATAACTTCATTTAATGTTAAAAAATGATTTGACTGACCTATCTCGTACTGAACAGAATGATTTGTTTCTGTAATAACTTCAAATCCCAATATAGTTTCATAAAATGGTCTTAAGTCTGCTAAATTTCTAACATTTAAAGTTATACCATTTACAAAATGTGAATGTTTTGAATGAAACATTATGGCCTCCTAATACTGCATGACTAAATATAACTTACTTCTTTTACTGGATGAAAAATACAATTCAATGAAAATAATACCTACTATTTTATCTTAAAATATATAAAATTTTATCAGTCTTTGTATGTATATTGCAATTTATTAACTTCTAAAGTAGTGTCTTAGAAATTGGGTTCATTATTTCACTTAAGTCGAGATGCTTGCTTAAAAGTTTCACAACTATGTTTTGTTATTTATTTAAGAACGCCATACACAAGTGCAGTTGCACTTAAGTTTAATAAAGCTACACATCTTAATTCAAACATAAAAAAGAAAAGGCAATTTCTATAATAATTCATAGAAATTGTCTTTTCTCACTAATTATGAAGTTATTAGTCGTGTATTTTATTTAGCTTAAAATTAATACTAATTTTTCGTCATTTAGGCTTTAATCAAATGATAAATTTTTGATCCAACATATGCACCTATAACTGCTCCTGCAGTCATCGCGATTGTACTAAACAATTGATCACTTTGTGTTGTCGCTTCTTTATCTTTATCTTTATCTGCAAGATTATTCATATGATTAACAAATAATTCCATTACAGATTTATGGATATTAGCCTGTGTAAACTTATAAACAGACCAAGGTAACGTCGGTTCATATTCTTGTAATGCAATAATAGCTTCATTTGAATCCAAGATGCGTCTAAATTCAAATCTAGCATTACCACCATTATTAGATAATGCTAAATTACCACCTACGATTTTATAAACAATCATATCTTTAGAAGAATCTTGCATATCACGTTCCATTTTTAAAATAAATTGATTAGTAAATGGCAAACTAATATTAAATTCATTTTCATTTATAGTTCCATTAATTAAATGTAACGTAATATTATTTATAAACTTCGCATATGTTTTTGAGACATCTTCCATTGAATAATTTTCTGGAATTCTAAAGCGTGATATTGCTCTAACATCTTTAATTTGTTCTTTACTATTAGAACTAGATGATTTTTTTGATTTGTTTTGATTTTCATTTATTTCATTTTCTTCATCTAGCGCTTGTTGCACACTTTCTTCATACGTCATCTCTCCAATAGAAATATCAGGATGCGTGCGCTCTGGTTGCGGAATCATATCATGAACTAAACTATTCATAAGTGGGTAAACCATTTCTTTAGGTACTTGTGAAATGAGTTGTACCCAATATCTACTTACCCAAATAGGTATAATTGGTAAATCAACGATTGGTAATCGCTTATTTAGCACTAATGCTGTACGTTGTATTAATTCTTTATAATTCATAATTTCGGGTCCTGTAATGTCAAAAGCCTCATTATGTTGTGGTGTTCGCTCTACTAGTAATGCCAGTTTATTAATTACATCATTAATTGAAACTGGTGCTATCATATTGTATGCCCAAGTAGGTAATACCATACCAGGCAATCGTTCAACTAAACGTTTTAAAATAGGATAAGAACTTCCCTTAGCCCCAATAATTAAACCAGCTCTTAATGTACTTACAGGTATACCATAAGCACCTAGAATTTTTTCACATTCCAAACGACTACGTAAATGAGCAGATAGTTTATCTTCATTTGGAATTAAACCACTCATAAATACAATATGTTTAACGCCTTGTTTCTTTGCAGCTCTCGCAAAATTATCTGCTAATAAAGCATCCATATCTTCAAAGTTTGCTTGCGTTAACTTGGCGTTTGGCATCATAGAATGGACAAGGTAAATTGCAGTATCTACTCCTTCCATTACTTCTGTTATCTCATCTAAATCAAATAAATCAGCAGCTTTCCAAGTAACATTCTCTTCATTTTCTTTGTTACTAGTATTTCTTGAAATTGCTATAATATCATGATGCATTTTTAATTGATCTTTTAAATGTCCTCCAATATAACCAGATGCACCTGTTAATAAGATTTTACTCATGATTTCACCCCTAATTATTAAATAGTCGAATAATCTTGATTTAATTAATATATCTATTTAAATAGCCTTTTATTAAAAAGTGAAACATTGCATATCGTCATTATTTTTACTTATAAATTATAAATGTAAATACAAACATACTAAGATTAGCTGTGAAGAAATCTATGACGATAGATTTTTTCACAGCTATTTTTTATAGTTGTAGAGAGA
>NZ_JAVSMG010000008.1:0-98139 GCF_033283505.1 Staphylococcus sp. NWU MK-U1 | reverse complement strand
TTGCTTGTAGAATTTCTTGATGAAATTCTCTTTGCTGGGGCCCCGCCCGCAAGGATGACTAGAACTGAGAAAAGCTTAATTTAAGCGACTTCTCAGTTCAGTCATCTACTGTGAATTTGTAAAATAGCATCATTATATTATTTATGTCCCAGGCCTTATTGTAATTATTCAGGTCTAGGGTTACGTTTCATTTTCACGTATTGAGAAATGCTGTACAATACGATACCGAACCAAATGAGCGCGAACGTAACTAATTGTTGCGCATCAAAATGTTCTTTAAATGCAAAGATACCTAAGAAGAACATGATAGTTGGACCAACGTATTGAATGAATCCTGTTAGAGATAACGGAATACGTTTGGCACCGGCTGAGAATAAGATTAATGGAATGGCAGTTACTGCACCTGAGAACATCAACCAGAATGTGTCCATATTCAAACCTACTGATGATGTTCCAGTATTCCATAAATAAATCATATATATTAATCCTGCTGGCGCTGTAACGATACATTCAATCGCGATACTGCTTATGGCTTCAATTTTAACAATCTTCTTCAACAAGCCATAAATACCGAATGAGAATGCTAACATTAATGAGATGACTGGGAATTCTCCAACGCGAATCGTCATATACAGAACTCCGATTGTCGCAAAGATGATTGCTAGCGTTTCAAATTTATTGAATCTCTCTTTTAGGAAAATGAACGCCAATAATATACTTACTAATGGGTTAATATAATAACCTAAACTAGATTGAAGTACGTGTCCATTTGACACAGCCCAGATGAACGTTCCCCAGTTGATTGTGATCACATAACCAGCAATAATAATGACGATTAGTTCAATTGGATGTGAGAATAAATGTTTTAAATCACGTTTGAACGTTTGTGATTTCTTTAAAACTACGATCATTAGTATCATAAAGATCATAGATAATACAATGCGGTAAGCTAAGATTTCAAATGCACTAACGCCACCAATTAATTTCCAATAAATTGGCAAGATACCCCATAATACATAAGCACCTAACGCATATAGAATCCCTTTTTTAAATTCAGTATTGGAATTCATCCTAACCCTCCTAACGATA
Organism: Staphylococcus sp. NWU MK-U1; assembly: GCF_033283505.1. NCBI lineage: Bacteria > Bacillati > Bacillota > Bacilli > Caryophanales > Staphylococcaceae > Staphylococcus > Staphylococcus sp. NWU MK-U1. The sequence goes on along the minus strand of NZ_JAVSMG010000008.1, from coordinate 97,050 downwards.
TAACCCTGGAAATATGTTTTAATTAATAAAACTATGGTACCAATAGTTAAGAAAGTTAGGTATATAAACTGCTCAAAATCATTCAAATTCTTAGTAATTTAGGTTGAATTTATTTGATTTTAGACATCCTACCCCCTAACATCACACAACCCGAAGTCTCCCTTTTACAAATGAAAAAGAACCAGCGCCTAGAAAGTCGCTGATTCTGACATAAATATTGATATTCAATTATCCACCAAAGAATAAATCGACAATATCACTCGTTCTATTATTATTTGTTTTGTAAAATTCCGTATAACCACAATTTTTACAAGTTATTGTTTTAAAGTTGTTATGCTGCACATCAAACATCTTAGATAGTCCAGATCCTGTTGCTGATAATGTTCCTTCTTCCACTTCCGTATGTCCACATTTCACACATCCGTTTCCTGTGTTTCCAGTCATAAACAACACTCCTTATATTGTTTCTTACTTGTTCTATAACCTGTTTCCTATCATTTAATCTTTAAATAAGTAATAACTTATTGCGCATTTAAAATATAACTAATGACATTTTTTCATTGCCATATTCAAACATTTTCAATGGAATTTCTCACATAATTATCATAAGTAGAAGGTTTTACATTGGGCTTCAATATAGTTGTGAGACTTTCACCATGACCTTGTCACACCGTTGTCACAATTACTGTGACAAAGTCGCATTTTCTTTGTGTTGTAGACGCTTTCTTGTGCCATTACAATTGAATTATCAAATCAGAATAAAAAAAGAGGTGTAGTTATGGCTCAAACAGAGACACAAGAGAAAAAAGGTCTCGGCCGTAAAGTTCAAGCGTTTGGTTCATTCCTTAGTAGTATGATTATGCCAAACATCGGTGCGTTTATCGCATGGGGCTTTATTGCTGCGATTTTCATTGATAATGGTTGGTTCCCTAACAAAGAATTATCTCAATTAGCAGGACCAATGATCACATACTTAATTCCATTACTGATCGCATTTAGTGGTGGTCGTTTAATTCACGACTTACGTGGTGGTATCGTTGCAGCGACAGCAACTATGGGGGTTATTGTTGCATTACCAGATACACCAATGTTACTTGGTGCAATGATTATGGGACCACTTGTTGGCTGGTTAATGAAGAAAGTTGACCAATTCTTACAACCTAGAACACCACAAGGCTTTGAAATGTTATTCAATAACTTCTCAGCGGGTATTCTAGCATTTATTATGACAATCCTTGGCTTCAAATTATTGGCGCCAATTATGCAATTCATCATGCACATCTTATCTGTAGCAGTTGAATTCTTAGTACACTTACACTTATTACCAATCGTAAGTATCATCGTAGAACCAGCTAAAATTTTATTCCTTAACAACGCGATTAACCATGGTGTATTCACACCTCTTGGTACTGACCAAGCAGCAAGTGCAGGTCAATCAATTTTATTCGCAATCGAATCAAACCCTGGACCAGGTATCGGTATCTTATTAGCGTACATGATCTTCGGTAAAGGCACAGCGAAAGCAACTTCATATGGTGCAGGTATCATCCACTTCTTCGGTGGTATTCATGAAATTTACTTCCCATATGTATTAATGCGTCCATTATTATTCATCGCTGTTATTTTAGGTGGTATGACTGGCGTAGCAACTTACCAAGCAACTGGTTTCGGATTCAAGAGTCCAGCTTCACCAGGTTCATTCATCGTGTATTGTTTAAATGCACCTAAAGGTGAATTCTTACACATGGTATTAGGCGTATTCTTAGCAGCACTTGTTTCATTCGTAGTTGCAGCATTAATTATGAAATTTACTAAAGAACCTAAACAAGATTTAGAAGCAGCAACAGCTAAAATGGAATCTACTAAAGGTAAAAAATCTAGCGTGTCTTCTAAATTAACTGGTGCGACAACTGGTACTGGCGCAGCTGGCGTAGCTGCTAACAAAGCTGATGATGAAGATAAAAAAGAAGCTTCATCAGAGGACGAAGAAGAAGACTTACTTGATAACTACAACACTGAAGACGTAGACGCTCACGACTATAGCAACGTAGACCATGTTATTTTCGCATGTGATGCGGGTATGGGTTCTAGTGCAATGGGTGCAAGTATGTTACGTAATAAATTTAAAAAAGCAGGCATTTCAGACGTTAATGTTACAAATACTGCTATTAACCAATTACCAAATAATGCACAACTTGTTATTACACAAAAAACATTAACAGACCGTGCAATCAAACAAGTTCCAAACGCAATTCATATCTCAGTGGATAACTTCTTAAATTCTCCACGTTATGAAGAATTATTAAACAACTTGAAGAAAGATCAAGATAAAGCATAATTAAATAGTTTGGGAGTCGAACATATTATTTCTATCACTTATGTTCAGACTCCTTTCAAGGGGGGACACACCATGTTAATGAGTACACGTGAAAAGGAAATCATTGAACTGCTAATTAAGTATTACGGTCAATACGTCACGATTTATGAAATTGCTCAACAACTTGGCGTGTCCTCTCGTACTATTCATCGTGAATTAAAAGGCATTGAAACCTACCTCCAAGGCTTCAATATGAAACTTGAACGGGCAAACAAAAAAGGGATTAAGTTATCTTGTGATGATGATCAAATCCAGCTATTAAAACAAGAAATGGCGCAACACGATACCATTGACTTGTCTGTTGAAGAACAAAAGGCAATTATTCTGTATGCGCTTATTCAATCTAAGCATGCTGTTAAGCAATACAGCTTGGCGCAAGAAATTGGCGTATCTGTTCAGTCATTAACCAAATTGCTTGATGACCTAGAGAATGATCTCGCTAGCTATCAACTTATACTTTATCGCAAGCGTGGTGAAGGGGTATATCTTGATGGCCCCGAATCAAAAAAACGTGAATTCTTAAGTCAATTGATGGTCAACAACTTGAATAGTACAAGTGTTTACTCAGTTATCGAGAACCACTTCGTCTATCAATCGATTAATCAATCGCAACAAGCTTTAGTCGACCTTGATAGCATATTTAAGATTGAACGTATTTTAATGGATTACCTAGGCCAATTGCCTTATACCTTAACAGAATCGAGTTATCTGACCTTAACCGTCCATATCGTGTTAAGTATTGCTCGTATTCAAAATGGTGAATATGTATCGATTAATGAAGATATTCATAATTCTGTAAAAGACACATTTGAACATCAAATTGCCACAGAAATTGCGAAACGTATAGAGACACTATACGACATCGACTTTAACCAAGCGGAAGTCACTTTTATAACAATTCATTTACGTGGTGCAAACCGTCGAACAACCTCCAAGATGTTTGAGAATAATGAATTTGACGACCGTAAAATACAAGCATTTGTAAATCGTGTAGAGCGCTTATCAGGCCAATCATTCGAAGACTATGCAACACTAGTTCATGGCTTATCATTGCACATTAATCCAGCGATTAATCGTTTGGAAGCAAACATTGAGACGTACAATCCACTTACCGAGATGATTAAGTACAAGTATCCTCGTCTCTTCGATATTGTACACAAGGCCATCGATCAGACATGGCCGGAGTTAGTCTTCCCGGATAGTGAGATTGCCTTCATCGTCTTGCATTTTGGTGGCTCCTTGAAAAGTCAGTCCACCCAACTTCTACATGTTTTAGTTGTCTGCAGTAGTGGTATTGGAACAAGTCGATTGTTGGCAACACGATTACAACAATCTTTTAATGAAATAGAGAAGATTACACAAGCGTCCGTCAGTGATTTAAAAATGTTAAATCTAGAGGATTATGATGGCATTATTTCAACGGTTAAATTGGATATCACAACGCCATTTATTACCGTTAATCCATTGCTACCAGAATCCGATGTGACGTATGTAGCATCATTTTTAAAGACAACCGAGCATAAAGCGAAACAACATGAAGAGAATGAAATGAAGCATTCGATTCAAGACCCTGATCAAGTGGTCAGGAACATCGAACACGGCTTAACATTGTTGAACTCTATGCAATTTGAATACAAAGATGTAACTATTTGGAATTATTATTTAGCTGACTATCTTGAGGAACATGGCGTCATTGCGCCGAATAGTCAGACGTCATTCGCTGAGCTGTTGCAAGATAAATTAAATCAGAATCCCGGTTGGATATTGCAACCCTATCCTGTTGCAATTCCACATATGAAGGATGATTTAATATTACGCCCTCTCATTTTAATCACGATATTAAATGAAAGTTTGGGCATGCAAAGTACTCAAAATGACCTTTTCAAAATTAAATATATGGTTAGCCTATTCATCCCAAATAATGATGAAATGGCACAACTTGTTGGGGAATTATCTGCTGAATTAGGACATCATCTCGAGCAAATTGATGACTTCATGCAAGACCCTGACGCTATGAAACACATATTGAGAGATAGCTTTTTAAAACGAATTCAAAACCAATTAACTTAGGAGTGTATAAAATGACTGAATTATTTAGTAATGACAATATCTTTTTAAACTTATCTGTAGGAAGCCAAGACGAAGCAATTGAAAAAGCTGGTCGTGCTTTAGTAGATAACGGTTCTGTAAACGAAGCGTATATCCAAGCAATGAAAGAACGTGAACAACTTGTTTCAACATTCATGGGTAACGGTTTAGCAATTCCTCACGGTACTGACGAAGCTAAAGGTGATGTATTAGCATCAGGTTTAACATTACTACAAATTCCTGAAGGCGTAGATTGGAACGGCGAAACAGTTAAAGTTGTTGTTGGTATCGCTGGTAAAGATGGCGAACATTTAGACTTATTATCTAAAATCGCAATTACATTCAGTGAAGAAGAAAATGTTGATCGTATCGTCAACGCTAAATCTGCTGAAGAAATTAAACAAGTCTTCGAGGAGGCTGACGCATAATGAAAGCAGTACACTTGGGAGCTGGAAATATTGGCCGTGGATTCATCGGCTATATTCTTTCAGATAACAACATTGATGTAACATTTGCAGACGTTAATGAGGAAATTATTAACGCATTAGATAATGAAGGCGCGTATAACGTTATTCTTGCTAATGAAGAGAAAACAACAACACGTGTTACTGGTGTTAGTGCGATTAATAGTGGTCAACCTTCAGATGAACTGAAACAAGCAATTCTTGAAGCTGACATTATTACAACTGCAGTTGGTGTGAACATCCTTCCTATCATTGCGAAATCATTCGCACCAGTTTTAAAAGAGAAAGAAAATCACGTTAATATCGTAGCGTGTGAAAATGCGATTATGGCGACTGATACGCTTAAAGAAGCAATCTTAGACATCACTGGTCCATTAGGTGATAACATTCACTTCGCGAACTCTGCAGTTGACCGTATTGTCCCACTTCAAAAGAATGACAATATTTTAGACGTTATGGTTGAACCTTTCTTTGAATGGGTTGTTGAAAAAGATGCTTGGTACGGTGAAGAGTTAGAACATATTAAATATGTTGATGATTTAACACCTTACATCGAACGTAAATTATTAACAGTTAACACTGGTCATGCTTTATTAGCATATGCTGGTCGCTTCTATGGTAGAGATACTGTATTAGATGCTGTTAAAGATGAAGCTATCGTTGCAGATTTACGTCAAGTATTAGGTGAAACAAGCGAGTACATCGTGGATAACTTCAGTTTCACTAAAGAAGAACAAGCGGCTTATGTTGAGAAGATTATTGGTCGTTTCGAAAATCCATACCTATCTGACGAAGTAACACGTGTAGGTCGTGGAACAATTCGTAAAATCGGTCCTAAAGATCGTATTATCAAACCTTTATCTTATTTATATGAAAATAATTTACGTCGCAAAGGCTTATTAAAAGCAGCAGCGTTATTATTAAAATATGATGATATGAACGATAAAGAAACAGTTGAAATGCGTGAATACATTGATGCACATGGTGTGAAAGCATTCTTACAAGAATATGCGAAAATCAATGACCGCTTAGCAGATGAAATTGTAGCTGTTTATGAAGAATTGTAATTCATTACTTTAACAATTTAAGTAATTTAATATGAGTATTTTACACAATACTGCGTATTGTTGCTGCTCGCTTGCTCTAGGCATCGCTGGGAGCGAAACAGAATTTAATTATTAAGAATTCGTTTTTTCGCCCCCACAAAGTTGATTAGATGTTAAGCATATGAATGCTTAATGTCAATCAACCACTGTGAAGCCAAGTTATTTATAATTGAAAAGAGTTAAATCACTTTATAAGCCTTTTTCAAAGTCTTGTAGGTTGTGATTTAACTCTTTTTTTATTTAGGTTTTGTCTCAGTGCTAATGCTATTCCTAGTAGCGTCTCGCAGCCAATACTTCGTATTTTTAGCAACTAAACTTTATTATTCTAGCAATCTACAATAATTTAGTTGAACCTATGTTCTTAATTAATAATCATTCAAAGTCTCATAACTTAAAGTTATGAATACATAAATAAGTGATATGAATACTTTCACAATTTAAAGGAATAGTTAAATAAAGGGTGTTCATGAATATATCTTGGAGGTATTATTAATGGGAAAATTAGATGGTAAAGTCGCATTTATTACAGGTGCAGGTTCTGGTATGGGTAAAGCACAGGCCATTCTTTATGCATCAGAAGGTGCTAAAGTTATAATCGCTGATATCAATGAAGAAACTGTGAACCAAACAGCTAGTGACATTATAGCGCATGGTGGCGAAGCACTGCCAGTTACAATCGATGTATCTAATAAAGAAAGTGTTGACCACGCTGTTAAACAAGGTGTTGAAGCATTTGGTACGATTAATATCTTAAGTAATACAGCTGGTATTCTAGATGATTATAAACCAACGCTAGAAACGTCAGAGGAATTATGGGATAGAATTATTAATATCAATTTAAAAGGTACGTATCTTGTAACGAATGCAGTGTTGCCACATATGATTGACAATGGCAAAGGTACTGTTATTAATATTGCTTCTATCGGTGCATTTGTAGCTGGCGGTGGCGGTGCAGCTTATACTTCAGCGAAACATGGTATTGCAGGTTATACGAAACAATTATCATTTGATTATGGCCTTAAAGGTATTAAAGCAAACGCCATAGCACCTGGTGCTGTTGATACTGGCATGACACATGCGATGTTTGAAGAAGGTTCTGCAGATGTTATGGAAAAAACAAATTCTGTACCTGCTGGTCGTTATGGTCAACCAGAGGAAATTGCACAATTGTCACTCTTCCTAGCAAGTGATGATTCTGATTTCATCCATAGTTCAATTATTCCAATCGATGGTGGTTGGTTAGTCGATTAATGATGTATTCATATTTCAATGATGCGTCAGTAATAAAAGCGTTGAGTCACTATCAATGAAGTGACTCAACGCTTTTATCAATCATTTAAGAATTACGTTTTTTTTCTTTTCGGTTCGTGTAGTAAGCATGGCCGAAGAATGCAATGTTCATCCCGATTATTAGAACGATATAAAGTACAATTGATATCGTTAAAAATTGCTCGTTAGAATGGCTATGTGCTTTAAAGATTTGTCCTATTATATTAGGTAAGCAAACGATAAATAATACGAGTGCAAATAGTTTTTGTTTAACAATGAAACATAGCAACATGACGATTGCTAATAATATGAGCCCAGTAATGATGCTTTGGGTTTGATTTAGTGTCACAAGTGTATATATTGGGTATCTTTTGGCAATAAACGTACTTAAAACCATCAGTGAGAAAAGAATTATTCCTCCTATAAATGCATAGACATATACACGTTTAGCATCGCCATATTTCATAATAGCTTTCTTTATTAAAAATAATGGTACGACAACACTTAATACGAAGATAAAAATTGTATTTAAAATATATCCTAATGTTAGGGTGACGTCATTTTCAAAGAAATCTGGAATTGTGAATATCGCAAACATAAAAAGCACAAAGTACGTTAAATATTTAGGTAGTCCTTTGGTAAAGCTCATTTCTTTAGAAAAGTTATCCGCATAATCTTTAACTGATGTGTTTAAAATATCACTAACATCGTCGCCATTCTCTTCTGCTGTTTCAAAGTGATCTTCTAATTCATCGCCAATTGCATGTACTTCATCTTCATCCTTACCTCTAAACATTAATTCTGCTTTTAATTTAAATATATAGTCCTCTTGTTCTTTAGTCATCATATTCATCACTCCCGAATAAGTTATTCATTCCTGAGTTAAGATAACTCCATTTCTCTTTGAATCTTTTTAACTCTTCTTGTCCACTTTCAGAAATCGTGTAATACTTCCGTTTAGGTCCACCGTTATCCGATTTGCGCGTGGTTGTGTGAACATATCCTTTCTTGCTTAACCTAAGCAATACAGGATAAATACTACCATCGCTAATTTCAGGAAATTGGTTTTCTTTTAATTTCTCTAAAATTTCGTACCCGTATGTCTCACCCTTAGCTATAAGTCCAAGTATTGCGCCATCTAAAAGCCCCTTCATCATTTGATTAGATACTGACATGTCATCACCTTTTATTAACTATCTTATAATATAAGATAGTGTATTTTAAAAAATAAGTCAACTATCTTACGATAAAAGATAGTGACCGCTTAAGTATTGCTAAATTGCATTTTATTAATTTACTTTAATAATTGCAGTTTAAATAATAATGCGTAATGTTAACGAATGAGGTTTATTACTTAAACAATTTAATTTACTTTAACATTTTAATCGCTACGTTAATTAACGAGTTACATAAATAACACATTAAAACCCCCAGCAATTTTGACGAGCCTGGGGATTTTTCATGCTAGTAACTTATATATTATAATTCGTTTTATGTGTTTTTAATCAAAACGCTAATGCGTTAAAAGGTATAGATTATCAATGTATTTTACTAAGACTTTAAAAGATCATAATCGATTTTACTTAATGATATATTGCTTTTCCAAAAGATGCATCTGCACTTTCACCAATCACTTCCGATAGTGAAGGATGTGGTTGTATAATTCGAGAAATATCGTTTAATGTACCGCCCGAAACCTTAATGCCTAAGATTTCACTAATTAAATCTGTCGCATGAGGTCCAACGACAAATCCACCTAAAATCTTACCATCCTGCTTATTCGCTACTATTTTAACCATTCCTTGTGTTTCACCTTTTAAGATTGCTTTAGGATTCTTCTGAAAGGTGCAGTCGTCACTTCAACCTCATAACCCGCCTCTTGTGCTTGTAATTCTGATAAACCTACTGACGCAGATTCCAATCTTGTATAAATACATCTTGGTATATCCTCTTGATTTATCGGTTCTGGTTGTTTGCCTGCAATATATTCTGCCACATATTTACCGTGTGCACTTGCAGTATGTGCTAACTGATAGCCTGGCACTAAATCACCAATCGCATAGACGTGTGCGTAACTAGTTTCATAATGTTCATTAACTTGTAAGCATTTGCCATTTTGTTCTAAATTAAGCGCCTTAGCAACTTGAACATTGGGTTGTCTCCCTGTCGCAAAGAGCAATGTTTCATATAGAATTTCTTTAGGGCCATCTTTTCCATCAATTTCCAAAGTCTTGGCATTCACTTTCTTAGTTTCTGAATTGGTGATGATGTTAACACCTTGTTGTTGCAAATAGGTGGATAGATGGTCACGTATTTCTTTAATTTCACTAGATAGGATGCTATCGCCCTTTTCCAAAATCGTAACATCTACGTCTAAATCAGCCATTGATGAGGCTATTTCCGAGGCAATAACGCCGCCGCCAATAATCACAAGTTGTTTCGGCAGCTGTTCCATGTCGAAAAATGTATCAGCTGTTTCAAAGTGCGCTTTATCTAGCCCTTCGATTGGTGGTACGAATGGCTTTGTTCCTGTCGCTAAAATAATATCTTTCGCGGTATAAATAGTTTGATCGACTTGAACTTTTAATCCTTCTAATACTTCTGCTTCCCCTTCAATAAAATCAACGTTGTGTTGTCTTAATGCGTCTCGAACATCATCAGTCACTGTCTTAACCACTTGATCTTTACGTTGTACGAGACTAGTTACATCAATGTCTATGTGATTCGTTTTAATTCCCCAATTGTTTGCAGAATGAATATCTCTCACTTTAGCACCATATTCTAAAAATATCTTCGACGGTATACAACCTACATTGAGGCATACACCACCAACGTGCTGTTTCTCAACAATCGCTACATTTTTGCCTAGTTGTGCTGCTCGAATTGCTGCGACATAACCTCCAGGTCCTGCTCCAATAACGATCAAATCATACGATTTAGACATCATTTGTACCCCTTTCACCTTTGAAGTTGTTTTCATCCCTTAATAACCTTTGTTATGAACATAACCACTTGTTTAATGTGTAAGCGCTTTTATACCCTTTTAATTATATATTAGAGTTATATTTTTATAATTTCAAATAAACGTAAGTGACAGAATTTTTACTTTTTCAATATAGGGCTTTGTTTTGTGCGAAAGGATTGGAAGTGTGGTTCGAGACATGAAAATACCCCCAGCACTTTTTTGTGTACTGAGGGTCTTAATCAAATTAAATATATTTGTTATTAAAGAATTAATAGATATGGATTTTCAATATATTTAGTTAATACTTTTAAGAAATCAGCAGCGCTCGCACCATCAAGAATTTGATGATCAAACGTTAAGCTTAACGGTATACGTGATACTTGTTTAACACTATCTCCTTCAAGTACAACTTCTTTAGAAAGTGCACCTACACCTAGGATTCCTGTTTCACCCAGGTTAAGAATTGGTGTGAAATATTCGATGCCACTCGTACCCATGTTGGTGATTGTGAATGTAGCACCTGACAGTTTAACATCATTTGTATTACCATCACGTACCGCTTCTGCTGAAGATTTAATCTCTTTAGCTAAAGCACCAATACTTTTAGTGTCTGCATTATTTATAACTGGTACCATTAACCCTTCGTCGAGTGACGTTGCCACACCTAAATGAACATCATCATATTCTGTAAGTTGACCATTTTCATATCGAGCATTCATTGCACCATAATCTTTAAGTGCTAAGACGATGGCTTTAGCTAGCAATGCTGTGACAGTCAATTTAGTATCTTGATTTGCATTCTCAAGTTCAGCTGATAGTTTGTTTTTGAAATCTAACAAACGGTCAGCATCCACTTTACGATGTAATGTGAGTTGTGCTGTTTCGGCCAAGCTTTGACGCATATTCTGTGCTATACGCTTACGCATTGGATTTAGTCCTTCACCGACATTAGCACTGTTAAATTTAGTGTTCTTATCCTCTTTAGATTGCATATCCTCATTTTTTGCTTCAATATCATATCCTTGCTCTTCTACACGTTGAATATCTAATTTTGTTATACGATTATTACCACCTGTACCTTGAATTCTAGTGATATCAAAGTTTTTATCCTCCGCCATCTTGCGTGCAAGTGGTGATATAAAGATACGTTTACCATTTTGGGGTTTAACATTATTAGACATATTTGTATCTTCATCATGATTACTATCATCTTCATTTACAGAAGTTGTATCGTTGGTTTGTTGCTCTTCATCGTCTGATTGTGAGTTATTGAATTCTTCATTATCAGAATCAGTCGTACTACTTGATTCAGTACTTTCTCCTTCATCACCTATAATACCAAGTACAGATTTAACTTCAGTTTCTTCTCCGGCTTGAACTTTAATTTCGAGTAATGTACCACTAGCCGGTGCCTCAACATCTTGCGTTAGTTTCTCAGAACTGATTGTACAGACGCTTTCCCCTTGTTCGACAGTGTCTCCTTCAGCTTTAAACCATTCTTCGACTGTGCCTTCTTTCATCGTCATACCGAGTTTTGGCATAATAATATTTTCGCTCATCGTTCAACACCTCCTTGCCTATGAATTAACTTTTTTCAAGTCTTCAATTAGTTCAGATGCAACATCTAATACTTTATCTACGTTTGGTATATAGGCTTGTTCAAGGTTTGCTGCGAATGGAACTGGTGTATCCGGTGCAGTGACTTTCTTGATTGGTCCGTCTAAATAATCAAAACCAATATCACCAATAACAGATGCAACATCTCCCGCTACATTACATTGTGGATTTGATTCATCAATCACAATTAAACGACCAGTCTTCTTCACTGATTCTAGAACTGTTTCTTTATCCCATGGTGATACAGAACGTAAATCAATAACTTCAACTGAAACGTTATCCTCTGCTAACTTCTCTGCTGTCTCTTCAGCAACAGCAACCATTTTACCGATTGCTACAATTGTTAAATCCTCACCTTCACGTGTCACATTTGCTTTACCAATTTCTATTGTGTAAGGTTCTTCAGGCACATCACCTTTTTGTCCTAATAATGTTTTATCTTCTGAAAAGACTACTAAGTTATCATCTTGTACTGCTGCCATTAACAGTCCTTTAGCATCATAAGGATTAGACGGCACAACCACTTTCACACCTGGAATAGCGGCGAACATGTTATATAACGATTGAGAATGTTGTGCTGCTGCACCTGCACCAGCGCCATGAACTGTACGTACCACAAGTGGGATTTTAGCTTTACCACCAAACATGTAACGCATTTTTGCACCTTGGTTCAAAATAGGATCTAAACCAAATCCAATAAAGTCATTGAACATTAATTCTGCAATAGGACGCATACCGGTAGCTGCCGCACCTACAGCAGAGCTGAGTGTAATATGTTCTGCGATTGGTGTGTCAATAACACGATCTCGACTATATTTTTTCGCAAGTCCTTTAGTCACACCAAAAACGCCACCAAATGTATCGTCATCTTTAATATGTTCTACACCTGCACCACCTGAAACGTCCGTACCAATGAGAATAACATTATCATCTTGTTCCATTGATTGATCGATTGCTTCGTTAATTGCACCCATAAATGTTAACTTGCGTTCTTCACTCATAGTTATGACCTCCTTTTAGGCAAATACATCTTCGTGTAATGAATCTACATCTGGTAATTCACTTTCATCTGCATATTTCACTGCATCTTCTACTGCTTGTTCAGCTGCTCGTTCAATTTCATTTAATTCTTCTTCTGTTAACCAACCTTCTTCAAGTGCTTGACGTTTAAAGTCTTCTGTTGCGTTTTTGTCCGCATTACGATCATTTGGCGATTTAACTTTTTGTTCGTCCCCTTCAAAATGACCATATTTACGATACGTGTCACACTCAATTAGCGTAGGGCCTTCACCATTTTTTGCTCGTTCTACAGCTTCTTGTGCTGCTTTATAAACCTCAACGACATCCATGCCATCCACTCTGACACCTGGCATGTTATAAGCTGAAGCACGCTCTGCAATTGTTTCTGAAGCACTGGCATAATCATGTGTTGTACCTTCACCGAATTGGTTGTTTTCACAAACAAAGATAACTGGAAGGTTTAAGATTGAGGCAAAGTTAAGGCCCTCATGGAAATTACCTTCATTGGCTGCACCATCACCAAAGAAACATACAGCAACATTCTTTTTACCTTGATTTCGAATAGAAATACCTGCACCAGTAGCAAGTCCGAAGCCACCACTTACGATACCATTGGCACCGAGCATTCCTTTATCTATTTCTGCAACGTGCATGGAACCACCTTTACCATGACCAAGTCCATCACGTTTACCCATTATCTCCGCCATCATGCCATTAAGGTCACATCCTTTGGCAATTGCATGTCCGTGTCCACGGTGTGTACTTGTAATATAGTCGTCGTCTTCAAGTTGTGACATTACACCAGTTGCTACAGCTTCTTCGCCTACGTATAAGTGAACAAAACCAGGAATCTTACCGTCACTAAAGATTTTATGCACCTTTTCTTCAAAGTATCGAATTTCATTCATCGTTTTATAAATCCAACGTGCTTGTTCTTTTTCCATCGTTAGTTCCTCCTATCATTCATTGATTTGTTCTGTTATCACATATGAATGGCTTTTCCAAAGTATGCATCTGCGCTCTCGCCAATTGCTTCGGATAGAGAAGGATGTGGTTGAATGATGTTAGATAACTCATTCATTGTACCTTCTGAAGCTTTGACACCTAATACTTCACTGATTAAATCTGTAGCATGTGGACCAACAATAAAAGCACCCAAGACCTCTCCATATGCTTTATCAGTCACAATTTTAATAAAGCCTTGTGCTTCTCCTTTTACGAGTGCCTTTGCATTTCCTTGAAAAGAAGATTGTGTAACAGATACGTCATAACCCGCTTCTTTAGCTTGAGACTCAGATAAACCAACTGATGCTGCTTCAAGACGAGTATAAATACAACGTGTAATATTGTTTGGAGATACTGGCATTGGTTTTAATCCAGCCAAAGTTTCAACAACATGTAATCCATGTGCACTCGCTGAATGTGCAAGTTGATAGCCCTTAACAAGGTCTCCAATAGCATATACATGATTAATTGTTGTTTGATAATGTTCATCGACTTGTACAAATTTACCATCCATATCGATATCTAGATCTTCAGCTACCTTGATGTTCGGTTGTCGACCAGTTGCCACTAATAAAGTATCAAATGACACATCTTCATGATTATCCAAAATCACTTTAGAGGTTGTTACTTTAGATATCTTTGCGCCTGTTAAAATTCTTATACTTTGATTCTTCAAATGGTCCTTTAACAGTTCACGTACTTCTTCAATCTCGGTGAGAAGAATATCTTCATTAACTTCAATCATTGTAACCTCGACTCCTAAGTCAGCCATTGAGGATGCTAACTCAGTAGCGATAACACCGCCACCAATAATTGCGAGTTGTTTAGGCAACGTTTCTATATCAAAAAATGTGTCTGTCGTTTCATACTTTATGTCATTTAATCCCTCAATAGGAGGAATAAAAGGTTTACTACCAGTTGCTAGAATAATATCTTTCGCTTGATATGTTTGATTATTAACTTTAACTTCTAAATCTTTTGTTACAGTAGCTTCACCCTTAATGAAAGTAACTTTGTTTTTCTTTAATAATTGCTTCACACCACCTGTGAGCGTGCTAACAATGTGTTGTTTACGTTGCACTAATTTAGAGAAATTCACTTTCATCGCTTGCGTCTCAATTCCCCAATCATTAGCCTTACGTATATCATGTGCTTTCGTTCCATGTTCGAGTAGTGTTTTAGAAGGTATGCAACCTACGTTTAAACAAGTCCCCCCTGCGTTTGTTTTCTCTACAATTGCAACCTTTTGACCTAATTGTGCAGCGCGAATAGCGGCAACATATCCACCAGGTCCTGCACCAACCACAATCAAATCATATGAGTCCGTCATCACTATCACCCACTTCCGTAAGATCATATCGTTGTGCATCCCAAAACATTCTGTAAAAACATAGAAATGAGATATGCCATATTCTTAATGTAAGCGTTTTCTCATTTCTTTAATTACATTCTATACTCATGATTTTGAATTTTCAAATAATTGTAAAATTAAATTTTTATATACTTATTTCTATTATTTCATATAAGTTTTATAAGATTTGGAAGATTATCTTGCTACTCACTCAAATAAAAAAACCTCTAACCAAGTTGGCTAGAGGATTTTATTATGGCTGCAATTTCATTATTGCGCCAAAGTTTTGTTGTGCGTTTGTGAATGTAATAAATGCAATGAGTTCAACAATTTCTTCTGTTGTTAAACTGTCTTTAAGTACGTTAATAATATTGTCCGGAATTTGGTCACCCATCTTAATAAACACTTCTGTAAATCCTATGCAAACGGACGATTTTTCATCTTTAAGACTGCCGGTAGGTTGACCTTTAGCTTTACAGTACTGACAACCGTTCTTTTGCGCTAACATTCTTCTTAACTCTTCTTTTAATTCTTTGTTAAGTGCGCCGTCATTTTCTAACACATCACTTAGCTGTGTCCATGATTGCATTAATTCTTCTTGATGACCTAATAATTTTTGAAAAGGCGTGTTACCTATACTTGAATCATTAATAATAGACATTATCATTCCTCCTTAACCTATATTTTATTGCTAAATTTTCATTTTAGACTTAATATTTATAAGGAATTTAATTCAATTATTTTAAATTTTTAAGGAGTTAGTGTAGGTGGACCAAACAAATCAAAAGCTGTTAGAAATTTTATTGAAAAATAGTAAAACATCACTTAATGAAATTAGCCAAAAAGTAAATCTATCCGTACCTGCAACAAGGGATCGTATACATAGATTAATTGATATGCGCATTATCAAAAGTTATACAATTGAAATTGATTATGCATTGTTGGGATATGATATTGAAGCACTCATCGAATTGACGATTAAAAATAATTTATACAAAGACTTTAAAGATTATATTGCTCAACAAAAGAATGTTGAATTTTGTTATAGAATCTCTGGAGATAGTTGTTTTATGTTTAAAGCTCGCTTTGAAAACATGAAAAAAGCAGAGAATTCCATCGATTCTCTGCAAACATATGGTCATAGTAAAACACATTTTATCTTTTCAAAAGTGATTTAATAGAACTATTTTAAATCTTTACTTTTCATTTTATTCATTTCATTTTTAGCTTTTTTTTCATTATCTTTCTGGGCTCTATCCCATTCAACATATAAGAATAATAGGAGGATAACGGTTAATATAATTGTTCCAATAAGTTTCAGTTGAAGAAAACCTGTAATATGTAAATAAGTTATTACTATCACGGCTATTACTGGAATAATTGAGCCTATAAATTTATTACCTGTTCTTGAAAGAAAATATTGTGTCGCTACGACAACTGCAAAAAATAGTGCCGGTAGAAACATTTTAATAATTTCCAAGTTCACTTTCATCCTTTCCGTTCTTTGTTATACAAATCTAGAATGGTTTTCGCATCATTTAATTCAAGCTTTTCTTCAATTGCTAAGGTTCTAACGAAACTAACTAAGGAGCTATCTTCTTGTTGCTCTGACATTTTGACTTTTTCAATGACATTGTTCAAACGTTGTCTAACAGTTGGATATGAAACTTCATAATACTTCGCTAACTGTTTTAAAGATCCAGAGTATAGAACTAAATTTTTGATAAATTCTATATCACCCTTATCTAGGTTTAAAATCCAACTTGGTATTTCATTTTGATTCACAATTGCTCCTCCTCACCAATAACTATAACAAATACTTTAATAATATTCAAATTTATTTAAATAATCTTAAATTTTACTTAAATTTATTTAATTATAATTGACTTTTTATTAATGTCTAATTTCTAATTTAACATAAAAATGGTCTATTAAGATGAATTTTTCATCCCAATAGACATTATGATTTTTAAACTAATGCGTCTTTAATCTTTTGCAGTCCTTTTATCATGATTTCACGTGGAACAGCGATGTTTATTCTGATATGTCCTTCTGCATTATGAACGAATTGTTCTTGTCCTTCAATGATAACGCCGGCGTGTTTGATGAAATATTTAGCGATTGGTTCATCTATGTGTTTTGCTTTAATGTAATAGCTTAGATCAACCCATGCGAGGTAGGTTGCTTCTGGAATTTTAAATTCTGCATGTGGCAGTTCTTGTTCTAAAAATTGTGCTAGGTATTTAAAGTTATCGTCTAGATAATCATTCATAGCAGCTAACCACTCTTCGCCCTTTTCATAAGCAGCCTGTGTCGCAACGATACTTAATGGATTCTCAGAACTAAAGTGATGTAACTTCCATGTCTTTAATAATCTTCTATTCGGAATAATAATGTTTGAGAACATTAAGCCTGCTATATTAAATGCCTTACTTTGAGACATTGCGGTAACAATCTTATCGTAATCTGGCACTGCTTTAGCAAAAGGTACATGTGTTTGACCGGCCCGTTTAATGTCGCAGTGAATTTCATCTGAGATGATCCATACGTCATTATCGACCATAATTTGTCCCAATTGCTTTAATTCATCTTCAGACCATACACGACCTGTTGGATTATGTGGATTAGCAAAGATACATACTTTAATATTTTCTGTTTCCACTTTTTGACGGACATCTTCAAAGTCGATTTCATAGTATCCATTATGATTAATCATCGGAGAATATACCGTCTTAATATTATTTTTATCACAAGCCATTTTAAAAGGACCGTAGCTTGGTGTTAAAATCAACGCTTTGTCGTCGTTGTCACAAATATAGCTTACAAGTTCAATTAACCCTGCAACAATCCCATGAGAAAATACAAGGTGATCTTGCGGAAATGTATAACCAAATCGTCGTTCTGTCCATGACACAAAAGCCTCATAATAATCTGTGCCAAATATGTTGGTATAACCTAAAATCTTTTTATCGAGTCTTTCTCTTATCGCATCTAACACAACTTCAGGTGTCGCGAAATCCATATCAGCTACCCACATACGAATCAGTTCATCATGTTCTTCTAAATCTGAAGTATCTGCGTCTCCAAATAAATAGCCTTTATAACCTTCTACATTCATCGCATTTGTAGAACGACGGTCTATGATCTCATCAAAATTGTACGTCACATGAATGCCTCCTAGAATCAATATTTAATATGTTTTATTGTAATACCTCTAATTAATGAATTCACTTTCTCTGATTTCACTTTTAATAATTAAACTTACGCAAGTCCATCAATAACGTAAGTCACACCTAGAATTGCAAATGTGATGGCTATCATCGTTGATACTAGAATCATCCCCATCATAGGGTTAAATAGTAAAATAATTCCTAATAGTAAGCCTAAAGCGTTAACAATGATAGATAGTCCCTTCAAACGGCTTTGTTTTGAAATGGTCATTAGTCCAATAACTGAACTTACAATAAACCATGCGGCAAACATAAATATGAAGAAGGTTGAACTTGCCCCAACGTTAAATATCACAAGTAGTCCAAATATAATATCAATAATTCCTATGACAACAATTAATCCTGAACTGCTACCGGCAAGCGCTCTCGCAGCACGACGGAATAATAGTTGAATCACTCCATTAATAAGAATAAATAAGCCAATAAGCCAAGTAAGTGTGTAGAAATTTTTAACAGGATAACTGAAAATGATAACTGCAACAATTAAGAGTAACGTTCCCATAATTAAGCTTGACCATTTTAATTTTCCTTTGTTTTGTGCCATTCAAATTCCTCCTCTCATTAAAAAATAGTTATTATATAAAGTATATTGAAGTTGCGTTGGACTAACAACGAATACATCTTACATCGTTTTACATGAAACATATTATATTTAATTCACGACCTCTTCAGTTTCTTACTTTTCCGAAAAGGGTAGACTGAACGTAGTATAAAATTAGGAGGCGTATCAATGAATACAAAAAGAGCATTAGTTGTAGTAACAAGTGTAACGAAATATCCTGATATGAATCGTCCAACTGGATTATGGTTTGGTGAGGTTGTTCATTTCGCGGATGTCTTATATAAAAATGGTTATAAAGTACATTATATCAGTCCAGAAGGTGGATATACTGCCATTGACCCTCAAAGTTTACAAGAAGATATGATGACAGATTTAGACTGGGAATATTATCAGAATAAGGACTTTATGACACGTCTTGGTCATACAGTTACACCTGACGCAGTTAAAGCTGAAAATTATGATGTCATTTATTTTGCTGGTGGTCATGGTACAATTTGGGACTTCAAAGATAATGAAGATTTACAAAAGCTAACTCAAGAAATTTATGAAAATAACGATGTTGTTGCTTCTGTTTGCCATGGTGCAATTGGCTTATTAAATGTAAAAGATGCTGAAGGTAAACATATTATCGATGGCAAAACGGTTACTGGCTTCTCAAATAGTGAAGAACAAGCAGTTGGCTTAGCCGACGTTGTTCCTTACCTTACTGAAGATGAACTTAAAAATCGTGGTGCAAACTATGAACAAGGTGATAACTGGACTGAGTTTGCAGTCGCTGATGGTCGCATTATTACTGGCCAAAATCCACAATCTGGTAAAGCCGTAGCAGAAAAATTCTTAGAATCTCAAAAGTAAAATCTTAGTCTACCCGCATAGTAAAATTTATAAAGATGCCTACATGATTGGAACAATAACGCTTTGATTCCAATATGTAGGCATCTTTATTTATCTATATTAAATTACAGCATATTCACTTTTAACATATCAATGACACCGCTAGAGGCACCAGGGAAAGCAAAGATTAATTGATTTAAATCTTGTGCTGTCATGCGTTGATTAATAATAAATACGAGTAAGTTTACTAAATCAGCTGCATCGACGCCATATATATCTGCGCCAACAAGTCGTTTCTCTTCATCTAAAACGACATACATTTCTGCATCCGTTTCATTTTTATATTCAAATACCATTTGTTTACCAAACGGAATGTGTTTAACTGTGTAACGTTCATTTTGCTCAGCTTCTTGAACACTAACACCAATTTGAGAAAGACGTGGTAACGAGTACAATACTGAAGGAATCGCTGGGTATTGTATTTCATCTTGCGTCATTCCTAAAATATGAGCCGCAATATAATTTGATTCAAATGTCGCTGTTGGTGTTAATTTAGGTATAGCTTTATCTAAGACATCGCCACTTGCATAAATATTGCTCACATTTGTTCTTAAATGACCATCTACTGAAATACCTTTCTTACTATATTCAATACCTACTTGATCTAATCCAATACCTTCTACATTTGGATTTCTACCTGTCGCATCTAAGACATAATCTGTTTCAATCGTTAAGCCAGATTCAGTTGTAACTTTGTATCCATCGCCTGCTATTTCTACTTTTTGCGTCTCTTCATTAAAGTAGAAATGTACGCCTTCGTCTTCTAATTTTTTAATAAGTTGTGTTACGTGTGTTTGATTAAAACCTTTAAGTGGTTTATCAGAGTGGTGAATCATAGTCACTTCTACGCCTGATTTGATCATTATTGATGCAAATTCCACACTTATTATACCGACACCTATAAATGTCATACGTTTTGGAAGTTCATCCATAGATAAGAAGTCACGACTATCATGAGTTAATTCTTTACCTTCAATATCTAATTTATTACTATGTTGACCTGTCGCAATGACGATATTTTCAGTTTGTAATTCCTCATCGTTCACTGTCACTGTGTGCTCATCTTTAATTACACCAGCACCCATATAAACATCGATACCTTGTTGTTCAAACATCCCTTTTAACATACCATTCATTGGATTAATCACTTGCTTTTTATAATCCATTAAATTTTCCCAGTTCACATGCAAGTCTTGTGATTGAATAATACCGTTATATTGTGCTGATTCTTCTAACACTTCGTAAGGTCCTTCAAGTAAGATTTTAGCGTTACAACCATAATTTGTACATGTACCTGCAATCGTATCTTTTTCAATAATGGCAACATCTTTACCTGCATGTTTAAGTGTTAGTGCTGCATGCCATGCTGCGTGTCCGCTTCCTATAAATACAACATCGTATTGTTTCATTTAACTCATCCTCTTTTTATTTATTCGTGAGTGCTTTTAAGGACTGTTCTAATTTGCTTAAGACTGCTTTCGTTTCGTTATATTGCGTTTCATCAAATTCTGGAGGTAAACATTGTGCGACTGCTTCAAAGACTGCTTCTTGTTGCTCATACCCCTTTTGCGTTAAAGAGACGACTAATTGACGTTTATCCGCCTCTGAACGTTGTCGTTTAACCCACCCTGACTGCTCTAATCTCTTTAAAAGTGGGGTCAATGTATTACTCGACAAATCCAACTGTTTACCTACTTCATGTAAGGGTTGATTATCGTGTTCCCATAAAGCGAGTAAAACCAAATATTGAGAATACGTTAATCCAAATGGTTTCAATTGTTGTTCATAGAATTTCGCAAATAGACGACTCACATTATAAGCAGAAAAACAAAGCTGATTTGCGAGTTTCATATCTTCGTTATTCATGACATCACCTCTTTTCAATCGTGTGCGATTAATTAAAGTGTAAACAATCGTGCACGATTAATCAAACAATCTGTTTAAACTGACATAAAATAACCTCCATACCTTTGAACGGTAGGAGGCTATGGGGTAATACATATTTATCTTAACTTTAAGATGTAATAAAGTGTATTTAAATTTATTATTTATCTAAGAAACCGTTTGGATACACCATTACTTTCAAGGCATCACCTTTACTTGTACGCGTTAATTCCATGGCTTCTCTCGTATCATTTAATTCGAATTGATGTGTGAATAATGAATCAATATCAGCATCTGTTGTACTTAAAATTTGAATACCTTGAGGGTACGTATTCGCATATCTGAAGACACCCACAATATTAATTTCATGGTTCGCAATAAATGGCACATTGATTTCGTTCATATCTTCTTGAGGTAAACCAACAATAGCTAAAGTACCGCCATCTTTTAATGAATTTAATGCACTTCTTAAGGCGATCGGGTTACCTGCTGTTTCGATTGCATAGTTAACACCTTGACCGTCTGTTAATTCTTTAATGCGTTCCACGACGTCTTCATTTTTAATATTAATTGCTGTTGTTGCGCCTAAACGTTTAGCCGCTTCTAAACGATTATCTTCTAAGTCTGAAACGATAATGTTTGTTGCGCCATAAGCTTTAGTAGCTACAACTGCCATTAAACCAACTGGACCCATACCCATAATCACAACAGTTGATCCTGACTTAATATCCGCACGTTTACATGCCTGTAAACCTACTGAGAATGGTTCAACAAGGGTTGCTTGTTCATAAGTCACTGAGTCTGGTAAATGATAAAGGAAGTCTGCCGGATGGCTTACATATTCACAGAACGCACCATCGTATGGTGGTGTCGCCATAAATTCCATATGTGGACATAAATTATATTGTCCTGATTTACAGTATTCACATTCACGGCAAGGTTCACCTGGTTCGATAGCAACACGATCTCCTACTTTAAAGTCTGTTACTTCATCCCCAACTTGTGCTACCATACCAGCACATTCATGTCCTAATACGATTGGTTTTTCGACTACGAATTCACCAACACGACCATGTGCATAATAGTGAACGTCAGAACCACAAACGCCTACTGCCATCATCTTGATTAAGACATCTTTGGGTCCTACTTTTGGCATATCTCTTTCGACAATTTCAATATCATAAGGTTCATGCATTAATGCAACGTTCATTTTCTCCGGAATAGTTTCACTCATAAATAACATCCTCCTAAGTTTATGTATCTTATATTATTCTTTCACTGAAAAAGATTCATGTAAACGATTTCATAAAAATTTATATAGTAATTTTAAACAAAAATACTGAATTCACAAGAATTTTTCTATAAAAAATGCGCTTCCCTAAAAAGAGAAGCGCACATCATCTACTACATATTACCTATTGATAAATATTTCGTTTCTAAGTATGGTTCGATACCCTCTGTACCACCTTCACGACCATAACCACTTTCTTTCATACCGCCAAATGGTGCGTGAGCTGCTGATGGACCGCCATCATTCCAACCAATGACACCATAATCAAGTGAGTTATACAGATGGAAGCCAGTACGATAATCATTTGTGAAGAAGTAAGCAGCTAAGCCAAATTGTCTATCATTCGCCATTTGAATCGCATCTTCTAAATCTGAATATGTTGCAATCGGTACGATAGGTCCAAATGTTTCTTCTTGCATTGCAAGCATATCTTGATTCGCATTTGAAACGACGACAGGTTTTAAGAAATTGCCACCCATTTCTTGTGCTTCATCTAATGAGCGTGATAATTTAGCGCCCTTAGATTCTGCATCTTTCAATTGATTAACCACTTTCTTCACGCCATCTTCGTTAATCAATGGGCCAATAGTCACGTCTTCATCCATACCATTTCCGACCTTTAATTCGTGGACTTTTTGCGTTAATTGTTTAACAAATTCTGCTTCAACCGCTTCGTGCACGTAAACTCGGTTCGCACAAATACAAGTTTGTCCTGCATTACGGAATTTTGAGGCAATTGTTTGATCTACGGCATATTCAATATCCGCATCTTCGTGAACGATTAATGGCGCTAGCCCACCTAGTTCCATTGTGACATTTTCAACTGATTCAGCAGCTTGTGCGATGAGTTTCTTGCCGACATTTGTTGAACCGGTAAAGGTAACTTTCTGCATTACAAGATGTTTCGTGAATAATTCACCTGCATCTTTACCAGACATAATGACATACTGAACGGCATCTTCTGGGATTCCCGCTTCATGCGCCAATTCAATGAGACGAATAGTAGTTAATGGTGTTTGTGTCGCGGGTTTACACACAATCGTACAACCTGCAGCTAATGCTGGCGCAATCTTACGCGTAATCATTGCGGCTGGAAAGTTCCAAGGTGTTATTGCTCCCACTACGCCTACTGGAAATTTTTTCACAATAATATTTTTATTAGGTGTATTTGCTGGAATTGTACGACCGTAAATACGTTTAGCTTCTTCGGCATACCAAGAAACGTATGAATTCGCATAATCCACTTCACCTTGTGCCTCTTTTAAAGGTTTACCACCCTCTTTAGTAATCAACTCTGCCAATTCATCTTTATGTTCATTAATTAAAGAGAACCATTTATACAACTTATCTGCACATTCATGTGCATCTACTTCTCTCCAAGATTTGAACGCTTTATGCGCTTTCTCAATTTGTTGTTTGGCTGTTGTTTCACTTGTATATTCTAATGTTTCAATTACTTCGTTCGTCGCTGGATTTAAGACTTCTAATGATGCCATATTCATCCACCCCTTTTAGAATTATTGATATAAGTATATACCCCTAGAAATAGATTATCTATCAAACCGTTTTCTATCATTACTAGTTTCACTTTCCTGTACCTACTTTACTTGATAAAATATGTAGACTACATATAACAATTGATACGAGGAGTTTTTTATGAATAAAAAGATATTTGTCATTGGATCTGGTTTAAGTGGTTTAGTTGCAGCGACAGAACTATTAAAGAAAGGCTATCACGTAACGATGTTAGATCAAGAACCTCGTCAAGCGATTGGTGGACAAGCTTATTGGTCATTCGGTGGGCTATTTCTAGTTAACTCTAAAATTCAACAACGCCTGGGTGTTAAGGATTCATACGAACTTGCACTGAATGATTGGTTAGGATCTGCACAATTTGACCGTCCAGATGATGAGGACTATTGGGCGAAACAATGGGCTGAAGCGTACGTGCGATTTGCCACTTTTGAAAAGGAAAACTATCTAAAAGAGATGGGCGTTCGCTTAACACCTATCTTAGGTTGGGCTGAACGTGGTGGCGCATCAGCTTCTGGTCATGGCAACTCTGTACCACGTTTCCATATTACTTGGGGTACAGGTCCAGGATTAGTGGAACCCTTTAATCGTTTCGTACTTGAAAAAGAACTAGAAGGTCAATTTAAATTCTTGCCACGTCACCAAGTGACTGACATTGGCATTGAACATAATCAAGTCACTCACATTTCTGGCAACATTTTAGAGCCAAGTGACGTTGAACGCGGAGAGAAATCATCTCGTACCGTAATAGATACGTTCCAATATGATGTCGATGAGTTGTTAATTACATCAGGCGGCATTGGTGCCAACATGCCACTTATTCGAAAATATTGGCCTAAACGTTTAGGTAATCCTCCTAAGACAATGATACAAGGCGTACCTGATTCAACTGACGGTCGTTTAATTCAAGTCACAGAAGATGCCGGCGCCAACATCGTGAATAAAGATCGCATGTGGCACTATACTGAAGGCATTCAAAACCATAGTCCCATTTGGTCTAATCATGGTATTCGTATCATTCCTGGGCCATCATCAATGTGGTTCGATGCGACCGGTAAACGTATGGCTGCACCAGATTACCCTGGATTTGATACTTTGCATACGCTAGAAACAATCATGAAGACAGGTTACGATTATTCATGGTTTATATTAACGGAAGATATTATAAAGAAAGAATTTGTACTTTCTGGCTCTGAGCAGAATCCAGATTTAACTGATAAAGATATCAAATTATTACTTCAAGAGCGTTTAGGTAGTAAAGCAACGTCTCCAGTAGAATCCTTTATGGATAAGGGACCTGACTTCATACTTGCCGATGATTTAGGTACGCTAGTTCGAAAAATGAATGACTTAGCAGGTAATGACTTACTTGACTATGAAACAATCAAACATGAAATTAAAGCTCGCGACTTACAAATTGATAATCCATTTACTAAAGATCCACAAGTCGCATTTATCAATAATGCACGTCAATTCTTAGGTGATAAACTCGTTCGCACTGCTAAACCTCATAAAATATTAAGTGGAAGAAACGGACGTTTAATTGCCGTAAAATTAAATATTATTAGTCGTAAAACGCTCGGTGGTATTCAAACGAATCTCGATGGCCAAGCACTTAATCCAAGCATGCAACCAATTCAAGGACTATACGCTGCTGGAGAAGCATCTGGTTTTGGTGGTGGCGGTGTTCATGGATATCGTGCATTAGAAGGCACTTTCCTAGGTGGTTGTATCTTTAGTGGTATTCGTGCAGCTGAAGGCATCCATCATCATATACAGTGAATTTCATAAATATACACTTCTAAAATAAAGTATTTTCAAAATGTATATCCCACCACTTTTTATGCATTTTGTTGTAAAATTATATTAAATATTATTTTTTTCAAGTAATAGTTATCAATTTTACAATTTTTTGCAAAAGAAGGTGATGGTATGCCTCGCGATAGCTTGAAATCTTTGAAAAATAAAACTGTAACCGTAATAGGTCGAATTGAACATATTACTATAACACCTAAAGTAAAAATTCCAAACAAGCCTATTTTCTCAAAAATTTTATTAATAGATGTTAATATCGGCGGTCAGTATTTCGATCATGTTTGGGTTTATGCATCAAAGAGATACTTTCATAACCAAGAACCCTTTTTACAACAAGTTGTAAAGTTTAAGTCTAAAGTAACGCCTTATGTTAAACATGGCCAACGTGGCTACGTCGAAGATTATGGTATTGATTATGTCAAAAGCCTAAGCATTCTGCCGAATACGTCGATGGAAGAATATGACGAAAGATATTATGATGATGATATTACTGTAGACTTTTTCTTAACGAATTAAAAGCACATTGCAAAGCTTGATTAACTATCAAGTGCAATGTGCTTTTGTTATTTTATTTTACTTTTAAACCACGATAACGGTTCAATGTTCCGATAAATTCTTGCTTACGAGGAAGCGCTAAATTACCAGGATGTCCATCAAAGTTAGATATCGCTTCGATGCCTTCTTCGTCAATTAAGTCGTACATTTGATTCGTTGCCTCAATAAGACTCTTATGATTATCTATAAGGTGATGTCTAAAGTAATTCATCATAACGGTCAACGCATTGGTTTGACTGTCATCCACTAATTGTTCTAAACCAGATATATCTATTGCATCTTTGCCGTACATCACTGTGTGTAGCCCTTTGGCTTTCATTCGATCATCTTTCCCTTTTTTAGAGAATGAAGCATCTAAAGGGACACGAGATGGAATCACACCAAATTGTGTACCTGCCTGTAAGTCACGTTGGTATCCATCTGATTGAGCAATGTCTTTCGCCTCAGCAGTTACATCTTTCAAATGATACTCATCCATCATCATGACTTGATCAGCAACGTCAAAATAATCACCAGACCCACCAACAATTAGAATAGTTGAAACTTGATGCGCTTCAAAAAGTGGTCTCACTTTATTAGAAAATGGTGTTATTGGTTCTTTATCAGGCGCAATTAACTTCTGCATACGTCCATCACGAATCATAAAGTTCGTCGCCGATGTATCTTCATCAATAAGTAGCGTTGACGTTTGTGTTTCTAATGCTTCCATGACATTAGCTGCTTGTGATGTGCTGCCACTCGCATTGTCAGTCGAAAAGTGCGTTGTATCTTTCTTGCCAGGCAAGTTATCTATAAATGGACTAATGTTAACATTTTGAATTCCACGTCCATCTTCAGCTCGTATCTTCATAGCGTCATGACGCGTAATAACAAATTCACGACCATCATTTGGAATATGGTCATAGACACTACGTTCAAGCGCTTCTAATAGGGTCGATTTACCGTGATAACCACCACCAACAATCAATGTTATGCCTTCAGGAATAGACATCCCTGTGACTGCCCGACCACTTGGCAAATTGAATGTTGTTTCGAAAGCGTGTGGGCTCGTAAATTGAATGGCACCTTTCATTGGCTTATCAGATACACCGCTTTTTCGTGGTAAAATGGCGTTATTTGCGACAAAAGCGACTAAGTGTTGTTGTTCAAGTTGTTTCCTAATATATGTTTGGTCTAATTTTAATGTTACTTGATGTTGAAGTGCTTGTTGGTCAATATTTTGATACATGATGGCTTGATCTACTATCTTTGATAAGCCATTTATAAGTGTATGGGCCGCAGCTTTTCCAAGAATCTTACGTCCTGCTGCTGGCATACCAACTTCAATGCGCACTTCAATTTCTTTATCATTAATTACGACTGATGTACGTTCTAACATTTCTTGACCACAATGATCGATGAAAATTTTACCGTTTTTACCTGAACCTTTAACGGTACGATTAAATGCCGAAGCTTGATGGCCAAATGCTCTAGTTAAGAAATCTGATACCGCAATACGTTTATCTTTCTCATCTAATAAATCACTTGGAATTTTGGCGATATCACGTTGAATGATAAGACGCATTTTTGAAGGTGGCGCAAAAGGATCCACCTGTACATGATCGATTGCTAAGTGAAATTGATCAAAGGCATATATACCTTTTGTTCGTTTATACGCTCCATATTTTTGTCCATCTAACGATTTTAATGTCTTTCCGAGATCTATTGAGCGCTTCATCATTATTCCTCCGTTTAATAAGTGTCTATTCACAGTTTACCCAACCTAACCGGCACGCATAACTTCATTCAAGAAATTTTTGATTTGAATATAAAAAATGCATCTCAAGCATTGGATTTTCATCCTACAGCTGAGATGCATATCATCGAATTATTAAAACTTCTCAAAAAATTTTTTCACTAATAATGAAAAAGTGCATAGACACATCTCTGCACTTTTCCAAACATAATTATAATGCAGTGTATCCACCATCAATTGTAAATACGCTACCTTGTGCGAATGATGAAGCGTCAGATGCAAGGTATACAACAATGCCACCTAATTCTTCTGGTTCACCTGGACGACCCATTGGTGTCGCACCCATCCAATAATCGATCATTTCGCCTCCAGTATTAAACATTGGTTCAGTTAATGCTGTTTTCATGTATCCTGGCGCAATTGTGTTTACTTTGATGCCATATTTTGACCATTCCATTGCTAAACTTTTCGTTAACATGATAACGCCTGCTTTAGATGCATTGTAAGATGCTTGTTCTTGTGGTTTATTGGCAATTAATCCTGACATTGATGATGTATTAATGATTGAACCATAGCCTTGTTTTATCATTTGACGTCCTACTGCTTGTGCTACTAAGAAGACACCATTTAAGTTTAAGTTAATTACTTTTAACCAGTTTTCGTAAGATACGTCTTCTGCTTTTTCATTAATTGTCATACCAGCATTATTTACTAAGATATCAACTTTACCGTACTCATTCACGACGTCGTCTACCATTTTGCTAACGTCTTCTGGATTTGTAACATCTACTTTTAATGCTGTCGTTTTAACGCCTTCATTATCTGCAATTGCTTTTGCTGTTTCTTGAGCTAAATCTAATTTAATGTCTGCAATAACAATATCTGCACCTGCTTGTGCTAATGCTTCTGCCATAGCTTTACCTAGTCCCATGGCACCACCTGTTACGATTGCTACTTTACCGTTTACTTTAAATTGTTCAATAATGTTTGTCATTTTTATCATCCTTTTTAATTTGATTGTGTATTAACTGTTGTTTTTACTTGTCTTCCAGGCTGTTGTACTTTCATAAAGAATGTAAGAACAAAGCCTAATACATAAATCACTGCATATGCCCAAATCGTTACTTCAGCTGAGGCGAATATAAGCATGACACTTGCAAGTCCATAACCTAGGAAATTACTTAGACCAGCTGCTAAGTTATGTACGGACACTGCCGCCCCTTTATGTTCAGGTACCAACGTTGGGAAGATAGCTGACATTGGAACGAATGCAGCAACAGCGAAGCCGAACATCAGTGCAATTAAAGTTGTCACGAATATATTAGGTCCACTCCATGCAGGGAAATAATAGAACGCTAACGTAGAAACGGCCATACCAATACAGCCAAACCAGCGTACTTGGCGTACCCAACCAATTTTATCTCCCATAATACCCCAGAATAAATTAGTGAAGATTGTAATAATGTACATTAAGCCCCAAACACGTAACCATTCTGACGTAGTGAATCCGAAATCTGCCGTATAAACGTGTGGTAAGAATACAACCAATCCGAATAATGACAGTTGGTTGATGATTCTTACGACAAAGGCAACTGCAACGTTCTTATTCTTAAGAATTGTGATACCTCGGCCAAATTCTCTTAACATTTCTTTCTTAGTCATACGTTGTGCTTCGACATCTTCGCCTTTTTTATCTTTAACTAAGAACATTGCGATTAATCCACCAATTAAGATGAAGATTAATGATGACCATAAAGTACCCATTTCACCAATGATTGGAATTGAAAAGCTTGGTAAATATGAACCTAGTACTCCAATACCGATTGAATACATTGCCCAGAACCAACCCATTGCTGAAGCTAGTTTGTAACTTGGTGAAGAATATGTAATCCATACGACAAAGCTATAAATAAACATTGGATATGCTAAACCACGAATACCATACATAATCATCATCATGGCATAGTTTTGTTGTTCTAGACCAAAGACTAAAAATCCAACATGAAAGATCATCCAAATAATAAACGCGAATGTCATCACACGTCTTGGACTGAAAATCTCAGCCATCACACCTGATAACCATGAAGCGATAGCTACGACTAAACCGTAAACGGTTAAGACATTGCCGGCTTCAGAATTATCAAAGCCAAGACTCATAATATATTTAGATAAAAATGCTTGTTCCATACCGTCACCGGTCATAAAGATCGCTACGGCAATGTATCCCCATATTAATACCATAGGCAATCCTAGAAATTGACGTTCTCGTTTTTCTATCTCGTTCGCCATTTTAATCCCTCTTTCTACCTTTGTTTTATTCATTATTTTTGTTCTGAATTAAATTGTTCATGTGCAAGACGTTCAAGTGGAATGCCTTGTTTAAAACGTTCTGTATATTGCTCAAAGCTTGCAACTTCATCTTTAGTTGGTTCGATTGTCATTGATTCTGTTCCTTTAAACGCAAAGTCATTCAAATATGTTGCTAAATTTGATGTCTCTGTCTCAATCATGTATCTCGCCAATACTGCGATACCCCAAGCGCCACCTTCACTTGCAGTTTGCATAACACGAACAGGACTGTCTAAAGCAGCTGCTAAGAATGATTGCGCAACTTTTTCAGTTTTAAAGATGCCACCATGACCAAACATTGAATCAATATGAATATTTTCTCTTTCTTTTAATAAATCAATACCAATCTTCAACGTACTGAAAGCACTGTAAATATGTGTTTTCATTAAGTTAGCTAAGTTAAAGTTACTGTCTACTGATCGTACAAGCATTGGATAACCATGTTGTACATCTGTGATAAATTCACCAGAAATATAACCATATGACAATAACTTACCTAAATCTTCGTCACCTTTTAAGGCACGTTCAAATAATTTGGTGAACAATTCACCTTTATCGTATTTAACTCCCATTGTTTCAAATACTTCTCCAAACAAATCGACCCAAGCGTTTATATCTGATGTACAGTTATTCGCATGAATCATTGCTACTTCGTAACCGTCTGGTGTTGTAACTATATCTACCTCTGGATAGACATCTTTGATTGGCTTTTCAAGGACAATCATCGAGAAGATACTTGTACCTGCTGAAATATTACCAGTTCTTGGTGCAACACTATTTGTAGCTACCATTCCTGTAGCTGCATCCGCTTCAGGTGCACATAATGGACATCCGGCTTGTAGCTCACCGTTTGGATCAACTAATTTCGCACCCGTGTCAGTAAGACGTCCGGCATACTCCCCTGCTAAAACTACTTTAGGTAAGATATCTCTAACATCTTGTGTGTAACCCTTTTCAGAAAACTTCTTATTAAAGCGTTCAATAATATCGTCACGATAGTCTTGTGTCTCACTATCAATTGGGAACATACCAGACGCATCTCCAATACCTAATACTTTCTCATCGGTTAGATACCAATGTATGTATCCCGCAAGTGTCGTCATATAGCTTACTTTCTCAACGTGTGCTTCTTGATCTAATGCAGATTGATAAAGTTGTGCAATACTCCAACGTTCAGGAATATTCACTTGGAAGTCCTCTCGTAAGATTTCAGCTGCTTTATTAGCATTGTTATTACGCCACGTTCTAAATGGAACGAGTAAATCGTCATTGTCATCAAACGGTAAATAGCCATGCATCATGCCACTAATACCTAAAGAAGCAAGTTGTTTCACGGTTGCATCGTATTTCTCTTTTAACTCTTGAGTCATTGCGCCATATGCTTTTTGAATGCCTACCCATGCATCGTTCACCGAATACGTCCAATAACCATTACGGTAACTGTTCTCCCATTCGAATGAACCTGTTGCGAGGGTTTGACATTGGTCATCAATCGCAATTGCTTTAATACGCGTTGAACCGAATTCAATACCCACTGTTAAATGACCATCTTCAATAAATTGTTTGATTTGTGTATTATTCATCGTTTCACCTTACTTTTTATTATGAAAACGTTATCATAGATTTATCCTAGCATATGTATTTTTCATGAAACAAGAGAAAAGTAAGCGTTTTCTAAATTTTGTAAGTAAAAAGACACCTTTATCTTCTATTTACAACAATGAAGATAAAGGTGTTTGCTTAAATGTATTATTCAATTATGTTTATTTTAAAATGTGATAGTCTCTCATACAGTCAACAGATGCTAGAATGGCTTCTTCTTGAGTGTAACTTGGCGTCCAACCTAAAACATTTCGTGCTTGCTGATTACTAACATTTCTATTCATTTCAAGTAATAACTTACCTTCTTGTGCTTCGCTATTAAATCTAGCGCCTAGCTTAATTGCGAAATCTGGAATGGTCTTAGTTGAAACTTTACTTGCTAATTCAGGGCGTTCTTTTTTAATTAATTGTGCGATTTCAGGCATAGAGATTTGTCCATCTGCAGTGGCGATAAAACGTTTACCATTTGCTTCTGGCGTTTTCATTGCCAAAACATGTAATTGTGCAACGTCTCTGACATCCACGATATTCATTGGTATATTAGGGATTCGTTTCATTTTGCCACTAGCAATATTTTCTACAAATTGAAAACTTAATGACATATGTTGATTTAATGATGGTCCAAGTATAGCAACAGGATTGATTGTCGCAAACTCAATGTGATTTTCAGTAGCATTCACAAAGTCCCACGCTGCTCGCTCAGCAATTAATTTAGACTTCTCATAAACAGAAAGTCCTTTTTCATTTGGATTAGTCCAATGTTCTTCTGTTGTCACACTAGATTTATCTTTATTACTAAATCCTACTGCGCCAAAGTTTGCAGTCATTATTACACGCTTCACATTCGTTTTCTCGGCAGCTCTCAAGATACGCTGAATACCTTCAATGGCTTGTTTATTGATCGATTGTTCATCAGTTAAGCTGACACTACCCATCACTACAGGCGATGCTACACTCATCACATAGGTGCAATCTTCCATAGCATCTTCCCAGTTATCATCTTTAGATAAATCCGCTTCAACAAATGCTAAATTTTGCGTATCAATATTTTGTGACTTTAATGTTTCTAAAATAGTATCTTTCTTAGATAACGAACGAATTGTTGCACGTACACCATAATCTTGCTTTAATAATTCCGCGACAATACGTAAACCTAAAAAACCTGTCCCTCCAGTTACTAAAACTTGTTCCTTCATGAAACTTCCTCCCCTATCTTTCTCTTGGTAGGTACAGATTATAACAGTTTTATCATATTAGTTTGATGAATTACACTTGCTTTTGACAAAGTTCATTCTTAAGTTGTAGACGCTCAACTTTATAACTGTATTTACTACTCTTTTGATATGCCTTGGTCGGATAATGCAATCTTAATGTGCTCTAAATGATGACGCTCATGCCATGATAATTTCGCAAGTAATTCTGAAACCGGTACATTGCTACCATCTGATAGCTTGATAGAATGATTTAATTCACCTTCAGTAACATGATTTCCCATCTCTACAATGCGTTGGTTGAGTCCCTCTAAAATAGTAATTGAAACTTGCATAGGTAATTTAGAGTCTGGCAACTCTGCCCACCGTTCTTGATTAAACATGAACGCCGTTACGTCATCTTCAGTCAATGCCATTTTCAATCTTTCATACAAATTAATCTGAGAATCTGCAATATGATGTACTAATTGTCTAACCGTCCAACTTCCTTTTCGATAACGACGTTCTAACTGCTCATCACTCAATTGATGAACCGTTTTCTTCAACTGATCACTATATGCTTCAATTTCACTCATCCATTGTTTCACATCAACTAATGTTGAATTCGTTGGCGCTTCAAATTCTCCTATTGGAAATCTTACATCCATTATAAATCCCCCTTAGCTATCTTTATCTATACCTTCTATCTACCCTTATTAAGGATAAATAAAAAAGAAGCGAGCACAGAAATTAATCATTACATTAATTTCTATCCCACTTCCTCTGGAAATTTAAGATATATATAATTTTCTCAAAATATTAAGCTAATAATAAAGGACTTGAGAAAATAACTAAAAATACAATATTTAAAATTAACATTGTAATATTTATGGCTTTATTGCCTTTCAAGATGCCTAAGACATTTGCAATAATAGCTAATAACATCACAAACAATCCTGGAAGAAACCAGAACATGCTCGTAAACATGATAGAAACTACTAATAAAAATGATAATAAGCATAAAATACCTGAAACTAAATTAATACTATTTAAGTTCATAAGTTGCTCCTTTCAATTGGTGTTACACAGTATTATATACTAAAACTATTTTGAATTGAGCAAAATTTTTATAACAAAATTGACACATCTTTTTAACTAAAGTTAAAAGCGGCTCACACTTATGCTAGTGCAAACCACTTCAAAATGTTTTATGCTATTGTCTTATGCTAAAAGTAATGGGCTTGATAAAATAATAAATTAAACAATCGGTAAATACTTACTGATTTTGTCGCCTATTCTTAGTGGAATCTCATACCACCATCAACGATAATTGTTTGTCCAGTGATGTAATCAGAATCACTACCTGCTAAGAAACTTACCACATTAGCAACGTCTTCTGGTTTAGACAAACGTTTTAATGTAATTTGATCAGTAAATTGTTTCCAACCCCATTCTTCAGGTTGATTATTTTCTTTAGCTAATTTAATCGCAATACCTTCCATCATTGGAGTTTCAACAATACCTGGTGCATATGCATTAACTGTGATACCTTTTTCTGCTAAATCACGCGCAGCAACTTGAGTTAAACCACGCACTGCAAATTTAGTACTGCTGTATAAAGATAAACCTTTGTTGCCTTCAACCCCTGCTTGAGAAGTAGCGTTAATGATTTTACCACCATGACCCAATTTTTCAAATTGTTCTAATGCAGCTTGGATTCCCCAGAAGACACCACCAATGTTAACGCCAATAACTTGGCTAAATTGCTCAGGTGTTACCGTGTCGATAGGTGTCATTGGTCCTAGACCAGCATTATTAACTAATACATTAAATTCACCGAAATATTCTACAACGCTACGTAATACATTAAAAACATTTTCACGGTCTGAAACGTCTGCTTTAAATGCTATCGCTTCTTGTCCTTCTGCTTTTAATGAAGCAGCCGCTTTTTTAGCTCCTTCTTCATTAAAGTCTACAAGTGCAACACTAAAACCATCTTTAAATAAACGTTCTGCTATTTTGAGTCCAATCCCTTGAGCTGCGCCTGTAACTACTGCAACTTTTTTAGTATTACTCATAAAAAACACCTCTTAAATATTATTCATTTATTATATTATCACTTTTATATATTAACGATTTGAACATTTTATGAATAATAATTGGTGCTTTTATAAGATCGATTTGATTCAGATATTAAATAAATAATTAATACTAATATATTGTTTTCATTGTTTTTTCCTTATGAATTATTGTTGCAAAATATGAAGATTAATAAAAAGTATCCCATAAAGGTATCATCCCTATCAATTTAGAAACCCGCCTTTTCATTGTTATGACAGCGTTTATTAGACGTACTTCCTACTAACTTCAGACAAGCGTCAGTCTTACCCGTCAAGCCTTTAAACAAATTTCCAAGTGCTTCTTGAGAAATTTTTAATAGCCAATTATAAGCGCAATCGACATCGCCACTGCACAAATGATTACCCATAATAGTATCAACTTCCACACAAATTTAATCCATTGAGTATAAGTAATTCGTCCAACAGCTAATGCTCCCATTAAGATTGCTGAAGTTGGGAATAAAATGTTACTGATTGAATCACCATATTGGAAAGCGAGTACCGTTAACTGACGATTAATATGCAGTAAATCTGATATTGGTACCATTAATGGCATTGTTGTTAATGCTTGACCCGATCCAGATGGTATAAAGAAATTAAGTAAGAACTGTAATATAAACATAGCAATAATTACAAATGAAGCTGGTATATCTGATAGCAATGTTGTCATGCCATGAACAATCGTATCGATGATTTTACCATTTTCCAAAATAACGACGATTCCTTTAGCGAATCCAACAATCATTGCGCCAAATAAAATGTTCTGCATTCCTTCAATTAATGCGTCAAATGTACCATTTAATCCAAGTCCGCTTACTAAACCTGCAACAATACCAGCAAGTAAGAAATTGGCGCTCATCTCATTAAACGTCCAATCGAATACAAATATGCCAAATACGTTAAATAGAATTGTAGCAACTATGATAAGTAAGCTAGCTGCTTGTCTCTTACTAAAATGTTGATAGGTGATTTCTTGAGTAATATGACCTTCTTCTTTTTCTAGCTCATACACAATACTTTTTGACTTATCTTTCTTCACTTTACGTGCATATAACATAACTGTAGAAATGGCTGCAGTTAAGATAAATAAATAGATAATTGTACGTAAACCCCAGCCTGAGAACATTGGTAATTCAGCAACGGTTTGTGCCACACCAACTGTAAAGGGATTTAACATACCTCCACTGAAACCACTGGCAGCACCTAAAATAACCATTGCAGCACCTGTTAAGGCGTCGTAACCTAATGTCCGAGCGATTATAATGCCAATCGGAACAAAGATAATTGTTTCTTCTGCTAATCCAATTGTAAATCCTAATATAGAGAATATTGTCATCGTCAATGGAATCATTAGGAAATTGGCCTTTCTTAACATTCTCATTGCTTTGTTTACACCATTTTCGAAAGCACCTGTCTTATGAATAATGCCAAAGGCACCACCTACTAGAAATATATAGAATACGATTTCTCCGCCACTGATTAGTCCTTCAGGAATTGACCTGAATATTTCGAGGAAGTTGACGTTTGCCGATTCCACAGTATGGTAAGTCCCTGAAACGACAAGTGTTTGATCTCCTTTCTTTTCACGCGCATATTCACCAGCTGGAATAATGTAAGTTAATAACCAAGCTAGAAAAATAACAAACATTAATAAAGCATATGTATGAGGCGTCTTAAACTTAAATTTCTTATGCTTCTTTTCTTCCATAACTCATCAACACCTTAAATAGAATAGAATGTATCTCATCAGATGATTATATACATCATACCCTATTTATCAGCTGATATACGATTACAATTTAAATTACATTTGTTATTTTCGTCATTTCAACGATGTGCTAGACCTATAAATACTTACAATTAAAAAAGCATCACCAAAATGAATAAATGATTCATTTTGATGATGCTTGTATTTCAAAAATGTCTATTTTAATTGTCCGTTATCATCGAAATCTTCTAATTTATGATATTGAATTCTAGGAATGTCATCGATATGTTTTAATTTCTCAGCTAATTGTTCAAGATAGTCACGTCTTACCTCTTCGCTATGGCTAACTTGATAAGCAATAAATGGTTCTAATGGTGTCATACCAGAGAAATAAATCATACCATGGTTAATATGGAATAATACTTGCTCATAAATATCTCCTGAAAAACCATTTGCAGCATAGCTTCCTTCGGGTGAGCCAGTCGTAGTTGAAATCATGGCTATTTTATCTGTTAATCGTGCTTTGTCATAACGGTCATATTCTCCGCCATAAATGCCACCAAACATAAAGATTTTATCAAACCAACCTTTAAGTATAGCTGGAACACTAAACCACCATAGTGGAAATTGGAAAATAACTAAGTCTGCCCATAACAGTTTTTCAAATTCTTCCTTAATCACTGATGTTAATTCATCGTTATCATATGCATTTTTTTGTTCTATTGCGTATTTGAAGAATTCAGAATCTGTTAAGTTTTTGAAATCTTCTTTTCTAGCAACTGGATCAAAATCCATTGCGTATAAATCCGAAACTTTAACTTCATAACCTTGTGCTTCTAATGTTTCTACAGCTTTATCTTTTAATGCACCATTGAATGACTTTGGTTCAGGATGGGCATATACAATTAATGCTTTCACATTCTCACCTCAATAGAATTGGAATACTTATACGTTCAAGATACTATGAATTTCTTTTATCACAAACATATATGCTCGTTTAAATGTAATTAGCATATTGTCCTTACAAATCCACTCTATAAACGTAAAAAAGTGAGATAGACGAATAATAGACGAAATATCCGTTACCTCACTTAAGTTATTCTCGCTAAACTAATCAATTATCTTTAAAGAGTATACTTCCAATTAATAGTGGCGAAATATGTATATTCAACTATGTATATATCTAAGCCTTATATTACAAGGAGGTTAGACTGCACGGTGTATAAAAGTTAGCAATTAACTGTTTGAATGGTCGATTTATACATTAACATTTTGGGATGGTGAGCAATCTAACTTCTCTTGAATATACTTTAAAATAGTATCAAAAAATTTAAACCCTATGTTTGTCTATTCTCAAAAGATACGTATGAATGCCTAACTGTTATTCCCATTGCGGATTATGATTTTCTCCTTTTAAAAAATGAGTAATGTAAGAAATAGTCCTAACAACGTGAAAAAGAGTACTGGAATCGTAATGACTATTCCTGTTTTAAAGTAAACGCCCCATGATATTTTGACATCTTTTTGAGCTAAAACGTGAAGCCATAATAAAGTGGCTAATGAACCTATAGGTGTAATCTTCGGACCTAAGTCAGACCCTATTACATTCGCATAAATCATACCTTCTCTAAGGATACCTGTCACTTGTGATTGATGTATTGCTATCGCATCAATTAAAACGGTCGGTAAGTTATTCATGATAGATGATAAAATTGCAGAAATAAAACCTACGCCCATAATACTAGTAAATAAGCCATGCGCAGATATAGATGCAAATATATGACCTAATATGGTTGTAATGCCAACATTTTTAAGTCCAAATACAACTAAATACATACCTAATGAAAAAATCACGATATTCCATGGCGCACCTTTGATTACTTTTCCAGTAGAAACAACATCTGATTGGCGTGCCAAGAGTAGGAAGATAATAGCGACAATTCCAGCAATCAGA
Organism: Staphylococcus sp. NWU MK-U1; assembly: GCF_033283505.1. Taxonomy (NCBI): domain Bacteria; kingdom Bacillati; phylum Bacillota; class Bacilli; order Caryophanales; family Staphylococcaceae; genus Staphylococcus; species Staphylococcus sp. NWU MK-U1. The sequence goes on along the minus strand of NZ_JAVSMG010000008.1, from coordinate 57,366 downwards.
GACACTGGTACGTGTATAAACTCACTGACAAGATAACCTATTAATAGTATTGCTAAAACAAGCCAAGATATGCGAAATAGTTTCTGATCTTTAATCGCGGCACCAGGACTTTGAACCTTTCGAATATCAATGGTCTTTGGAATCGATGTTCGAAAATAAATCCATAATACAATGATACTTGCTAGAAGTGAGAATATATTTGGTATTAGCATACGACTCAAATATTCTACAAATCCAATGTTGAAGTAATCCGCAGAAACAATATTCACTAAGTTACTTACCGTAAAAGGTAACGACGTTGTATCAGCGATAAAGCCACTTGCGATAATGAAAGGAAAGATCACTTTCTTACTAAATCCAAGATGACGTACCATCGCTAAAACGATTGGCGTCAAGATAAGTGCAGCACCATCATTCGCAAAAAATGCTGCCACTATCGCACCGAGGAGCATAATGTAAACAAACATTCTGAAACCGTCACCTTTAGATGCTCGAACCATATGTAATGCAGCCCATTCAAAGAAACCAATTTCATCCAGAATAAGTGAAATCAAGATGACAGCTACAAATGTTAAAGTCGCGTTCCAAACGATATCTGTTACTTCCACGATGTCAGACCAACCAACAACTCCAGTAATAAGCGCTAAAACTGCACCTACAACAGCAGTAATTCCTATATCTAGTCCTTTAGGTTGCCAAACAACAAAAATCAAAGTAATAACAAAAATGAGAATGGCTAAAAAAGTCATCATAAACGTTCACCTACAAAATGTCGTTGATGACGATGTGAAAAATGAGTTATAGATGATATATATTTGTCTTTCATATCAGTCAAATCCTCCTATGTCATCAATAAGCATATCATGAGCTATGATGTGAAATCTATGTGGCAAAGTTACAATGTATGAAGTGAATTTTTTTATCTTATCTACTTTTGTTAATTGCATAAAATTATGAAATAATTGTGTAGATGATTTAATTTTTATAAGGAGTTTAGTTATGAATATTTATCAGACTTATGCATTATTGGTAATTGGTATTATCATTTTAGGCTTGATTGTAAATGTTGTTGTGACAATAGTAGACAAGAGGAAATTGATCAACCACATACATACACTTTGGCGTAATAAGAAGCCTATTGAGAACTTCATACGCCCAAATTCCCGCTTCGATTATCAATTCAAACTCAAACGTGACCAACATAACAACCTCATCGATGATAAAACATGGTCGGATTTAAATATGGAAGAAATCTTCCATCGTAGTAACTTTAACTTCACGGCTATTGGAGAGATGCGTTGGTTTGCCACATTACGCAATATGTTTAAGGTTAATAACAAACAACTATTAGACCAATTTAATAATGATGAAACATTTAGGGTCAATGTATCTTATCATCTCGCTTCTATTGGTAAAGTGGTGTACCCTATCTTCCCTGATCAACTTAAAGCAATAAAGCGAAATAATTTATTTATGATTTGTCCATTTCTACCATTTATTGGACTCATTATTTGTTTCATTTCTCCATCAACTGGAGTACTTATAACTTTATTTTCGATTCTACTAAACATTGTATTATCCGGTACCTTGAAACGTACTTATGATCAAGATTTAAAGTCATTATTCTATACAGCGAAAGTCCTTAAGGAAGGTTATCATCTCGACCAAATTAAAGGCACACCAGAAGTTAATACGAACTTTAGTCACTTTAAAGGGGCACGTTTATTTAGTGGTCTACTAGGTAAAGTGGGCGATCAAGATATCGGCGGCGCATTTATTATGTTACTCAAGATGGCATTCATGGTGGATTATTTCCTCTTCCATATCATCCAGCATACGTATTATCGATATCAAGACGAGGTAATGGCTTGCTATGACTATGTAAGCACCTTAGATAATCACTATTCATTAGCCATGTATCGACGCACATTAGACACTTATTGTGAGCCGACTGCCTTTTCAAATGAGCAAACATTAACATTCACAAATTTGATTCATCCTTTACTGGAAAATGCAGTCCCAAACGATCTCGACATTAACCACAATATTCTACTAACGGGGTCGAATGCATCAGGAAAATCAACATTTATGAAAGCCGTAGCAATTAACCTTATTCTTGCACAAACGATAGAAACTGCGACGGCGGATGCGTTTAGCTATCGTCCCGGCTTAGTTTATACGTCAATGGCTAATGCCGATGATGTTCTGTCGGGTGATAGTTACTTCATGGCTGAGTTGAAATCTATTCGTCGTCTATTCGATATAGAGACGCATATGCCAGTGTACTGCTTCATAGATGAAATCTTTAAAGGCACGAATACAACTGAACGTATTGCAGCATCAGAATCTGTATTATCATATTTGAATCATCAACCAGAGTACAGAATTGTAGCAGCAACACATGATATCGAACTTTCAGAATTATTAAAGGACAATTATCAAAACTATCACTTTAATGAAACGATTGAAAACGATGAAATCCACTTTGATTACAAGATTAAAAAAGGGAAAGCGAATACGAGAAATGCAATTGAATTGTTGCGAATTACTAACTTCCCTAACAAAATTTACAAAAGAGCCAAGGATCAGGTTAAAGATTTGGATTAACATTGTTTCATGTAAAACATTATCAATATAAGTGGGATGATGAGATCCAATTATGATTTTGTCATCCCGCTTCTTTATAGTTTAGTTGATGATTTAAGATAGATTTAAGACGAAATTATGATAGATTTTATCATTATTGTTTACTGTGAGTATTGAGGTGACATTATGAAACGAATTACAATTGCTGATAGTTTAAGAGGTTTCAGCTTATTAGGCATATTTCTTGCTAATCTACTTATATTTCAATTTAGTTTATCTGGCAAAGACTACATCGAACATTTCCATTTAAGTCCTGTAAACCAAGGAATATTCAACCTTATCATCATACTTGTTGAAGAAAGTTTTTTACCTATTTTTGCAATACTGTTTGGCTTTTCGATGGATAAACTGTATCAGTCTATGAAATTAAAAGGATTGCCACGGCCTAGATTACAATTATTACGTCGTGCCATTTTCTTACTTATCTTAGGCTTTATCCATGCAAGTTACATATGGGAAGGCGATATATTAACAGCTTATAGTTTAGCTATGTTATGTGTGATACCCTTTATTTCACTAAGTACGAAAGCTTTCAAATGGTTTAATGTTGTAATTATTTCTCTCATGCTCGTGATGGGTATTTGGTCTATGTTTGATGATTCTCAAGCGTCTACATCATCTGACAAATATGATTCAGCTTCATATATTCATAAAGTGCAAAAGATTTATACAGAAGGTAGTTATAACGATATCCATCACGTAGATGATATAGCGACATCTCCTAAATTTGCAGAATTAGAAGATCAATTAGGCGATAATAAAGGTGCAATCTTCTTGGTAGCTATACTTTTTGAAGTACCATTATTCACTTTAGGAATCTTTCTTTCTAGATGTGGTTGGTTCGAGAAAGATGCAAGGCACTTTTGGTCGTCGAAACTATTTATATACCTTATTCCAGTATCTATTATTGCCAAATCAACCCTACTCTGGTTGGATAACGAGGCTATTTCAGGTACGCTTGTAGCTATATTTGGACCGATTTTATCCTTAGGTTACATGAGTTTATTTAAATATTTATACCAACGTTATGAGACGCATCCAATTTTTAAAGGTTTGGAAAATGCTGGCAAAATATCTCTTACCGTTTACATTACACAAAGTATCATTGGTACACTCGTCTTCTATAGTTACGGTCTAGGGTTATTTGGCAAAGATATACTCATTTACACAAGCATTTTATTCGTAATTATCTATATTCTTTTAGTGTTATTAGCAACATTGCATCAAAGATACTTCCGATACGGTCCATTAGAATATCTCCTGCGCATGTTCACATATTGGAAATGGCATGTAGGTAAACGTAAATAGACATACTAAAAAGGTTCAACGTGGTTAATCATTAACTGCACGTTGAACCTTAATTTATGTTGCTAAGCATATTGAATTAGCACATTGAATTATTCATAATGTCCTTTGAATTTAGGGCTTTCTCCATATTTATTTTTATTAAATTTACTATTTAAGCATGTGATTACTATTTGGTAGATTGAAACAGCAAATTGTACTAGGGAAAATAGGAGAATAAATAACAATGCCCATCCATTTTCACCATTAGGGTCATTAATATTCCAGATTAATTGCACAATAAAAGATATCACACCTAATACAACTGATAAGATAGGAATAAACATCGTACGATCAGTGTCATGGAAGCGTCTGACTGTCATCGCTAAATTAGGAATGAATGTAATAATTGCGTATAAAACCATATAAATGATTGTGATAACTAACATAACTACGCTTAAAATTGATAAGCCTTCAGATTGAAACCCTGCTGCGAACATAATCATGATTAATGCCATAATATAAAGAATCAGAGCGGGTCCATAAAAGATTAAATGCCATAATTGCATAAACCAGAATTCACTTCGTCTTGAACGACCTTTGAAATTAAAATAATTTTTCCAAAACAACTTAAATGCTTCGCCAAAACCTACTTTTGGATTCATAAGCATAAACTCCTTTGCGTAATTTTAATTGCCGTCTTTCCCTTACCTTTATCGTATCATACTGGCATAATTATAAAACCCTATAAAAAAAGTTCTCAAGCTAATTTAATTAACCTGAGAACTTGAGTATGAACTTATTAATTTTCTTGCTTAATGACTTTACCATTAGCATCTAACTTAATAATTTTATTATTTTTAGTTTTATATGTACCTAAAATTTCGCCATCTTTATTTCGATAATTCACAATCCAATCGCCACTATGACCGACCATTTTAACATCGTCCCATAAATAGTTTGTCTTACCTACTGCAATACCTTCGAAATCCGAAATCATTTGATACACTTGGTTACGGAAATGCGTATTAACTGTTCCTGATTTCTCTAAGTATTCTGCAGATAATGGATTGTTATTTTCTTTATCTTTTTTAGATAAATTATCTACAATATTTATCTTATCAGTTAATTCTGGTAAAGCTTTGTTGTCTTTATTCGCTTTATAGACATCAATTAATTTTACTTCTTTACCTTTTCCTAATAAATCTTTGTAATCTAATGAACCAGATTGCATGCGTCCGATAAAGATTTTATCGTTACTAACTCCGATTAATGCTTCAAAGTTCCCTTTATTAGGTGATACATTATAGAAATTCATACCTTTTGGAGCATTTTTGATGCTATCATCGTACTTCACAAGTTTGAAATCAACTAGTTTAAAGTTTTTATTTCCAGTCGCAAGTTTGTATTCATAAATTCCAGTTAGAATTTCATTCTTAGTCAATGTATATCGGTCAACATCCTCCACACAGAAGGCAAGTGCTAATTTTTGTTTTTCAGAAAGCTTTGCTACTTCCTTTTCCAGCTTTTGGTCTTTTTAGACTTCTTAGATTTTGTTTGTTCCGCGTTAGATTTCGTTTTAGCACTATCTTCTTTGGAACCATCATTAGAACCACAAGCTGCAAGTAAAAGTAAAAACACCCCACACATAAATAATAGTTTCTTCATATCTTACCCCCCTTAAACACATATTTAATCTCTATTAAAAAATGTAAATGTTTCCTTCGTACCGAATTATTATACTATAAAATAATTATATGTTGTTCATATATTTTTACAAGTTACACTATAAAATTGGGATTGTTGTAATAACCATGTATTTAATTAAACTATTAAACAATTTTACTGTTTTTCATCTTATTTCATTTGTTTTTTATGCTAATCTTACATTGTAATGAATAATATGATATTAAAATATTTTTGGAAAGGAATTATATTGTGAAGAAGTTTCTTACAATTTTAATTTTGAGTACCTTAATTTTATGTGCATGTAGCTTTGAACAAGACATAGAAAATAAGAATAATCGTAATGCATCGACTAAAACTACTGGCAATGAACAACAGAAGAAGGAAGTCATAAACGGTAAAACATACTATGACGGCATTTTAATCGTTAATAAAACAACTAAACTACCATCTGATTACAATCCTGGTGAGAAGCCTAAAGCACAACGTGCATTACAACAAATGTTTACTGATGCTGAAAGAGATGGTGTGAGTCTTTATAAGATTAGTGGATTTAGAAGTTACGAAACACAAGTGAATTTATATAATCAATATGTTGCGCGTGATGGTGAAGAAAATGCAGACCGTTATAGTGCACGTCCTGGCACTTCTGAACATCAAAGTGGGTTAAGTTATGATGTGGGTGCTATTGAATCAGATGCTAATTTACGCGAATGTTTTGGAGCAACAAAGGAAGGACAATGGATTGCGCGAAATGCGCATCGTTATGGTTTTATCGTGCGTTATCCAAAAGGTAAAGAACAGATCACAGGCTACCAATATGAACCGTGGCATTTGCGTTACCTAGGAAAAAACAATGCGACTAAAGTACAACACTCTGGTCAATCCTTAGAGGAATATGTTAAATATAAAGATCGCTCAGAAAGCTAATATATTGCACTCTGAGCGTTTTTATATACTATTCAACCTTTTTTTCTTTAACTACATTTCCATTAGCATCGAGCTTTTGAATTTTGTCATTCATATTTCTATAAGAACCAACGATTTCTCCATCTTGATTGCGATATCGTACCGACCAATCTCCATTTGAATTAAGTAGCTTCACATCTTCCCATAAATAACCTGAATCTTTTAAGCTAATACCTTCAAAGTCTGCAATAATTTGATAGATTTGATTTCTAAGATGTAAACCTACTACACCCGATCGTTCTAGCTCTTTATTAGACATTCCATTCTCGTCATAACTTATTTCAGGATACTTATTATCAATATGCATTTTACTTACTAATTCTGGCAAGGCTTTATTATTTTTATTTTTTAAATAGACATCTTTTAAATTTACTTCTCTTCCATGTTGCATTAATTCATTATAATCAATGATTGCAGCTTGCGTTCCTCCTAAGAATATCTTCTCATTATTCACACCGATGATGGCAGCGAAACTTCTTTTGTCAGGATATACGGTGTAAAAATGCATATCTTTTGGCGCATTTGCAATAGGTTTATCATATTTAACTAACGTAAAATCAACTAATTTATAATGTTCCTCTCCAGCTGGAGCTATAGCTAAATAAAATCCAGTTAAAATTTCATTTTTCGTTAATGTATATTGGTCAACATGGTCGACACAAAAAGCTAAAGCCAATTTTTCCTTTTCAGAAAAGTTAGGTATAATATCTTTGTTTTTTTCTTCATCCTTCTTTTTATTATCATCCTTGTTTTGCTTTTTATTGTCTTTTGTTGTTTTAGTATCCGTTTGTTTCGTGTGAGATTCCGTTTTATTTTCTTTAGATGGTTCATGTGTACTGCAGGCTGTTAACACTAACATAAATGTGATACTAAGTGATAGAAATTTTTTCATTAACGATCCCTCTAATCTTATAACAATTTTTGTATAATATTATTATACTATACAAATGTTATAATTTTAGGTGATGTTTATATCACTATGATACACAGTCCACACAAAAATCCGATAGCTTTTAAGCTACCGGATAAAATCAATTTTACTATTTTAGACTGCCGTCACACTTAATTATTTGATTATTGTTCCTTCTTTCTCATGAATCATTTGAATAATTTCATTCTTTTCATTCATAACAGCCACTTTAGGCGCATGGTCAACTAATTCACGTTCATCTAATTGGACATAGGTCATAATAATCACCACATCGTCAACTTCAACTAATCGAGATGCTGCACCATTAAGACAAATCTTGCCACTACCTCGTTCACCAGCAATAACATATGTTTCAAAGCGGGCACCATTATTGTTATTTACGATGGCTACCTTTTCATTAGGTAAAATATCGACTGCGTCTAAGATATCGGCATCAATCGTAATACTTCCAACATAATTTAAATTTGATTCAGTCACACGTGCTCTATGGATCTTACCGTTCATCATCGTTCTAATCATAACTTACTATTCACTTCCTAAAATTATATTATCTATCAATCGTGCTTTCGAAAACTTAACAGCTAATGATATAAAAATTTGTCCTTGTATTTCTGTCGCAACTTCTAAATCAGGGTAACTATAAATTGCAACTTCATCAATATGACCACTTGTATGTTCCGATAAATATGTCTTAATCTCACCAACAATAATATGGCTACGTCGCTCTCCTTGTTTATACAATGTTTGAGCTATTTCCAAACTTTTACTCAAGTGAACAGCTTCTTGTCTCTCGTCGTCAGTTAAATATACATTTCGCGAACTACGTGCAAGTCCATCCGCTTCACGTACAATATCAATACCTACAATTTCAATTGGATGATTAAAATCTTCTACCATTTTTTCAACAATTGCGAGCTGTTGTGCATCTTTCTTACCAAAGTATGCTTTATTAGGACTCACAATATTAAATAACTTGTTTACGACCGTAACTACACCATCGAAATGACCTGGACGTTGTGCACCTTCTAAGACTTCCGCTAGACGTCCTACCTTTAACGTGACACTTAGCTCGTTTGGGTACATTTCTTCTACTGCTGGATGGAATACATAATCAACATTAATTGCCTCAACTAAGGCTACATCTTGATCAATTTGACGTGGATAGGCATCGAAATCTTCGTTTGGACCAAATTGTAGAGGATTTACAAATACACTAATTACAGTAATATCATTCTCTTCAACTGAGCGACGCATCATACTCAAATGACCTTCATGTAAGGCTCCCATCGTTGGAACAAAGCCAATCGTTTTACCTGTACGCTTCAATTCCTGTGTAATTTGTTGCATCTCAGATACAGTTTGAATCACTTTAGTCATTGCTGTTTACCTCATTCAATATCTTTTTCTTATATGTGTGGGCTTCAGCTGGAAAAGTCCCTGCCTTAACTTCTTCATCATAATGTTTGATGGCATCAATTCCTACTGAAAAATCGCCAAATTGTTGTACAAATTTAGCATAGCGATCAACGCCATAATTTAACATATCGTGATAAACCAATACTTGACCGTCTGTGTCTTTTCCTGCGCCAATACCAATAACGGGTATATCTAATTGCTCACTAATTAAACCAGCTAAGTCACTTGGAATCGCTTCTAATACTAAAGCAACTGCGCCTGCTTCTTGAACTGCATGTGCCTCTTGAATTAACTGTTTAGCCGCATCTTTCGTGCTACCTTGTAATCGATATCCCATAACACCAACGCTTTGTGGCATTAATCCTAGATGCGCTACGATTGGAATTCCAATTTGTGTTGATTTCTTAATGAAATTAACTAAATGTGCACCTTCTGCTTTTAACGCATTGGCATTTGTTTCCTGATAAAGTGTTATCGCATTTTTCAAATCATGTTCATCACTTACACCAACTGCGCCAATTGGTAAGTCCACTACTACAAAAGTATCATTAGCACCTCTACGTACCGCTTTGCCGTGATGAATCATGTCTTCTAATGTCACTTGTGTTGTTGTTTCATAACCTAGTACCGTCATTCCAAGTGAATCACCAACTAAAATCATATCTATATTTGCATCCTGTGCTTGTTTGGCACTTGGAAAGTCATATGCTGTAATCATCGAAATTTTCGTTTTGTCTTGTTTCATTTCAACTAATTTTGCTAAATTTTTCATTTTAAATTAACTCCTATTATTTATGTCCACATTTTTAAACAAAACTTTATAAGTTGCTATCCCATTATTTCAACTCAATATTATATATCAACTTCCATATAAAATCATATCATTTTCTGTTCTAATATTTATCTTTGCTTATCCATCTTTTTAATTAAAAGATTAATTTACATATAAAAGTAAAATGATTATACTATATGATTATATTTATAGTGCATAGATACTTCTATACATATATGTTTGATTCTAATCAGAAAGGAAAGTTTAAAATGAAAATTGCTGTTATTGGACCTGGTGCGGTTGGTACGACGATTGCTTATGAACTGCAACAATCACTGCCAAACGTTACATTAATCGGTCGTTCTAATAAGATAATGACCCTCCAACCTGCAAATGAAACTATCAAAGTCAAAAGTATTGATGACATAAATACGCAATTTGATGTTATTATCATTGCGGTTAAAACGCACCAACTTAATTCACTAATTCCAAAATTACATCACTTCGCACATAATGAAACGTGCTTTATTTTAGCTCAAAATGGTTATGGCTTATTGCCGCAACTTCCTTTCAATCACAAATATCAGGCAGTCGTATACATAAGCGGCCAAAAATCCGAAAGCGAAGTCGTTCATTTTCGAGATTATCGTTTACATTTGCAGAAAGATGATACCACAACGCATCTAAAATCCTTATTCGATACAACCAAAATAGAAATGGTTTTAGAAGACAATATTGAAGAAAAAATTTGGTATAAATTATTAGTGAATTTAGGTATTAATTCTATAACTGCACTTGGTCACAATACTGCTCAAATCTTAAAAATTAACGAAGTCAAACATCTATGTCGTCAACTATTAAAAGAAGGACATCAAGTAGCCGAAGCATCAGGTATACAGTTTCCAAATACAATCGTCGATGACATTATGCAAATTTATGCTGGCTATCCTGATCATATGGGCACGAGTATGTATTACGATATAATCAATCATCAGCCATTAGAAGTCGAAGCAATACAAGGATTTATCTTTAGACAGGCAAAATCTCATAACGTGAACACACCACATCTAGATACAGTTTATGCATTGTTACGTTCTCATCAATCACTTATTAATTAAAAAAGATTCTGAGATGATTTACCGTCTCAGAATCTTTATTATTTCAAGCATATTTAGTTCTTACTTTGTTTCAATTTTAATGGTACTTTGATTTGTTTATTTACAGAGTCGCCTTTCATTAATCCATTGACCACTTTAATTGCTTCTTTACCCATAAGTTCAGGTTGTTGAGCTATTGTCGCATCTAGTTTGCCATTTTTTATTGATTTCATTGCATCTTCGTTGCCATCAAATCCAATGACTTGAATATCCTTATCCCCAATTGCTTCGATTGCACCAAGTGCCATTTCATCATTTTGAGCAAAGATGGCTTTAATGTCAGGATGTGCTTCAAGCATATTTTGCGTCACGTTTAATCCTTCTGCTCTATCAAACTTCGCACTTTGTTTAGCAATTACTTTTAACTGTTTATCTGCAATTTCATGGAACCCTTTACCTCTTTCTCTCGTTGCACTTGCACCTGGAACACCTTCAAGTTCTCCAACTTTTGCATTTTTACCCACTTTATCAACTAAGTAGTTGCCAGCCATTTTACCGCCTTCAACGTTATCTGATGCAATAAATGACGCAACTTCGCCTTTATCTACAGATCTATCTAACGTGATTACTGGAATACCCTCATTGTTCGCTGACTCCACAGCACTTGAAATCGCACTTGAATCTGTTGGGTTAACAATTAAGTAATCAACTTGTTGTTGAATTAAATCTTCAATGTCATTCGTTTGTTTAGCTGAATCATCTCGAGCATCTACAACTTTAACTTTCATACCTTGTGCTTTAGCATCTTTTTCAATTCCATTTTTAATTTTAACGAAGAATGGATTATTTAAAGTTGAAATACTTACGCCTATTGTAATTTCTGATTTTTTCTTATTTGTTTTACCATTTTTATCATTTTTCAAGGGTGATTCTAAGGAACATGCTGCTAAAAATAGGACAAGTGCTAATGTAATGGCTAATAATTTTTTCATATTGTTATCCTGCTTTCTCTTATTTTTTACGATCAATTAATACCGCAATTAAAATAACTACACCTTTAACGACTTGTTGGTAAAATGCAGAAACACCAAGTAAATTTAATCCATTATTTAAAACACCTATAATAAGTACACCTATTAATGTTCCAACAATTCGTCCTTTACCACCTGTTAATGACGTACCACCAAGTACTACGGCAGCAATGGCATCTAACTCATAAGAAGTACCTGCTGTTGGTTGTGCAGAATTTAAACGTGATGTTAATATGCCTCCAGCTAACGCTGACATTAGCCCTGAAATTCCATAAATTAAAATTTTAATTTTATTAACTTTAATACCTGAAATTTTAGCAGCTACCTCATTCCCACCAATCGCATATGTATGACGTCCAAATGTTGTTTTTTGAAGAATAATAAGCAAAATCACAAACACGATAATCATTGTTACTGCTGGTACTGGAATACCGATAAAGTAGCCTTTACCAAATAATTGGAATAAATAACTATCACCTAAATTTGTTATTGGATTTCCGTCAGTAATAACTAATGTTAATCCACGGAAAATCGTCATTGTCGCAAGTGTTGCAATAAATGGCGCCATATTTCCTTTAGTAACTAATAAACCATTTACTGCACCTAAAACAAAACCAATCAGTACGCCAATAATTAATGCAATTATTGGGTCAACACCACTCGTAATCATTAATGCAATAAACGCCGATGATAATGCAAGAATTGAACCAACTGATAAGTCTATACCGCCAGTTAAGATAATGAATGTCATACCAAAGGCAATCAGACCATTGATAGAAATTTGTCTTAATAAATTGAGTAAATTAGATAAATCTAAAAATGATGGGTTTAAAATACTCACTACAATAATTAATAAAATCAGACCAATAAATGGAATAATCTTTTCCATGAACGATGTTTTAGCTGTTAACTGTTTCATTTAAAGTTCCCCCCTGTAGCTAAAGTCATAATATTTTCTTCTGTAATTTCATTTCCTGTAAGATCCCCTTTGATATTACCTTCGTGAACGACCATCACTCTATCGCTCATACCAATGACTTCAGGCAATTCAGATGAGACCATAATAATAGACACACCACGATCCGTAAGTTCATTCATAAGTTGATAAATTTCCCTTTTTGCTCCGACATCAATACCTCGTGTAGGCTCATCTAAAATAATGATTTGCGCGCCGGTACCAATCCACTTTGCTAATACGACCTTTTGTTGATTACCACCTGATAATGAGCCGGCCGGCAGTCTACCTGGAGATTTAATATTGAGTCTTTTACGCATCGTATCAACAAATTGCTCAGAACTTTTATCGTCTACGATGCCATGTTTTGAAAAGCTAAATAATGAAGGTAATACCATATTGTCTTGAATGGAGAAGTCTAAAATTAACCCTTCTTCTTTACGATTCTCAGTTATAAAAGCAAGTCCATGTTTCATCGCTTCGATTGGAGACGTTATAGATACTGTTTGTCCTTTAATTTCAATTTCATTATCTGCTTTATCGACACCGAACAAACTTCTCATCATCTCAGTACGACCTGCCCCCATTAGACCACTCACGCCTAATATTTCACCTTCTTTAAGATAAAATGATTGATTCTCAATATGATGTAGCGGATTATTGAGACGTTTTACGTTTAAAACAACATCTTGTGGTTCATACGTTCTATGTGGGAACTGTTCATCTAATTCACGTCCAACCATTGCTTTAACAATTTGGTTGTATGTTAGATTTGCCGTTTCATCATACATAACAGAAACGCCATCACGCATCACCGTTATTTCATCCGAAATCTCAAAAATTTCAGCCATTCTATGTGAAATGTATACAAATGCCACACCTTTAGCTTTTAAATTAAGAATCATGTCGAACAAACGTCGAATTTCTTTATCTGTTAATGTTGCTGTTGGTTCATCCATAATAATGATTTGTGCTTTAGTCATCATCGCTTTAGCTATTTCTATCATTTGTTGCTCACCAATTGAGCAATCTTTGACCACTTTGTTTAATGGAATATAGAAATCTAATTCTTTAAACACTTGCTCAGCTTGTTGCTTCATTTCTTTTTTATTTAGTATTCCTATTTTGTTTCTGATTTCTTTTCCAACGAATAAATTATCAAGCACTGTTAATTCTGGATATAAATTCAATTCTTGGTGAATAAATGTTAATCCTTTTTCTTCCGCTTCTTTAGGATTGTTATAGTCGATCTCAATATCAGAATTAGTGATAACACCTTGATCTTTTTTATGAATCCCGACTAGAATTTTCATGAGTGTTGATTTACCAGCCCCGTTTTCTCCCATTAGTGCATGCACTGTACCTGGCTTTAGAGTAAAATCAACACCCTTTAGAACCTCGTTGTCCCCGAAGGCTTTATGGATATTAGTCATTTGAATCATTAATTTCACCCCTTAAAATATGACACCACTTTGAAGTATGATGTTTGCATATGGCGTTGCTTCCCCTGTGCGAATAATTGCTTTAGCGTTTTTAGTTAATGCTTTAAATGTTTCGTGGTTAACTTGTTCTAATTCTGAAAAGTCCTTTGTCACTTGTTCAAAGATAGGTGCATTGTCTACTTCCATTTCTTTAGCTATCGTTACGTGTTCAATTTCCATGTGTTGCTTAAGTACTTCATAAACTTCTAGAAAACTTGGCTGTCCTAATGTTAAAGCAAGGTCAATCTTCTTAACGTCTTTAGGAACGGGTAACCCACAATCAGCTATTACAATTTGATCTGTATGTCCTAAATCACTGAGTACTTTTGAAATGTCGCTGTTTAATATGCCTGTTTTATACATCTAATTCACCTGCAATTTCTGAAAAGGTTGGCATGCCACCTTGAGCGCCCATACCTGTTACTGAATGACTTGCTGCTAAATTCGCAAGTTTAAGTGCTTGTGCAATTGAATATCCTTTTTGTAATCCTACTGCGAAAGCACCATTGAATGTATCCCCAGCACCTGTTGTATCTTTAACTTCTCGCTTAAATCCATCAATTTGAATCTTTTCAGTGCCGTTATGATACATAGCACCTTTATCTCCTAATGTAATTATTAACTTGTTAGGGTAACGCTCTAATGCTTTATCAATGTCAGTCTGGAACATCGCATTGCTTTCTGTTTCATTAGGTGTAATGTACGTCGCTTTTTCAATAACATCTGCCTCTACTTCTCGGAATGGCGCTGGGTTAAGAATTGATATCATATCGTGTTCATCGCAATATAATACGACATCTCTTACTGTTTCAGCGGGAATTTCTTGTTGAATTAAAACAATGTCACCTGCTTGAGCTTGACTTAAAGCTTCCAACGCGTAATCTGACGTAACATAGTTATTAGCTGAAGGTACAACGATGATACTATTATCATTGTCAGATAAAGTGATATGTGCCGTACCAGATGCAGAATGTGTAACGGGTTTCAGAAATGTCGTTAAAACATGATTGTCTTCTAAGTTTGTAAAAATTTGATTCCCGAAATCATCATCACCGATGCGTCCTACCATGTAAACATCATCACCGAGTCTTGCAGCTGCTACTGCTTGGTTTGCCCCTTTTCCACCAGGTGTTGTAAAGAATGACTCACCTAGAACGGTTTCACCTTTACTTGGTACTTTATTTGTAGAAACTACTAAATCAATAGATAAACTTCCAACTACATATATACTTGTCATTATTTCTTCCTCCTTGTAGATTCTCTATGTATGACATCAACATCTAATACGACTTTCGTTGTTACGTCATTGTGTTCTAATTGATTTATCAAACCTAATGCTGCTTGTTTCCCAATTTCATACGCAGGTTGTTCTATCGTTGTCAGACTTGGATAAAATAACTTAGCTAATGGAATATCATCATATCCAATGACTTGTACATCATCTGGAATATGGAAGTGTAAATCATGTAACCATTTCATGATTTTAAGCGCAGATACGTCGTTACTACATATCACACTATCGATATGGTTATGGTTGACATATGCTTTCAGTTTATCAATTGTGATGTCATGCTCATCCTCAACCCATAATTGAATGTCATGATTCTTTAGAGTAGTCCTTGCACCATTAAATCGTTCTTCAAAAGAGCGATAATTCAAGTCTTGATGCAACAATAGTACACGCTGTGCATTTCCTTTAATAATTGTCTCAGCTTGTAGTTTCCCACCTTTATAATGGTCCGCTTCTATACATTGCTGATTATCTGTTACACGGTCAATTAGTACATAGGGTAATTGATATGAATTAAACTGATCAAAGGCAAATTGAGTTGATAACTGTGAAGCAATGACGCCACTACAATTATTCACTTTAAAAGTGGTTAGATAGTTTAGTTCTTTATGTTCTCGCATTTCACCATTGCCAATCATGACGTGGTACCCTTTTTGAATTGCTGTGTCTTCTACACCTTTAGCAACAATCGTAAAGAACGGGTTACTCATATCTGGTAAAAGCAGTCCAATTGTTTTTGATTTTTTAGTAAATAAAGTTCTTGCAGTCTCATTAGGATAATAATCTAATTCTTTGATGACTTGCTCAATTCTTTTACGTGTTGCTTCTTTCACATAACCACTTTTATTAATCACTCTTGAGACTGTGGCTACTGACACATTTGCTTGTCGAGCCACTTCTTTAATCGTTCTCACTTTGCCACTCCTTTTGTGTAACCGCTTACATAAAAATTTATCACTTTTTTCTTTTAAATGCAATATTAAATAAAACATTTATAAATTAACTCTTTTGTGAATGGACGTCGTCCTAATATTTATGTTTATTGATATATCGCTACTTTTTAATTTTGGAATTATACACATCGTAAAAAGAATATGATACTATATAATTAATTTTCAAAGTAAATATAGAATTGATGCAAAGGGGACCCAATTCTTGGATAAATCAACTCGTATACTAAATATTTTAACTTTGCTTCTTAAAGGTCACGTTGTTACGCAACACGACTTAAATCAATTTACTGATGTGAGTAAGAAATCGATACAGCGTGATATTAATACTATTAACACATTCTTTTATGAAAATGAGTTTTGGAGTCATAGTAATACTAGAGTCGTTTATAATCATCAATTGGCAGGATATGAACTTAAGCAGAAAACACAAAGTAAACACAGTTTAGGCATTCTTAGTTTACTCATTAAACTTCAAAGTTTAACACCCATATTGCATCACGATATTCACAAATTTTTACTTAGCTCAATTAGTTCAATGAAGGTTTCAGATAAACACGTTTTAATGAGTACGTTAAATCAATTTAAAATTAGACAGGAATTATTGCCCGGGAAAAATCTTATGATTTTACAAAAAGCGATTGTGAATAAAGATATTGTTCGCATCGAGCTTGAAGATAAAAAGATAGTCATTAAACCATTATCTATTTTGTATATGCATTATGATTATTGGTTTACGTACGAAGAGGATCATGAAATTGAGACGATACTACTTCGTGATATCTTGTCTGTGAAAGTTTTAAATTTGAAATTCAAGAAGGATGGCACTTGTAATCCTGTTTTATTCCAAATACACACACACTTTTGGAACCAATTCCAACAGCAATTTTCTATTAAAGAAGTTGTTGAACGAAGTGAGGATTATATTACAGTATGGGTGAATTGTACGCGTTTCGATGCGTACTATATCGCTTATCAATTAGCGCCACATGCTAAGATTCTGAAACCACAATCATATATTGATAGTTTTGTAGAAAGATTAGATGAGATTAAAGGTATTTATAAATAATGAAAGTGTTCGATAAAGTAGTTCATCTATGTATCTACAAAATACAATAAAATTAGGCACCTCGTTAATTTATTGAACATCACTAAGCTAAATTAACGAGGTGCCTTATACATTGTTATCGTTTATTTTAAAGGTTTATTCTTCTTCGCCGTTTTCATCATATTTCGTAACGCTACCGTCTGAGGTTACAATATATGATCCAGCTAATTCACCATTTTTATCAGTAAATGAGAAGCCCCAATCTCCGTCAGAATTTTTTTCTGGTTCTTTATATGTGTATGTGTCCGTATCTAAAGTATGCCCTTCGTATTCTTCAACTTTATCAATGACATTATCACGTGTCACCGTTTCGTCACTTGAACTACTATCAGAGTCTTCTGAGCTACTGTCATCTGAATTTGAACTATCATAATGTTCAGGTTGTCTAGGCGTATCAGATGTAATGTAACTTGCTACTTTTTCAATATTTGAATCTGAAGCATTCTTAATCTTCTTCGTTTGACCATTTTTCAAAATTCGAGCTGTTTCTTGTTTAGAGTAGCCATCTTCGGTCCAACGATGGTCTTGGAAATGACTTGGTACATCGTAAAATGTGACTGTCCCATCATTATTATCTTTAAAAGTAATGTGACCTAACGCATTAACAGACGGTGCTAATACTATCGTTCCCTCAGGGTACACTTCTGATGCATCTTCATTATACGAATTAATTGGTTTACCCGACATATCTACAGGTTCATACGTATGGTCGTCTCCGTTAAATATGTCATCTGCGTCATTTCGTGCTGTCAGCCATATTTTAGCAAAGTATTCTTTCGTATTTTTATCATTACTATTAGCAGAATGTGCACTATTAGAACCACCACTAATAGAAATTTGTTTTGCGACTTTTTTATAATCTGAATCTTTGCCATATTTATGATATAAATCTTTAACATCAAGTTCATGTCCTAAGTCAGATTGAATAAATTGTCGATATTTGCCTGTATTTTGCGTACCTATTACTGCTACTTTATCATCACTCACACCGATTAACGTCGCAAAAGATCCTTTGCCAGGTGAAGCACTATAAAATGTCATCCCTTCTGGTGCGTCTTCAACTGCTTCTCCAGTTGCTTCTAATTCGTATTTATCTATACTTTGTTGCCTTTTCCCAGTATTACTATTTTCAATGTATGAATGACGCTTTAAATCATCGGCAGTTATAGTTACATTAGATACACTGTCATCACTTAGCGCTAATGCGACTTTCTCAGCTTGATTTAAATCTTTAACACTGTTTACTGAATTCGCATCATTATTTTTCTTATTATTAGTACTATTATCAGATTTCGAATTACTATCTTTATTCGATTTATCCGTTTGTGATGATTTGTTATTATCGTCGGATGTTCCATTTCCAAGTCCAAAGTCACTTAAACTACAACCAGCTAATAACATTGTTCCAGTAAGCACACCAATAATTAAATAATTTCTCTTCATTTCTCTCCACCCTTTATTCCCTTTGTAAAATAAATTGCGAAACGCTTGTAATTCAATTTATTCAATCAAATTACTTAATATGTTGACGAACAAATTTACCAGCATATCCTTTGAAAGACTCTCCTCCAGAAGCTTCTTGCTTAGCATACATATCGGTCGCAGTACCACCTAAATTGTGTCCATACGTTCTCATACCGTACATTGTAGTATATTTGCTATTTAACATAGGCGAACCTGACGCACCTGATCTAAAAATGTCTTTCGTTTGAATTTCTGAACCATTAGGAGAAAATTGTGTTACGCGAAATTTACTAAGATATGGTTTCGTATTGTCACCATTAATTTTTGAGTAACCTAATGAATATAGAGGTGTATTAAATTTCAATTTCTTAATTTCAGAATCTGTCGCAATACGCATTGGTTTAGCATACTTCGACATATTTTCTTTAGTGTGGACTATCGCAATATCATATTGCGGTACCTTAATGACTTCATTTGCATGAAAAGTATAAGGTATTGATTTACCATTACGATTCAATTGAAATTTTATATATTTTGGTGCTGCAGCTTTACCATATTTATCATCAATAACATGTCCATTTGTGACAAAGGTATGCGCACCAATAACCGTACCAGTACCCATTGAGTCTTGACCTTTATATTCTGGAATCCCCACTTTCCAACCATTTAAATTCGAAACACGACCAATAGATTTCAAATTACTTTGAGATGCATTTGGATAATATTTGTTTGAAATTGAACTGTTACTGATCTTTTTAGCTTTTAAATATCCTGAGTACTCACCTGCATGTAAGCCATCATAATAATAGTTACCAACAGCTTGCGCTTCATCATGATGACCGGCATAACCAAACATCGTTGTTCCAATCACTACACTTGCAATAAATGTTTTACCAAATTTTGATTTCCACATATTATTCTCCTCAATACCTTTCTTTTATAAAGCTATGTCACGACATACATCGCTCAATATAATAATTTTTCAATATTATTATATAATATTAGTCGGACAATATACGTCTTTAGACGTATTAATTAATAAAACTTTAGACTTATTTTTTAATTTAATAACAAAAGTAAAGTATTTTTTGTTTACAAAATAAATTGTTAGAGGTAAACTGTAAAACATATTAAAAAAATATTTTATGGAGGGGTACTCAAGCCTGGCTAAAGAGGCCAATCATTTATGATTGGTAGGAGCTTTTTGCTCGCGTTGGTTCAAATCCTTCCCTCTCCGCTATTTTACGACTGGAACGATTATCGTTTCAGTCTTTTTTATGATTTAAAGACCGTCCCAACTCGTTGCCATATAAAAACGATTCCTACTAAGTCATTGACATTTGCTAGTGAGCAAGGTTACTATTTGTTTAAATTACTTTGAAAGAGATACGTTTTTTCACTTAAGGTATCCTCGCAATACATATTTTTTTACCTAATTTTGTAAACGCTTTCTCTTTTAAAATGAAAGGGAGGTCATTATGGAAGCTATTAAAGCGATCTTTAGCAAATTGTTTGAATTCTTGCCACGAGCAATCATTAATTTATTTATCTAATATGGATTCATAGATTTTCATTTTCAAAAATTAAATAAAATAGAGGTGCTGTTTATGAAAACAAGAGAGAACAGATTTAGTATTCGTAAATTGAGCGTAGGCGCGTCATCAGTTGTAGTAGCAACGTTGCTATTCATGGGAGGTGGCTCAGCACAGGCAGCCGAGAAACAACAGGGGGTGGGAACTCCTGAAACGGCGTCAGCACAATCTATTGGGGATAAAGACACACACGCGACTCAAAAGGGACAAGTTCAATCAACTGAACAAGATAAGTCGCAAGCGTCTCAAACTGAAAATAATACAAATAATTCACAAACTAGCTTACATAATGAACATAATCAAACAGACGATGCATCTACAACGAATGAAACTACTTCAACTTCAGATGAGACGCATCAAAGTACCACTGTAAAATCTGAGAAGCCAACTTCAAATAGCGATAACCAACAAACTGAAGCTAAACAAACTTCTCAACAATCACTTTCAACTGATACACAAACTTCTAAACCAACTACTAACGACGGCATAACAACGCAACAATCTGAATCATCTAAACAGGAAAAACCGTCAACACAATCAACTGATACAGCTTCTAAAGAAGACGACACAACTAAGAAAACAACTGCACATACGCAATCACAAACTGATGAAACGTCTGATAATAAAAAAGAAGCATTAAATCAACCACATTCAAATGTTGTTAAATCTGAAGATGCAAATACTTCTTCAAATGAAATTAATCCAAACACACTTAAATCAACTGAACAACAACAGTCAACAGAATCAAATACGTCAGATAAACCAAAAGTCGACAATCAACAAGCACAATCACAACCAAAGGATAATGACGACAATCAAGGTGACGCACTTAAAACCGCAACACAAGCTCAGCAACAAACGTTAACTAAGAAGGAAGCGACAACTTCTGAAGTAACGAATCGTCTTAATACACAAAATAGCGATAATAGTAATATTTCAATTGATGGGCAAACTAACCCTACTTTAGATAGTGATAAGTCTTCTAAACAAAATAAAGATGCACAATCTGGGTTAAATACACTTAAAAATAACGCAGTCGCAACGACAAACACTCAATCTAAATCACAAGCTGCAACTGGAACGAAAGATCAAACCAATAAAGTTGCGAAACAAGCTCAGTATAAAAATCAAGACCCTATTATTTTAGTTCACGGATTTAATGGTTTTACTGATGACATAAACCCATCCGTACTAGCACACTATTGGGGTGGCGATAAATTAAACATACGCCAAGATTTAGAAGAGAACGGCTATGAATCTTATGAAGCGAGTATTAGTGCGTTTGGTAGTAACTACGATCGTGCTGTCGAACTTTATTACTATATTAAAGGCGGAACTGTGGATTATGGTGCTGCACACGCTGCCAAATATGGTCATGAACGTTACGGTAAAACTTATGAAGGCGTATATAAAGATTGGCAACCAGGCCAAAAAGTACATCTTGTCGGACATAGTATGGGCGGTCAAACGATTCGCCAATTAGAATCCTTATTAAGAAATGGTAATCCAGAAGAACAAGAATATCAACGTGTACATGGTGGCGATATTTCACCTTTATATCAAGGTCAAAACGATAATATGATTTCATCAATTACGACACTTGGAACGCCACATAACGGCACACATGCGTCAGATTTATTAGGTAACGAAGCGCTTATTCGTCAAGTTGTCTTTGACGCAGGAAAAGTACTTGGCAATAAAGATTCACGTGTAGACTTCGGTCTGTCTCAATGGGGTCTAAAACAACAGCCTAACGAGTCTTACGTTGACTATGTCAAACGTGTTAAAGATTCAAAACTATGGCAAACCAAAGACAATGGCTTTTATGATTTAACACGTGAAGGTGCGACAAACCTTAATCGTCAAACATCATTAAACCCTAACATTGTGTATAAAACTTACACAGGAGAATCAACACATGCATCGTTGTTCGGACGTCAAAAATCTGATTTAAATTTATTCTTCCCATTCACCCTTACTGCTAATGTAATTGGTAAGGCAGCTGAAAAAGAATGGCGAGAAAATGATGGCTTAGTGTCTGTTATTTCATCACAACATCCATTTAATCAAGCTTATACACAAGCAACGGATACAAATCAAAAAGGTATTTGACAAGTAACACAAACAAAACATGATTGGGATCATGTAGATTTTGTCGGCCAAGATAGTACTGACACAAAACGTACTAGAGCTGAATTACAACAATTTTGGCATGACTTAGCAGATGATTTAGTCCAAAGTGAGAATTTAACACGCAACGCTTAATACATTTCAAGTTTAATCAAGAGGAGGTCTCGTTATGTCTGGTACTTTTCTTCAATTAATAGGTTCTCTATTTAACATCTTAAAAGTATTATTCTCATAAATGCGTCATAACATGATAAGCACCACCTATTAAAAGCATTCGCTTTTCATAATAGGTGGTGCTTATTTTTATTCGTATATTGCTGTTGAAATCAAAAGTTCTTGCGCTAACATTTTTAATAATCACTAACGTTTATTCCGCGCCTTTATTAACAAATTGCGAGCTACTGGAGGCACTGCCTGCAGCAGATAAGGTCACTTTAATTGCGTCATTTGATTCATCGACTTCGTGCTGCAACTCACTATTAAGTCCTAACAAGTTATTCGCTTGTGTTTCATCACTATTAAGCTCTTCCAAACCATTTACAATCTCAGTCGCTAAAAATTCACATGCATCGTCACTTTCAACATACACTTTTTCTTTTACAATACTTTCAATTACATCGATTAATTCTGATTTTTCAATTTGAATATCAATCATGAAAATTACTCCCTTAAATTGTTGTTGACATAAACAAAATTTTATGTCTTTAATTTTATACCCTTTTTAAGCATAGATATTCAAAATTGCATACATCTAATAACCCTAAACCCCTTATAATATCTAGCTTAACAAGCTACTTGGAAGGCTTGTTAAAGGCATTATACATTAATTTAAAAGGAGAAAATACTTAATTTTTTTAATATGACAAATGTGTCATATTAATGAATAATAATATGTTTAAATTACTTTAATTGTCGACCTTTTTCGGCATAAAAACTTCTGCCTCACTATCATCCGGATAGTAAAATCCATTAGGAACCGTTTGTAATTCAATTAAGCTTTCCCACGGACTTTTTACATAAACAGTTCGATTACCTTCAGTGTCTTCATATTTCGTATTCGCATGCGGCTCTGAAATAGGTTGACCTCCAGCTTGCGTCAACTGTTTAACGGCCTCATCGAAGTATTCTGCCTCGATATAAAATGAAATATGCGTAAAACCAATGTCTTGTAACGTTTGCGCTTGACCTTGATGCGCATCTTTAAATTCAAACATTTCAATATTCGGTCCATTACCAAAGACCATCATACGTTTATGAATAATGGATGCCCCTTTTTCTAAACCAAGAATGTGTTCAACTGTTTCCCCACCACGAGGTTCATCCGTCTTTCGTTGACTATCATAAGCAATCTTGCCGTTGAGACCTTCTTTGAAAAAGGCTGTCGCCGCTTCAATATCCGGTACTGTGAGTCCGATATGATTGATTCCTCGATTTATATTCATGCACCATCACCTCTAATAAGAATATTTTAATATGCGAGTTACGTATGTTCACCACGACGGACGCGATTTATAATTTTTTGTAGTCTCTTACGTTTATCTTCCTCATTTTCAACAAAAAAGACAGCACCTTCTCCTTCAATCGCAACCCAAGGTACAATAGCATCGAAATCTAAGTCTTGAATCAATTCGAGGCTTTTAATGGATGCTTCTCGGTCACTTGAATTGAGTATAACTGTACGCCATTCCCCATCATCCACACATAAAAAGTCGCCTGTAAAAAGGAAACGATGTTCACCGTTATCCCATAGAAACATCGTCGTACCTGGCGTATGTCCTGGAGTAGGAATGACTTCTAAATCATCAGCAAGCATTTCACGTTGTTCAAACTGTCCATCAATCGGTACCGTTCGATTGATTGCTGCTACATCATCACGATGAATCCAAAATGGTATATCTATACTAGGCGTTCCACCTAAGGATTCATGCTCATGATTCATTAAAACGCGTGAAGCACCACCTAATAATTGAATATCTGTCACTGCTTCATTTAAACCTGGTGAATGATAAATGACTATATTGCTTTTTGGTCGTTCTAGCAAAAATGACTTAATACGGTAGCGTTTATCAAATGGCAAGACTGCCTTTGTTGTTTCATATAATCCTTTCTGAATACGCGTTAATGTGTTTAATTGTTTATTATCCATAAATGGATCACCCTTTTCCCAATTTGATATCTTAAGCTATACCCTTTTTCTTCATCATAAATATGAATAGCACTGACTCAATACATCTCTTCATTTAAAAAGCGGAACAGTATTCATAATGAACACATTGTCCCGCCCCACCGCATGAGTGACTTTAACTAAAAAACTTGATATAAGCGTCTTATTATTTCAGTCAGTTACGCGTTTTTCATTATTAAATTGAAGTATTATTTATAATCGATTACACGATCAACTGGCATTCTAAATGATGTGTGTGCCTCTTTAGCTTTCTTACCTATTGCGACAATCATCACTGGAACATAACGTTCTAAATCATAGCCAAAGGCTTTACCGATTTCTTCATGTTCAAATCCACCAATTGGATTAGTATCATAACCGTGTTGTTTAGCAACTAACATCAATTGCATAGCAGCTAAACTACTGTCTACTTTAACAATGTCATTCATTGATTGGCGTGTGCGATTTTTATAATTTTCTAAAACAATCGGTAACATTTGTTCTTTAACTTCTTGTGGCATGTGACCATTGACAACCGCTTGTTCATAAATATATTCGCCTTCTTCATAGCATTGTAAATCCCCAAAAATGACAATCATTGCTGATGATGTATCATTTTGGTTTGTATTAAATTGAATTAATGGACGCAATTTAGCTTTCGCTTCATCACTTTCAACCACAACAAAACGCCAAGGTTGCATATTCACTGATGAAGGTGCTTTCGTTGCCTTTGCAATCATTTCATTCATTTCTTCATGAGGAATTTTATAATCTGGGTCGAAACCTTTAACTGATTTACGACCTTCTAATATTTCATTAAAATCATTAAGCATGATTAGCCCACTTTCTATCTTTTTTCTATAGTTATAATTTAAATGCAATTGACAACTATGTACAATTATATGCTTTTAAAAACTTTATATTTAGACAGTAGGCAGTCTTAATTATAGGAATTATAGCCGAAGAAACGCCTATTTCACGCATGATTATGACATCATATACCTCTCTTATTTCCACTTATTATTAATACGAAAATTTGTATAATTCATTGATTAAAAATTAATAAATAGGGTATCATTAATTTTAACAAAAAAATTAATTACATAATTTAATACAATTAATTAACTAATTATACAGAGTATTCGTAGTCAGTCATAATTTTAAGTCACATGTATACTCATGAAGGGGACGAACATTATGGCAGATAAACTGCAAAGGGAATTAAGCAATAGGCATATACAACTTATTGCAATTGGTGGTGCGATTGGTACCGGATTATTCCTAGGTGCAGGTGAATCCATTCACTTAGCAGGTCCATCGATTTTACTTACATATATTATCGTTGGTTTCGTATTATTTATGTTTATGCGAGCAATGGGAGAAATCTTATTGTCTAATCTAGGATTTAAATCATTTGGTGATATTGCTCATCATCATATTGGTCCAATGGCAGGCTTTATGGTCGGTTGGACATACTGGCTAACTTGGATTATTTCAGGTATGGCTGAAGTAACTGCCGTTGCTAAATACGTTGAATTTTGGTATCCAGCAATACCTAACTGGTTAACAGTTGCATTTACGATTCTCGTACTTGTAGGTATGAACTTATTTAGCGCCAAATTATTTGGTGAACTTGAATTCTGGTTATCACTAATTAAAGTTATTACGATTATCGCATTAATTGTTGTAGGTATTGTTATGGTCATCTTCGCAATGAAGACTGATTATGGTACAGCAAGTGTAGCGAATATTTGGAGTCATGGTGGATTCTTCCCTAATGGCATATCTGGATTCTTAATGGCATTCCAAATGGCAATCTTCTCATTTATTGGTATTGAGTTAATCGGTATCACTGCAGGGGAAACTAAAAATCCATATAAAACTATTCCTCAAGCAATTAACAATGTACCCTTCCGTATATTAATATTCTACATTGGTTCATTAGCTGTTATTATGTCAGTTGTACCTTGGAATCAATTAGATCCTGCGGAAAGTCCATATGTAAAACTATTTGGTTTAGTTGGTATTCCATTCGCAGCGGGAATCATTAACTTTGTAGTTTTAACAGCAGCTGCATCTTCATGTAATAGTGGTATCTTCGCTAACAGTCGTACACTATTCGGTTTAGCGGGAAGAAAGCAAGGCCCACCATTCTTACATAAGACGAATAAACATGGTGTTCCATATTACGCTATCTTACTTACTTGTGGTTTATTAAGTATTGCGATTATTTTAAACGCAGTATTTAAAGATGCTACGAAGGTATTCGTTCAAATCACAACGTTCTCAACAGTGCTCAATATTATGATTTGGACATGTATTATGATTGCGTATCTAGGTTTCGTGAAGAGAAACCCTGAATTACACAATGATAGTAAATTTAAAATGCCTGGTGGCAAATACATGGCATATGCCATTCTTGCCTTCTTTGCATTTATCTTTATCGTTTTACTTATTAATAGTACGACACGTTTTGCAGTACTATTCGCACCAGTTTGGGCAATCGTACTTGTCATCATGTATCAAAAGTATCGAAAAGAATCTGAAAAAGCGACAATCGCTATGGAAGATGAAAAAGATTTAGAAAGAGAATTAGAAGATAAATAGATATTAATTAACTTTATCTAGTAATATCAAGTCATATAATTAACTCCCTCTAAGTAGCCATGATTTTCAAAGCTTACTTGGAGGGAGTTTTAATTTGTTTATTTTTCTTTTAAACGTCCATCTTCCATATGGAAGACTTTATCACAGAACTTAGTTAAACGTTCATCATGCGTAACGATAATACACGTTTTATGACGTTGTTTAGATTGTTCTTTTAAGATTTCCATAACTGCCATCGCATTTTCAGTATCGAGCGATGCAGTTGGCTCATCAGCTAAAATAATAGAAGGCTGTGTATAAATTGCCTTAGCAATCGCAACACGTTGTTTTTGTCCTCCTGACACTTCAGAAGGTAATTTGTTCTCAATTTCTTTTAAGCCTAAATCGTTCAACAATTTATCATATTCTTCAGTACTTAACACATCTTTTTTATAACTCTTCAATAAATGGAATTGTTGTTTGATTGTTAAGAAGGGAACTAAGTTCGTCGCTTGTAAGATAAAGCCAATTTCTTTCATTCTCATTTTAGCTAATTGCTTTTGACTCATTTTTGAGATTTTCTTATCATTTATATATATTTCACCGGCTGTTGGTGTTTGTAACGCTCCAGCCATTGTTAAGAACGTACTCTTACCGGAACCAGAAGGGCCAACAATAGCTATGAGTTCACCTTTTTCAAAAGATAAAGATGTCGGTTTTACTGCTTCAATTGTATGATTACCATCTTGGAATTCTTTAGTTACTTCATCAAATTTTAACATGGTGGCACCTCCTTACCCGATCGCCTTGAGTGGGTCTATTTTTCTAATGGATAATACTGAGAATAAGCTACCAACAAGAGATGTTAGTATTAAAACGATACCAAAGATAATGAGTGTACCGATATTAAATTGGACAGGTACCGCTTCAGGTAAGACTAAACTTGTCAGTAATGTCAGTATTAAGCCAATCAAAGTACCGATTAAGGCTAATATAAAGGTTTGTGCTAACACCATCTTCATTAAGAACCCATTCGTAAATCCTTGAGCTTTTAGTACTCCGAATAAATTCTTTTTCTGCAACGTGATGACATATAAGAATACGCCAATGACTGTAGCAGAAATAACAAATAAGAATGTAATCATAAAGTTCATTGTTAAGTTTTGTGGTTTGTATCCTGGTAGGTTCTCTACAAAGTCATCTATTCCTATAACTTCTAAATCTTTATCAACATTTTTATCTTTCCATTTACTGTCTTTTACAACTACTGCACTGGTTTTATCTGATGATAATGCTGGATTAATTTTTTCAATGGTTTTGTCATTTGCGAAAATAACGGGAGAAGCATTATATTTAGCACTTTCTGAAACGCCAACGATATGTAGTTTCTCATCAGATTGAGATAACGTGATGGTGTCACCAACCTTGAACCCTTTATCTTTCAATGATTGATCGATTACGACATCATTATCTTTATTAAATTTTTTGCCTTCCTCAATCTTTGGAATCAAGAATGAGTTTGATGTTACGCCAAAGAGTAATGCATTCTCTTCACTATCTCCATTCGATGCAATTACGCCAATTTGTTTTAACGGTGCCTCTTCTTTAAATTTGCCTTCAACGTCAGATGATTTAAAGACAGATTGTTGAACCGTTTGGTTGGCATCTTTATTTAAAACAATCGCATCTGCTTTCCATTTCTTGATACCTTCAGTGTTCATATTAATTAAACCACTTGCTAACCCGGATAGTAAAAAGAGTAAGTAACTAATTAATACTAGAATGCCTATAATTAATCCGAATTTAAGCTTGTTGCGTTTAATTTCGTTCCATGCAAGAAACATTTAATTCCCTCCTTTATATGTATTATTAACAAGTATAGCAATACTTATATTAAAAATTACAATGAATTGACCTAAACTATTTAAATATTAGTCATATTGAACATCATAAGAAAGTTCTACAAATTGGTTATATTGTGTCACGTCTTTTAAATTCAATTGAACTTGGTCAGCAATATCATTAAATAAGTTAACGCCTTGACCTAGTAATTTAGGAGCAAATGTTAAACGCATTGATGTTAAAATGTTTAAATTTATTAACTCAGAAATCAAGGCACCACCGCCTACAATCCATACAAATTCGTCATTGCCAAATCTATTAAATAAAGTATTTAAATCTCCACTATAAAATTCAATATCCCAGTCTATCGCAACATTCTTCGACGTAATCACTATTACTTTTTTGCCTTCGTATGGATTCTCTTTAACATTATTATCTAATAACCATCTAAACGTATTTCCACCCATAATAACAACGTCTACATTGTCATAGAACTGGGCATAGCCATTATCTCCTTCACCTTCTACATCTTCTAAAAATTGTACGCTTTCATATCGGTCCGCTATGTATCCATCTACTGAAACACCTAAATATGCACAAATATTTGCTGTCATCATTATCCACTCTCATTTCTTTATAATGTAATTTGAACCTATTATACCGATTATTACAAAGAATATAAAGAAAAAGACGGAACCGAATTCAAATTGAATTCGCGATTCCGCCTAGACAATAAAATGAGTCATAAAATTAGTGAGCTGTTTGACCACCATCAACAAGATAAACTTGAGCAGTCATGAATTTTGCTGAATCAGATGATAAGAATAATACGATGTCAGCAATATCATCAGGTTGTGCTGCTTTAGCCATTGGCACACCTGAAATCATTTGTTGCCATTTTTCATCGTCATCTTTCCAAGCTTTAGTCATATCTGTTTCAGTAGTCCAGGTGCAACTGCGTTGATACGTACACCGTCAGTCGCATGGTCGAAGCCTGCTGATTTTGTCATACCAATCACTGCGTGTTTTGCAGCAATGTATGGTCCCATTTGAGGGTCAGCAATTAATCCAGCAACTGATGCTGTATTAACAATTGTGCCACCGCCACTTTGAAGCATACTTTCCAATTCATATTTCATTGATAAGAAGACACCTTTAACGTCAACATTCATTACTTTATCAAATGTTTCAAGGTCAATATCTGCGAATTTAGCTGGTTGATTTAATATACCTGCATTGTTAAATGCGTGATCAACACTACCAAATTCATTAAGTGCTTTTTGCATTAATGCTTGCACTTGGTCTGGATTAGAAACGTCTGTTTTAACGAATAATGCATGGCCACCGTTATCATTGATTTCTTGTGCTGTTTGTTGTGCACGTTCATCAACGTCTCCGATAACGATATTTGCTTTTTCTTGTGCGAATTTTAATGCTGTAGCTTTCCCAATTCCTGATGCTGCGCCTGTGATAACAACTGTTTTCCCTTCAAACTCATTGTATCTCATGATTAACATCTCCCTTTGATTTTTTCTCCGTGTGCTATGTGCAATTCTATCGCTTTGAAAGCCATACCTACTATTTATTCGTTAAAGTGACTTTCATAACGTTTCTACCTTTAAAGTGTATTTTTTAATCATTTTGCTAAAGCGTAACTTTATTTCACACGTTGCCATACTAATTTTTGGTTAGGCACATTGCCGTTTACAATACTAAGTGTATCGCCTTCTAATTCAAATAAACGTGGCTGTGTATCGCCTAACCAAGTTGGATTCATACTGACTTCCATAGTGTGATAAACTGTTGAATTTTCTTCATCTAATTCAAAACGACCTGAATATGCAACATAACCATGTGCAGCTTCAGCCATTTCATCTTTCGTACCTGTGTGTAAATCGCCTGATTCATAGGCTTTACGACCTTGTTGCATTAATTGTGCTGACATATAACCATCTGGGTTATACATAATGAAACCTGTCGCATCTTTACCTAGTGGAAAGAAGATGTTGCCATCTTTATCTTCATCTTGATATCTTACTAATTTCCAAGTTCCGATTAATTGTTCTTTAAGTTCTGCCATTTTGAATACATCCTTTCTTAATTTTTGAATACATTTATTATTATGCGTTTGAACCGCCAGAAACACTGATTGTTTCACCAGTAATTGCTGTAGCACCCTCAGAAGCTAAGAATACAACTGTTGCTGCAATCTCTGAAGGTTCTAATAAACGGTTCATAGGCATTTTACCTGTGATATATTTTTCCATTGCTTCTTGTTCAGTTGAACCGTCTTGTTGTGCAAGATGTGCTAATTGGTTTTCAATTAATGACGTACGTACAGGTCCAGGTAATACTGCATTAGCTGTAATACCATCTTTCACTGTTTCAAGTGCAACAGTTTTCGTGAAACCAATTTGTGCGAATTTAGAAGCAACATAAGCTGATTTAAATGGATCCGCCATTTCACCATGTGCAGATGAAATCGTAACAATGCGACCACTTTGTTGTTGTTTCATTGAAGGTAACACGTGTTTTGTCATTAGGAATGTACCTGTTTGAATGACACCAATCACTTTGTTCCATTGAGCTAATGGGAAATCTTCTACTTTATCAATATGTTGAATACCTGCATTGTTAACTAACACGTCGATTGCACCATATTTATTATTCACATCTTCAATCGCTTGTGAAACTTCATCTTCATTTGTAATGTCTACTTTGTATGCAACGCCATTGTTTGATTCACTTGCAGCTTTATCTGCCGCTTCTTGATTCATGTCGAAGATAAAGACACGATCTTGTTCTTTATCAAATGCTTGCGCGATTGCAAATCCTATTCCTTGTGCTGAACCTGTTACGATTACATTTCTTGTCATAATTAATTACCTCCTGTAAGTGTTTGGTGCTGCATTTTCTTAAAAAATAATAACGCCTAATAATATAACAATTAGCGCTAAAAGATTGGCACCTGTGTTTGTTATAAATAAATATTTAAAGCCGTTTTTATGTGTTAATCCTGTAATTGCAAAGAATGTTAATACCACGCCTGTATGAGGCATTACTGTAAATATTGATGATGACATCGTTGCAACTCTGTGAATGACTTCAGGATCAATGCCCATATCAACATAGTGTTTACCGAATGCTTGTAACACAATACCAAGTGAACCTGATGCTGAGCCTGTAATCACACCAAATAGTGCTGATGCAACAGCTAAACTAATTAATGGATTACCAGGAATATTTAATATTAATGAGCGAATTGTTTCGAATCCTGGTGCCAATGTAATAACCGTTCCAAATGCAATTGCTGAACCAGTAAGGAACATTGGCATTAATGAATTAGATGCACCTTCATTGATCACTTTCTTTTGTACTGGAATGTATTTAAAGAATAGCAGTGCTGAAAGTATCACAGATGTCGTTAAACTAATAAGTATGATATTTGAGATACCCATTGCACTACCAATAATGTTCATTACTATGAGCACTAATATTGGTAATATACTGAGTAAAAAGTTTGGTGTTTTTTCTTTCGTTTCCAAGTTCTTATCCTCAATATCATAGTCCGCAAATGATTCACCTTTGGCGATACTCTTGTTTAATGCATGTTTCATATACCAAAGTCCAAATGCAATTGCGACGACCGTTCCAACTATCCCTAGTAACGGTGCTGCTGTTAAAGTTGTGTCTAAATACTTAGTTGGTACAACATTCTGTACTGAAGGTGTACCAGGTAGCATTGTCATTGTAAACGTACCCAAACCAAGCATAACTGGTATACCGATTAAGTTCCAAGCTAAGTCCATTTCTTTGAAAAGTGGTTTCGCTAATGGAATTAATACGAATACAACGACATATAGACTAATACCGCCATATGTCAATATCGCTGTAATAATAAATATGGCAACTAAAATAGCATATGGACTATTCGTACCAGTCTTAGAAACAATCTTTTCAGCGATAGATTGAGCGGCACCACTTTCGTCCATAAATTTCGCTAATAACGAACCGAGTATAAAAACGCCAAAGAAGCTAACGATGAAGTCCGCTAAACCAGTCATATAAGACGCTTTCGTTCCAATTAGTGAGTCGAAAAATGGTAATTTATTCGTCAAAATGACTATAATAGATGCCACAGGCCCTATAACTAAAATAGAATAGTTTTTGACGGACATATATATAATAAAAATAATTGCTAATACAATTCCTATCGTTCCGATCATGTCGATAACGTCACCCCCAACGGTATGAAAATAACAATACGCATTCTGGAAAATGTGTCTGTTTTATGTCTAAATCTATTATCTGACCATATGACCTGAAAGTAAAAGACGTATTTAACTATCAAATATATAACTAAATAGTTATAGCTATATATAAATCCAACTGAAAGGAGGACATCGATATGACCTATAAAAATAAAATTCAATATTTAGAAGCCATTCAACGTTACGGCAGTATTTCACATGCAGCGAAACACCTTTATATTTCTCAACCCTATTTAAGCCGTTATATTAAAGACGTTGAGAATGACTTAGGTGTGACATTAATTAACCGGGACAGCAACCCGCTAGAACTTACGTATTCAGCTGAGCGATTTCTAGATTATTTACATGAAATTGAGGATATTGATACTCAAATGCGCGATGAATTGCAGACGATTTCTAATTTGAAAAAGGGGCGTATCCGTATAGGTGTTAATCCTATTTTAGCTACACATACGCTTTATAGTATCTTGCCAAAGTTTATAGAACATTACCCGGGCGTGGAGATTGAATTAGTAGAAGAAGTGGCACATCGAATTGAACAAATCGTTTCCGATCAAAAAGTGGATATAGGTGTGACGATTTTACCGTTATATACCGAGGATTTATCTTATGATATTTTATATACAGAAAATGTATATTTAGCGTTACCTCCTGGACATCAGCTTATCGAACAAGCTAGAGCACACGCTGACGATGGTGAATTTCCATTTCATTTGTTAGATAATGAGAAATTTATCTTGCTTAAGCCTGAAATGACATTACGCCAATTATCTAATCAAAACTTAAATGATTATAATGTTGTACCTGATGTGATGATGGAAACGGTTAGTGTCGAGAATGCGCTTCGTCTCGTCAATGAAGGCATCGCGATCACATTTGTCCCTAAGAGTGTTAAAGATATGACGTCTCATCGTTTTAATGGCGCGTTTGTCCAATTGAACCCACACCACTATTACAATCGAGTCGTATTAGCATACAAAGAAAATGATAAAAAACCACTATCTAGAGCAGCTAAGACATTTATCCAAATGGCGAAATCCGGAATGAAGCAAGATATGAATTAACAACTACTTGATTAGACATAGAAAAGACGAAGGACGTGGAACAATGAATTCATAAAGAATTCTGTTCCACGTCCTTCGTTTGCTTATTCTCAGACAATAATCATTTAGCCTTAAAATTTATCGTTCAATATATTATGCTTGTTCGCCAACGACTGTGAATCGCTCGTTAATGTGAGCTGCATTTTCAGCTTCATCTACAATTGCAATAGCGTAATCTGCATAGCTAATGTAGCTATTACCTTGACTATTTACAAGCAATTCATCTTTACCTAATGTATAAGAACCTGTACGTTTACCTTCTGCATCGAACTCTGCTGATGGACTAACAAATGTCCAAGTAATGCCCTCGCTATCTTGAAGATCTTGGAGATTACGTCCTTGACCTTTAGCAGTTGGTTTAAACATATCTGGGAAATCTGGTGTTTCAAGTACACGTGTTGTATGCGCCTCATCTACGAATAAGCTACCTGCACCACCTACTACAATCACTCTTGTATCTACCTCTTTAAGCAATTTAATTAGAGCGCGTCCCGCTTCTACATGGGCTTCTTCCTCACCTAATGGCGCACCAAAAGCATTTACAACAACACCAAGATCTTTGATGTCATCTACTGTTAAACTGAAAATATCTTTTTCAAGCACTTTCACATCTTGATCATTTAGTTTGCTCGCATTTCTAACAATTGCAGTGACTTCATGACCACGTGCTTGTGCTTCTGTTAATACTTTATTTCCAACTTTACCTGTTGCTCCGATAATACCGATTTTCATGATTTATTCCTCCACATTTTTATATTTATGGTGATGTCAGTCAATTAGGTCGTTGTGAGACAGCTTCATTATCGCACTTGTACTTGTAACTATAATAGTTACATGTAAGATATAACGGATGACGACTTATCCGTTTCGTTGCAAGATGCCTGTAACAATATCATCCATTGTGACATTAGCCAAGACACCTTCCATCGCATCTTGTGCACGTATGAGAATGATTTCAAGCACACTCTGGATATTGGCACCTACAACACAATTTATATTCGTGTCTTCATGCATTTGGAATAATTCACCTTCGTCAACGACTTCCACCGCTTGATACACATCAAGTAATGTAATGTCTGTTAAAGGCTTTCTCAGTTGAATGCCACCACTTCCTTGCTGTGTTTCGATTAAATTCGCTTGTTTCAATTTACCTACTAATCTTCTAATTACTACAGCATTGGTGTTCACACTACTAGCAATCCAAGAGGACGTTAGTGGTTGCGACTGTTCAACTTTGACTAATGCTAGAATATGCACAGCCACAGTGAAACGACTACTAATTTTCAATCTTCTCACCTCATGTAACCATTATAGTTACAAGTTAATTAGTAAGTCAATGTTTTTGAATTTACTTAATTTTGATTTTAAAAAAGACCCTATCATCAAGATTTTTAAAATCTCAATAATAGGGTCATAATAAGACATAATAATATTAATTATATAAGACTAAATTCACATTAATTATATTCATCTTCGATATCGCCAACGATTTCTTCAAGAATATTTTCTAATGTAATGATTCCCTTGAAATCAGCGTCATTATAAACAGCTGCGATATGCACTTTTCTCTTTTTCATCATTTCTAAAATGTGTTTCAATGGTGTATTCATTTTAACGTTAATAATTGGATTAACGAACGTCTCTAGTTTAGATGGTTGTTCCACATTGAACAATGATTTGGAATGTATGAAACCAACAATTTGATCATCTTTAACAGCTGGATATCTTGTAAACGCATCTACTTTAATTTGTTGAATTGCATCATCAAAACTCGTATTTAAGTTTAGCGTTTTAACATGTTTTTCATCAATCATAATATCTTTTGCGACTAAATTATCAAACTTAAATGCTTGGTTAATATGATGTAACTCACTATCATTAATTTCGCCACCTTCATGGCTATCGTGGATTAATTGTTTCAGTTCTTCCTCAGAATGGAAGACTTCACTTTCTTTAGCAGGTTTCATATTGAACATTTTTAATATCAAACGTGCTGCACCATTTAATATCCAAATAAATGGATACATTATTTTATAGAAAAAGATAATCGGTTTCGCAAAAAGCAATGTAATATATTCTGCCTTTTGGATAGCAATCGTCTTAGGTGCCATTTCACCTACAATAACGTGTAAAAATGTCGCGATAACAAATGCGCCACCAATTGTAAATGGATGTATCCAAGCTTCAGGAATACCAATACTGCTGAATAAAGGATGTAATATAAATTCAAATGTAGATTCTCCTACCATACCGATACCTAGTGCGGTAATGGTAATACCTAATTGGCAGGCAGCTAAGTATTCATCAAGATGATCGACAACCTTTTTTGCGGCAATCGCTTTCTTCTCACCTGCATTAGACAATTGTGCAATTCTTGTTTCTCTGACTTTAACAATAGCGAACTCTGTCGCCACGAAAAAAGCCGTTAGGACTAATAATAATATAAAAGTAATAAGACTAAGTGTGGTCCCCAAATATGTTCCTCCAAAATAAAAAATTGTAGACTTGCTACTATACTAATTATATCAATAATACATATATAATCAAAATATTTAAATTTTGATTAATTATATAAATAGTACTTAATTCAAAAGGTAAAATTGAGAACCCCTCTTTTTTATAAGTAGTGACTTAAGACTTCATAATGGAACGATTTAGACTTACCCCATGGCGGTCAGTCTCAAATAGCTGTAACGCATACATACAATGTTCACCCGGAAGATGTTGTTCAAATTCATCCCAAATCCACATTGCAATATTTTCAGCAGTCGTATTCATATCAGGCAACGTTTCGTTAATGAGTTGATGATTTAATTTAGGTTCGATCACTTTATTATAAATCGCATCTACTTCATTAAAGTCTAATCCAAGACCATAATCACCAATTGGTGAAAGTACGTCTACATACAAGCGATATGAATGATCATGCAAATCTCGAAATATATCTTCACTAAAATAAATTCGATTATCACACTTGAAATCATATTGTTGTTTTAAAACAGTTCGGCCCTCTCTATATTTGAATTGATTGGGTGGTTGGATATGATCGAAATGATTAGACATGATTTCTTCCTCCTTAATTTATCTATTCACTATTTCAGGTTTTTCCCACAGTTTATCCACATTATCCTTTGATAGTTCACCTGCATTAAATTGAGCTAAATGACTATCATAGGTATCTATCTTATATTTCAATAAATTTCTAGCTTTGTGCATTACTTCTAATTTGGCATCTAGTTCACTTAATTGTTCATTAAGTATCTCTTTTTGACGTTGCTGCGTGTCTTCATTTGAAGGTAATTGCCCTAGTTTACAAAACTCTATAAGCAATTCAATTTTCACACCAGCAAGACGTAAGTTTCTTACTAAATATATCCAGTTCAAGTCGTTTGTTCTATAATCACGATAGCCATTTTGATTTCGTTCAACTGGTGGTATAGCGCCTACTTTCTCATAATATCTCAATGTATCTTGAGATAATCCCATAAATTCTACAACTTCTTTCGTATTCATAGCACATTCACTCCTTATCGTTCCCTAAGTTATACCATAATTTAAAAATTTTAGTCATTGGAAATTTTTAAAAATTAATACTTGCTATGGAGTTCACTCCATAGTTTAGACTATTACTATTCTTCTAAAGGGACGTGTCAATATGTTTAAAAAGACAAATCAAATTATACTCTTCATCATTTTATTTAGTTATTTTTTAATATTAATGGATAACTCAATTATATTTACAAGTACTGTCAAGATCGCTCAAAGCCTACATATGGATAAAGCGTCCTTATCTTGGGTATCAAATGCTTATACAATTACATTCGGTGGTTTCTTATTGTTAGCAGGTAGACTAGGTGATTTATTAGGGCGTAAACGTATATTTTTAAGTGGTTTAGTGTTATTTGGGATATCAAGTTTATGTATCGGGCTTGCACAAAATAGTATACAAATTATTACTTTTAGAGCAATACAAGGTATTGGTTCGGCGATTATTGCACCTACAACACTCGCTTTACTTATGGACCATTTCGAAGGTAAGGAAAGAAGTAAAGCCATTAGTTACTACGGCGCCACTGCTGGTATTGGTTCAAGCATTGGTTTACTTCTCGGTGGTTGGTTAACAAGTACAATCAGTTGGCGATCTGGCTTCCTGATTAATGTTCCTTTCACTATTATTTTAATTATCTTAACGTTGCTTTTTGTAAAATCTACTAAGGTTCATCGTGTACGAATTGACTTTATTGGTGCAATACTTTCAGTTATTGCGATAATGACACTTGTATATGGCATGACAAATGAATCTATCATTGCAGTCATTATTGGGTTCATTTTATTAATTATATTCGTAATATTTGAACGCAAATTACCATTTGCATTAATGCCAATGTCATTATTTAAGAATAAGGTGCGCACAGGCGCTTATGTCGGTCGTTTTATATTTATGATGGCAATGTTATCTTATTGGTTTATCTTGCCACAAATGATGCAACATTTATATCATTATACACCGTTACAAGCTGGTATGGCTTTCTTACCTTTAACCATTGTTAATTTTGTTGCGGCATTGTATCTTCCTTACTTTACTGAAAAATTAGGCAATACAAATGTGCTATTACTCGGTCAAATTATACTGACTTTAGGATTAATTATTACAGCTAGTTTGAATCCATTACATGGATATTGGCTTGCGATAGGTATTCCGATGTTACTCGTAGGTCTTGGTCAAGGTTGGTTACTGGCTCCTATTACAAGTGCCGGCATTCATGAAGTAGATGCTAGTTTATCAGGTGCTGCAAGTGGAATGACTAATACCATGCACCAATTAGGTGGCCCAATCGGCTTATCAATTATCGTCTTTTTCACATCAAATATAACGCATATTATTCATTATTATCACGTTGTGATGTGGCTAATTGTTATTTATATGATTATCGGCTTCATTGTGTTATGGATGACTCAACGCCAAACAAAGTCAATTTAAATGGAAAAAAGGAGATGGACAGAATTTTATTAAATTCATAGTCCAAGTCTCCTTTTTATAGTCAATATTCAATAACAATGTCACTTTGATCTAAACTTAAAAGTCACTTTTATTCATTCCAAAAGTTTCTAATTATCTCTACATCTTCAAGTGCCTGAGCTTCTCCAGCTTTGAAAATGTCAGGTCGAATTGATGGATCTACTGTATTACCGCCTAGTTCATTTAATTTATCAAATACTGCTTTACTAGGTGTAATTAATTTGACTTTAGCGCCACTTTCTTCGAGTTCTTTAATGGCATCTTCTAATTTATATGGTGTTGAAACAGGTAGATTCGTCGCAAAGATAAGTACTTTCTTAGCACCTTTAGCTAAATCTGCATTCTCCATGGAATGACATCCACCATCAAAATGTTTGACACCATCAATCGTCGTAGCCGGCCAAACACCTGGTAACGAACCACTTGAAGCCATAGCTCTGTGTAAATTCACTTGACTATCAGACGTTAATGCGACACGCTCTGACTTACGCGCATTAATAGCAGTAATCATCAAATTAGATGGCCATTCAGTACCTTTAATTCTATGCTCTAAGCGAGTAATATGTACGCTCTCATTAAATTTATGATCTTCTAGTGCGTAGATACTATAATTCTCAATCCATTCTTTAGGTGAATTCGAGTGCTCTTGTATTTGAGCATATCTTTCAAAAATCCCTGACATATCTTTAACTGGCGGCATTTCATTTGATTTAGGTGCAATTTGCTCATCATAAATGACATCAAAACTCTTGTCAGATGTTAAACCTGTAGCAGCTTGCGCGCCACCCGATGTACCTATCATTAAATCTGCATGACGGACATCTATACCTTGATTAGATAATGTTAACAGATAGCCTAACTCCCAACCTATGGCTAGCGAACCACCACCGCCAAGTACAATTGCATGTTCTAAATTGTCTTTTTTATTCATATTACATATCTCCTTTAGTCAATTACATTGAATATAATCTCTTTTTATTCATATTACAAAAAAGAAGGGAGGCTGGGATATATTTCCCAGATAAATAGCCAGTAAATAAGGGAGTGGGACAGAATTCTTTTTAAATTCGTCGTCCCACCCCCGCAAGGATGACTAGAACTGAAAAAAGCTTGATTTAAGCGCATTTTCAGTTCAGTCAGCTACTGCGAATTTGCAAAATAGCATCATCATATTATTTATGTCCCAGGCTCTTTTTATAATTATTCAAGAACTTAATGTTCCAGCCTCTACAAATATATATTAGCAGTAGTTGACTGGTGAGCGAGGCCCCCCAGCAAAGAGAATTTCCTGAAGAAATTCTACAAGCTAGGCAAGCTGGGGTTTGGGGACCTAGCAAAGAGAATTTCCTGAAGAAATTCTACAAGCTAAGCAAGCTGGGGTTCGGGGCCCCAGCAAAGAGAATTTCCTGAAGGAATTCTACAAGCTAAGCAAGCTGGGGTACAACAAAATTAATATTGGAAAATATTATTTCTGACCCACTCCCCGACCGATAATTCATATTAATCTAAATAATTTTCAGCATGCTCAAGACCGAAATGTTCATCTTTAGCTTTTTCTTTTTCGTATTCTTCTTGAGAGATTTGTGTAATACTCTCAACTGCATAACTTACTTTTTTCGCGAATTGTTCAACTTCTTCTTCATTTTTAGCCAATACAAATACTGTTAAGATATTATCATCAACAATATCTTTATAATGTTGATAACGTAATTTATAAATATTCATGTGACAATCCCCCTATAAATTAAAAACCTCATGCCGTTTCATTTTTCATGAAAGGTTTAATTAGTAAAATATGCCCTATTTTTATGACTTCCAAACTTCTATATTGCTTACGATTTAAAAAATTCTTAACCAAACCATGTATTTCCACATGTTCTTATTTATATGCATTAAATCTATAGCTTATTACACTAAATATGAAACCTAGTATAAGTAATATCATTGCGAAGGTTAACGCCAACTGATAATTATTTGAGTCTCCGATGAGTACTCCCGCAATCATTGGCGCTATCATTTGTCCGACACTATAAATGACTGTTAATAACGATACAAGATTTAACTTTTGATTTGTATGATAAATAAGTTCTTGGCTTTTCGACATAAATAATGTTGTTAAACCTAAGAAGGTTGCACCAAATAGCATCGAAGCAATGATTAATCCTAGCATATGATGTGAAAAGATAGGCAATCCTACACTAATAATTTGTAATATTAATGCACTATATATCGCCTTTTTGTACCCAAACTTTTCAGCAAATAATGACCAAATTAACGTGGCCGGCATAGCGCCTAGTCCTACAAACATCCAACTTAATGCAGCGTAATCTGCGTATGCAGGTATAGTCTTAATAAGTGCGACTAAAAATGTTCCTGTAACAATATAGCCTGCTCCCTCAAAAAAATAGGCAATCGAGAATGGAATAATAAATGCACGATTTAATGCCTTTCCTTGATTCTGATTTGATGACGTTGTATGTATAGAGATTGAAGGGTTGTCTTTCATGCTGGTTAGTATAATGATACCTGCCATTAAAGCCACAACACCTAATATAATCCATGTTGCTTTCCAAGTCTGACCTTGTGTATAAAGAAAGATAAAAATACTACTAGAAAATATCCCTATTCCTACTGCACTATATAAAATTCCCGAAATACTTTGTTTATTAGCCATTCTTAATGCTTCTAACGCCACGTTAGATGCTAAAACAAAGATCGTACCACTCGTTATCCCGGCAATTATTCGCAGTACTGACCAGATAAGAAAATG
The DNA here is from genome assembly GCF_033283505.1 of Staphylococcus sp. NWU MK-U1. Lineage (NCBI taxonomy): Bacteria > Bacillati > Bacillota > Bacilli > Caryophanales > Staphylococcaceae > Staphylococcus > Staphylococcus sp. NWU MK-U1. The sequence continues at coordinate 14,807 of NZ_JAVSMG010000008.1, read as the reverse complement.
CTCTGAAAATCCCATTAAAATAACAGAAATTACATTAATCATGACATACAACTTTAAATCAAAGACTTTAGATTTTATCGTAATAAACATAGGTATGATAGCACCGATTAGATAACCTAAATAATTGAATGTCGCTAACAGACCTGCATTCTGGTTATTCATCGAGGTATCTTGTTGCATAAATGGCAAAATCGGCGTATATGCAAAACGGCTAATTGACATTGCAATCATTAATGCTAGCATGCTTAATACCAATTGTTTATAAGCTTGTTTAGGTATCATAAAAAACCTCCCGTCCAGTATGTACCATTAAGTATATACCTTATCAGGAGGTTTGACTCTAATTATTCAATTGTTTGAGTTGTAACTGAACGCCTTTAAAGCGACTCAAGACGTACGCATCATGTGAAATAATGATTAATTGCGTTTGCTTTAATGCGATTAACATTTGAAGTATTTCTTCCTCGTTAATCACATCTAAGTTTGTCGTTGCTTCATCTAATATCAATATCTCTGGTTCTAGAATTAGTGCCTTCGCTATCCAGACACGTTGAAATTGCCCACCACTTAGCGTTGAAATGCTTTGATTGAGTATGCTTTGTGGTAACTTACATTGTCTAAGTACCGCTTCTATTCTTGATGTGTAACTTTGCTTATCAAATTTGTAATTCTTAAGTGGTTCTAATAACGTAGATAATACGGTTTTACGCTGATTTAATGTGTCACGTTGATACTGAGGGACATATTGGATGTGTTTCATCCATTCTTTTGCCGTATATGACTTACGCAATTGGCCATTAAAGTATAAGTCACCTTGATAATTCATATCTAATCCGGCGATAATCTTGGCTAACGTAGACTTACCACAGCCACTTTCACCACTTATAAGTAAATGTTGGTCATTAATTGCACATGATATATCTTTGAAGATAAGTTTCCCATTAATGTATTTAGTTAATCTTTCAATTTTAAGCATAGGCCTGTCTCCGATGTGCGATAGCAATTAAATTTTTCGTATAGCTATGTGTGGGGTTAGCTAAAATGGATGATGCCTCACCACTCTCAATCAATTGACCTTGCTGCATAATACTAATATGAGTGGCATAATCCTTAACTAAGTTAATATCATGTGTAATAAAGATAATTGTCATTTGATAATGTTCCTGTGCCTTAATCAAATAGTGCATAAACTTTTTAACATTCTCTTGATCTAGCGCACTCGTCGGTTCATCTAAAAATAAGTAGTCCGGACGTCTAATTAATGACATTATAAAGGCTACACGTTGTGCCATACCTCCACTAAGTTCAAAGGGATATCGTTTAAGTAATTGTTCACCTTGATTTAAACCGAGTAATTGCATTTTATCTAAGACGTCTTTCTTGATATCTTGTTTAGATAGTTGTGAATGGTTAGCTTCATAAATATATTGGAAATGTTTAGCCAAGGTCACGTTTTGAAACATATTACTTTGAACATCTTGAAAAACGGCATCCGCCTTATTCAAATCAATCCTGATAGCTCCTTGATAGCTTAGTTGTGATGGCTTCATTCCAAGAATAGTTCTCGTCAATAATGACTTCCCACTACCACTCTCACCTATAATGCAATGAAATGCACCTTTAGTTATTGTCAAATTCACATCGTTTAACAATGACCGATTATGATCTAAGATGGATAATTGATTGACTTTAACTACAGGCGTCATTGTGTTATTTTTTTGTTGATCATTTGACATAATAAGGCGAAACCTCCTAACAGTACACCAGGGAAGAAGAAGAGCCAAGGTGCACCATTGAAATAACTTTTCCCGTCAAAGAGAATGGTTCCTAACTCAGGCGTCGGTGGTTTAATACCCAGGCCTAAAAAGGCAAGTCCAGATATACTTAGCATCATTTTGCCAAAGTCAGCCGTGACCAAAGCAAATATATTACTTAGTAAATGCGGAATCACGTGCGCCACTGTCGTTTTAAACGTTGAGTTACCACTTAGTCTTGCATAACTGACAAAGGGACGTTTTTGAATATCTCGTGTTAAATTTCTGAAATAACGTAAATAACGGCCTATCCATCCAATCGTTAAAGCTAGTATCAAACCTAGCATTGAATTACTTACTAAGCTTAAGATGACTAATGCAATAATAAACGAAGGAATTGCCAATAGCATATCAGCAATAAACATGATGATTTGGTCTAACCATTTTCTTTCTATACCTGCAATTAACCCAAAGACCAGTCCAATGCAAACACTTAACAGAATTACCACGCTAGTTAAGCTTAATGTGACTAGGCTACCTACAATCAGTCTGACTAAGAAATCTCTGCCTAATTGATCCGTGCCTAACCAATGTTGGCTATTAGGTGATTGAAGTGGGTCCAAGTTTTGTGTGTCTTGCATAAAGCAATATACAATTAGTACAAACATCACACTTAATATTGTACTTATGGAGATGTAAGTTTGATATTTTTTCATCACGACACACCTCTTTTCTCATGGGCTTGGCGTTTGGTATGTCGTCGAAGTCTAGGTTCATTGTTTAAAATGATAATGTCGCCTAAATAATTAATGAACATAATTAAGACGATGATAAAGACCACAATGCCTTGAATAAGTGGATAATCTCGTTGATTGATAGCATTAATTAATAATTTCCCTATACCAGACATGCTGAAGATTACTTCAAGTATGACTACTTTTCCTATTAAATGAATCACACTGTTAATTGAAATGGTCATGAGTGGTGCAAATATCTCTTTAATCTGGACAATGATACGCGCCTTTAATGAATAATGTCTTAACTGAGCAAGTTGATACGCATCGTTATCTAATGTTTGCGCAATAAGGTGCGATGTCATCAATAAGATATGACATCCTTCTATAACAACAATGGTGAAGATGGGTAGCACGAAATGTTGCCAGGAATCGCTACCTACAAAAGGTAGCAACTGCCAACGTACTCCTAAATAATATATAAACAAAATGGCTAACCAATATTCCGGCATAGAAGTCATCACTTGAGCGAATCCACGAATACCATTCGCGTATCGAGTATGTGGGCGCGTTCCAATAAAATAACCAACCATATAACCAAATGGCAACATGATACAACTTGAAACAACGATTAATATTAATGTTGGAATGATGGCCTCCATAATCATAGTTGTTACTGGCTCATTTGTACTAAAACTGTATCCCAAGTTACCAGTAAGTGCATGTCCAACCCAATCGATATATCTTAATAAAAAATGCTGGCCCAAACCAAGTTTATGTTGTGCTGCTTCAATATATTCCTGGGTAATCGACGTATAACCATGACGTTGTAAGTATAGTATCGCTGGATTACCTGATGTCTTCTCGACTAAAACGAATATAATAAACGAACTCACGATTAAGTAAAGTATTAATTTAATTGTTCGTTTAAGCATTGTTACTCATTAACTTTCAACGCTTTATAATCAATAGGAGCATCAGTAAGTCCAGAGAATTTGAATTGCTTCACTTTATCACTAACGACAAAGGTTTCATTTGGATAAGCAATAGGCACACCATAATATTGTTGATTAAAGTGTTTAAATATTTCATCAAATGAACGCTGTTGTTCTTTTTTAGATACAGTTGTTGGGAAATCATCTAGTTGCTGAGTCAATGTTTTATCATTAGCTAATACACCTGACTTGCCATCATTATTTTTAAATACTGAACTCATGAAATTATATGGCATTAAGGCATCTGAATACGTTCTATAGAAGATGAGGTCATAATCTTTTTTCGTCCATAACGTATCATAGTATGATTGTGAATCTAACGTTTTCACATTTAACTTAATGCCAGCTTTTTTAAGTTGACGTTGCACTTTTTCTGCTTTATCTTTCCAACTTGGGAATTCTGCAGTTTGAATAACCAAATTAAATGTTAATGATTTACCGTCTTTTTCAAAAATGCCGTCCCTGTTCTTGTGATAACCTTCTTCTTTAAGTAATTTCTCAGCCTCTTTTACATCATAGTCATGTGCCTGTTGATTATCTTTGTTTACAAATTCTACGTTCTTCTGGAATAAACCATTTACAGATTTACCCGCAATATCTTTTGTATCGATGCTCTTACTAATGGCTTCACGGATTGTACGTTGTTTTAATACATCATTATCCGGATTAAATGCCATGAAATGACTTACTGTACTTGGTTTATCTTCAACAGTTAAGTTTTTATTTTTCTTGTCTTGCTTAATTTGCTGATCTGACAGCATTCCTAAAGCGCCACCAGAAATATCTACAGAACCACTTTGAACTGCTGAGTTTCTTGAATCTCCATCTTCAATTGTTTGGAACGCAAGATTATAGTTAACTGGATGGCTGTCGTTGAAATACTTATTTGGCTTCATCGTCGTTTTTTCTTTGCCAGTTTTATCAACGACAAAGGCACCTGTTCCAATCGCTTTTTCAAATTTGCCATTTACTTTACCATTTTCAACGGAATGTGGACTCATAATACGTAATGGTCTCACTTGTGTTAATTCATTCAACACTTGATTTGATGGTGACTTCAATCTAATTTGGACAACATGATCATTTTTAACAACGACCTTATCCAATTTTTTTAACGTTTCTACAGTCGTATCTTTGTTCATCGCTTTCGCACGCTCAATCGAGAATTTCACTGCTTTAGCATCTAAAGCCGAGCCATCTGAGAATTTAACGTTCTTTTTCAAATGGAATTCATAAACTTTTCCTGAGTCATCAACATTCCATTTTTCTGCTAAACCAGCTTTCACACCTTTGTCTTTATCATATTTAACTAATGCATCATATATTGCACTATAGACTGGCATTGCGGCGTCATAACCTTGTGCGTCAAGTTTATCTGCTTTCGCTTCAGTAGGTAGCGATACTGTGATATTTTTATCTTCTTTTTGGTCATTCCCACAACCTGCTAATAAGAGCGTTGCGCTTGCTGCCATTGTAATTAATACACGTTTTTTCATTTCCCGATACCTTCTTTCACGCTTGCTTTAATTAAAAATGATTCCTCATAAAGTGTTTGTAGATAATCATTTGGTGATAGATAAAAATCACTATAATGTGTTAAATCAATCACGTCAGGCACAGGTTCTTTCATTACTGCAACTTCAAACCCTGCATCAACAAAACTATCAACGATATGTTTTAAAGAATGGTTCTGAGAAGGTGTTGCGCCGTATTGATTAATCGTGTCATCCATAAATTGACGACTAGGATTATTGGTTAAATCGGCGAATGAAGCATAGTAAACGCCTCCCGGTTTCAACACTTCTTTTAAATCTTGTGCATGTTGTGGAATGTCTTCGATTAAGTACAGGACAGATGTACTTACAGCAGTATCAAATGTTCTATTTGTCTCTTGTGGTTTATCGGTTAAATAATATGTAAGTGGACGTTCGCCTTTTAAAGTTTCTGCCTTTTCTAAAGATAAACGTGCTAAATCGATGCCGACACCTTCTTTAAATGGCGTTGTGTCATATAATTTTCTTAAAAAGCCACCTTGATTACATCCCACATCTAAAATTGTCTTCCCTTTGATATCCGATGTATCAAGCATTTCTATAGTTCTCTCCCAAGCTTCTTGATGGTCACGCGCCATATCATCATCTGATTCTTGGCCTTTTTGCCACCAAACATCATAACTCTTAGTCATCTAATTCTCCTCGCTCGTTTTAAATCGTAATAATTACGTTTTAAATAGTACTACACTATGTACAATTACACAATAAGAATTTTAAAAGTTATGATTGAATGCAAAAAAATAAGCTATGGGGAAGGTTGACTAGAATTAAAAAGATGCTTGTTACAAGTGCATTTTAATTCAGTCAACGACTGCCAATATATATTTTTAGCCTGAGACATTGATTTATGTCCCAGGCTTACATGTTATTATTTAATATTTATTGTGTTTGAGTTTGTCTACGAGAACGAATTAAATAAACGATAAGTCCTATTACAAATCCTATGATTGCCGGAACAATCCAACCCATTCCAATTGTGAAGAACGGTAAATAACGTTCAGCGAAACTTATTAATGCTTGTGCAAATGATGTCTTTGCAAAGAATTCTGGGCTTGCGTTTACACCATCAAAGAACGCTGCAAACATTGTAAAGAACGTTGTAAATTTATAAACAATTGTCGAATGATTAAATAATGGACTGACAAGCGTTAATAAAATCAGTGTAATCGCTAGCGGATAGATAAACATCAATACTGGCGTTGAATACATAATAATTTTAGTTAACCCGACATTAGCGAAGATACAAGCGAGTAATGCTACACCTGTTGCTAACCAAAGGTAATTCATTTTCGGGAATAGTTCTGTAAATGTCTCTGAAAATGCAGTAATTAAACCAATTGCCGTCTTCAAACATGCGACAATAATAATTAGAGATAAAATGATAATACCGTAATCTCCAAGATAGTGCTGCGCAATTTGAGCCAGTGCGATACCACCATTTTCACTCACTTTAAAATGACCTAAACTCATTGTACCCATTAAAGCGAGTAACGTATAAATAATGCCCATTCCTACGATACTTATAAAACCTGACTTGAAAGTTTCTTTAGCGATCCCATTTGGATTAGTAATACCTAATTTCTTAATTGTTGTCACAATGATAATACCGAAAGCGAGTGATGCAAGTGCATCTAGCGTATTATAACCGTCTATAAACCCTTTCAATAAGACACTATCACTATAATTTGCACTTACTGGGGCATGACTAATACCGCCCATTGGTTTAATAAATGCTAAGACAACTACGATACCTAGTAATACTAAAAATACTGGATTTAAGAATTTACCTATGTAATCTAAAATTTTAGATGGCTTTCTTGAGAAAAACCATGCTATAAGAAAGAATAAAATACTAAATATCGGTAATACAACTTTTCCAGTACCTGCCGAAATAAATGGTGAAAATGCAATTTCATACGATGTTGTTGCAAGCCTTGGTAAAGCAAAGAATGGTCCAATGACCAAATATAAGGCAATCGTAAATGCGTACGCATAGCCTTTACTCACTCGAGATGAAATATCGAAGACGCCATTTGTTTTAGAGATACCAATCGCTACTATACCTAGAAAAGGTAGTCCAATGGCTGTAATTAGAAAACCTAAATTCGCAAGCCAAACATTTGAACCTGCTGTTTGTCCAAGATGAATAGGAAAGATTAAATTTCCTGCACCAAAGAATAAGCCAAACAACATCGAACCAATAAATATATTTTCTTTGATTGAAAGTTTTTGTTTCATCATGTGTCATATCTCTCCTATTATATGTTTACTAGCTATTATACATAAATTTAGTGTCGATTTGTTCAAAATATTCAATAAATTTAAATCATCAACCATTTGAGTTGTTCTTTCATAAAAAAGACACCTCGCCACAGAGCGTTAACTTACTTTAACGCAATGTGCAAGGTGTTAAAGCCATCTTAAGTCTTACTTTTAAAAAATTATTGCTTTACTATGTCGTGAGTTTAAGCTTTTCGAATTTGCCAATGATATGGATCTTCTAATTGTTTCCAATCGCTATCAATTTCATCACCATTGACTAAGCACTGGTCTAATTCTTTCACAATTTTTTCTTGATCTAATTCAGTACCTATAATCACAAATTGTGTATTTCTGTCACCATATTCTATGTCCCAACTTTGCGCAACATCAGGTCGCTGATTTAAAATTTGTTCTCGTTGTTCTTTGGACATCGCAGCCACCCAATAGGTTACCGGACTAATATTACAAGATGAACCTGCTTGTGATAGTAGACATGCAACTTGATTATATTGTGCCAACCAGACGATACCTTTAGCACGAACAATATTATTAGGCATTTGTTCTAACCAATCGTTGAAACGTTTCGCGTGAAACGGTAATCGTCTTGAATAAACGAAAGAACCGATCCCATACTCTTCTGTTTCAGGTGTATGTTCCGCGTGACCACCTTCAGTTAATTCTTTTATCCATCCTGCAGAGTTACTCGCTTGTTCAAAGTCAAAGCGACCTGTATCTAATACGTCGTTAATATCAACTTCGGCATTTGTTGTTTTAATTAGATGTGCATCTGGTTGTAACTTTCTTAAGATATTTTCTAATTTTGTTAATTCTGCTTCGGTTACTAAATCTGTCTTATTTAGCACTAAAACATCACAGAATTCCACTTGATCAATAAGTAAATCCGCAATTGAGCGCTCATCTGTTTGATCTGCACCTTGATCACGATCCACAAGTAAATCTTCGGAATTAATGTCGTTAATAAATCGATTAGCATCCACAACAGTTACCATCGTATCGAGTTTACAGATTGACGTTAAATCGATACCTAATGCTTCGTCAATATAAGAGAATGTTTGAGCAACAGGTACCGGTTCAGATATACCTGTAGATTCAATCACGATATAATCAATATTTCCCTTTTCTACTAAGCGCTCAACTTCTTGTAATAAATCGTCCCTTAACGTACAGCAAATACAACCATTTGACAGTTCTACTAGTTTTTCATCCGTTCTTGATAGTCCACCCCCATCTGCAACTAAGTCTTTATCAATATTGACCTCGCTCATATCATTAACAATAACCGCAATTCGACGACCTTCCCGATTATTTAAAATGTGGTTAAGTAATGTTGTTTTACCTGATCCAAGGTAACCACTCAATACCGTTACAGGTATCTTGCCCATAAAATCATACCTTTCTTTTTATAAATCGTAATAATTACGTTTTATATTTTACATTTAATTATTTAATTGTCAATCGAGCCACGTTTCATTAAATACAGCAATATCAATAATTAACGCCCACTTTAGACCTTACTTTCGGAAACAAATTTATACTATTACCACATTTTTATTGACTATCTCGACTTGACACAAACTGTTTTCGGTGTTTATTATAAAATAAATTAGGTTAACCTAAACTTTTATTTAGGAGGTAATTGATTGATAGACATTAGCAACATGAATTTGCATTTAAATCATAAACATGTGCTTAAAGATATTACTTTAAAGATTCCAATTTCTGGAGAAATTATTGGTATTATGGGGCCTAACGGTGCTGGTAAATCCTCTTTATTAAAAAGTTTAATTGGATCGTTTAACGCGAGTGGCGAGATGAATTTATATGGCAAATCCATACATAAACAATTGCAATATATTACATATATTCCTCAAAAAGCACAATTAGATTTGGACTTTCCAATCAATGTTGAAAAAGTCATCTTGTCTGGTTGTTACCAAACCATCGGCTGGTTCAGACGCGTCGATCACGCGTCAAAAATGAAGTTTCATAAATTATTAAGAGACTTAGACTTGGAATCATTACAATACAAACAAATTTCTGAGCTTAGTGGTGGGCAGCTGCAACGTGTACTTGTGGCACGAGCTTTGATGTCTGATAGTACCGTCTATCTATTGGACGAACCATTTGTGGGCATTGACTTTAATAGTGAACAACTCATTATGGAAAAGCTTCAACATTTAAAAAACCAGGGCAAACTTATTCTCATTGTGCATCATGATTTGTCGAAAGCTGAACAATATTTTGATCGAATTCTTTTACTTAATCGTACAGTTAGATTTTTCGGTCCTAGTCATCAAGCGATGCAGCCACAATATTTAAACCGGACATTTCTATTTAATGTGACTTCTACTCTTAAAGAAGGGAGTGACATATCTAATGACTGATTTCATTCAACATTTATTCGATTATCAATTTTTAAATCGAGCTTTAATTACATCTATTGTCGTAGGTATTGTGTGTGGAACTGTAGGAAGTTTGATTATCCTCCGTGGATTGTCGTTGATGGGGGATGCGATGAGTCATGCTGTTTTACCTGGTGTGGCGTTGTCATTCTTATTCAATATTCCAATGTTCATCGGCGCATTAGTCACTGGTATGATCGCAAGTTTATTAATTGGCTACATTTCAAATAATAGTAAAACGAAACCTGATGCAGCTATTGGTATTAGTTTCACTGCGTTTCTCGCAACGGGTGTCATCATTATTAGTCTTATTAATAGTACGACGGATTTGCATCATATTTTATTTGGAAATTTACTCGCTATTACCCGAAAAACATTTTGGACAACCATCATTATTGGCGTCATTGTGATACTACTCATTGTCATACTTTATCGTCCATTAATGATTTCAACTTTTGATGCGACATTCAGTCGTGTGAGCGGATTGAATACAACAATGATTCATTATTTTGTAATGCTGTTACTCGCCTTAGTAACCGTCGCGAGTATTCAAACTGTCGGCATTATCTTAGTCGTTGCATTACTTGTTACACCGGCGTCGACTGCCTTTTTAATCACAAAGAATCTATATTCAATGATGATCGTAGCAAGTTTAATAGGCATAGTAAGCTCTATCATAGGATTATACTTTAGCTTTATTTACAATCTACCGAGTGGTGCAACGATTGTTATTGCAACATTTAGTATTTATATCTTGACTCTTCTCTTTTCAAAAATAAAAACAAAGTATAGAGGTGTACAAACAACATGAAAAAATTTATTCCATTACTTATCGCATTAATCTTAGTACTCGCAGCTTGTGGTTCAAATTCAAGTGATCAACACTCTAAAGGTCATGACAAATTAAAGGTCGTAACAACTAATTCTATTATTTATGACATGGTTAAACAGGTTGGTGGAGACAAGGTTGACGTTCATAGCATTGTGCCTGTCGGACAAGACCCGCATGAATATGAAGTTAAACCGAAAGATATTAAACAACTTACTGACGCAGATGTTATCTTCTACAATGGTTTCAATTTAGAATCTGGTAACGGTTGGTTTGAGAAGGCTTTAGAACAAGCGGGTAAATCTACTGATGACAAGTCAGTCTTCGCGGTGTCTAAAGGAGTTAAGCCAATTTATTTAAACGGGGAAACTGGTAATAAAGATAAGATTGATCCACATGCGTGGTTAAGTCTGGATAATGGTATTCAATATGTTAAGAATATTCAAGAACAACTCGTTAAAGCAGATTCATCACATAAAGCTGATTATCACAAACAAGGTGATGCTTATCTTGCTCAACTTGAAAAGTTAAATAAAGACAGTAAAGATAAATTCAATGATATTCCGAAACAAGAACGTGCCATGATTACAAGTGAGGGTGCTTTCAAATACTTCTCAAAAGCCTTCGATATTAAACCAGGGTATATTTGGGAGATTAATACTGAAAAACAAGGTACACCATCACAAATGAAACAAGCTATCAAGTTTGTTAAAGACAATCACATCAAACATTTATTAGTTGAAACAAGTGTTGATAAAAAATCTATGAATAGCCTATCTGAGGAAACAGGTAAAAGTATTTACGGAGAAGTATTTACAGATTCAATTGGAGAAAAAGGATCGAAAGGAGATTCATATTATAAAATGATGAAGCATAATATTAAAACAATCCATGGCAGCATGGAATAGAATGTAGTCATTCATGTAGTAAGTCCATGGAAATCATCCTCCTATTAAAATGGCCAGTAAATGAGTTTTAACAACTTCATTTACTGGCTTCTTTAGTTTCATTACTTAATTATCTCAATAAAATCTTTATTTGCTGTTAGGAATAAACCTTCTTGTGTTACTAAGCGTGGTGTTGAGTTAGTCGTATAAATGATGTCTCTGATAGGTAATACATCAGCTTTTTTAAGTTTACGTACTGTATTGTCTTTAAACTCACGTGAATCATAGAGTTTACACGCTTTTATAACTTTAACTTTCTTAGGCACCTCAGTAATATACTTGTTTAATCCTGATGTGTTGATTAAGGTTATAAAATCCTTATTCGCTGTGATTATACTACCATTCTTTAATATCAGACGAGGTGTGCCTTTCGATGTATATTGAATATCTGACGCTTCAACTCTAGTACCCGCTTCTAGACTACCTACTTCTTCTTTAAATGATACATCTTTGTATATTTTAATTTTTTTCAGTGTCATCATCGGATTCGTTATTCTCGTGAAATATTCACTTTTACGGTTTGTTATTTGCTGTGTTTTATTCTCATTCTTTTTATGCACAAATTCAACTTTGAAATTTTGGCGTTTCATTTTAAATACATCGTTGAAACTTGGGTATGAAGCATACACCAATGAGCGTCCTGACTCACCATAATTCACATTAAAATTAATATTGATATCTTTATTTAACTTTTCAAATTCCTCATGTGGAACATAAATTCTATCGTCACTATATTTATACGTCACTTCATATTCATTCGCTGCATTGTTGATTTCAATGAGACTCACTGATTGAATGCTTATATCGTCTGGTTTCATGACACGAATGACTTCGTATTTGTTTTCTCCCATCATTTGCGTACCTTCGTAAACTGGGTAGCAATCAACAACAGTAGGTTTAATCATGTCATATTGATGAACGAAATCTCTAAAGACAATGCCATCTTGAATAATATAGCGCCATTGGTCATTAACGACATCCTTTGTAAAATTAACAAATACTGATTCATCTGCATGATGATATAACGTGTAGATTTGCTTGAATACTGGATTCGTAATCAATGTATTGATATCAATACCTTGCTCTTTTATTTTTTGTTCAACCTTTTCAATTACTGCATAAAATTTCTCTTTATCTGCAGATTTAATAAATGTCTTCGTACGAAGGAATCTCGAAATAAAGTCTACTTCAACTATTCTAGCTAAAGCCATATGCTTTAATTCTGAAGACATATCCATATCACAGGTTCTATCCAGAACTTCTAAATTTGAGTTTGCTTTTTCTAACATAGATGTTTGCTGAACTAGCGATTTGTTTTCATCGTAACGATTTACGTGATACATAGGTATTGTGGACATTGTGATATCGTCCACTTTTCCAAATAGTTGAAAGAAAAACAACTTATCCTCGCCATATTTCATATGTTCAAATTCAATATGATTATCCATGACTAGACTTCGTTTAAATACCTTTCCTGGTGGTCCTACTGCTCTAAAAATCTTACTAATATCTTGTGGTTTTAAATGTGATGCTTCTTTATAAGAAGTAAACTTAGCATGATACTTCACGTTTTTAGACTTATGTTTATAACTTTGTCCAAAACCAAGGTCGGCATCATCTGCATTCACTTTCTCAATTACTTGAGGGAACCCTTCCTTATCTAACCAATCATCCGCATCAAGTAACGTAATATATTTACCTTGTGCCTGTCTCATTCCAATGTTTCTTGGTTCAGAAGGACTACCTGTATTTTCAGGTAATTGAATTAATTTTATAAAGTCATAGTCCTTTTCATAATGCTTGATAATGTTAACCGACTCATCAGTTGAACAATCATCTACAAATATCGCTTCAATATTATTCTTGTCCATCTTTAAATCAATTAAAGACTCTATGCACTTTTCTAAAAACTGCTCCTTATTGTAAACAGATACAATAATTGAAACTAATTTAGCCATGCTTCTCCCACCTTTTAATCCACTAAATTTTGTTTATAACTTTGATAATACGTTTCATACTTCATTTTCCCTATACCGCCAACAATATACTTACCAAATTTACTTAAATTCATTACATAAGCGATACATATTGAGAATGTCACAGTTAATGTAAACGTAAATAGGATGTTTAACAACGGATGATCGTGTAGCGCTCCTAATCTATGCACAAAGAAGTAATGAATTAAATAAATTGAAAATGAATAATTACTAATGAAAATAATAAATCTTGGAACGTATTTGAAATAAGATGCAATTAAAAAGAATAATAAAATAACCAGTGTCACATAAATAGGTGTATCAAAACGTTTAGAGTCGACTAAAGTTAAAATTCCAAATAGATAATTGCAAACCACAAAAATGGTAACAATTATCGTTCCGCTCACAATATGGATTGTGTATTTTTGAATATGGTTCATTAGTTTCTCATAATGATAACCCATATAGAAACCTAATAGGAAGTAACTCAACCATCCAATAAATATCATCCAGCCTTCTCTTTGCCACAACCAATTAAAATAAATTGATTCTGGTGCGGGTATGAAGTTTCTCATAGCCCAGAATAAAGTGGTAATTATTAATGAGTAGATAACTAATTTGATTGGATTAAGTTTGACCAAATGTTTAGCAAATATTATATGTAGTAAATAGAACTGAAAAATAATTACAATAAAATAAGTTAATGTCCCACCATGGAACATCATAAATACAACAGAATCCATATAATCCTCAAAATTCTTAGGATGTCCATACACATACGCAAGTCCTAAATTAATGATGACATATGGAATGCCTAACGTTAGTAGCTTTTGCTTAAAGAATCCATCTTTCACTTTCGTTTTATACTGCTTAGCTAACAAGAACTCTGAAATAAAAACAAACATTGGTGTCGCGTATAGCAATAACAATTGAAAAATTCTTAACAAGTAGCCTTCATTAGGCATGTCGAATTTATAAAAAGTCGTTGTTATTGTATGTATCATTACAACACTTAAACACGCGATTGTGCTCATCCAGAAAATAATCGATGTATAAACTCTCATTTGTATCTCCCTTTTACATACTAAACTAAGATTGCTTTATGTTTGAATTTTTAAAAAAATCGCAATCAACCCTCATTGTACAATAGTCATTTATATAACTTCAAAAGAATACAAATGAATTATTTTGATTTTTACAAATAAGTTGTTAAACATACTAAGATTAGCTGTGAAGAAATCTATGACGATAGATTTCTTCACAGCTATTTTTTATAGTTGTAGAGAGAAGTAGACTGTAGGCTCCCTTGGATTTTAAATCCGTATTATAAACTA
>NZ_JAVSMG010000007.1:0-106632 GCF_033283505.1 Staphylococcus sp. NWU MK-U1 | reverse complement strand
AACTCTCCATAAAAATTTATGATGTTTGATTAGCTCATAATACTAAATAGTGTTTGTAACATTTAAGTTACTGTTTTTTTGGAATTAACGTTGACATATTGTCATTCAGTTTTCAATGTTCATTTAAAGCAATTACATTTATTAATTATATCAATAATCTTTATATTATGTCAAGAACTTTTTTAAATTTTATTTTATTCAAAAATTCTTCTGTTCAAAACTTAATTGATTATTTCAACAAATAATATCTTATATTGTCTTGCAAAGTTTTTCAATAGTCAAAATTACACTTTCTTAACATTAATTTAATGAAATTAATTTCTGAAACAAGAAAGTTTACATTCGTTTTTGACGACTTTTATATAATAGCAAGTTTGCAAAGGAACGTCAATCATTTTCGCATCATAATAATGGCTAAATTTTCACCTCTAATGTATTGTTTTGAATTAAGAGTATAATTTACATAATTTTTATCATTATTTTGTCGATGGATTTATTATAAATACTAGTGTATATGATTTTCGCGCTTAATAAATCATTTAAGGTGTGTTTATTTATCGCTTATAGCTAGTTTTAATAAAAGAAGCAATGGTTTAGTACCATTGCTTCTTTTACTTCTATTCTACTATTCTTCTTTATCTTTGCATTCTTTACAAATACCATATATTTCCATACGGTGATGTGTTACGTCGAACTCTGTGATGTGCTGTGCAAGTTGTTCAACTTCATCAAGTTGAGGATAATGAAAGTCTACAATCTTGCCACATTTCTCACAGATAACGTGATAATGATTATGAGTATTAAAATCAAATCGACTTGATGCATCTCCATATGTTAACTCTTTAACTATGCCAATACTTTTAAACACTCTTAAATTATTATATATAGTCGCAACACTAATATTTGGAAAATCAGGTGAAAGTGCTTGATAAATTTCATCCGCAGTTGGATGTGAATGAGATGCAATGAGATAACGAATGATGGCTTGACGTTGTGGTGTGATTCTTACACCAGCTCTTCTTAGGGCTGCAATTGACTCTTCTAACTCATGATCAATAGACTCTAATTCTGCACTCATTTGATTCACCACTTTCTACTTAATAATAATTATTACTTGATATTAATATAACCGTTTCGAAAGTGTGATGTCAATAAGTACGAACGATTTCCATTAATAACCTTTATATAAATCGACTCTATTCTCAATTACATCATTTTTATTGAGAAAATCATCCAAATTCCTCTCAAATAGTTTTGTAGCATCACTTTTTATATTTTTGTCATTTCCTGTTATATGTGCTGTAATCGTCACATTATCTAATTTATATAATTCATTGTTTGCATCTAATGGTTCATTTTCAAATACATCTAAATATGCATGGCGAATTAAGTTATGACTTAATACTTTTATGAGTATTTTCTCCTCAACAATTGTTCCTCTACCTACATTAATAAATAAACATTTATCATTCATAATTTTGAAATGTCTCTCTGACAATAAATGATATGTTTCTTGAGTTTCAGGTAATGTATTAATAATAATATCAGCTTTATTTAAATGTGATTCTAAATCTTCTATTGTATAAATATTATCGAAACCATCTTTATGATGACCGGATTTACTTATACCGATTATTTCCAATTCAAACGGTTTGAGTAATTTGACGGTTTGTTGAGCTAACGATCCTGTTCCTAGTATTAATACTTTTTCATCGCTCAATCGTTTACCAGTTAGTTTAGAATCATAAACTTTATTTACTTGATTAACATATGATGTACGCATTTTCTTATAGTCATCAAGTATGAAGGATAAAACAAATTCTGAAACTTGTTTAGCCTGTATTCCCCTAGTATTAGTTAAAATAATATTTCTTTCTTTAATAACTTCTAATGGTAGATTATTAACACCTGTAGCATACCAGGAGATCCATTTTAAGTTTGGACAGGCATTAATAAAGTTCTTATCAACGCCACTATCATAGCCAATCAATATCTCTAATTCATCTTTAAGTTCTGTCGGTATATCTACTGCATTCTTGAAAAAGTAAAATTCTAAATCCGGGTAGTTGTTTATAAGTGAAGCTTCTATTTCTCCTAATCGCTTTAAACTAACTATTTTCATTGATTTCACCCCAAAATTTGATTTAGTTCTTCAATTTGTGTTTTTACTTTAACCTTTTCAATGACATCGATGATAACGCCATCCTCATCAATAATAAATGTTGTGCGAACAATACCCATAGATTCTTTACCAAATGATTTTTTCAATTGATAGACACCTATTGCTTTAGATAATTGAAAATCCTCATCAACTAATAAATCAAAATTAAGATTATGTTTTGCAATAAAATTTTGATGTTTTTTCTTAGTATCACCACTGACTCCATATATTTGAACATTCAAGCCATTAAATTGTTCTAAGTTGTCTCTAAAGTCACATGCTTCTGTTGTACAAGTTGGAGTGTTATCACGTGGATAAAAATAAATAATTGTTTTACTTCCTTTTATTGTCTCATTGGTAATCCATTCACCATTCTGATTTTCTAATTTAAAATTTGGAAATTTTTGACCTTTTTTGAGCATTATATCACCTATTTCTTAATTATATTAATTATATGATACGATAGTAAGGAATAATATTAAAATAAGAGAGGTTGAAATAAGATGAAATTCACTGAGAGTGAACGTCTACAACAATTGTCAAATGAATATATTTTGGGTGGCGTTAATTCACCATCACGCTCTTATAAAGCGGTTGGTGGAGGTGCTCCTGTTGTAATGCGCGAAGGACACGGCGCATACTTGTATGATGTTGATGGCAATAAATTTATTGATTATTTACAAGCATATGGTCCTATTATCACAGGTCATGCTCATCCTCATATAACTAAAGCTATTCAAGATCAAGCAGCTAAAGGTGTACTCTATGGCACGCCAACAGAATTAGAAATTGAATTTAGTAAAAAATTACGAGAAGCTATTCCGTCACTAGAAAAAATACGATTCGTAAACTCTGGAACTGAAGCAGTTATGACAACGATTCGTGTTGCGAGAGCTTATACAAAGAGAAATAAAATTATTAAATTTGCAGGTTCCTATCACGGTCATTCTGATTTAGTATTAGTAGCTGCTGGTAGTGGTCCATCACAATTAGGATCTCCTGACTCTGCAGGTGTTCCAGAAAGTGTCGCTAAAGAAGTAATTACAGTACCGTTTAATGATATTGAATCATATAAAGAAGCTATGGAGCATTGGGGAGACGAAGTAGCTGCTGTGCTAGTTGAGCCAATTGTTGGTAATTTTGGTATGGTTGAACCACAACCAGGTTTCTTAGAAAAAGTTAATGAAATTACTCACGATTATGGTGCGTTGGTGATTTATGATGAAGTTATTACTGCATTCCGCTTCCATTATGGTGCAGCCCAAGATCTATTAAATGTATATCCAGACTTAACTGCATTCGGAAAAATAATTGGGGGCGGCCTTCCAATTGGTGGCTATGGTGGCCGACAAGATATCATGGAACACGTTGCCCCATTAGGTCCGGCTTACCAAGCTGGAACGATGGCAGGTAATCCACTTTCTATGAGAGCAGGTATCGCATTACTAGAAGTACTAGAACAAAAAGGTGTCTATGAAAGATTAGATCAATTAGGAAAACGACTTGAAGATGGTCTATTAGAGCTAATTGATAAATATAATATTACAGCAACTATTAATAGAGTATATGGCTCTTTAACACTTTACTTCACAGATGAAAAAATCACACATTATGAGCAAGTTGAGAATTCAGATGGAGAGGCATTTGCTAAGTTCTTTAAATTAATGTTGAACCAAGGTATTAATTTAGCTCCATCAAAATTTGAAGCATGGTTCTTAACTACAGAGCATACTGAAGAAGACATTGATGAAACACTCAAAGCTGCTGATTATGCGTTTAGCCAAATGAAATAGCAAATTTATAACCTACAATAAAGGAACGTAAATTATAACGTTGCCCTTATTGTAGGTTTTTTTAATCAAAACAAAAACTTGTATCTATTCAGTCTTCAAGTGTATACTAGTTTAAAATATTATTATAAAAATATATTTAAAGGAGCGTTATAGTTGAGGCTAGGAGCTCGTATACTTAAGACTGGTATTGCAATTATTCTTGCTTTGTTTATAGCGTCTTTCTTACCTGATAATGTCGGTTTAAAATCTGTAGCAGGAATTAGTGCGATTGTTGCTATGCAACCTAATATCTACCGTTCTATTAAAACTATTTCAGAACAAGCTACAGGTAATGTCATTGGTGCTTTATTAGCAGTCATAATGGTAACAATATTTGGGAAAAATATCGTTATTATGGGTGTTACTGTCATTCTATTAATTGCTATCTTATATAAATTAAATTTAGCTCACGTTGCTACATTAGCTGGCGTAACAGCGCTTATTATAATGGGACAACATACTGGGTCATTCTATGTCACTGCAGCATTTAGGTTTATACTAGTGATGATTGGTGTTGTCAGCGCTTCTGTAGTTAACTTAATATTTTTACCACCCAAATTTGAAACTAAGATATATCACAACTCAGTGAATATTGCTTCTGATATTTTCATTTGGTTTAAACTCGTATTAAATGACGCATCCGATTATCATCAGATAAAAGAAGATGGAGAACAAATTGAATCACGTATATCAAAACTTGAACAGATTTTTAATTACTATAATGAAGAAAAAGCATTAACTAGAAAGGCTGCCTTCCAACAAAATAGAAAGAAAATTTTATTTAAAGAAGTTGTAGGCACTACAAGACAAGCTTATGAAGTACTAAATCGTATGGCTAGATATCAGAATGATCTTCACAATCTAAATTACAATTTAATTTTCCAGATTAAATTAGAATTAGATTCATTAACAGCCTACCACGAACAAATTTTAAAAAGCTTGTCGAAAAAAGCTCGTTACAATGTGGAACATTTTGATAATCAAATCATGAATCCTCAAAAGAAAGACCTAATGGATGCTTTTCAACAGCAGTTAATTCAAAACCCTTATCAAGTAGAATATTCATATTCAAATATCATGCAAATTATTGCTACAATAGAAGAATATCGTTATTATTTAGAACATCTAGATCGATTAAGATTAAGCTTCTTCACTTATCACCGCAATGACACTGATATAGATATTGCTGATGAGGATTTTGATTTATAACAAAAAATGGGGTTACGAAGCTTGTAAAATTTTCTTTATGAAATTCTCTTTGCTGACCCCCGACCACTCCGGCAAGGTTGACTAGAATTAAAAAGGATTGTTACAAGTGCATTTTTAGCCAGTCAACTACTGCCAATATATATTTGGAGCCTGAGGCATTGAATTATGCCACAGGCTCATTTTTTTACTATAAATTTTGTATGCTATATAAATGCTCATAAGCACCTTGTTTTTCAATCAACTCTTTATGCGTTCCTGTTTCTACTATTTCACCATTTTGCATTACAATTATTTTATCTGCATGTGTAATTGTTGATAGTCTATGTGCAACAATGAGTGTAGTTCTGTCTTTACTTAATACATCTAATGCTTCCTGTATAATTGCTTCACTTTCTAAATCTAATGCTGATGTGGCTTCATCTAAAATTAAAATTGGTGGATTATTTAAAAAGATTCTTGCAATTGAAAGACGTTGTTTTTGACCACCAGATAATTTAACGCCTCGCTCCCCTACTTCGGTATCATAGCCATCATGAAGATTCATTATAAATTCATGCGCGTTTGCCATTTTAGCCGCTTCAATAACTTCTTCCTCAGTAGCATCTGGGCGACCTAGTAAGATATTTTCTCTCACTGTATCTGAGAAAAGAATATTATCTTGTTGGACTAGACCAATTTGATTTCTTAAACTACCAGTAAGAAAGTCTCTAACATTATGATCATCAATTAATATTTCACCTTCAGACACATCATAGAAGCGAGGTATCAAGTTAATTAAGGTTGACTTACCACCACCACTCATACCAACAAAAGCTACAGTATCCCCTTTATTAATATTAAGATTTATATCTTTTAGTATAGTTGATTCATCTTCATTGTATTTAAAACTTACATTCTTCAACTCAATATGCCCTTGTTTAATTTCAATAGGTTGAGCGCCAATACCATTTTTTATATCGTAATCTTCATCCATCAATTGGAATACCCTATCCATAGATGCAAAACTTTGAGTTAGTGTTGTAAAGGAAGAAACCAATCTTCTCAGTGGTCCGAATAATTGTTCCAAGTATCCTACAAATGCAGCAAGTGTACCAACAGTGATTGAACCATTAATGGCTAAATAGGCACCGAAGCCAATTACGATTATTGGTCCTAAATCTGTCACAGTATTAATTGCTGCAAATGAGTAGGCATTCCATGACGTATGTTGAAATGCTCGATTTAAGAAATGTTGGTTTTTATGATCAAAGTTTTTAGCTTCATTATCTTCTATCGCAAAACTTTTAATTACAGACATACCTTGTACACGTTCATGTAAAAAGCCCTGTACTTCAGCTAAAGCTTGCGAACGTTTACGAGTTAATTTTCTTAAACGACCGAAGAAGAAATACACTGTCAAAATATAGAATGGAAAGATGAATATAGCTGCGAAAGTTAACTTAACATCTAGGAAAAACATGATAGATAGTGCAATGACAATTGTTATACAATCTAACCATATGTTCATTAAACCGGTTAAAATAAAATCTTTAGTTTGTTCTACATCATTTATCACTCTTGAAATAACTTGCCCTACCTGATTGTTCGCATAAAATCTAGCACTTAAAGCTTGCAAATGATTATATAATTGTTTTCGAATATCATATAAAATCTTGTTACTCGTCCATTGTGCAAGATATTGACGTAAGTATTCGATTGGTGGTCTCACAATTAAGAATATAAATAAAGCTATGCCGATAGCTACACTTAGATGTTGAAATTTTTCATTCGTAGAAAGTGCACTATTATTAATAACGCCATCAATTGCATATTTGATAAGTAAAGGAATTAACATAGGAATGCCGAATTTTATAATCCCGATAATTATCGTCGCTATTATACGATATTTGTAAGGTTTAACAAATTCTAAATAGCGTCGTATCATACTAGTCCCCCCTATAATTTTCAATTCAATTTTTTAGAAAATTAATAGAGGTTGAAACTTTCAATTGCAAACAATCTCCTTTTGCAACTTTAAGTAAATTCAACCTCTGCTTATTATTACTCAAGTACTATAAAACATATATGTAGCAATTACATCTTTTATGCTTAGTAATTTCGAATTTTTTTGTAACGCTCTTTCCAAACTTTTATAAAATCAGGGGCGAACGGACCTTTCTTTTGTTCTATCCACTGCTGTAAAATATCTACATTACGGCGTAAAATAACATCGATATCGTGTGGATAATTCATCTGATTCATATGTTGTTCATACTCATCTTCATCTAGCAAATGATATTTACCATTAGGATAAACTTTAATGTCTAAATCATAATCGATATATTTCAAAGCTTCTTCATCACAAACGAATGGTGATGAAAGATTACAATAGTAATAAATGCCATCTTCTCTAAACATACAAATAACGTTAAACCAGAATTCTGAGTGAAAATAAACGATTGCCGGTTCTCGAGTAATCCACGTGCGACCATCACTTTCAGTAACTAAAGTATGATCATTTCCACCGATAATAACATGATCTGTTCCTTTTAAAATCGTCGTTTCAGACCATACTCTATGAATATTACCATCGTGTTTGTAACTTTGAATTTTTATATTTTCGCCTTCTTTAGGTATGGATTCTTTTACCATACTCCACACCACCCTTTTAGTAATTTTCGCACTTTAGATTATATCATAATTTTAATTAAGTCTTTAAAGATGCGTTACTATTTTTAATATAGCCTTCAAAAATCACCTATAAATTTATGTTTTTAACCATTTATATATTTATATATTTTATCCATTGATACAGGTAATGTATATTCATCACGGCGATTTAAATTCATCCACTCAAGTTTATAGTCTTCCATCATTTTTTTAGAAAGAGATACTGTCTCAATTACACTATATACTCTAATATCCCAAGTCATATGAGTGAATTGATGTTTTAGCTTAAACACTATTTCCTCAGCTATCGATAGTGACATTCCTAATTTATTCTCTAATTGTTCCAATGCATTTGGTGCTTCAAACATAGGAAATTGCCACATACCATTTAACAATCGCTCTTGTCGTTGCTCAATTAAATACTCCCCTTTTGCATTTCTAACTAAAAACACATGTTGCTGAATCGTTTTCTTCTTTATGTTTTTAGTTTTTACTGGTAAATCTAGCACAGTCCCTTCTTTGAAAGCACTGCAGTTGTCTTGAACAGGACAGAATAAGCACAACGGATTCTTAGGTGTGCAAACTAATGCTCCTAATTCCATCATTGCTTGATTGAAAGTACCAGATTGATGATAAACATAGGGCTGTAATTCTTTTTCATATGCCTTTCGTGTTGATTGCAATTTAATATCTCGTTGATCATTATTTAATCTAGACCATACTCGAAAGACATTACCATCAACGGTTGCTAAAGGTTTATTAAACGCTATACTTAATACAGCTGCTTGTGTATATGGACCAACGCCTTTAAGTTTTCCAAATTGATCTGGTGTTGAAGGAACGACGCCATTGTATTCAGATGCCACTTCTTTTACAGCAGTATGAAAGTTACGTGCACGGCTATAATAACCTAAACCTTCCCAATATTTAAGCACTTCATCTTCATTTGCCTGACTCAAGTCTTCTATAGTCGGAAAACGGCTAATAAACTTATGATAGTAGTCAATAACGGTTTTAACTTGTGTTTGTTGAAGCATAACCTCACTTAACCAAATATAATATGGATTAGAAGTCTCACGCCAAGGCATTTCTCTTTGATTTTCATTAAACCACTGTATTAATCTTTTTTTAAATGTAGATTCATTTAACATACTTAAATCCTTTCCAATCTCATTATTTATTTCATCTAATCGGTTTATAGCAAACTAATAGTATTTTAATAAGTTTCTTAATTTCGTTATTTCAATTTTTAGATTATAATATATATTAAATTAACATGAAAAGAGTGAATGTTATGGATACAGCCACGCATATAGCAATAGGTGTTGGATTAACTGCTCTAGCTAGTCAAGATCCAGCTATGGCAAATACTATGGCAGCTACTGCTACAACCTTAATTGCCGGATCGTTAATTCCAGATGGTGACACCGTTTTAAAATTGAAAAATAACGCCACATATATTTCACACCATCGTGGTATCACTCATTCTATACCATTTACAATTTTGTGGCCTATACTGATCACATTTATTATTTATGTTTTATTCCCAGGAGTAGATACAACGCATATATGGTTATGGGCACAGTTAGCAGTGTTTTTACATGTGTTTGTTGATATATTTAATTCTTATGGTACTCAAGCTTTGCGTCCACTCACAAACAAGTGGATTCAATTAAGTGTTATTAATACATTCGATCCAATCATATTTATTATACTTTGTGTAGGGATTGTCGTTTGGTTATTCGGTGTACATCCATTCATAGTATTCTTTCCAATTATTGGTATACTCATCATTTATTATATTATTCGTTTCAAAATGCAGAGTATCATTAAAAAGCAAGCATTAAGCCAGATTAAAGCACAGCATAATCCTGTTAAAATATTTGTGGCACCTACGATGAAATTCATGGAATGGCGCGTTGCTATTCAAACTGAAGAACATGATTATGTTGGAAGAGCATTTGGTCGAAATGTTGTCTTTAGTGATAAAGTTAAACGACAGAAATTTTCTCCAGACACTTTACTCTGGCAGATTAAAAGTAATAAAGACATTAGAACATTTTTGAACTTCTCATCAATTTATCGATGGCAAACTCGTAAGCTGGATGACGACACTACAGAAGTTCGTCTAATAGATTTACGCTATTTAAATAAAGGGCATTATAGTTTTGCTGCAATAGCACATGTCGATAATGATAACAATATAGATCACTCATATATAGGATGGGTTTTCACTGAAGAAAAATTACAAAAAAAATTATATTCTAAATAATTTTTAAAAAGAGTGAACCAGAACCATAAACTACACTATGATTCTGATTCACTCTTTTATTTATTTTTTGTCGCAATTATATTAGAGGAATATTTATATTTTGAATGTGCTACATATCTCATAAGCATAAAATTAATTGCTCCAATCGTTACTATTATTAAAATGAAATAGATATGATATGAAATATTATACATATTCACTACGCCATAAATCGTAGAAGTCGCTAATCCATCAATTAAATAAAACAGAGGATTTAACTTTAACAATTGAATCATTAAATTCTCATTTGCAGAAGGAATAAAAATAATAGGTACTATAAAAAAGTTTATAACTACAGCTAACCAGAATATCATAGTCATATTTTTATATATAGTATCTAACAATCCTAAAGTAACAGATATGAATATTATAAATAGAATCATCATTATATAAAATACAATAAATGCAATGAAAGATGCATCGAAATTCACTGGTTTAAACAATAAAGAAATAATTGATAATATACAACAAATAGAACTTCCGATAAGTGCGTTCGCAACTGTAGTTATCAATGGTGTTGATTGGAACGACTTAGTTATTAAATAATCTTGACTATACTCTTTAAAAGATTTAAAAATTGTCGCAAACATTGTCACAAATGTAATCAAAGCAACAATTCTATATAACCATCTAGCTTTACTAATATCTTCAATCTCGATAAACGACAGCGTAATTAGTGCTATTAATACTAAGACAAGTTCAACAATGAAGAGAAATGCAAACCATTTCCAAGTATCTATTATACGTTGCTTAGTAAACTTTATTAGTGAAGGGAAAAGTTTTATATATAATAAAATGTTATCTATCATTTTTACACCTACAATTCAATGTATATCCACTTACTATTTTTCATATCTGCGATTAAATATCCATCACCTGACTTAACTATCCATAAATCTTGATTAATATGATATTTATCTTTAAGTTCATCTTTATTAATTATTGGAAAAACAAATCCTGTTAATTTATCTTGATCATTAAATAACATTTCTACTGGTTGTTGCGTTACTCCTACAACATATCTAGAATCCTTATCGGGAACAAGTGTTTTTTTAACTCGATCATGTTTTTTATGTAAATGGCTATTATAATAATCTACAAAATTACTATAATTTGATTTCATATATGGAGATAATTTTTTAAATGAATGCGACTCATATAAAGCTGCTGGGTTAAAATATTGTAATTTATGTTTTTCTACAACATAATCTTGATTATCGATATTAACACGATATTTTTTTGAATTTTCACCTGTTATTGTTAAAAATGCGTATTTAGGAACTTTTGTATTAGAATCACCATTTAACGTTATCGAGTCGTCTAATACGATTCCATATGCCAATTTTTCCTCAAATGGGTCTTTATTTTCAACTTTCTTTTGAGCTTCAATTATAGGAACATCAAAGCGCCCAATGTTGTTAATGACTAATGCTCCAACGATGGCCAAACAAATCAAGCTTGCAATCAAAATTGTCCAAAACCTCACGACAAAATCAGGAACTTTCGCATGTCTATATCTTTCTACTCTTTTAAAGTTATAACTCATTTCAGGGAGTCGACTACGACTTTCTTTCCAATCTAAATCAAAATTTTGCTGTTCTTCATCATTTCCTATACTCATTCGATCTTGCTCATGTTCTTTAAACACAGGTAAAACTTGATTTAGTGAACCTTCCATCCTTAATTGCCCATGTGAAATCCATGCTACATAATTACTTACTTTTTCAACTTTTTCAATATCATTATCGATGAATACTAACGAATTATTATCGTTAACATAGTCTTTCGATAATTGTTTTGCTTTTTCTAAAAAGTCTTCATCAAGATGTTCAATGATATGGTTCAAAATAATCAATTCTTTTCGACATACACGTGCAATGCTTAATATTAATTGTGCAAAATCAGAGTGACTAAGCATATTTATATTAAACGTAGACTTATCATCTAAATGTGCAAATTTGATAATTTGATCAACACTGTGTGATGTTGTTTCGTAAGAAAATAATCTTTGAATTTCTTTTACATATTGTCGCACTGTTATATGTATTAAATGTTTGTCTTTTATATCACCATAATAAGTAGAGACCGATTTATTAATTTTACCTCTATCAGGTTTAATATCACCAGCCATTATCCTACCTAATAAAGTTTTAGAAGCCCCCAGCTCGCCAATAATAGCTAAAGCCTCACCTTGATATATATGTAGTGAAATATTGTTTAATTCTATGTCTTCTGCGGCATAACCAAATGGTAAATACCACTTTCTATTTTTCTTACTTCTATAATAATGCGTGACATTGAGCATTTTTAAGACTATTGAACTTCCCATTCATGTTACATCCTTCTAAATTTTTAATAAAGCGAGTGGCAATCCTTCTTCAGGGGTCTTACTATTAATTCTATATCCCCATGCAAATACACCTTTTAATCGTTCGACTTTGAAGTATTGGTCGCTTCCATCATTAAGTTTATACATTCTACCAAGCACTACCTTAGTACGATCGACTAAGTAACTTTCAGCAATGATGACTTTACTTTGATATACATCGTACTCATTCATGATGCCATTCATTTCAGCTTTACGCATTTTTTCTTTATATGTTTGTATTTCATGTCTTAATTCTTGCTCAGACATTTCACTTAGCTTTTTATCATTCATCTGAAATACCACTTTCTTCTAATTTTGATTTAATTTTATCATATTTATATCCTTTTCTCATAAGTGACTCTATCGTCTTCATTACTAATTGTTGTCCGTCATACTTACGTCTTTGTTTTGTATATACTTTTTCAAGATCTTTTTGCAATAAATCATCTAATATATTTTCATCTTGTTCAAAATTTAATTCAGCTATTGCTTGTTGTGCAACATCCATAGAATATCCTTTTTGTATCAGACTTTGAAGTACCTTCTGACGTATTTTAATTTCAGGGCCTTTTTTAGTTTTCATAATTTTTTTGGCAACTTCGATTACCGCTTCAAATGATTGCTCTTCTTCGTAAATCGGAACATATGTATTTATAATATTAGGTTCAATTCCAACTTGATATAATTTCTGTCTATAAATTTCAGGACCTTTGTCAGTAGTGTTTATCATCGTATTCTTTAAGCTTTCAGCATAATCTTCATGGTTAATATACGATTCTTTGTAACAATAATCTATAACTTGTTGGATTGCTATGTCACTTATTTCATTTTGTTGCAAATGTTGTCGCACTTCTTTTTCAGTTCTTTTTTTATATGATAAGTATTGAATTGCCATATTAATACCTAAACGATAATGCTCATACTTTTGAATATTCTCCATATCTGATGGCTCAAGAATTTGACCTTTTTTTAAATTGAACTTTACAAGTGTATCGATATCTATTCCCATTTCAAATACTTCATCCAAGAATAGATTAAATCGTTCTTTGTTATTCTTTTGTACTTCTATTTTCGTAATTTTAGTCATACACCCACCACCTTCACTTATAAATATGTCCTCTATTAACTCATTCAGTTTAAAATATTCTAACAATCATTATTTTATATCACTTATCGCATTACACAAAATGTTTTACCTATATAAAAAGTCCTCATAAAGTTCATTTATATTATGACTACTTTATGAAGACTAAATTATAATTACGAAATTTGTATATACGCATGCAAAACAAATCAATAGTTATTTAGTTGACTTAATGCCTCTTGATATTGGCTATCAGATATATATTCTTGTTGTTTCATTTTTTCAAGGTTTGTTTTAATTCTATTTTTAAAGTTATCAGACATATTACTTATATCATAAACACTAGGTGCATTGACCTTACTAGCTAATATCGCACTTTGTAATACTGTAATTTGAGACATACTATCACTATTTTTATTTACTGTAGTACCAAAATAGTAATTGGCGGCACTTTCGATTGTATATTGATCGCTACCGTAATAAATGTTATTTAAATAAAAACTCAATATTTCATTTTTACTATATTGTTGTTCTACTTTATGTGCTACAAACAATTCTTTTAATTTTCTAGTGAAAGAACGTTCATTATCATAATAATAATTTTTCACAGTTTGTTGCGTAATTGTACTTCCACCTTGAACATCTCTATCCCCTATCGTTGAAAACAATGCTCGTGTTGTACGTTTTACATCAAAACCGTGGTGTTTATAAAAACGTTCATCTTCCATTGAAATAAATGCACCTTTTACATAATCAGGCATATTATCTGCAGATACATAACTGCTTTTATTTTCAATAGTTTTAAGGTCATCAACATTTGCTCTAGAAGATAAGTAATACATTAATCCGATAAACAATGCAAATATGATGATAAATATAATAAACAGACGTAAAAATATGCGTTTACTCTTTTTCTTTTTAGGTGGTTTACCTACAGGTTGATAATACGTATTGTAATGTGGTTCATTACGGTATTGTGAATGTCTCTCAGGCGAGTTGTTCATTCTTTGGCTTCTTTTCATGCGGTAGCTCCTTTACTTAAACTCACTCTATATTTGAGAGTTTAACAGTAGTTCTTATAATAAGCCATACTTAAAGCGAAAAATCGGTCCCGGGGTGTATGAGAATATATGACTATGAGACCAATATCTGAAGTTAAGTCATTAAATTACTATAACTAAATTTTTGAAAGCAAAAAAGAACCGAGAAAAGACATATTAAAGTCTCTCCTCAGTTCATTAAATATTGCGAATTTATAAAATTGACTTATAAGATTATATCGAATAATATTCAAGCTTTACATCAACAAGATTTATGCTTGAAGTTGTTTAACAATTTCTCTGTTAAAATCATCTAAGTCATCTGGTGTACGACTAGTTACGATATTTTTATCAACTACAACTGATTCGTCTACTACGTTTGCACCAGCATTTGATAAATCTTTACGTACATTAAGTACAGCTGTTAGCGTACGTCCATTTAAATCATCAGTATCAATTAAAATTTGAGGTCCGTGGCAAATTGCAAATGCTGGAACATCATTTTTAGTGAAGTATTTAGCAAACGTACCATATCGACCTTCTGCATCTCCGCGAAGATGGTCTGGTGAGAATCCACCTGGAATTAGAAGTCCATCATAATTTTCTGGTTTAGCATCAGCAATACTTACGTCTACAGTAACTTTTTCACCATGCTTACCTACTACTTCAGCATTTGCAGTATCACCAATGATTTCTGTTTCAAAACCAGCTTCTTCAATTGCTTCTTTAGGGCTAGTTAATTCAATATCTTCAAATTCATTTGATAAGATAATTGCTACTTTTTTAGTCATGTATTAATCACCTTTCTTGTTCGAATTATATTTATTATATAGACGAAATAGAAGGCTATTAAACATAGTTGAACTTAAACGGCTATTATTTAGTTAGACACTTGCTTTACTTTTTCTTCTAATTGATCTAGTAAGCCAATCCATTCATCAATGTCTTCAACACTTACTTCATCAGGATTAACATGATCAATATCTTCTAAGAATTTTGATAATCTCGTTTTAATTTGTTCCATTGTTTGTTGTTCATTCATAAATGTTTCTCCTTTTTTATATGAGTTTATTTAACAATACGTTAATTTTATCCTAACAGAATTTGACAAAAAGGGATATAATCTTAATAATGTTTACTGTACTTTTGCAACGAATAGAGGAATTTTTTTAGTTTAGGAGTAATAAATATGTGGATGACAAATCAGAAAAAACCCATTTCAATTTCAAATGATCCTTGGGAAGCTTATAACGATATTGAAGACTACGGACAGTTGACGTTGAGTAATATAGAATTTACAACCACAACGCTATGTAATATGAGATGTAGCCATTGTGCAGTAGGTTATACATTACAAACAAAAGATCCGGATGCATTACCTATGGATATTATTTATCGTCGTTTAGATGAAATACCTCAATTAAGAACAATG
Organism: Staphylococcus sp. NWU MK-U1; assembly: GCF_033283505.1. Classification (NCBI taxonomy): domain Bacteria; kingdom Bacillati; phylum Bacillota; class Bacilli; order Caryophanales; family Staphylococcaceae; genus Staphylococcus; species Staphylococcus sp. NWU MK-U1. The sequence goes on along the minus strand of NZ_JAVSMG010000007.1, from coordinate 90,546 downwards.
TCAATCACAGGCGGAGAACCAATGTTCTCAAAGAAATCAATTAAAAATATCGTTAAACCCCTATTAAAATACGCGAAAGATCGAGGTATTTATGTTCAAATGAATTCTAATTTAACATTGCCTCAAGATCGTTATTTAGATATCGCGGAATACATAGATGTTATGCACATTTCACATAATTGGGGAACTATACAAGAATTTACTGATGTTGGCTTTGGCGCCATGAAAAAACAACCACCTTTAAAAGCAAAATTAAAATTATATGAACAGATGTTAGATAATGCGAGCACCCTTTCAAGTCAAGGTATGTTTGTTTCAGCTGAAACGATGTTAAATCAGAGTACTTTACCTTACTTAGATAAAATTCATAAAGAAATCGTTAATGATATGAAATGCAATCGTCATGAAGTTCATCCTATGTACCCAGCGGATTTCGCAAGTCAATTAAATGTGCTTTCTCTAAAAGAAATGAAACAAGCAATTCATCATTTATTAGATATTCGAGATGAGAATGTATGGATGCTGTTTGGTACGTTACCTATCTATCCATGTATTAATGACGAAAATGATCAAGCACTATTACAACGCTTAAGAGATGCAAAAAATGTGACAACACGAAATGATCCAGATGGACGAAGTCGCTTAAATGTAAATGTGTTTAGCGGAGATGTCATTGTAACAGACTTTGGAGATGAAAATGGTACCATCTCAAATATAAAAACAGACAAATTGACTGATGTATTTAATAAATGGCTCACTTCAGATTTAGCAAAATCTTTAAATTGTCATTGTGAGGCATTTCATTGTTTAGGCCCTAATGTTTTAGTGAAAAACATGTATTATCCAAACACTGATTTCAAACAGAAAGAAATAGAAATGCACACAGAAAATATTTTTAGTTAAGCATCCATAATTCACATATATCTATAAACTAAGCACCACATAAAGTAAGTTTTAGAATAACATTATGTGGTGCTTAGTTCTGTTTTATGAGAATTATAATATATTAGTTCCAGCGTTTAACTTGTCCGTGATTTATAATTCTTCAATATGTTGTGCATTCGATAAAAATTCAATCGTATTTTTACTTTCTTCTCTTCTATCTTTTCTACGCTGTACACGCTTAGGCGCACTTTCATAGAACCATTTTTCAACTTTTGATTCTGGATAGACATCTGGTACTTGGACTGGCTTACCATTATCATCTAATGCAACAAAAGTTAAGAAACTTAAGGCTGCTAAATGTCTTTCTTTATTTAATACATCCTCAATAATTATTTGAACACAAACTTCCATTGAACTTGTACCTGCATAACTAACCATCGCTTCATAAGAAGTAATATCTCCTGTTTTGATTGGTCTCAAAAAATCTACAGAATCAGTTGATGCTGTAACTACTTGGGCATTAGCATGTTTCATTGCAGTAATGGCTGCAATTTCATCTATGTTAGCCATCAATGATCCACCAAACATTGTATGGTGATGATTGGTGTCTTGAGGAAATACTTGTTTAGCTTTATAACTTTTTGATTCAGACATTGATTTACGAATACCTTGAGAATTTGACATGCGTTATACCCCTTTTATTTTAATTTCTATTTTTATTGAGCCCAATTGCCGTTTTTAAACACTAATTCTTTAGTGTCATCCTGTTTAATTCCATAAATCGTTAAATCTGCACTTCCTATCATGAAGTCAACATGGACATTTGAATCATTAAGACCACTGGCAATTTTTTCTTCAGTCGTCATTTCAGTACCACCTTCAACATTAAAGCCATATGCCGAACCAATGGCTAAATGACATGATGCGTTTTCATCAAATAACGTGTTGTAGAAAATAGTATTACGATTTGAAATTGGAGAATCATCAGGTACTAAAGCGACTTCTCCTAGTCGCTTAGAACCCTCATCAGTATTGATCAAATCTCTAAGCACATCTTCGCCTTTGTCTGCTTTGAAATCTACGATTTGTCCATCTTTAAACGTTAATGTAAAGCCATCAATGATTGTACCATTATAGCTTAATGGCAATTTATTTGTTACATATCCATTAACGTTGTTACGATCAGGAGCTGTAAAAACTTCTTCAGTTGGTAAATTAGCTATAAAAGCTTGTTGATTGCCATTAACATAGCTCGTAGCATCTTCCCAAATATGTCCTTTTGGAAGTCCTACAACTAAGTCTGTTCCTTTGGATTGATAATGTAACGCTTTATAATTTTTTTCTTGCATCAATTTAGCATGTACACTTAAGTTTTCTATATGCTTTTTCCAATTTTCAATAGGATCGTTCCCGTCAATTCTTACGATATCAAACACTTCATCAATAAACTTTTCTAATGCAATTTCTTCATCTAAATCTGGATAAACACGTCTAGCCCAATCTTTAGAAGGAAAAGCAGCAACAACCCATGGAAACTGATTCTTCTGACTTCCTTCCATATATCCTTTGAATGCTTGACTATAACTCATTTGATTGGCTTTGAGTTTTTCAGGGTCTATACCATTTAGCAAGTTTGGATCACCACTAAGTAAAGCTAAATTTGCAGCGCCACGATTAGCATAATCCATTCGTTCATCTACTTCATACGATTTAACTGCCTGATTTTCAAAGTAATCTACTGATTCATACTCAAATTTAAGTCTATTTAATTTAGAATCTGAATAATTTACTTTTACGTCTGATGCTCCAGCTTTATATGATTCTTCAACTATTAAACGTGTTAAATCGATGGCATCAACTGAAGATCTAATAAAAACAGGTTGTTTAGGTTGTACATTCATACCTATTTTAACTAATAATTCTGCATACTGTTGTAATTTCTCGTTATAACTTAATGAAGTCATATCATCATCCTCCCTAATCTTGACGTAAGTTTCCCAACTCATCAGCAATTGCTGTAACTTCGCTTGGTGAAAAAGAATCTTTAGACATAACAAAATTATGAATTTCTTCTATATCTTGCTGATTGGCATTTTTAAATTTATCTGGATTTAACAAACCTTGATTAACAATATTTAATTTTTTTCTAATATCTGCAATCATTGTTTCATTTTTATTTTGACTCACGTTATCACCTCTTTAATACAATATTCTATCAAAGTATGATAATTTAACAAACTTTTATCGTATATAGTATTATTATGTCTTTATAAAATTTTAAAATAACTATAAAATGGTTTATATAAGATTAATTAGGGGGAATACAATATGGTAGATGTAGCATTTGTATGTCTAGGAAACATATGTCGCTCTCCTATGGCTGAAGCAATCATGCGTCAACGTTTGATAGATAGAAACATTTCAGACGTTAACGTTTACTCAAGAGGAACAGGTAAATGGAACCTTGGAGAACCTCCCCATGAAGGTACTCAAGATATTCTTAATCGCCATAATATACCTTTTGATGGTATGATTAGTGAGTTATTTGAATCAAGTGATGATTTTGATTATATTATTGCTATGGATCAGAGCAATGTTGATAATATCCAAAACATCAATCCTAATATAAAAGGAAAATTGTTCAAATTGCTCGAATTTAGTAACATGGAAGAGAGTGATGTGCCAGATCCTTATTACACTAATAATTTTGAAGGTGTATATGAAATGGTACAATCATCTTGTGACAATCTAATTGATTTCATCGTCAAAGATGCAAATTTGAAAGAGGGGTAAATAAAATGGAAAACAAATTAATTCCTGGTATTTTAATTGGCGCTATTGTTGGTGGTGCTGCTACTTTAGCTGACAAATCAACACGTAACGCTTTAGTTCAATCTGTAAAAGATGTTAAAGAAGGTAATCGTTCACGCAAACCTTCTAAATTCAATTCTATTAAAGACGAAGTTTTATATTGGAAAGATACAATTGAAGAAATTCGTCGCAATAACCCAGAATTAGAAAAATCAATTAAAGATGCTAAAGATACTTTCGTTGAACGTAAGAATAACCGCATTGGTCAATAATTGATTGTTTATTTTAGCTAAATCTCTTTTTTATAACTTTAGTTAAAATAAAAACTAACTGAAAGTGAAAAGTAAAATATTATTTTTGTTTTTCACTCATAGTAAGGTGGGACAATGAAATCTTTATTATATAACAGGTTTCTGTCCCGCTTATTTTACTATTTAAATTAATGTATGTGGTTAAAGCAAAGGAGATTGTTATGTCAAAAGAAAATAAATCAAACTCGAAGTATCTTAACTCTATTAAAGACGAGCAAGAGAAGAATCAAGATAAAATTAATGTTGATCGTACATATGTAGAGCCTCAAGAATTTCAATCTAAAGAACCAAAAAAAGACAATCAAGTCTTTTTCGTTTCAAGATTAAACAAACCAGCTAAGTATACAAAAAAATCTAATTTTCTTTCTTATTTAATTTATCGAATAGGCAAAGATGACGCTTCAGGCTTAGCAGCACAAATGACCTATCATTTTGTATTAGCTATGTTCCCAATGTTAATTTTCCTATTAACATTGTTACCATTATTTAACCTAGACCAAAGCCAAATCACTGGTTTATTAAGTAATGCACCTGCTGACACATCGAGTCTTATTAAAGGTGTAATTAGCGATGTCACTAAAAATTCTAGTGGCGGTTTACTTTCTATCGGGTTAATCTTAGCAATTTGGTCAGCTTCAAATGGTATGACTGCAATTATGAATTCATTCAATGTAGCTTATGATGTTGAAGATAATAGAAATGGTATTCTTTTAAAGATACTAAGTGTTATTTTCACGATTGTGTTAGGTGTCGTATTTTTAGTTGCGATGGCATTACCTACTATGGGGTCAGTTATTGCTCATTTCTTATTCGGTCCTCTTGGATTAGATAGTCAAGTTAAATGGATCTTTAGTTTAATAAGAGTTGTATTACCATTAATTATTATTTTGATTCTATTTACAATTCTATACTCTGTAGCTCCAAACGTTAAAACTAAACTAAAATCAGTATTACCAGGAGCTATATTTACATCAGTCATCTGGTTACTTGGGACTTTCGCATTTGGTTTCTACATTTCAAATTTTGGAAACTACTCTAAGACTTATGGCAGTATCGCAGGTATTATTATCTTATTAATTTGGTTATATTTAACAAGTTTTATCATTATTATTGGTGCTGAAATTAATGCAATCATCCATCAAAGACATGTTATTAAAGGACAAACTCCTGAAGAAGCAGCGCTCGACCATGATGATAATAACCAGAACCACTATAATGAAGATACTACTTATGAATATAAACATACAGCTACTGGCAAAGATGAAGACTATAAAGTCGATAAAGATCCAGAAGATAAACATGAAGAAGATGCTTCATTGACTGAGAAAATTAAAGATAAATTTACTAATAATGACGATGATAATAAAAAATAAGTGTTTAAATACTAATTAAATTAATAAAAGGTTGAGGCAACGGTTTATCGCCTCAACCTTTTTTATTGAATCAAATTATGTTGGAATGCATAAATTACGGCTTGTGTTCTATCTTGTACTTCTAATTTACTCAATATATTACTTACATGAGTTTTAACGGTTTTAATTGTAATATGAGAAGCACTCGCTATTTCTTGATTTGAATACCCTTTTGCAATTAATAATAAAATTTCCATTTCACGCTCAGTCAGCATTTCATATAATTCTGCACGTTTCTTCATTCTGTTACGCATCTTAACTAAAACTTCAGGTTCAAATACCGATTCACCATTATAAGTTTTGCGTACTGCGTCGGCTATATCACTAGCACTAGTCGTTTTTAAAATATAGCTATCTACACCAGCATCTAATGCTCTATATACTTCTTTATCTTCAATAAAACTAGTTAACATTACAACTTTAATATGCGGCAAATCTTTTTTGATTTGAGTAGTTGCTTCGACACCATCCATGTCATCCATTAATAAATCCATAAGAATTAAATCAGGTTTTAATTCATGAGCTTTTGCAATGGCGTCTTTACCAGATTCCCCTTCTCCAACTATCTCAATGTCAGATTGTGTTGATAGATAACTTGATATCCCAATTCTAACCATTTCATGGTCATCAACGAACAAAACTTTAATCGTCATTATTATCATCCTCCTTATTTAACGGTGCTTTAACTTCTATTCTCGTTCCAGAATCCGGTAACGAAACAATATGGAATGTCGCACCAATTTCTAATGCGCGTTCCCTCATATTTTTTAATCCATAACTTTGTTCTAATTTCTCGTCAACATTGAATCCTTTACCATTATCTTGAATTCGAAGTAATAGATAATCTTGTTGGTTAAATAATTCCACTGTAACTTTAGATCCATTAGAATGTCTTAACGTATTTGATATAGCCTCTTGTGTAATTCTAAATAAATGATCTTCTATACCTTTAGGCACCTTAAAATCTTGAATATCGTGTATGACTTTCATAGGCACTTTCTTTTGCAAATCAATAACTAAATCTTTGATACCTTCACCTAGAGATTTATCTTTCAGTCCTAAAGGTCTTAAATGAAGTAACAATGCGCGCATTTCAAGTTGAGATTCCTGTACCATTTTCTCTAATACTGGTATTTGTTGATCAAGCGGTGCCTCTAATTTTGTTTCTTTTATTGCAGATAACATCATGCTTGCTGCAAAAAGTTGTTGACTAACAGAGTCGTGTAACTCGCGAGCTAATCTCTGTCGTTCATCCTCAATGATTTTCTTAACTTTAACATCATTCATATTATAATTCTCATTAGTTAAGTTTTGCGTTTTCATTCGTAAACGGTGTAACTCTTGATTCAACGGAACTAATGTTTGATAAATATCTATGGTTTCGTTATAGAGCTCAATGTTTTGATCATTAATACCTACTGTTTCTCCTTCAATGGCATGCTCGATTTGCGACTTAATCCACTGATTTTGTTGATTAATTTTATATGCGAGAATTGAACCTACTATAATACAAAGTAAAATGATGACTAAATTTAAAAATAGAAAAACAGGTATCCCAAAAATTTGAGTATAAAACATACCTTGGAAATAGATAATATTAACAAATACTTTATCTATAAATAAGAACGCGGTTAACATGCTATAAACTAGTATAAGCATTGAACCGATAGCTCTTAAGTAGTGGTTCATCGATAAATCACCTCAACATCTCCTATGAATGTTGAAACATAAACATTGACATTATAATTCTCTTCTTTAGGCTTCTCTTCAACTTGGATATGATTATTTTCAACTTTATACGATTGGCCATTTAAATAAGCATTTCCATATAGAGCAGCCATGTGTAAATTAATATTATAATTCAATGGTACCACTAACTGAATTTTCCCTAAAATATGTCTTACTACTATCGTATTATTCTCTTTAATATTTGCGGCTTTTGTCATATCAATGTGTATATCACCAACACCATGTTGAATTTGTACATCTTCCCATTTATAAACATATACTGGTGTGCGTTGCTCTCCAAACCACTTTTGTTTAATAAATTGAGGTGATGTAACTTCATCTTCTGAAGCAATCACTTTTAAAGGTTTAAACTTAAAAATGAGATATCTAATGATTACGATAACTAGAAAGACAAATAATATTATGATGGTATATTTATTCGACAATAGAGTAAATGCTATAAGCAATGCACCTATCCAAAACGCTAAGAGACCCCTTACTTTATGAAAGTAAAGGTAGCCTACATAAACTAATATACATCCTAAAAGTAATACAAATAGGTAGCCTATTTTCTCAAAAAAGATGTAATAAAAATTGGCAATAATCATTAATGCCGTAAATATGATTAATAACTCTGTCGATATATATTTTCGAGTCAATGTGTCGCCTCCTATTCCTTTCAATTAAGCTACTACACTCATTTGTTCAATTATGTCACATTGGCCTTGTGTTGTGATCTTTTCTTTAGAGCAACGATGAATATCCGCTTCAATTCTTGCACAATAGGCTTCAAATAGATCAAGCTGTCTTTTAAGACCTTCAATTTCATAATTATTAATTTCTTGTGCATGTTTAATATTATACGTATTAGTAATATCAATATATTTATTTTCTAATGTTGCAGTTAAACTGTCAATCAACTTATTCATTTGCGTTTTCTTTTCTTTTAAATATTCAATGTAATTTTCAATGCTCTTTAATTTTTGATCTAAACTAATTTTGTAATCATTAATGTTTCGTTTAATAACTACTTTAAGAAAGTGTTGTAAATATAAGTCCATATAATTCATAGAACCACCTCGTCCTTGATTAAGCTCAATTATAGTTTAAAGTGACTTAAACTCATATAGGCTCTAGGACCATCTTACTCTCATACTTTAGTACGATGTTTATTATTTCTATAGAATTCATATAAAATTCATGTAAGTTATACCTCAAATTTTATTTTCAACTTAAACAGGTGTATGATTAATTATATTTATTTTTGAAAGAAGGTAACATCAATGATTAACACACATCGTCTTAATTGGCTTCCTTATGTACTTATTGTGACTTCACTTCACATTCTGGGTTTTGGCTTCCTCTATTTAGCAAATACTAATCATCTACTACTAGGTATGGGATTACTTGCTTATACATTAGGACTTCGACACGCTTTTGATGCAGACCATATAGCTGCTATTGATAATACAGTGCGTAAATTAATCCAACAACAACGTAATCCAGTGGGTGTAGGTTTCTACTTCTCAATTGGACATTCTACAGTAGTCTTTTTTATGGCTGTCTTTTTAGGCATTTCAATTAAATGGGCTAAAGATGCATTACCCCACTTTCAAGAAATTGGTGGAATTATTGGCACTCTCGTTTCAGGAACATTTTTAATTCTCATAGGTATATTAAATCTAATGATATTAATTTCTTTAATAACTTTATTTTTAAAGTTTCGCAAAGACAAAATTAATGATGAGAAGTTAAATGATTTATTAGATACACGTGGCTTTGTTTCTCGTATGGTCGGACCATACTTTAAATTTATTAGTCATAGTTGGCATGTCTTGCCACTAGGCTTTCTATTCGGTTTAGGATTTGATACTGCTAGTGAAATCTCATTGCTAGCTTTATCTTCAGGTGCGTCACAGCAAGCAATTTCATTCGTAGGTATATTATCTTTACCTATATTGTTTGCTGCCGGAATGAGTTTGCTAGATACATTAGACGGTATACTGATGACTTCTGCTTATAATTGGGCATTCTTCAATCCTATTCGGAAAATTTATTACAATATTACAATTACTGCTATATCTGTTATTGCTGCGCTATTAATTGGTACTGTTGAATTACTACAAATACTAGTTGATAAGCTTCAATTAAAAGGTTCTTTCTGGGAATTTATTGAAAACATACAATTTGATAATATAGGTTATATTTTAGTGATTTTATTTATTATCAGTTGGCTCATTTCCACTTTAATTTGGAAATTTGGCAAAGTTGAACAACGATGGTCTTCATAGATTCATTTCTTTGACATTATTCGTAGAATAGTTAATACTTTAGTGACTTTCACAAAGGAGATTATGATATGAATAAAACTATTGCTCTAGTTACTGGTGCTTCATCAGGACTAGGATTTGAAACATCGCTCATGCTGGCTGAAAAAGGATTTCAAGTATATGCCACGATGCGTAATTTAGAAAAACAAATGAATTTAAAAAATGAAGCGACTAAAAGAAATGTAGACCTAACCATTTTAGAATTGGATGTAACCAAATTAGATGGTATTAAATCTGCTGTTGAATTCATTATACAAGTAGAAGGTCGTATAGACATTTTGATTAACAATGCTGGCGCCGGCTTTAATAAAACTACAGAATAAGCAACCGATGAAGAAATAAATTGGCAACTTAATTTAAATTTAATGGGTGTTATTCGAATGACCAAAGCTGTATTACCAATCATGAGATCACAAAGAGAAGGTCGTGTTATCAATATTTCGTCAGTTGGAGGCCTAGTTGGGCAACCTTTCAACGAAATATATTGTGCCGCTAAGTTTGGTGTTGAAGGTTATACAGAATCTTTAGCAAGTTATATTCAACCTGAATTCAATATTAAATTTACTATTATTGAACCTGGTGGCATACAATCTGAATTTATGCCCAACATAATGAACCACCTAACTCAAACTGGTGGCATACAAGAAGATGAATATACGCACTTATACAATTCATATATCAGTGGTATTAAAGAAAATTATGGGCATGATGCTTCTCAAAGTTCACATGAAGTTGCGCAAGTCATTTTAAAAACTATTGAAATGAAAGAACCACCTATTAGAACGCGTACGTCTGATTGGTCTGAAACTTTCACAAAAATTAAAACCAAACTAGACCCAGATGGCAAACAACAGCAGCAACAAGTCTATAAATTATTAGGTAAATAACTTTATAAAACTAACTAATATAAACTTAAAAAACCAGTAAATGAGCGTTGTCATCTCATTTACTGGTTAATTTATATATATCGAATTTTTAATTAAAAGTAATTAAATATGAAATTAATCAATTTTTGTAGTTAATAATGGTCCATCTTTAGTAACGATAACCGTATGTTCGATTTGAGCGACAAAACTTTTATCTCTAGTTTCGAAGGCCCATTCGTTTTTACCTTCTGTTACAAAAGTTGCTTTAGAAGAAATAAATGGCTCTACTGCAATTACAACCCCTTCTTTAAGTAAAGTTTTATCTTTAGGGTCATAATAGTTCATAACATGGTTAGGCGCCTCATGTAGTGATTGACCTACACCATGCCCAGTTAGATTTTTAATGACAGTTAAATCATTTTGACGTGCTGTTGCATGTACTGCTTTACCGATATTACTTAATTTAGTTCCTGGTTTAACTTTTGCCATTGCATTTTCAAATGCCATTAGTGCAACATCACATACTTTTTGTTTAAGTGGGTCACTTGCTTCGCCCACAACAAAAGAAATACCTGTATCAGCGTAATAACCATTTTTTAAGGCTGATACATCAATATTAACTAAATCTCCTTCACGAATGATTCGTTTGCCAGGAATACCATGCGCTACTTCTTCATTAACACTTATACATGTTTGTCCAGGGAAATTCTCATCATGAATAGGTGCTGAAATAGCACCATGTTCTTCAAATAAATCTTTAGCTATATTGTCTAATTCTTTAGTTGTAATACCTGGTTTAGTAGCTTCTTGCATAGTATCTCTAACCTTAGCACAAATGTAACCTATCTCTTTTAAGGCTTGTAATTCTTCTTCTGTTTTTACAATCATAATATCCCGTTCCTTTTTAAATTGTGATTACATCTTATTATACCAAAAAAATTTTGATATACTAAATATACAAAAAATGAAGCGCAAAATAATTTCTGTTTAAAAGATAAAATTATAATTGTTATTTTCGTACAACGAGAGGATTTATCATATGGATAAATGGTACAAGAAAATTATAGGAGCGAGAACAATCAAAACTGGCTTAGCAACCTTTTTAACATCGCTATTTTGTTTGATGCTTGATCTCACTCCAATCTTCGCTATATTAACTGCTATTGTAACTATCGAACCTACTGCAAAGGCATCATTAAAAAAAGGTTATAGAAGATTGCCCGCAACGGTTATTGGTGCATTATTTGCTGTACTTTTTACTTTTATTTTTGGTGACCAATCGGCTTTAACGTATACGTTCAGTGCACTTTTTACTATCTTAGTTTGCACTAAATTAAACTTACAAGTTGGTACTACTGTTGCGGTGTTAACATCGGTTGCCATGATACCTGGCATACACGACGCCTATTTATTCAACTTTTTTTCAAGATTATTAACTGCATTAATCGGTTTGGTTACAGCAGGATTGGTCAATTTTATAGTTCTGCCTCCTAAATATTATCAGCAAATTGAAGATAATTTAACGCAATCCGAATATAAAATGTATGAGTTGTTCTCTTCAAGATGTAACGAATTATTATTAGGAAAATTTGATTCTGATCATAGTAATGATCTTTTAAATAAGTTGATGGGTGTAATAAACAAGACTGAAACTTTAACCGGCTATCAAAAAGACGAATTACGTTATCATAAAAACAAAGAAGATGAATGGAAACGATTAAAAAATATTTCGAACCGTTCCTATATCGATAGATTACTGGCTACTCACCTATCAAATATTATATATTTACCTAAGCACATACATTTAGTTTTTACGCCTGAGGAAAAAATAGCTATTATTAAAATTAGTAATAGCGTCAATAATATTATCAAAAGCAATCATTTTGAGCCTCACCGTTCATCTGCATCAACACTTAAATCTTCTGTCAAACGCTTAGAAGAATTTGATCAGAATCAAATCAAAAGTCATGTCATTTATGAAATACTTCTAATCTATAAATTATTAGATAGTAGATATAATGACAAATAAAAAATGACGTACTGGAAAATTTCTATAGATCCGGTACGTCATTTTTAATTGTTTATTATATTTGTTATTTTTTTGATCTTTCTATAATAACTCGTTTAGCCGCTTCTTCTTCAGTGTTATCTAATTGTTTAGGTTCAAAAGGTATACCTTTACGTTCGCAGGCTTTTTCTAATAAATAATCAGTCAGTTCATGATTCTTTGGAAGGATAGGTCCATGTAAATATGTTCCTAATAAATTTTTATAGTGAATACCTTCTTGTTTATCATCATCATTATTACCGTAACCAACCGTAACGTGTCCTAACGTACCAAAATTATGATGTGTTCGACCACCATGATTCTCGAAGCCAACTATCGTTCCAAATGTGTCACTCTCGATTACTATATCACCAGTTAATCGTTCAGTTCGTGACTCAGTATAGAAATCTAAGATACCTAAACCTTCAAGTTCAGTTCCATCAGGCGTAATATATTTTGTTCCTAAAAATTGATAACCACCACAAATCGTTAATCCTGGCATACCATCTTCAATAGCATTTTTAAGTGTAGTCTTTATCTTACTTAATTCCTTAGTAGCAATACTTTGTTCTCTATCACTGCCACCGCCGATAAAGAAGATATCACAATTATCAAGCGTCACACCTTCAGTTTGGTTAACTTCTACTACATTTAATTGAATACCACGTTTCTTTGCTCTTTGTTTGAGCGCAATAATATTTCCTATATCACTATATAAATTTAATTTATCTGACATAAAATGATAAACGGTTAATTCATTCATATTTATTGCCCTCCTTTAAATGTACGATTAAGTTGTTCTAACATTGGAGATAAAGATGTGTAGTTAGGAATAGCTACCGTGAAACCTTCATAATTCATTGTCATTGCAGTTGCTTTATAAATATCTTTTTCAAGTATAATTGGAACATTTACTTCGGCTAATTTCAGACGTAATTGTAATTCTTCAGCTCGAGTCCCTGTAACAATGATCGTTTCAATATTTTGTTCGCTTAATTTCTCGAAATCGGCATCATAAATCCAAGAAGTATCACGACCATCAGCAGCATTATCATTTAGACTAATGACATATACTTTTTTACCTTCTAACTGTTCTCCTACTGATAAACTAGCATTCATACCTGCAGGATTCTTAGCTAAATTAATCATAGCTTCTTTATGATCAAGTTTGAAATATTGCATACGACCATTATCTGAAGTATATGATTCGAAACCAATTCGAATAGACTCATCATTGAGCCCTAATTCTCTCAACACAGTATAGGCTGCTAGTGCATTATAAGCGTTGAAGTCTCCGGCAATTTTCATGTTAAATGTTGTTTCATTTATATTTAATGCTAAGAACGGTGATACTGTGAATGATGAAACTTCATATTTAGGTAATTCACGTTTGAATCCACATGAACAATGGTAATGACCGATTTGATTATAATGAATGTAATCGTATGCTAATAATTTGCCACAATTTGGGCAATACTTACTCTCATTCATAGTACTTTGCTCAAACTCATGCGCGTGTGCTTTCATACCATAATAAATGATAGAGTCACTAGCTATTTTAAGTCGACTTACAAAAGGATCATCTGCATTGAGTAACAATTTAATTCCTTTATTACTAATTGACTTAGCTATATTATTTACCATTATATCTATTTCGCCAAAGCGATCCATTTGATCACGGAAGAAATTAGTAAATATCATCATTGATGGAGTGACTTCTTTTAAAACTCGAGGAATAGATCCTTCATCGATTTCAATAACCGCTACTTTAGTATTTTTAGTGCTCTGCATGATAAAGGCAGATGTGATACCTGCTGCCATATTAGCACCTTCATTATTATGTATAATTTCAATATGATTTGCTTTTAATGTATGTCCTATAAGATTAGATGTAGTCGTTTTACCATTAGTCCCACTAATAAAAACGATGTCATCTACTTGTGCAGCTAATTTTCTTAATATATTTTGATCCACTTTGCGGGCAACTTGTCCAGGTAAATCTGTACCTTTCTTCCCAGCAGCGATACTAGCCTTACGAGCCAATTTCGCTAAGTGCGTTGCAGTCCATTGTCTCATGTGCTTCCTCCTCATATAAATCACTTGAATAATTATAACACGTAAAGGGTATAACAAAAAACATTCTCAATTAAAAATAACAAGTTACATTCTAGATTATAATAATTATTATTTACTAATGAGAATAGATTTGTTATACTCTTAATGAACAAAGACAAAATCAATTACAAAATCTTAAATAGAGGTGACTTAATTATGCTAAGTAAAGACTTGTTAGAACCACTTAATGATCAAATGAACCATGAATATTTCGCAGCTCATGCTTATATGGCAATGGCAGCTTATTGCGATGATGCTTCATATGAAGGTTTCGCTAACTTCTATATCCAACAAGCTAAAGAAGAACGTTTCCACGGTAAAAAAATCTATGATTATATCAACGATCGTGGTGAACATGCTGAATTTAAATCAATACCAGCGCCTAAAACTGAATTTAAATCTATCCTTGAAACATTTAAAGATGGATTAGCACAGGAACAAGATGTTACTCGTCGTTTTTACAATTTATCTGAAATAGCTCAAAAAGATAAAGACTATGCTACGATTTCTTTCTTAAACTGGTTCTTAGATGAGCAAGTTGAAGAAGAATCAACATTTGAAACACATATTGATTATTTAAACCGTATTGGCGATGACTGCAATACTTTATATTTATATGAAAAAGAATTAGCAGCTCGTTCATTTGATGAAGAATAACTTTTATCTCATGGTTTAATTATGATTGAGACAAATGATTTTTAGTACTTGCCTAGTACATGTAAGTAACTAACATGCACAAAAAGGTATAATGCTAGTTATTCATAAGACTCATAAATATTACTGGAGTGGATAATGAATTCGAAATGAATTCATTTCCACTCTTTTTTATTTTAAGAATGCAACATTCTGGAATTATATTTATATTTTTAGCTAAAATAAAAGAATCAATACTTGAAAGGACAGTGTTAGGAATGGAAAATGCCTTTATTGCATTAGACTTCGAAACTGCAAACGGTAAACGTACAAGTATTTGCTCTGTAGGTATGGTCAAAGTAGTTAACAATGAGATTGTGGAATCTTTTTATACTTTAGTTAACCCTTTTGATTATTTCTCTCAGACAAATATTGAGGTTCACGGTATTACACCTGAAGACGTAAATGATGCTCCTAGTTTTGAATATGTATTCCCCTATATGATGCAATTTATTGATAATTTACCTGTTGTTGCTCATAATGCTGCTTTTGATATGAATGTACTACATCAAAGTTTAAAACAGTTAAATATAGAAACACCCTCCATGATTTACTTCTGTTCATATCAACTTGCTAAACGTACAATTGATGCATATCGTTACGGACTAAAACATTTAATGAAACATTATAAATTAGACTTTCACGGTCATCATGATGCACTCAACGATGCTAAAGCATGTGCAATGATTACGTTTAGATTATTAAAACACTATGACAATTTACAAAGTATGCTCCAAATTTATGGCAAAAATTTAAAAGATAAAGGTTAACCCACATGAATTGCAATTACTGGTTTAGTTTAATTGCTAAAGTCATCATGAACCTTTATCTTTATATAAAATCATAAATCGTCATATTCTCATATGTTGACTGTTCTAAATTGCCAACCGTTACACCGATTAACCTTATTGGAACATCAGGATCCTTCAAATCATTATATAAATCATAAGCTACATTATATATATCAATATCTCTACTTACTGCCTCTCTCAAATTTCTTTGCTTAGAAAATGTTTCATATTGATAAGTTTTTAATTTAACTGTTACGGTACTACCTGATTTTTGTAACTTGGATAAACGTTCTGCTGTCTTGCCAGATAGTTCCCATATTTTTTGTAAAATTTCTTCATCATCATTCACATCAGTTGAAAATGTTCGTTCAGTACCCACGGATTTACGTACTCTCGTTGCTTTTACTTCACTATGATCAATTCCTCGCGCTTTAAGATATAAGCCACGACCTCTTTTTCCGAACCAACGTATTAATTCAAATTCAGTTTTATCATACAAATCTTTACCTGTATATATATCATGGTTATGCATGACTTTTTTCGATGCTTTACCCACACCTGGAAAGTCACCAATATCAAGATTCATTAAAATATCGTTTACATTATTATAATCGATAACCTTCATGCCATTAGGCTTATTCATACCACTTGCTAATTTTGCTAAAAATTTATTATAAGATACACCTGCCGAAGAAGTTAAACCAGTTTGTTCAAATATGTCGCGTCGAATAAACGTTGCGATTTTGGATGCAGACAAGTCAGGTCTAACAAGGTGAGTAATATCTAAATACGCTTCATCCAATGACATTGGTTCTACAATATCTGTATAACTTTTAAATATAGACATAATCACGGCAGAGGCTTCTCTATAAGCGTCAAATCTTGCTCTTACATAATATCCATTAGGACATAATTTATGCGCTTGAGACATTGGCATTGCAGAATGAACCCCATATTTTCTAGCCTCGTAAGAAGCAGTAGAAACCACACCACGAGTACTTGCCTTACCACCTACAATTACAGGTTTACCTTTTAATTTAGGGTTATCTCGCATTTCTACTTGTGCAAAAAAGTAATCCATATCTATATGAATTATCCTTCTTTCGGCCATCGTCTCACCTCTTTTAAAATAAACTAAATAAAATAAGCCTCAATATAATTATAATGTGACTAGCAACAAATCTCATGAAATGTGCACATAAATAATTATATTGAGACTCACTATTTATTCAAATTCGTTATTAGCTTGTATAGGTCGTTGATGATACATAATTAAACCTTCATCTGATGGATGTACATATTCAAATTTATTAGTAAATGTAATACCTACTAAATATAAATCAATTAAGCAATATCCAAAATGTATACTTAACATAATAATAATTGAGGAGTATGCGTAAATACTGAAAATAAACATTAATACTCCTGTTAATATAAACATTGGAGCTAGCATTATTGTGCAAAATTGCCATTTATTAAAATATTTTTTGGAAATATGTACTAATAAAAAACCCTTTTTATATTTAAAATGAGGCTGTTCTCCTTTTGAACAGATAAAAAATGAAATTCTATGAATCAGTTCATGTAGTCCTAAAATAACTATAAAACCTAAAATACCATATAATAAGTTAGCTAAAAATGTTTGTTCATGAATGGTTGTAAACATAAATGCCCATTTATAAGTAAACACTATCATAAATAAAATCACTACTAATTGAGTTGCCATAAATTTAGGTAAGTTGATTCTATTTGGAGAAAAATCAATTTTCTGCACAATAATGACCTCCAATCTCTGTTAATTTTCAACCATAGTATACACAGTCGATGTTGAGAAAAAAACCTTTTTTATAAGATTTAATGCTCTGTAACCATTTCTTAATATTTGTATTAAAATTTCACGTTTAAGATTTTCTTTCAAATAATGCAACTGTCTCTACATGTGTTGTTTGAGGAAACATATCGACTGGTGTAATTTCTTGCAATTCATATTGTGAATCTAATATCTGAGCATCTCTTTGTTGCGTAGATGGATTACAAGAAATGTAGACAATACGCTTAGGATTTAGTTTGAGCAACGTTTGTAAGAAAGTTTCATCGCACCCTTTTCTCGGGGGATCTACCATAACAACATCTGGTTTGATACCTTGTTGTTTCCATTTTATAATGACTTCTTCTGCTTTTCCACAGACAAAAGTTGTATTTTCAAATCCATTTAAAGTCGCATTTTGTTGTGCATCTTTAATCGCTGACGGCACGATCTCAACTCCATAAACATGTTTCGCTACTGGCGCCATATATAAACCTATCGTACCAATACCGCAATATGTATCAAGAACTGTTTCTTCACCTGTCAATTGCGCATACTCTATAGCTTTCTGATATAATTTTTCAGTCTGAGAAGAATTTATTTGATAGAATGATTGATCACTTATTTTAAATGTAGTGTCACTAAGTTGATCAGCAATCTTATCTTTGCCATATAGCGTTACAGACTGTTCCCCCATAATAACATTGGAATGACTATTATTAATATTTTGTTTAATGCTAGTTATGTTAGGAAAAGTTTCTTTCAGTTTTTCAACTAAAATTGAAGCTTGCTGGAAATTTTTACCATTTGTTACAAAAACGACCATCATATCATCAGAATAATAGCCTGTGCGAATAACTAAATGTCTTAAAAGTCCTTTTTTTGTACTCTCATTATAAACACTAATATCGTAATCAATAATATATTGTTTGACGTGGTTCATAATATCTTGATGTATATCATCTTGGATTAAGCAACTATCCATATCGATAATATCGTGACTTCTTTGTCGATAATATCCCATAATTGCTTTTCCTTCTCTATCTTTACCAATTGGCAACTGTGATTTATTTCTGTAATGCCAGGGATGATCCATACCGATAGTTTTGTTAATGATTGTATTGCTAAATTGTGCTTTTCTATGGAATAAGTTGGTAACTTGTGACTGCTTCATAGCCAATTGGGCATCATACGTCATGTGTTGCAATTGACAACCACCACACTTCCAATAGTATTTACATGGCGGTTCCACGCGTTGCTCACTTGATTTAATAACTTGAAGAAGTTTACCAATAGCAAAATTTTTCTTCACTTTTATAATTTTATATTTAATCATTTCACCAATTAACGCATTTGGCACAAATATCGGATAACGGTCGATTTTAATGACTCCATGCCCTTCATGTGTTAAATCAACAACGTTACCTTGTTTTATTTCATTTTTATTTATGGTTTCCATTATTTCACCCCACATAAAAAGAGGTTAGAGTAGTTTAATCTTGGTTTTGTTTTCATACCTAAGACATCAAAACTATTGCTCAACCTCTTCAACTGTATAATTTATTCTGATATTTCATTGTTTTTTATAATTTCTTTATTCGATGGCTTCTCTTCAATAATGCCATCTTCAACTTGTTGATCTTCAGTTAATTCCTCATTGTATATATCTTTTGGCGTACATACTTCGATATGTCTTTTTAAATTCAAGAAATTAGCTGGTAATTTACCACCATATTCACCATCTGCATTCAGTTGCATTTCAGTAAAGGATGAGATATTAATTGATTTAGCTTTCTCATAAATAACTTTTGGATGTTTAATGCGTTCTCCACGAGATGCTAAAGTCATGATGTGCCCTAGTTCAGCAAGGTTAGCCTTTTCTACAATAATTAATGTGAAATGCCCGTCGTCTAACTTAGCATCAGGAACTAATTTCTCAAATCCTGCCATTGAGTTTGTCAGTCCCAATAAGAATAATAATGCCTCTCCTTGAAAAACTTGATTATCATATTCTATACGCAAATCTACAGCTTTCATTTGAGGTAACATTTCAAATCCTTTAATGTAATACGCAAAGGGACCTACAATTGATTTTAATCGACTTGGCGTCTCATAAGAAACTTGAGTTAATTGACCACCAGCTGCTAGATTGATGAAATAACGATTATTCATTTTTCCTATATCCACTTTAGTCGTGTGATCATCAATAATAACATCAACAGCACCCATAATATCACTTGGTAAGTGTAAGGCTCTACCGAAATCATTCACTGTCCCCATAGGGATGATACCTAATTTAGGGCGATTGGGTTGTTCAGCTATGCCATTAACAACTTCATTAAGTGTGCCATCTCCACCAGCTGCTATAATGATATCATAATCTCTTTTTAGTGCACGTTCAGCTTCAAGCGTGGCATCGCCTTCACGTTCAGTTGCATAAGCACTAGTCTCATAACCGGCACGTTCTAATTTAATTAAAACATCTGGTAAAGTTCTTTTAAAAAGTTCCTTTCCAGAAGTTGGATTATAAATGATTCTTGCACGTTTTCTCATAAATTATCCCTCATCTTTTTATACATATTCTTATATTAAATGATTTATAGGAGAGTTGGAAGTATTTAAATCAATAATCTTTAAAATACATTTATTACACTATTTACAATTAAATAATCATAGCAGTTATAACATTAAAAATAATTGAACTAAAAACACCAAACACCAAAATTAAAAGGCTTGTTCCCTAACCATGATAGGAAACAAACCTTAAATGATGCTTTAATTCATTATGTTTAAATCTTTAATTAACGTTTATCTAATTCTTGTTTTAATATTTGGTTTACTTTTTGAGGATTAGCTTGGCCTTTAGATGCTTTCATAATTTGACCAACTAGGAAGCCCATTGCTTTCCCTTTACCATTTTTATAATCTTCAACAGATTGAGGATTATTATCTAAAGCTTCAGTGACGAATTTAGTTAAAGTAGCTTCATCAGAAATTTGAACTAAACCTTTATCTTTCATGATTTGTTTAGCATCGCCACCATTTTCAGCTAATTCTGGGAAAACTTTTTTAGCAATTTTACTACTCATCGTACCATCTTCAATAAGTTTAATCATACCAGCAAGGTTTTCTGGTGTTAATTTAGTATCTTGTAACTCAACTTGGTTTTTATTTAAATATTCATTAACGCCACCCATTAACCAGTTTGAAGTTAACTTAACGTCTGCACCTTTTTCAATAGCACCTTCAAAGAAATCAGACATTTCTTTAGTAAGTGTTAATACGTGCGCATCGTATTCAGGTAAACCTAAATCATTTACATATTTAGCTTTACGCTCATCTGGTAATTCAGGGATTGTTTGACGTACACGCTCTTTCCATTCTTCATCTACGTATAAAGGTACAATGTCAGGTTCAGGGAAGTAACGATAGTCATCTGAGCCTTCTTTAACACGCATAAGAATTGTTTTACCAGTTGATTCATCAAAGCGCCGTGTCTCTTGTCCAATTGTACCACCGTTTAATAATTCTTCTTCTTGGCGTTTTTCTTCGTACTCTAAACCTTTTCTAACATAGTTAAATGAATTTAGGTTTTTCAATTCAGTTTTTGTACCAAATTCTTCTTGTCCATAAGGACGTAATGAAATATTGGCATCACAACGTAATGAGCCTTCTTCCATTTTACAGTCTGATACACCTGTATATTGAATAATTGAACGTAATTTTTCTAAGTAAGCATAAGCTTCTTTAGGAGATCTAATATCTGGTTCAGATACAATTTCAATTAATGGTGTACCTTGACGGTTTAAGTCTACTAAAGAGTATCCATCTTTATGTGTTGATTTACCAGCATCTTCTTCCATGTGAAGACGTGTAATTCCGATACGTTTTGTTTCACCATCTACTTCAATATCAATATAACCATTTTCCCCAATTGGTTGATCAAATTGAGAAATTTGATAAGCTTTAGGATTATCTGGATAGAAATAGTTTTTACGGTCAAATTTAGAATTTGTAGCGATATCCATATTTAAAGCCATTGATGCACGCATAGCCCAGTCTACAGCACGTCTATTAACAACCGGTAATACACCAGGATATGCTAAATCAATAACATTTGTATTTGAGTTAGGTTCAGCTCCAAAATGTGCTGGTGATGGAGAGAACATTTTTGAGTCTGTTTTTAGCTCAACGTGAACTTCAAGTCCGATAACTGTTTCAAAATGCATTATTTCCACTCCTTATAATTTTTCATATGCGTCATGTAAATTGAATTGTGTTTCATATTGATATGCCACACGATATAACGTCTTTTCATCAAAAGGTTTACCGATAAATTGTAAGCCAATTGGTCTACCGTTTGATTGCCCACAAGGAACAGAAATACCTGGTAAACCAGCTAAGTTAACAGGTGTAGTTAATAAGTCATTAGCATACATAGTTAAAGGATCATCGATTTCATCACCTAAGTTAAACGCAGTAGTTGGTGCAGTTGGACCTACAACAACATCATAGTTTTCAAAAACTTTATCAAAGTCATTTTTGATTAATGTTCTAACTTTTTGTGATTTTTTATAGTAAGCATCATAATAACCAGAACTTAATGCAAATGTACCTAAGAAGATACGACGCTTAACTTCAGCACCAAATCCTTCTGATCTAGACATTTTATATAATTCTTCTAATGATTGCGCTTCTTTTGAATGGTAGCCATAGCGAATACCATCAAAGCGAGCTAAGTTCGCTGATGCTTCTGATGACGCGATAACATAATATGATGGAATACCATATTTCGTATTTGGAAGTGATACTTCATCAACTTCTGCACCTAAAGATTTAAGTGTTTCAACTGCATTCTTAACAGCTTCTTTAACATCTTCATTGATACCTTCACCTAAATATTCTTTTGGTAAAGCAACTTTTAAGCCTTTAATGTCTTTACCAATTTCTGAAGTAAAGTCAACATCTTCAACTGGTGCACTTGTAGAATCATTTCTATCAACGCCTGAAATTGTCTCTAGAACGATAGCGTTATCTTTAACATTTCTAGTGATTGGACCAATTTGGTCTAATGAAGATGCAAAAGCAACTAAACCGAAACGTGATACACGTCCGTAAGTTGGTTTCATACCCACTACACCACAATATGCTGCTGGTTGTCGAATTGAACCACCAGTATCTGAACCTAGACTGAATGGTACTAAACCTGCAGCAACTGCTGCTGCTGAACCACCTGACGAACCACCTGGTACAGCTGTATGATCGAATGGGTTAACAGTTTGTTTGAAATATGATGTTTCAGTAGAACCACCCATAGCAAATTCATCCATGTTGAGTTTACCGATTAGTATCGCATTTTCATCATGTAATTTGTTCATTACAGTAGATTCATAGATTGGAACAAAACCTTCTAACATCTTACTAGCACATGTTGTTTCCACATCTTTAGTAATGATGTTGTCCTTAATTCCCATAGGAATACCAAACAATTTACCTTCCATTTGGCCTTTTGCTTGTAATTCATCTAATTCTTTTGCTTTTTTAATAGCATTATCTTTATCTAGTGCTAAAAATGATTTAATAGTAGGATCCGTTTCTTCAATTGCATCATAGATGTCTTTGACAACTTCTGAAGGCTTAATCTCATTGTTTTTAATCATTTCTGATAATTTTTCAACTGATTCATAACGAATACTCATCTTAAGCTTCCTCCTCATTCATGATAGCTGGTACTTTAAATTGACCATTTTCTGTCTCTTTAGCATTTTTTAATGCAAGTTCTTGAGGAATGCCCTCGATTGCTTCATCATCACGTAACACATTTTGTAAATCTAATACATGATAAGTTGGTTCAATACCTTCTGTATCTGCTGTGTCATTTTGTTTAGCAAAATCTAAGATACTTTCAAGTGTATTAGCCATTTCTTCAGTTTCTTCTTCAGAAATTTGAAGTCTTGCTAAATGTGCTATATGTTCAACCTCTTCACGTGTAACTTTAGTCATTTATTAAAAGCCTCCTTATTACTCATTCATCATAAAATTGTATCAAATTTTCACTTAAAAATCTAAATATTTATTGAGACAACATAACTTCATGTCATTATTGATGATTAATTCATAGGTAAGTAATTAATAAATGTTTTTTAAATAATGTAACTCAATTATTAATTTAACGAAAATACTGACCTAAATTATATATCAAAAATATTTATAATCTTTAATATGCATATTACGTATAATAAAATCAATAAAAAATTATTACATTTTGAAAACGCTTACCATTGTGCTTTGAAAGTGTTTTTCTTTTCAAAAATTAAAATTTATACTTCTCTAAACCATTCACTACATTGTATAATATTACATGTAACTAAATTATTTAAAAAAGTTACATACTCATGTAATTGAAATTTACAAATGTTTATAAGTCATCTAAGTCTTTACATCATATAAAAAAAGGGGGTATTTCTTTATGCTTATTTTAGGAGCAAGCTTGCCTAGTCAAGTTAATACCAGTTGGCAAACATACATAATGATTGCGATTTATTTTATTATTTTACTTATCATTGGATATTATGGCTACAAACAAGCTACAGGTAATTTAAGTGAATATATGCTTGGTGGACGTAGTATCGGACCATATATCACAGCTTTATCTGCAGGTGCATCAGATATGAGTGGCTGGATGATAATGGGGCTACCAGGTTCAGTCTATAGTACTGGTTTATCAGCAATATGGATAACAATTGGTCTCACATTAGGTGCATATGTTAACTATCTAGTCGTTGCACCAAGGTTGAGAGTTTATACTGAAGTGGCAGGTGATGCAATCACCCTTCCTGATTTCTTCAAAAATCGACTTAATGATAAAGAAAATATTATTAAAATCATTTCTGGTTTAATAATAGTTATATTCTTTACTCTATATACGCACTCTGGGTTTGTATCAGGTGGTAAACTATTTGAAAGTGCCTTTGGACTAAATTATCATTTTGGATTAATTTTAGTTGCAGTTATCGTTATCGCTTATACTTTCTTCGGAGGATATTTAGCTGTATCTATAACTGATTTCTTCCAAGGTGTAATCATGTTAATTGCAATGGTTATGGTCCCTATTGTTGCAATGTTACAACTTAATGGATGGGATACGTTTTCTCGAGTTGCTGAAATGAAGCCAACAAATATGGATTTATTTAGAGGGACAACTTTCCTGGGCATTGTTTCATTATTTGCATGGGGTCTAGGTTATTTTGGACAACCTCATATCATCGTTAGATTTATGTCTATAAAATCACATAAAATGCTACCTAAAGCTCACCGTTTAGGTATAAGTTGGATGACTGTAGGTTTACTTGGTGCTGTTGGCGTAGGATTAACGGGTATCGCATTCATTCCAGATAATCATATTAAGATGGATGATCCTGAGACACTATTCATCATTATGAGTCAAATTCTATTTCATCCTTTAGTAGGTGGGTTCTTATTGGCTGCCATTCTTGCAGCTATCATGAGCACAATCTCTTCACAACTATTAGTAACATCAAGTTCTTTAACTGAAGACTTTTATAAATTAATACGTGGTGAAGAGCGTGCGAAAACACATCAAAAAGAATTCGTGTTAGTTGGTAGATTGTCGGTATTAGTTGTGGCAATTGTAGCAATTGCGATTGCTTGGTCTCCTAATGATACAATTCTTAACTTAGTTGGTAACGCATGGGCCGGCTTTGGAGCTTCTTTCAGTCCATTAGTATTATTCTCACTTTATTGGAAGAAGCTAACACGAACTGGTGCTATCAGCGGTATGGTAGCAGGTGCCCTTGTGGTAATTATATGGATTGCTTGGATTAAACCTTTAGCGAGTATAAATGAAATTTTCGGAATGTATGAAATTATTCCAGGATTCATCGTTAGTGTCATCGTTACATATGTAGTGAGTTTATTGACTCAACATCCAGGTGACTTTGTTGAAAGAGATATTGAAAAAGTTAAATCTATTGTTCGTGAAAAATAATAATATTAAACAAAAACTACGGATAACCCAACTTGTAGGCGTTATCCGTAGTTTTTATGTTAATTATTATAAATATGAACTTGAGGCTCTTTATCTTCTTTAGATTTACTAATTAAAGCTCTTGGTGTATTTCCGTCTTTAATTCGAATTTCATAGCTATCGATATTGTCAAAATATTTTCTAGCTTGTTCTGTAACATATTGGGTAATACCAATCGTTTCAGCTTGACTATAATAATCAATAGGTAAATCTATAGTTAATTGTGTTGGTTTTTTACCGTCAAATTTAACTTTACCTACTGCTTGAGTGAAGTTAGTAAAGTAAGATTGTAGGTTGTCGTTGAATTGTTTAAAATTATTATTCAAATTTTCATTGTATTTTTTTGCTGTTGAAGATGGTAATAATGCTGAAACTTGATCAATTTTTTTCCATTTATTAATTTTAGTTTGATCATCATCAACTGTAGTATTAGCAATAAATTCTCCTGGTGTAATTGAATTTTGATCGGATTGTTTATAAATCGCAAAATGAATAGGAATATCTTTTAAATCATCATTGGCTCTTAATCTTGTTAAGATTTCTGAAGCCATTTGTTTACCTTGTTTTTCAATTTCCTTATCATCAAGTTCTTTGCTAAAAGTCTCTCCATCTTTCTCTTTTTGATAATAATATACACTATTCATGGCTAAGCCAATTGTCATATCTTTAATATTTTTTCCTTTTGTATCCCCACTATCGTAAAAATCTTGTTCAAGAATATTAGATAAATAAGCTGGAGATTGTTCTGCGATTTTTTCTGGATCATCCTCACCTTTGTGTGATGGATTTAATCCTAAATTTTCACTCGCTTTATTGGATTCTTTCTCTTTTTCACTCATTTTATCTATTTCTTTTTTAGTGTATTTGGGATTTAAATAACTATTAAGAGTATCTTTATCTAGATATTGGCCGTCTTGATAAAGGTAATCATCAGTTGGAAATACATCTTTACTTAGCGTCAATAAACCACTTTCGAAATCGTCACCATTGTAACTATTTGCCATATTATCTTGTAATACACCACGGGCCTTACTTTCTTTGAATGGCAAAATCGTGCGGTAATTATCACCTTGTACGTTTTTATCTGTTGCTATTGTTTTCACACTATTTGAGTCAGTTTTAGTTTCTTGTTTATTCACAGATTGGTTATTTTTATTATCATTGTTATTGCCACATGCTGTTAACAACACAATCGACGTTATAATTAAGAATAGGGTCCGCTTCATTGCCGTTCTCCTCTAACTTGATATTTCATTTTGTTTAGCCACGAAATGCTCTTCTGTCCAAATTTCAGTACCAAACTTTTCTGCCTTAGTTAATTTAGAACCTGCATCTTCACCAGCAATTACTAAATCTGTTTTTTTAGTTACACTACTTGTAACTTTTGCGCCTTGTAATTCTAACCAGGCAGTTGCTTCTTTTCGTGTCAGTTGTTGTAATTTACCTGTTAAAACAATTGTTTTATCTTTAAAATCAGGGTGCCCTTCTATATCAGAAGTTTTAATTCCATTATAAACCATATTGACATTTTTATATTTTAATTTTTCAATTAATGCTTTAATATCTTCATTTTCTAGATATGTCACAACAGATTGAGCTAACTTATCTCCAATATCATGAATACTAATAAGTTCTTCTTCTGTTACTTCAAGTAGTCTATCCATTGTTTCGTATTTTTCAGCTAGAACTTGACTTGCTTTAACTCCTAGATGACGTATTCCTAAACCAAATAATAGATGCTCTAGAGAATTGGCTTTAGCATCTTCAATCGCTTTTAGTAGATTTTCAACTTTCTTGGAACCCATACGCTCTAAAGGTAATAAATCGTCTTCAGTTAGGTAGAAGATGTCTGCCACATCTTTAATCACATTGTGATGATAGAGTTGTTGTATAATTTTAGTTCCTAAGCCATCAATATTCATGGCTTGACGTGATACAAAGTGAATCAGTCCCTCTACAAGTTGAGCCTGACACTTTGGATTTATACAACGCAATGCAACCTCCCCTTCAATTCTTACCAACTCATGGTCACAACTCGGACAATGTGTTGGCATTGAATATGGTAATGTACCTTCAGGTCGGCGTTCCGTTATACTTTTCACTACTTCTGGTATTATATCGCCAGCTTTTTTAACTACTACACTATCCCCAATTCTGATATCTCTCTCATGTATTAAATCTTCATTATGTAAAGATGCTCTAGATACAGTTGTCCCAGCAACTCTTACAGGATCAAGAATCGCAGTTGGTGTTACAACACCTGTTCTACCAATACTTAACTCAATATCTTGTAATGTTGTTACCACTTCTTCGGCAGGAAACTTATATGCAATCGCCCATCTTGGAGATTTCTGAGTGTATCCCATTTCATCTTGTTGTTCAATGTCATTCACTTTTATAACGATGCCATCAATATCATAGGATAATTGTTCACGCTGTTTTGTCCATTTCTCAATATATTCTAATACACCTTCAATATCACCCACGCGCATACGTTCATGATTTGTCTTAAATCCTAAACGATCTAATTCATCCAACGCACCACTCTGAGTAGTTGCATCAAAATCTGTGAAATCATTAACACTATATAAGAATACACTTAATTTACGTTTAGCTGCCAATTTGGGATCAAGTTGCCTTAACGATCCCGCTGCTGCGTTTCGTGGATTAGCGAATGGTTGTTCTTCATTCTTTTCTTTTTCTTCATTTAGTCTTATAAAAGAACTACGAGGCATGTAAGCTTCGCCACGCACTTCAAAACTCAATGGTTCATTAATCTTTAATGGAATAGCATGAATGGTGCGTAAATTTTCAGTGATATCTTCACCTGTAGTACCATCCCCTCGAGTTAAACCTTGAACGAAGCGACCTTCTACATATTTAAGGGACACAGCTAATCCATCAATTTTCAATTCACACATATATTCAACACTACCGACTTGTTCACGAATACGTTGATCAAAACGACGTAATTCTTGTTCATTGAAAGCATTACCTAAACTTAACATTGGTGTATCATGATTGACTTTTTCGAAAGAAGATTGCACCTCTCCTCCTACACGTACAGTAGGAGAATCAGGTGACTTAAATTCAGGATGTGCCTCTTCTATATCTATTAATTCTCTTAATAATTTATCGTATTCACTATCTGGCACTGAAGGATTATCTTGCACATAATATTCATAACCATATTGATTTAATAAATCATGTAATTCATTCACACGACTTTGGATATTGTCCATAAATTAATCCTCCTTTTTCTCGATTGGGGCAAATTGAGCTAACAGGCGCTTTGGTCCTTCTGATTTAAATATAATATCTAATTCAACTGAGCCATTTTTCTCATTAACGTTACTTACCATGCCTTCACCCCATGATTTATGCGTAACTTTATCTCCTATTTTCCAATCAGAAGCAGAGACTTGTTTTTTAGAAGTCGTTGTACGTTTGCTAAATCCACGCTTAGGTTGTTTGGATGATGCTTTTGGGGTAATCGTTTGACGCTGTTGCTTAGATGGTGTCTCTAATAGATCTTCCGGGATTTCACGTAAAAATCTTGAAGGCATATTAGATTGTGAGCGTCCATATAACATTCTAGACGTCGCGTGCGTAATATATAGAACTTCTTCAGCTCTTGTTATTGCTACATAACAAATCCGACGTTCTTCTTCCATTTCGTGGTCATCATCACTCTTAATTGCACGAATATGTGGAAATAGCGATTCTTCCATTCCCATGAGAAACACAATTGGAAATTCTAAACCTTTCGCCGAGTGCATTGTCATAAGGGTTACGCCACTTTCAATTTGAGCTTCATCAATGTCTGCTACTAGTGATAAATCCGTTAAAAAGTTAATCAAGGATTGTTCCTCTAATGGTGTATTCTCTTCATAATCTTTAGGCACAGACATAAATTCATCTATATTTTCAAGTCTACTACGTGATTCCAGTGTTTGTTCACGTTCAAGCATATCTCTATACCCAGATTTATCTAATATTTCAACAACAATTTCACTTACCTCTAAAAATTCCTGTTCTTTAATTAAGTTTTGAATTAGTTCATAAAATTTAATGCACTCTTGAGTTACTTTTTTTGAAAGACCAATAAAATCTACTTCTGCTAATGCATCAAACATACTTATATTGTTATCATTCGCATAGCGTTGAATTTTCTCAACTGATGAAGGTCCTATACCTCGTTTTGGAACATTGATAATGCGTTGTAAACTAATTTCATCATTACTATTAGCTACTATTCTCAAATAACTTAATAAGTCTTTAATTTCTTTTCTGTCATAGAATTTTTGGCCTCCAACCATCGTATAAGGAAGATTGGATTTCATAAATGTTTCTTCTAAAACACGTGACTGTGCATTGGTTCTATAAAGTATTGCCATATCACTATAATCTTTTCCAGCTTTACGGTGTTTCATTATTTCTCTAACCACATACTCAGCTTCATCACGCTCAGTCATTGCTTCATAATATTTAATTTTTTCGCCACCTGTATTTGCAGTCCACAGGCCTTTAGGCTTTCTTTCTGAGTTATGTTTAATGACTTCATTTGCAGCAGTTAGGATGGTCTTTGTAGAACGATAATTTTGTTCTAAAAATATCGTTTTAGCATCAGGGTAATCTTCTTCAAAAGATAGGATATTTTGAATATCTGCACCCCTCCAACCATAAATTGACTGATCTGAGTCACCAACTACACAAAGATTTTTAAATTTACTAGCTAACAACTTTACTAATGTATATTGTGCTTTATTTGTATCTTGATATTCGTCTACGTGAATATATTGGAATTTGTTTTGATAATATTCAAGTGCATCTGGAATGCGTTCGAACAACTGAATTGTTTTCATAATTAAATCGTCAAAATCAAGTGCTTCATTTCGAGTCAATTGACGTTGGTATCCACTATAAACAGTAGCTACCATTTGCGAATGGAAGTCATTAGCCTCATCAATTGCATCTTCTGGTGTTTTAAGTTCATTTTTTAAGTTACTAATCGCCCCAATAAACATTCTTGGTTCAAAGCGTTTACTGTCAATATTTTCATTTTTTAGAACGTCTTTTATGACGGATTTTTGGTCAGTAGGATCAATAATAGTAAAATTACGTTCAATGCCTATTCTATCTGCATCACGTCTTAATATTCTTACGCACATAGAGTGGAATGTAGACATCCAAATCACTTGTGCTTCTTCCCCTACTAATTGTTCAACACGTTCTTTCATTTCTTTAGCTGCTTTATTTGTAAAAGTAATTGCTAATATATTGTAAGGAGAAACGTCTTTTTCATCTAATAAATAGGCGATACGATGTGTTAATACTCTCGTTTTACCTGAACCAGCGCCGGCCATAATTAGTAATGGACCTTCTGTAGTTCTTACCGCTTCACTTTGCTCTTTATTCATATTATTAACTAATGAATTCATTTATTAGACTCCTTTTTTATTTTTACTGTTTTAATAGCCTTTTTAATATCGTCATAAATAATATTACCTACTACAATAGTGTCAGCATATTGTGCCATCTCTCTGGCTTGTTCTATAGATGTAATGCCACCGCCATAAAACAATTGTGTATTCGTTAATAATCTGGATGCAGCTTCCACTTTTTCAACATCGCCATACTGACCACTATATTCTAAGTACATCAACGGTAGTTTGTACATCTCATTAACCATTTGCGCATATGCCTCTACATCTTCAATATCTATATTAGTATTTGATTGCGTTAATTTTGCTACTTTACTATTAGGATTTAAAACTAAATACCCTTCTAATACGACTTCATCAAAATTAACCATGAATCCGAATTGCTTTAGAGCTTTATGCATCATTCCATTATGATATGTAGTATCCTGACTATTTAGAACTGTTGGTACAAAATAAAAATCGAAACCGGGAATAATACTCTCAATATTAGATATTTCGAGGACTAATGGTAATGGATATCTTCTTACTCTACTCATCAAATGAATGACATTATCTTCGGTAACATTATCTGTGCCACCAATCATGATAGCATCAGTATCTGACATACATAGTGCATCTAAATCATTATCACTTATTTCTTTGGTGGGATCTAATTTAAACACATGTTGCCACGCTTTAATGTCATACATAATCCTTTAACTCCTTTTTTTAACATACACTAAATTATATCATTTTTGGTGTACCAATTCTAAACAGAATCATTAGAATCTATACTGTCTATTAAAGAACGAAAGACCTAATATCTTATAAGTTTATTTGTTAAAAATTAAGTAAATTAAAAGTTGTTTACTTACTATTAGCCTGTATAAATTCAATATAAAACAGAACGCTCCCATCAAAATATCCAAATTATTGTCAATTTTGAAGGGAGCATTTCAATTTATAAATATATGTTAAACGTAATATTATTTTTTTGTTTCTATATTTAATCGTTCTAATATCATTGTATATGCGTCATTACCCCATTGTAATGATCGTTTTACTCTAGATATTGTTGCTGTAGAAGCACCAGATTCTTTTTCGATTGTTGCGTAAGTATACCCTTGTTTAATCATCTTAGCAACTTGTAATCTTTGAGATAATGATTGTAATTCATTGACAGTGCATAAATCATCAAAGAATTGATAACATTCTTCTCTATTTTCAAGTGTAAGAATCGCATCAAAAAGTTCATCTAACGCTTGTCCTCGTAATTTCTCTATTTGCATCTCAAACAACCCCTATAATCCGTTTTCAATATAATCTCATTTTAACGCATTAAATAGTTAAAGTGTAGTATTTTTATTGAAAACCGTTAACTTATTACTCTAAACCTGCACGTTTAAAGATTGTATCAACTTGATTTAAATGATGTTCAGGGTTGAAACATTCATCTAATTCTTCTTTAGAAAGCACATTAGTGATAGACTCATCCTTTTCTATTAATTGACGGAATGGTGTTTTAGTTTCCCAAGATTCCATTGCTTTAGGCTGCACTCTATCATATGCTTCTTCACGAACCATGCCTTTATTAATTAACGCTAGTAATACACGTTGTGAGAAGATTAGTCCAAATGTTTTATCGATATTATTTCTCATGTTGTCTTCAAAAACAGTTAGTCTATCAACAATATTAGTGAATCTATTTAAAGCATAATCTAAAGCAATTGTAACATCTGGTAACATGATACGTTCAGCTGAAGAGTGAGAAATATCACGTTCGTGCCATAAAGGCACATTTTCATAAGCCGTTGTAATGTAACCTCGAATCACTCTTGAAATACCTGTTATATTTTCTGAACCAATAGGATTTCTTTTATGAGGCATAGCTGATGACCCTTTTTGACCTTTTGCAAATGCTTCTTCAACTTCACGTGTTTCTGTTTTTTGTAAATTACGTATCTCTACCGCAAATTTTTCAAGAGATGTAGCTATTAGTGCTAGTGTAGCGATATAGTATGCATGACGGTCACGTTGTAATGTTTGAGTAGAAACGGGTGCAGTATCAATGCCTAAATGGTCACATACATATTGTTCTATTTCAGGAGGAATGTTAGCAAATGTACCAACTGCACCACTCATTTTACCAACTTCTATTTCTTTACGTACCTCTTTGAAACGCTTTAGATTACGTTTCATTTCTGTATACCATAATGCCATTTTAACACCAAATGTAGTCGGTTCAGCATGTACACCATGTGTACGCCCCATCATCAATGTGTATTTATAATTTTTAGCTTTCTCTTCTAAAACTTTTATGAAACGTTCAATATCTTTCTCAATAATTTCGTTGGCCTGCTTTATAACATAACTTAGCGCTGTATCAACTACATCTGTAGAAGTTAAGCCATAATGAACCCATTTACGTTCGTCACCTAACGTTTCCGATACTTGTCTAGTAAATGCCACAACATCGTGTCTTGTTTCTTGTTCGATTTCTTGAGCACGTTTCACATCTACTTTAGCGTTCTGTCTTATTTTTTTTACATCTTCTTTAGGAATGTGGCCTAATTCACTCCAAGCTTCACAGGCCAAGATTTCAACCTCTAACCAAGCTTCATATCTATTTTGATCAGTCCAAATATTTGCCATTTCTTCTCTTGAATAACGATCAATCATTTCTAATCTCCTATTCTATGTATAAATTTATAATTCAAAACTGTACATTAAACGTAAATTATCGTGAAAAGTTCGTTTTTACAACTTCATTTTTAGTTTAACAGATAATTAATCAAATGTATAAATCTTTTTTTACAAACTTAGTATAATGGATTTTATCTAAATAATACACTTATCTAACAATAATCCGATAATAAAAAGAGTAAAAAGAAGTTGTACTTTAGCTTCTTTTCACTCTTAATAAAAATTAATTTAAGTTGTAATTTATATTATTAAATCAAAGCTTTTTACCAACAAATTGAATATCCTGTCTTAATACTACTACATTACCTTTTTCATCTTCAGTGTATATAGGTTTTTCAATTCGTTTAACTGGCATATAGCCTTCTTCACGCATACGTGTTAAACATTCTGAGATTGTTTCATTTTCATTTACTTTGAACTTCATCGTCATGCTCCACAACACTTTCTATTTCTTCTACTTCGTATGCTTTTACTTTTCGAGTTCGAACGCCTTTAGTCCAGAAACCGCCGTGAATCGCTCTTGGCTCATACGCTATAATAAACGCTTTCTCATCTAAATTTCGTACTGTCTCCATTAATTTACGTTCATAACGTCTTGGCGTTAAAATCTGCATTACCATTCGACTACCATCGCGACCATGTGCTGCATAGTGTGTAACACCATAACCTAAATTTCTTAACTCATTTGGTAAATCAATTTCATACTCTGATGAGGTTACATTTACGACTGTATAACCTAATGCGAGTTTTTCTTCAATTTTCATACCTACTAAAATCCCAATCGAAAAACCAAACGCATAAGCAAAGATATTTTGAATTTGGTCTAAACTAGACATTACCATACCAAGACCAACTACATATACTAACACTTCAAGGAAACTTACTGCAGCCGCCATATAACGATAACCTTTTAACGTTAATATTGTACGCATTGTTAAAAATGTAACATAAAAAACGTTGATGACGAATATCGCTAATACCATTGACCATGGATTTGAAGTTATCACTGACATACTAATCCCCTTTTCTTACATGGATATCTAAAATCGAAATAATTTTATCAGTGAATTTTTATTTTGTCACTAGAAAATCTTTTTTTAATTTTTAGGCCAAGTATAACGCGTATAGGCTAATTCACGTTTATGTGCATTTTTGACATAGTGATTTTCAATCGTATCACGGGCTACACTAGATATGTGTTTACCTTCTAAATAGTCATCAATTTGATCATAAGTAACACCCAAAGCTTCTTCATCAGGTAATTGTGGTTTATCATCCTCTAAATCTGCTGTGGGAACTTTTTCGTATAAATGCTTTGGTGCGTTCAAATATTTAAGTAGCTGTCTTCCTTGTCTTTTATTTAGACCAAAGATAGGTGCGATATCAGCAGCACCATCACCGTACTTAGTATAAAATCCTGTAATATTCTCTGCAGAATGATCCGTACCTATAACAATACCACTACGATTTGATGCGATTGAAAATTGAACCTTCATACGTTCACGTGCTTTTTCGTTACCACGTTGAAAATCTGTTAATTCAATACCAGCCTCGTTTAAAGATTTAACACTTTGATCAACAGCAGGTTTAATATTGACAGTAATGATTTCATCGGGATGAATAAAGTTTAATGCGTCTTCAACTTCTTCTGCATCTTTCTGCACACCATATGGTAATTTCACAGCAATAAATTGACAATCTCGCCCTTCATTACGTAATTCTTCAACTGCTAGCTGAGCTAATTTACCAGTCAAAGTAGAATCTTGACCACCAGAAATACCTAACACTAAAGATTTAATAAATGAATGTGATTGCACATAGCTTTTAATAAATTGAATAATTTCACGTGACTCTTGTTCACTATCAATATGTTTCTTCACTTTCATTTCATTGACTACAATATCTTGTAAATTAGTCATTGTCTTCCTCCATCTCTTTTACGTGTTCTGCAACTTCGAAAATACGCTTATGTTTGTTGTCCCAACTAGCTGTACTTAAATCCACAGGATATTCTTGAGGATTTAAATAACGTTTATTTTCATCCCATAATTTAGATAATGCATTTTTAGAGTATTCTTGTGCCTCTTTTTCACTCGGTAATTGGTAAACAAGTTTCCCATTTTCAAAGATTGAATGATGCAAGTCAATCGCTTCAAAGTGTTTGATATGTTTCATTTTATACGTGTGAACTGGATGGAACATTTTTAAAGGTTTTTCTTTATTAGGATTCTCATGTTCTAGAGTAATATAGTCGCCTTCTGCTTTACCTGTTTTAGTATTGATGATGCGATACACTTTCTTCTTACCAGGTGTTGTCACTTTTTCTGCATTGTTGGACAGTTTAATTCTATCAACATATCGACCGTTATCATCTTCAACTGCTACTAGTTTATATACTGCACCAAGTGCTGGTTGGTCATAACCAGTAATTAATTTCGTACCTACACCCCATGAGTCAACTTTAGCTCCTTGAGATTTCAAACTCATTATCGTTTGTTCATCTAAGTCATTAGATGCGATGATTTTAGCATCTTTGAATCCCGCTTCATCTAACATTCTGCGTGCTTCTTTAGATAAATAAGCAATATCTCCAGAATCTAAACGGATACCAATGAAATTGATTTTATCCCCTAGTTCTTTCGCTACTTTAATAGCTGTAGGAACACCTGATTTAAGCGTGTGGAACGTATCAACTAAGAACACACAATTTTTATGACGTTCTGCATAAATTTTAAAAGCTTTATATTCATCACCATATGTTTGAACTAAAGCGTGTGCATGCGTACCAGAAACGGGTATACCAAATAATTTACCGGAACGCACATTACTAGTAGAATCAAAACCACCGATATAAGCAGCTCTTGCCCCCCATAGCGCAGCACCTAACTCTTGTGCACGGCGAGTTCCAAATTCCATTAATGTATCATCAGGTGCTACTTGACGAATTCTACTTGCTTTAGTCGAAATTAATGTATGGAAGTTGATTATATTAAGTAATACAGTTTCTATAAGTTGCGCTTGAATTAATGGTGCCTCCACTCTAAGTAAGGGTTCATTTCCAAAACACAATTCACCTTCTTGCATTGAACGAATATTACCAGTGAACTTTAAATTTTTTAAATAGTTTAAGAAATCATTTTTATAACCTATTGACTGTAAATATTCAATATCAGAATCACTAAAATGAAAATGTTCAATAAATTGAATTACTCTTTTTAAACCATTAAAAACTGCATATCCACTCTCAAATGGCATACTTCTAAAATACAAATCAAATACTGCATTTCGTTCATGAATACCATCATTCCAATAGCTCTCTGCCATGTTAATTTGGTATAAGTCATTATGTAACATTAAACTGTCATCTTCGTAACGATACACCACAATCTCTCCTAACGATATTTTAGTACATTTTATCATAATTCAGTAGAAGTGCGTATTCACATCCTATTGATACAATTAAAATTTAAATAAGTACCAATAAGACAAATTCGTGACAATCTATGTAATTGAATGAGTTAATTCATTGTCTAGATTATAATATGAACCGAGGTGGTTATATGTTATTGGAAGAAGCAAGAAGTTTTATCGAAACGATGTATCGTGAACTTAATTACAATCCATCTATTTTTGATAAAAGAATAAAAGAGATAGAAAAAGAAATTGAACTTACTGGTACATATACGCATACTTTGGAAGAGTTGACGTATGGTGCTAAACTTGCTTGGCGTAATTCTAATCGCTGTATTGGGCGCTTATTTTGGGATTCTTTATATGTAAAAGACGCTAGGAACGTTGATAATGAGCGTGATTTTATAGATACAATCAATCATCATCTTAAACATGCGACGAATAATGGTAAGATCAAGCCTTATATAACGATTTTTTCACCTAATCAAGCACCTCATATCTATAATAATCAACTTATTAGATATGCTGGTTATGAACATGCCGGTGATCCATCTGAACGTGAAATCACACAATTAGCGGAGCATTTAGGTTGGAAAGGCAAAGGTACTGATTTCGATGTACTACCACTCATTTATCAATTACCTAATGATTCTATAAAATGGTATGAGTTACCCAATGAATTAATAAAAGAAGTTGAAATAGAACATGAACATTATCCAAAATTAAAAGATTTAAATTTAAAATGGTATGGTGTTCCAATCATTTCTAATATGGATTTGAAAATTGGTGGCATTACTTATCCAACTGCCCCGTTTAATGGATGGTATATGGTAACAGAAATTGCAGTACGCAATTTCACTGACTCATACCGCTATAATTTATTGGAAAGTATTGCAGAAGCGTTTGAATTTGGTACACTAAAAAATAATTCTTTTAATAAAGATCGAACACTCGTTGAACTTAATTATGCGGTATACCATTCATTTAAATCTCAAGGTGTTTCTATTGTTGATCACCTAACTGCATCAAAACAATTTCAATTATTTGAAGAAAAGGAACTAGCAAATAACCGTGATGTCACTGGTAAATGGTCGTGGTTAGCCCCACCACTTTCACCGACCCTAACTTCAAATTATCATCATGGCTATAATAATGAAATCAAGGATCCTAATTTTCATTATAAAAAGAAACAGTCAATGAAATGTCCATTTCACTAGTGTTCGATAATACGAGGTGACGAACAAAGATGCGTTTATATTATTTAGGCCCTAAGGGAACATTTTCTTATTTAGCTGCAACAACTTATTTATCTGAGGAAGAAGTTACATATTCACCTAAATCAAATCTTTATGAAGTAATTAAAGCCGTTAATAGTCATAGTGATGCTGTTGGTATCGTACCTATTGAGAACTCAATTGAAGGTACTATTAATATTGTTGCGGATGCACTTGCACAAGAAGATATTTACGCTCATGGCGAAATCCATTTAGATATTAACTTTGGTTTATACGCTAATAAAGGTACTTCACTGGATGATATTGAAAAGGTCTATTCCATTGCACCAGCAATAAGTCAAACGAGTCAATATATCCATCGACATCATTTCTTATATGATTATGTTGATAGTACGATTCAAAGTTTAGAGAAGATTGACACACATGTCGCTGCTATTGCACCATTAGGAAGCGGAGAGTCATATGGTTTCGAACCGATAGACACACATATACAAGACTATCCACATAATGTCACTCGTTTTTTAGTAGTAAAAAGTAACGAGCACTACAATGAATTTGCTTCTAGTACACTATTACTGATAACACCTAAACATGATAAAGCTGGATTATTAGCTAGTATACTTAACACATTTGCATTATTTGACATTAACTTGTCATGGATTGAGTCTAGACCTCTCAAGACGCAGTTAGGTATGTACAGATTTTTTGTTCAAACCGATATTGGGAAAAATGAAAAACTCAATAAGGTTATCACAATATTACAGACTTTAGATTTTGAAGTTAAAATTATAGGTGCATTTAATCGCCATTAGATAAATATCGTAAGGCATTATGACGACATTATAAAAAATTTGTTGTCTTGCCCTTATTTAACACTGATGTATCGAAATTAAATAGCCAGTAAATGCGTCTTCAAAACGTATTTACTGGCTATTTATTGTTGGGTTGTGTTCGAAAACATTATCTCTACTCAGTCTACATTAATTTTTTTAATAGTAACATCTTCACCCTGGTTTAGGGTTAAATCTTCTATATCTTCTAAATGTATGGTTTGTGATGCTTTATCAAAAGTATTTCCGGCGATAAACACTTGCTGATGTTTTATATTATTATAGCTTCTAATGTGAATGGCATCTTTTTTCATTTCTCCAATAAAGTGATTACCAATCACACTGAAATTCTCACCAGCTTGAGATTCCATGACTTTGCCAGTAACAGGGGCAGCAGCATTCTTTCCATCTTTTACCCCTAAAAATCGAATACCACCTTTACAATTTTTGAATTTATTGCGTGAAATAATCATATTTTTAGCTTTTAAGGGTGTTAGTGCATAGTCTTGAGTCCCCTCAAAACAATTATCTTTTATATGAACATTTTCGTAGAACTTATTATACCTGCTTGCATGTGAGCCAATTGCTCTATTCCATGGACGCATTTGATGGTCATCTGAATTCCCAAAATAACAATTCTCAATGACTACATTTTTAGTGATAGTTCCGTCTGTCGTCCCAAATTTAGGAAACGCACCAGGTACTTGAATATCTAATTGAATTGCTTCAGAAAATGAACGATCTCCATCGAAATCATTAAAACCTTTAAAATTGCAATTCTTGATATACAAACCATTGATACCACAAGCGTCTAGAGCGTGTCCGCCAACTACGTTTAATACTGTTACACCTATTAATTGAATATCTTCGGCATGTCCAATTGACATCGCAGTATTATTGTAGGGATATTCAGAGCCATTCATATCAAACGTTCCACCTTTAACATAAATATGACTATTACCTTGATATCCTTTATAAAAACCAAAACGATGGCCATTTTTTAAAAGTGCATCCTTACCACATCTTAGTAATGTCGTATCATCTTCTAGTAATAAAGTTGTTGAGTCATAAATAATGAGTGCTTTCGAAATATAATATGTACCGCTAGGTATAAGTACTGTGTGTTCACCATATCTTGCTTTATTCAGTGCTCGTTGTATTGCTTTAGTGTCTTTACGTTTATTACATCCTTTTAATCCATAATCTTGAGCATTTATTAACATAACGTATCCCCTATCTAAACTTTCAAACCTATTATATTGCTATATACCATTTTAGAATGGGATTAGCTATAATATATATAATGATTAATGAGGTAATAATTTAATCGTTTCTATATAATTATACAATTTTTAAATAGCTCAAACATTTAATAGAGAGGAAGATTGATCATGACTAGAAAAGCACTAATAGTAGTAGATTATTCTTATGACTTCATTGCAGATGATGGTCGATTAACATGTGGTAAACCTGGGCAAGATATTGAATCTTTTATCCTGAAACGTTTAGAGGCATATCAGTCTGAAGGCCAAGACATTTTCTTTATGATGGATTTACATTATGAGAACGATATGTTCCATCCCGAGACACGATTATTCCCTCCTCACAATATTGAAGGCACAGCAGGACGTGAATTATATGGTAAGATTAAAGCCTTTTATAATAACATTAGTGGAAACAGTAATATTCATTATTTAAATAAGCGCCGTTATGATTCATTCTATGGTACACCTCTCGATAGTCTATTGAGAGAGAGAAATATAAAAGATATTGAAATTGTGGGCGTTTGTACAGATATTTGTATTTTACACACTGCTGTTTCAGCCTATAATTTGGGGTATAACATTACTATTCCTAAAGATGGTGTTGCTTCATTCAATGAGAGTGGTCATAAATGGGCTTTAGGACATTTTGTAAACTCATTAGGCGCAGAGGTAGATGTAGCTAAATGAAACATGATAAAATAAGATGAAAAATTAAATGATAAGGGTGGTTAATAACAATGGCAAAAACTTATATTTTTGGACATCAAAATCCAGACACAGATGCAATAGCATCAGCTATCATCATGGCTGATTTTGAACAATTAACTGGTAACTCTGAAGCGACGCCATATCGTTTAGGAGATATTAATCCTGAAACTAAATTTGCTTTAGATCATTTTGAAGTTAAAGCACCAGAATTATTAAGTGATAATTTAGATGGTCAAGAAGTAATCTTAGTCGATCACAATGAGTTCCAACAAAGTGCTGAAACAATTTCTGACGCAGAGATTAAACACGTTGTGGATCATCATAGAATCGCTAATTTCGAAACTGCTTCACCGCTTTGGTACCGCGCAGAACCAGTTGGTTGTACTGCTACTATTCTTTACAAAATGTACAAAGAACGTGGCTTTGAAATTAAACCGCATATCGCAGGTTTGATGATTTCAGCAATTATTTCTGATAGCTTATTATTCAAATCTCCTACTTGTACTGATGAGGATGTAAATGCTGCTAAAGATTTAAAAGATTTAGCAAATGTTGATTTAGATGAATATGGCTTAGAAATGTTAAAAGCTGGTGCATCAACTACTGATAAATCTGCAGAGGAATTATTAGACATGGATGCTAAATCATTTAATATGGGCGACTATGTTACACGCATTGCCCAAGTAAATACTGTCGACATCGATGAAGTATTAAATCGTAAAGAAGATCTTGAAAAAACAATGTTAGAAACAAGTGCTAATGAAAAGTATGATTTATTTGTATTAGTAGTTACTGACATTATTAATAGTGATTCTAAAATCTTAGTAGTAGGTGCTGAAAAAGATAAAGTCGGCGAGGCATTTAAAGTTCAATTAGATGATGGCATGGCATTCTTATCAGGCGTTGTATCACGTAAAAAACAAGTGGTACCTCAAATCACAGATGCTCTAACTAAATAAAACATATTGGCAATTTAGTTATCGCCTTTATATACGCAGTTGAATGAATCTTTTCATTCAACTGTTTTTTTATTGAAAAATATTTAGGGTATAGATATGATGAATTACATCATTTATTTTAATTTAATTCTTTAATATAGATTTTACTATTTAGGAGGTATCACACATTGCCAAGCATTGAGCAACAATTTGAAGAAAGTAAAGCTTTTTTCAAAACACATAAAACGAAAGATTTAAAATTTCGAAAACATCAATTAAAACTTCTAAGTAAAAGTATTAAAAATCATGAAAATGATTTACTAGATGCTCTAAAGACTGATTTGGGAAAAAGTCCTGTTGAAGCATATGCCACAGAAATTGGTATCACACTAAAAAGTATTAAAACTGCGAGAAAAGAACTTAAAAATTGGTCTAAAACAAAACAAGTTGATACACCTCTATTTATGTTTCCGGCAAAAAGTTATATCAAACAAGAACCATATGGCACAGTATTAATCATTGGTCCATTTAATTATCCTGTACAGTTACTATTTGAACCTTTAATTGGGGCTATTGCAGCTGGAAATACTGCTATTATAAAACCATCTGAATTAACACCTCACGTTGCCACGGTCATTCGTCAAATTATTGAAGACGTATTTACTACTGATTATATAGGTGTTATCGAGGGTGGTATAGAAGAAACACAAACATTAATTAATCTGCCATTTGACTACATATTCTTTACAGGTAGTGACAAGGTTGGTCAAATCGTGTATGAAGCAGCAAGCAAAAATTTAGTTCCTGTTACCCTTGAATTAGGCGGTAAATCTCCAGTTATTGTAGATGATACTGCTAATATTAAAGTTGCTAGTGATCGTATTAGTTTCGGTAAATTTACTAATGCAGGACAAACATGTGTGGCTCCGGATTATATATTAGTTAATAAGAAGGTTAAAAACGAATTGATTGAAGCACTTAAACAAAGTATTCAAGAATTTTATGGTACTAACATAGAGGAAAGTCCAGATTTTGGTCGCATAGTTAATGATAAACACTTTAATCGCTTAAATGAATTACTTAACGTGCACCAAAACCATGTTATTTTCGGTGGTAATGCAAATGCTACAACACGCTATATAGAACCAACTATTTTAGATGGTATTACGTCAAGTTCTAAAATCATGCAAGATGAAATCTTTGGACCTATATTACCTATTATTACTTATGATGATTTTAATGAGGCAGTAGATATTATTCAGAGTAAAGCTAAACCGCTAAGTTTATATTTATTTAGTGAAGATGAGAATACTACACACCGTGTATTAAACGAATTATCTTTCGGTGGCGGTGCAATTAATGATACTTTAATGCATCTTGCTAATCCTAATTTACCATTTGGTGGTGTCGGAATGTCTGGCATTGGACAATATCATGGTAAATATACTTTCCAAACCTTTAGCCATAGCAAGTCATACATCTTTAAGTCTACGCGATTAGATTCAAGTGTTATGTATCCGCCTTATAAAGGTAAATTTAAATATATTAGAACATTTTTTAAAAACTTATAAAAATTTGCAAAAAGCCACGACATTTTACACTGCCGTGGCTTTGTATTTTACTTAAATAAAACTAACATGTACACCTTCAGGTGCAATTTGTTGATTATCTGTTGGCGTTAATTTACCAGTATTTGTGTCTCTTTTAAAAACTGTAATTTCATAATTACCCTGTTGATGGGCACAAACTAGATAGTCATCTGATTCAGTAATATTAAAATCTCTTGGGAATTGGTCCCCACTTTTAACGATTTCTACAGGGTTTAGTCCCGCGCCATTCTCTGTAATCGTGAATACCGCAATACTGTCATGACCACGGTTACTAATATATAAAGTTTGTTGATCATGCGATAAGCGAACAGCCGCTAATTTAGTGTCATCATTAAAATCTTCAGGAACAGTTAAATGACGTTCTAGTTCTTCAAATTGACCATCTTTATATTTAGCTACGCTAACATAATTAGATAATTCATGAACAATGTAGGCATATTCACCATTATTGTGAAATGCAATATGTCTTGGACCATCTTGATCTTTAAATTTAGAAACTTTGTATTCTTTAAGACCTTCATTACTGAATTCATAAGTTACAACTCTGTCTGTACCTAAATCAGTAGCTACAACATATTTGCAATCGGGTGTTTCATTTATATAGTGGACATGTGAATGCTCTTGACGCTCATGACTTCCAAGTGGATAGTCGTGATTTAATTCTTGAATTAACTTAATAATCTCACCTGTATCTTTATTCAATTGATATATTCTAGTGATACCGGCGCCGTATACCGC
This sequence comes from Staphylococcus sp. NWU MK-U1, assembly GCF_033283505.1. NCBI lineage: Bacteria > Bacillati > Bacillota > Bacilli > Caryophanales > Staphylococcaceae > Staphylococcus > Staphylococcus sp. NWU MK-U1. The sequence continues at coordinate 45,842 of NZ_JAVSMG010000007.1, read as the reverse complement.
TTCAAATAAAAAATTGTGGTCTGATGATACCGATATATAGCAACCTGTACCCTCTTCAGATTCTAAGCATTTATTAATTAATGTTAACGAACCAGAAGCTTCTTTTTTAAAAGCAGCTACCCCGCAGTGTGCGCCTTCTTTAGTGATTGCGTATAAATAATCATCTGTTTGAGCAAGATAAGTAGATGCTTCAATCTCATAACCAGTATTAACAGAACTAATTTGTCCACTATCTTCATTTAATTCGAATAAGTAAATACCTTTACCTTCTTTTTTTGTGTATGAACCAATATAACCCTTCGTCGTCATCAGAATACCTCCTATTGTCTAATTACCTTTATTTTATTAAAAGATTGGTGTCTATGACAATTATTCTTAATCATTGTTTGAATTTATTGAAATAAAAAACCAGTAACTTCAAAACTGAAGTCACTGGTTAAATTAATATTATTACGCGTTATTACTTTCGATATCTGAAACGATTTCTTTAGTTTTTCTTTCGATATCTTCAAAGTCTTTCTTGAAGATGTAAGCAAATGCTACAACACCTACACCAACTACTACTGATGTAATAACTACTAAGCTTAATAAGAATTTGAATAAACCTTTAATTAAATCCCACATGTATGTTTCACCTCTAAATAGATATAAGTATGTTTACAATATTATATATTATCATACTTACTGTTATGGTTAAATAGATAGCATTTTCAACATTTAAAAACTTAAAAATTTAAAGAAATAAATGTAAATATTACTGTGTAATACTTTTAATTCTTTATCATAAGCTAATTTAAACCGAAATAACCATTTACATTTTAAATTTCTTATACAAGTCTATAGCTGCTTTTCTGAAATCATTAAATGATGACATGGTATCCCTCCTTGAGATTTTTATGAATCTTGCTATCATGTTTAGTATAATTATATTTTGAATTGAATTCAATCAATCCTATGTTATAAATAAACCTTATAGGAGGCTATTTAAGTGCAACAAGTGAAATCAGATATAATGACGTTTAGAGGATCACATTTTGATTTAGGAGTCAGTACAGCACAATGGCTAAAACAAACACCCTTATTGCAAAATCGTGAACGTGAATGGAAAAAACGTATGCCCCGATTTGATATAGATGTTAACGAAACGTATCAAGTATTTCAAACATACGCACCAGAAATATGGGAAGAGTTAATGGGTATGCAAGAAGTACTGAACTTACCTACAAAACAAATGATATTAAATTTTGCACATTACCGCTTCACAGATTTAAAAGAGAGTGGATGTACTGTATTTCAAGGTAAGGATTTTATGGTGCGCAATTATGATTATCATCCTGCCACATACGATGGGAGATATTTATTATTCCAACCTAATGACGGTGGGCTAGCGCAAATTGGTCCTACGTCTAGAGTGACAGGTCGTATGGATGGTATGAATGAAGCTGGTTTGACGATGGGCTATAACTTTATGCATCGTAAACACCCTGCTAATGGCTTTGTATGTTATATGATTGGTCGTCTTGTTTTAGAATATTGCAAAGACGTTGATGAAGCCGTTAGATTCTTGAAAGAACTCCCTCATAGAAGCTCATTCAGTTATATTTTAATGGATAGAAAGCTTAATCACGCAATCGTTGAGGTTACACCACGTTCTTTTGATGTCAGATATGATAAAGTATGTACAAATCATTTCGAAATCTTAACGCATGAAAACCGAAATTACACAAAAGAATCACGTGAACGTTTAGAACGTACTGTCTCACAAACCTCACAAAGCTTAGATAAACATACAGCTTTTAAATTGTTTAATGACCCAAAATTCGAAATATATAGCAAATTATTTAGAAGTTGGTCAGGTACGATCCACACTTCAATGTATGAACCACAAAACTTAACCGCTTGGATGACTCTAGGAGAAAATCAAGCACCCACTTCAATTAATTTTCAATCATGGCTAGATGGTAATGAGTTAACTATCCAACAATTTAACGGTCAAATTGATACCAATTTAACATTCGCAAATTATTAAAAAATCGACGAACTTTGAAATCGTCCGTCGAATTGAAAAAATGATTGCCTCTTATTGTTTAGGCAATCATTTTATTGTGATGTCTTCTTTTACTGTATAAAATTCAATTACATTATTACTATTTCCTACCTTACCTTTATTAAAAGCTTTATTTTCAACTTTTCCCTCTCCTGTACCTGGGTGTAATTTTAATAAAGTATTTTTAGGCTCATCCTTATAGTCTAAATGAATATAATCATGCTTACTTGAGCCTTTTACATCTGTTTCACTACTCATGTTTGTGAAATTAAGATAACCATCTTCACTTACAAATAATGATTTTTGAAGCTTTGAATTATCTACATTCATGTCACCCAAGTAAGTCTTAAATTTACTATTAAGTATTTCACTATTTTTAATATTTACTCCACCGGTATTATTCCTAAAGGAAAGGTTATTTAATTTTGAATTGTTAATTTTTAAATGACTGTTGTCTTGATAAATCGAACCTTTCTTCGCGTTAATGCCATCAAGATTCACATTTCCAAATCCTGAATATACATCTAAATTATTAATGTTTTTATTTGGAAGTGTAACTTCAATTTTTGATTTACTTTGATTAAAAGGATTAATATTAACGCTATAACCCCTCTTATCAGATTTATGCTCTTTTATATTTAATGTATCTTTTGTGCGATATACCTTAACATCATTATCACCATAATATTTAACACCACAATGTTCTCCTTGCTTAATTGTGAGTTCTGAATTATAGCTGTCAATATTTAAATTATTCATTTTCACATTACTGTATGCTCTATCATATTTTAGCTTTTTATATTCATCTTTATCATGCACAAACCAGACTAAAGTTGCTGCTAAGAAAAATCCTACAAATATTACTATGCCTGTTATCATTGCCTTCTTCATTGTTTAATTCTTCCTTTAACCGTTTGGATATACCAAGTTAAATATTTTAATACAAGTCGATATAAATTTTGTGTAATTTTCATGGTAACTACAAATAAGACGATACCTAATCCAGCATATGAAATGCTAAATAAGAAATTGCTAAACGAATCAACAATCCCTTTTATGATACTCATTGATATTATTATTAATGGAAGAGAAATTAAAAAAACAGAGAATATAAACACAACAATCAATAACGCTATAAATATTACAATAGGGATGATGATGAAGAAAAAAGAAAGCACGCCAAGACTTAATGAAGCCATTATAGCCCTAATAATATTCCGTAGGTTAGGGGTTACTTTAGCATAGGATATTGCTTCTTTGGCTTTAACTTCTTTACCTATATCATGTGGTTCTCTTAAATCCGATATAATATCTTTTTCTGATTTCCCTTTCGATTCTTGTTCATTGAAATGATTTTCATAATCATCCATGAGTTTATCTTTTTCTTCTCTTGATAATTCATCAAGTTCTAATTCAAGTTCATTTAAAAAGGTAATCTTATCCATTATTTCACTTACTTTCTTAATTGAATTATCTCTATCTTATCGAAAAGTAGCTTATTTTGAAGTGCATTGTAAAAGTATCACTTTTTAACGACTAAAAAATTCAATTCGTTTAACCACATTATCCTTATATAAAATGGATAGCTTCATATGGTGCTCTTTATCAACATAAATTAACGCATCATATCCCTTACCTACTTTATCTTTACGATAATTATCACCTAAATAATTGATTGCATGATCCACTCTATCTCCAATTTTAACACCAAAGTTTGTTGTTACATCATGATCATTAATCAATACGATCCCTTTTACTGTTTGGTGTTTATTTTTTACTTTTACAATTAAATCTTTATGTTTTTTATCGTTATAGAATTTGTATCTATCCAACTTTATGTGATGATTTATCTCATAATCATTTTCATTAAATGGTTCATTTAATTGAATATCATTTATCTTCACTTCAGTAAGATTAATTGTTTTTTCATTTTTATAGATTGTAAGACACGTAACCACTATAAAAGCTATTATTGTAAAAATACTAAAGATTATCCATCGATTTTGAATGCGCAACCGTACCACCACTTCTATTCTTATTAACTTAAATATATCATAACCACTTACTGAGAAACATCTAAACCACTACAATCATTTCTTACAGAATTGTAACGTTGTTTTAACGTTCTTATAATTGTGATAAAACTAATATATTTTAAGTTTTATAATTATTCATTCTTAGTAAAAATTGTTATAATGATATAAATTTAACGGGGAGGTTTTATTTATGGCTAATTTAGAAACATATTTTAATAATAGTCAGCCACTTGATGAATATATCGATAACATGACTGTGAATAAAGATAATGTACTAACAATTTTCAATGCATTCACATTACCTTCGTCTGACGATAGAATCAATCAACTTAAAGATAGTTCTTATTCTAAAGTCTTGGTTATAAGTGAAGATTGGTGCGGCGACGCTATGATGAACTTACCTATATTAAAGCGTATAAGTGAATCACTACAGTTAGAAGTACGCGTATTCCATAGAGATGAAGACACAAATCTCATTGATCAATATTTAACAAATGGTACAGCACGCTCGATTCCAATCTTTATCTTTATGAATGATCAATTTGAACAAGTGAGTGTTTGGGGCCCTAGAGCTCGTGAAGCTCAAGAATTTGTTACTCAACTTAGAGCTGAAAAACTACCACCTAAAGATGCACACAATTATGAGGATAAAGAAAAAGAAGTACATCATGAAATCACTTCTAAATATAAATCAGATACTGACTTATGGAATCAAGTTTATGACTCTATAATCAGTAAGTTAATTCTATAAAAGGATATATAGTAAGAGGGTAATAAAACAAAATTTGTTTTACTACCCTCTTTTTTGGATATCAATTTCTTGGCATATATTATATATCCCTTTTAGCTGCATAAGCAATATTCGCAATGAATAAAATAACAATTGATGTTAAAGAAATAAACCATTGCCAATTTGAAAATTTAATACTATCTGTTTGAGATTTCTCAGTTAAATAACTAAACGGAATATACTTTAATGATTTTTGAATTTTTTCTCCCCAGTCAGGAATCAAACCAATAAAAGGTTGAATAAATGGAACTATAAATACTAAGAATATACCTAGTGTAAAAATTACTGCCGGTTTTTGAACAATTAATGTAACTAAGAATAATAGTAAACCGAAGAATAGTAAGAAGATAAGATAGAACCAAATGTTCGTTAAGAACTTATCTCCGTCTAAATTTTTTTCGTCTGTAAACACTTGTACTAACATTAATGTGATATATGTGATGAATGCAAAAATGAATGAAAATAAAATAATTGAAATTGTTTTAGCAATAATATACCCAATTCTATTTCTCACTTTATTCATATAAAGTTGAATCGTACCTTGTGAATAATCACGTGTAATTGTCTTAATCACTACTAACAAGCCAAAGAATAAGAACATCCAATTTGCCATAGATAAAATAGATGAATAATTTACTTGATCATTATTTCGTGCCATTAAGAACGTTATTAATCCTAAAACTAACCAGATTAAAATTAGTGCTATATATGTTAAATAGCTTTTACAAAAACTCAATATATCATATTTAACTAATTGTAAACTTCTCATTTATTTGTCACCTCTTTGATTAATATTAAAGTACGTATCACGAAGCGAACTTTTTCTTGTTTCAATATACTTAGGATATAAATCTTTTTGTGCTAAAGATTTGAGTAATTGTTTATAATCTTTTTGTGCTTTAATCATTATTTCTCCACTATCTTTGTGTGATTGAAGCACGTTAAAATGTTCTGTTAAATAATCTAGTGCTGTATTAAATTCACTAACTTCAAATTTAATCGATGTATGATCTTGCGCACTACCATCTTTCATATTGACATCTTGTACAAAGTTTCCATCACGTAGAAAGACAGCTCTATCACAAATCAATTCAATATCTTCCAATTTATGACTTGAAATTAGAATTTTCATTTCTAAATCATTCACTAATGATTGAATTGTCTCTAATACATCAATTGAGCCATCTGGATCCATACCGTTTGTCGGTTCATCAAGAATTAGATATTTTGGTTTGTTCATTAATGAAACTGCAATCGCAAGTTTTTGTTTCATACCCATTGAATACTTTTTCACTTTTTTCTTAATGTAAGGTCTCATGCCAAATGCGTCTATGATTTTATCTGTATATTCCTTGTCGAAACCTTTGCCTAGAACTTGAGCAAATAATTTCAAGTTATTTAATCCTGTTTTATTATCATATAATTTCGGATGTTCAATAAGATAGCCAACGTTCTCGTTATCATTTAATTGAACTTTTCCTTTAAAATTAATAATATTGCCATTCATGACTTTCATTAATGTTGTTTTACCAACACCATTTTTACCAATTAAACCTACAATTTTACTATTTCCAAAATCAAAATTGATATTATCTAAAACATTGTTATCTCCATATGTTTTTGTAATATTTTCTAATTTCATATAGGCCCTCCTTTATTTTCACGCTGAATTATACGTTTTAATTGAATCAAATAATTTAAAATCATCCAAACAATACTTAAGCTTAATAAACCATAATTGTTATATATGCTAAAGATATTATAAGAAATATGATGATGAAAAACGAATGCATTAATTAGTGTAAAAACTATTGTAATAGCAAATGGAATAACTAACATCATTATCAAGATATAAGGTGCATATGATATCCCTTCGCGTTTCTTTTCAGTATTCCTACTAAATGCAATTGGAATACTTAAAAAGTTTACAAATATAAAAGCAATCGCAGTTGAGTATCTTAAATCCCCAAAATCAATATTAGAAGATTGAAAATTGTACAAAGCGATAATAAAACCACCAAAAAGTGTTAATACGATACAGGTAATGTAATTCGCATTAAGCATGTCTTTTTTAGAGACAGGTAAACTTTCGTAAAACAAATATGAACTTTTACCTCCTAATCTTCTATGTAGTCTAAACAAGTGTCCAGAGTCTAATATGCTAACCGCCATTAATGTGATTGCAATCGGTGCATAGAATAAAAAATAAAGTTCTGTTTTAGAAAATACGAAAGCATATAACGGATTTAATAGAAGTAATAAGATATAAATGGCAATCATTATACTCCTACATTTAAAATTTCTAATTAGTAATTGCGTCATTTTATCAACCTACTTTGCTGAAAATCTTGTTGATTGTCATTACTTTTAGACTTTTCAATGTAAATCATAAGTTCTTCAATCGTAGGTTGTTTAATATTAACTTTTTTTCCGAACAATTCTTTAAACACTTGGGCCTGTTTAGTAAAACCAACAAAACCTGTCGACTTCACTTCTTTATAAAGGAACAAGCGATTTAATTCCTCGTCTAAATCTTGATTATCACCTTGTACAATTGAGTATTGTTCTTGAAGTTGATGACGAAAACCTTGCATAATAACTTCTCCATCTTTTATATGTACAAGATAGTCAGCAATTTTCTCTAAATCCGAAATAATATGGGTTGAAATAAATAAAGTCTTATGTTCGTCGAGTAATTCACTTTGTAAAATTTCTAACACTTCATTACGAACAATAGGGTCTAACCCCGCAGTTGGTTCGTCTAATATAAACAATTCAGCATGGTGACTCAAAGCTAGTGCTAAAGACAATTTCATTTTCATACCTGTAGAAAAATGTTTTATTTTTTCATTGAAAGGTAAATTGAATTTTTCTAAATAATTTTTAAATGCTTGTGAGTCCCAATCGGTATAAAATGGTGAAACCATTTTTTCAAGTTTTTTTGCAGTCCATTGTTGGTTAAAATAAACTTCTGAATAAACAAAACCTATTTTATTTTTTATCCATTTCGGTTTATTTGCTATTGGTTCACCAAATATTGATATATGACCATGATTAGGTTCTATAATATCCATTATCATACGAATTATCGTTGTTTTCCCTGCCCCATTAGCCCCAATGAATCCAGTTACAAATCCTTGAGGAATACTGAATGAAAGATTGTTTATTGAAAATGCACTACTTTGAAACGACACATCTTTTACTTCAATGACATTCATTCTTCTTCCTCCTCATAAATTAAAGCTAGTATTTCTTTTAATTCCTTGAGAGGCATATCTATTGTTTTAGCTTCTTTAATCATTAATCGAGCAAGATTTTCAATTACAAAGAATTGCTTTTCTTTTAATATGGAACTATCTTGTTCTTTAACAAATGTACCTTTTCCTCGGACAGTTGTTACGAATCCCTCTTTCTCAAGATCTTCATAAGCTCTTTTAGTTGTAATTAAACTCACCTGTAAATCTTTTGCAAGCTCACGCATCGAAGGTAAGTGGCTACCAGCTTCAACATACCCCTTTAAAATATTCTCTTTTATTTGTTGTTTGATTTGTTCATAAATGGGTTGTTCACTGGTGTTCTTCAATATAATTTTCATTGATGTCCCCCTTTAATAACTGTATATAAATAATATACACACTATATACACGTTTGTAAAGGAAATTATGCAAATACTTGTATTTGTTGGTATTAAAGCTACAAACTGTATATACATTATAGATACAATTCTATTTAAAAATAAAACTCTATATCTAACGTCAAACGCTAATATAGAGTCTAAAATGTTATTTTCTGTTTTTCTTTCTATCATTATTACGATTAATAAAAGCACATATGATAAACATAATTGCTGCTAATAATAATTTAACACCTTGATTCTCGTGTCCTGTAGCCTGTAAATAATATCCAATAACAAATAAGATAATTGCCAAACTAACGAAAATCTTAGTTAAATGTTTCATCATAATCAACACCTCAATACATGTATTATAACAAATTAAAATTATAAATTTGCTTACTAAATACAATTAAAATTGAAAATATTAATCCATGTGTTACAATTTAATTGTATCCACGAATTACATTACACAACCCCTAACTTGTGACGGCAAGTTAGGGGCTTTTGTGTATGGTCATCTATTTATCTTTCCACTTAGATTCTAACCAAACACGAAATACAACGAGTATACCACCCGAAATTAATGTCACCATACCATCTAATAGCCACGACATTACACTACACCTCCAAATGAAAAGTGTCATATCTTATGATGACCTGTCATTATTCTAACATAAAACGCGAACAAATGTTCGCTTTTGTAAAAACTCAATTATCAATTCTTTGTAATCATTATAGGAACACTTTATCTTTAAGGCATTTAAAGATAATATATTATTAAACACTAAAATAAAGTGAGGTTAAATAAATGAACCCATTAGCACAAAATTTAAATAATCAACTTGTTGATCATTGTCCAGAAATATTAAGTATGCTATCAAATTTAGGTCAATCAATGTATTATCCAAAAGGCATTTTATCTCAATCTGCTGATGCTAAAAAAACTAAATATAACGCTACAATTGGAATGGCTACTAATAAAAACGGGAAAATGTATGCTGATACTTTATTTGATGTCTATAATCATTTATCTCCAGATGAAGTCTTTCCATACGCCCCACCTCAAGGATTAGAAGCTTTAAGGGATTTATGGCAAGACAAAATGCTAAAAGAAAACCCTGATTTATCGAAAGAGACAATTACTAGACCTATTGTCACTAATGCGTTAACTCACGGGTTATCTTTAATAGCTGATTTATTTGTAGAGAGTGGAGATACTGTTTTAGTACCAACACATAATTGGGGTAACTACAAACTAATTTATGAAACACGTCATTCTGCAAATATTGAGACATATTCGATCTTTAACCAAGAAGGACATTACACAACAAATGATTTAGTTACTACTTTAGAAAATTTCAATCAAGACAAAGTCATATTAATTTTAAATTATCCAAACAATCCTACCGGCTATACACCGAACAACGATGAAGTTACAACTATAGTTTCAGCGGTTCGTTCACTAGCTGAAAAAGGAACAAAAGTTATAGCTGTAGTAGACGATGCATATTATGGTTTATTCTATGAAGATGTTTATCGTCAGTCTATTTTTACTGCACTAAATCAAATTGAATCAAGCAATATTTTACCAATTCGTTTAGATGGTGCTACTAAAGAATTCTTTGCGTGGGGGCTACGTGTTGGTTTCCTTACATTTGGATTAAATAATAATGTTGCTAAAGATGTGTTAGAAGCGAAAGTTAAAGGTTTAATACGAAGTAATATTTCAAGTGGACCAATGCCTTCTCAAAGTGCTATTAAATACGTTTTAGAAAATCATGATGAATTTGATAAAGAAATTCAACAAAATATAGATACATTACAAGAAAGATATGAAGTTACAAAATCTGTTGTTTATGACGATAAATATAAAAATCATTGGCAAGCCTATGATTTTAATTCTGGTTATTTTATGGCAGTCAAAGTCAATGGCGTAAATCCTGAAGAACTACGTACCCATTTAATTAACGAATATTCAATCGGTATTATAGCGTTAAATGACTCAGATATCCGTATTGCTTTTAGTTGCATTGAAAAAGATGATATTCCACATGTTTTTGAATCAATCGCAAAAGCAATCGATGATTTAAAGTAAACGATTGATATAAATAAAAAGAGTAATTATGATGACATTGAAGAAGTATTGATATTCGATTTATTCATTCTATCGAAACTAAAAATAACTCGAAAGCTGTGATCTAAATGGTAATTATTTTTTCAATATTACTTATTATTACATTAATCTCCACGTCATATTATTTGTATCTTTACACTTTTACTTCGAAAGGACATGTATCCAAAAATTTATATTTGTTCATAGGATCACTCATTCTATTTATTTTATTTGGAGCATGGTTATTAGATTTATTATAAATTTTCGGATTATAGTTCTTAATTAAAAGACGAGTCTTGGGTTTAATTCCTAGACTCGTCTTTATTTTAGATAATATGTTTTTTCATATTGTTATAATCTTTCGAAAGTTAAGTTATCTTTATATTTCTGTTGTCTTCCATTTTCTAATTTTAGTTCTAAATGACTTAAATGGTGCTACGGTGTTAATGTGAATCCATTTCCAAACTGGCCATTTGGAAGGCGTTGATGAAGCCCATTGCCTTTTTCCACTCTCAAATAATGTTTCATTATCTAAACTTTTAATTAAATCAATAATGCTATCTACTTCCTTATTGAACTGATTAATAAGTTGTTCTAATGTGTAGTTTGAGTACGTTTTATAGAATTCTTGATATAATCCTCCTAAATTATTCCACTTATAGTCAGGACTGGGAGTTACAACTGGTATATTATTTTTATTATCATTCTCCCACGATTGAATTAAATTTAACCATCCAAGCTGGTATGCGATCATCTGTGCAGGTGTTCTATCGACACCAATTTTATATACATCCTTATCTGATTCTGATACATCACTAAATTCATTAATAAAAAGTTCAGCCCTCTTACTAATTTCAAATATTAAATCATCTTTACTTGAATAAGTCTGCATCTTATCACCGCCTAGCATTTATATATTTATTATATATTGTAATGCACATTTAATCAGTTTAAATAAACATTTATATTAAGATTTCCCATTAAAAAAGACGCTTTTCAAATGTGATTTTTTTTCGAAAAGCGTCTAAATTAATTAATTTGGTTAAGTTTGTATGACTTATATCATACCTGGCATACCACCCATACCTGGATTATCATTATTATCTGGTTCAGGGATAGTTGCAACTACTGCTTCTGTAGTTAAGAACATCGCAGCAACACTTGCCGCATGTTGTAAAGCTGAACGTGTAACTTTAGTTGGGTCTACAATACCTTCTTCAAGCATGTTTACCCATTCATTTGTCGCAGCGTTAAATCCAACACCTGCATCTGCATGTTTTAATCTTTCAACAATAACTGAACCTTCTAGCCCAGCATTTTCAGCGATTTGACGTACAGGAGCAGATAAAGCTTTAAGTACGATATTAACACCTGTTGCAACGTCACCTTCAGCTTCGATTTCATCTACTTTATTATAAATATTTACTAATGCAGTACCACCGCCAGCAACAATACCTTCTTCAACTGCAGCACGTGTAGAGTTTAAGGCATCTTCAATACGTAATTTACGTTCTTTCAATTCAGTTTCAGATGCAGCACCTACTTTAATGACTGCAACGCCACCAGCTAATTTAGCTAAACGTTCTTGCAATTTCTCTCTGTCAAAGTCAGAATCAGTTTCTTCAATTTGTGCTTTAATTTGACTCACACGAGCATCAATACTATTGTCATCTCCATCACCATCGACAACTGTAGTATTATCTTTTGTTACTTCAACTTTATTAGCACTACCTAACATATCAATTGAAGCATCTTTTAATTCTAAACCTAAATCATCTGTAATAACTGTAGCTCCAGTTAAAATAGCTAAGTCTTCTAACATTGCTTTACGTCTATCACCGAATCCAGGTGCTTTTACTGCAACTGCAGTAAATGTTCCACGCATACGGTTTAATACGATATTTGTTAAAGCGTCTCCTTCAACTTCGTCTGCTACAATTAAGATTGGACGACTAGATTGAACAACTTGTTCTAATAAAGGTAAGATATCTTGGAATGAAGAGATTTTTTTATCTGTTACTAAAATATATGGTCTTTCTAACTCAGCAATCATTTTATCTGAATCTGTAACCATGTATGGTGATTGATACCCTCTATCAAATTGCATACCTTCAACAACTTCTAATTCTGTATCAAGTCCGTTTGATTCTTCAATGGTAATAACACCATCATTACCAACTTTATCCATTGCTTCAGAAATGTATTTACCGATTTCTTCATCTGCTGCAGAAATTGCACCTACTTGTGCGATTTCATTTTTATTTTCAACTTTTTGAGAAATATCGTGTAGAGCTTGTACAGCTACTCTTACTGCTTTATCAATACCCTCACGTAATCCTACTGGGTTAGCACCACTTGTTACATTTTTCAATCCTTCTTGAATCATTGCTTGTGCCAATACGGTTGCAGTTGTTGTACCATCACCAGCAATTTCGTTTGTTTTATTAGCAACTTCTTGAACTAATTTAGCTCCCATATTTTCATAGGGATCTTCTAATTCAATCTCTTTAGCAATTGTGACACCATCATTTGTAATTAATGGTGCTACATATTCTTTATCTAATACAACGTTACGTCCTTTAGGTCCGATTGTAACTTTAACGGCGTTAGCTAATTTATCGACACCACGTAACATAGCTTGTCTTGCATCTTCAGAAAATTTAAGGTCTTTAGCCATTGATTATACCTCCATTATTTAAAATAGTTTAATATTACTAATTAATTATTATTTATAAATTTTAGTCTTCAATTATAGCAAGTAAATCTTCAACATTTAAAATTAAGTATGTTTCATCTCCACGTTTAACTTCTGAGCCAGCGTATTCTTGGAATACAACTCGATCTCCTTCTTTAACCTCTGGAGCAACCTTTTCACCATTGTCTAAAACTCGTCCGGTTCCAACAGCTACTACTATACCTTCGTTAGACTTTTCTTTTGCACTGTCAGTAAGTACAATGCCACTTTTAGTTGTTTGTTCTTGTTCTTTGCGTTCAATAATCACACGATTTCCTAATGGTTTAAGCATGATCGTTCCTCCTTAACAGGTTCCTTTTTAGCACTTAAATGTAATGAGTGCTAATCTATATTTTATATTAATCAAATTTGGTCAATTTTTCAAGCGAAAGGGTTATCTATATTTTGTATAACATACAAATTTACGATAAACTAACTAATGTTGATTATTATTTTTGGAGGAATAGAATGAAGAGAATTTGGGTAGCATTTCTTACCATTGTTATTTATGCATTAGCACAGTTCTTACCCTTACTTGCACAGCAATTACCTTTCTTTAAAGATTTAAAAGGGATGGAACTAGCTAAAGCGGGCGTATACACTCAAGTTATTTTATTTGTAATAGCAGCATTATTAATAATTTGGTTAAATAGTATTATCAAAAATCCAACAACACTGGAGCGAGGTTATAAAGAACCTAAACGCTACATTTTACCTTGGGCTTTATTAGGATTTGTTGTCGTGATGATTTACCAAATGGTAGCTAGTCTAATCACTATGTGGTTAGTTGGACAACCACAGCAAAGTCCAAATACTGAGAGAATTATGGCAATTGCAAAACAGCTTCCAGTTTTCATATTATTAATCTCAATAGTTGGCCCAATTCTAGAGGAATACATATTTAGAAAAGTTATATTTGGTGAAATCTATAATAAAATTAAAGGAAATCGAATTGTTGCGTTCTTAATTGCTTCAATAGTAAGTTCAATTTTATTTGCGATAGCACATAACGATGTTAAATTTTTCTTCATATATTTTGGTATGGGTATGTTATTCTCTCTTGCTTATGTTTTAACTAAACGTATTGCGGTTCCAATTATCATTCATATGTTACAAAATGGTTTTGTAGTGGCAGTCCAATTTTTCTTTGGTGACACAGTTAAACATTTACAAGAACAAAGTAATTTTATAATTCATTTTCTATTTTAATAAATGAACGCATCTATTAATCTCATCATTTTAAATGACAATAATAGATGCGTTTTCTATTTTAGTTTTTAATTTTCCTATAAATAAACCTACCTGTAACACCTACGAAAATCATAATTATAGATGTAATTAAAGCAATATTTATGTTTTTATATTTATCTTTATTTTCCTCTTCTTTACTTTTTTCATTGGTATCTATAATTTTATCATCATCATGGCTCTGTATATCTGCATCCTCTTTTTTATCTCTATCACTTGGCTTTTTCAATTCAGGCATAGATCCGATTTCTCCAGTTATAAGTGCCAATACTTGCTCATCTAAATTTTTATAATACTTTTTCGAATTTAAAGGGTTAAAATATTCAAATCTGAAATAGTTAGAACCTTTTTGTAAATAATCTAAGTATTCATTATTAAATGATTGTTTTCGGAAAAGTCTGTAAAAATCTTGATTCGAGATATACTCATTATTATTTCCCAACCGGTTTACCTGATTAATAATATATGGATTGTATTTATATGAACCAGTTGCTAAACTATTTAATCTATTTAATAGCATTGACTTGCTATAAAAAGGAACTTCACTTCGCATATTGTCATTATTTGAATAAGTTTCAATATGACTTTGTCGATGATTTTGTTGTAAGTTATCGCCATAGTGCCATTGATTAGTATTAGATCCACTCATAATTGATTGATTTTGATTTCTGTTAGAATGAGATGTCGAGTTGCCATTATTCTTATGTGGGGAAATTTGATGAATCATTGAATCAGATACACTGTTGTTGTGATGATTAGAACCAGTTGAATGGTTTCCGTTTGTTGAACCATTATTATTATTAAAAACGGGTTTATTAGGTTTTACTGTATCATTGGTACTTGAGTGACCTGAATGATTGCCTGGATAGTTACTATTATTATTTGAATTGCTATTGGAATTATTTTGCGAACCATTATTTGATTCATTTGATCCAGAATTTGAATGATGATCACCTTGATTCGAACCAGAATTCCCATCATGTTTAGGTGGTTGCTGATGATTGCCACTGTCTCCTGGCTTATTTCCTCCATCATCTTGCTCGCCTGAGTCATTATTCCCTGGACTGTTTCCATTGTCGGGTTTACCTGAATCATTATCTCCTGGTTGTTCTCCGTCATCTGGGTTGCCTGAATCATTGTCTCCTGGTTGCTCTCCGTCATCTGGATTGCTTGATGAATCATTGTCTCCTGGCTTATTTCCTCCATCATCTTGCTCGCCTGAGTCATTATTCCCTGGATTGTTTCCATTGTCGGGTTTACCTGAATCATTATCTCCTGGTTGTTCTCCGTCATCTGGGTTGCCTGAATCATTGTCTCCTGGTTGCTCTCCGTCACCTGGATTGCTTGATGAATCATTGTCTCCTGGTTGTTCTCCGTCATCCGGTTTACTTGAATCATTGTCTCCTGGTTGTTCTCCGTCATCCGGTTTACTTGAATCATTGTCTCCTGGTTGCTCTCCGTCATCTGGATTGCTTGATGAATCATTGTCTCCTGGTTGCTCTCCGTCATCTGGATTGCTTGATGAATCATTATCTCCTGGTTGTTCTCCGTCATCTGGTTTTCCTGAATCATTTTCTCCTGGTTGTTCTCCGTTATCCGGATTGCTTGTATCGTTGTCTCCAGAATTATTTGTGTCATCACCATTATTTAAATCAGTATTACTGCCTGAGTTACTATTATCAGATGAGTCACTTTGATCCACAGTATTATCACTATTTTCATTAGCATCATTCTCGTTATTTGATGATGAATTGCTTTCAACGCTATTTTGATTATTATTATTTTTTCCTAATTCAGTTGAATCTTGGGTATCAGATTGATGATTTTCATTGATGTTATTACTACTATTTTGACGTTCTTGGGTATCCGTATCAGAACTAACATTACTACTATCAACTTCATTCGTAGCTTGTTGATTACTTTCTGCAGCTTTTACGATGCTCTCATGCCCTAGCATAGATGTGCCTATAGCTAAAATGAGACCTGTATGAGCTATTTTCTTTTTCATCAATCTTCCACCTCCTTGTTTTATAACACTTACAGTATAAAGAATATTTACATATAATGCATTGAAATAAGGTTAATGATAAAAAATATTAATATATTTGACATTTTTTGTTAAAAAACATTTTACATATTTAAGTATAATATTTATACTAGAGATATAACTTATATAAACAAAGGAGATTTAACATGGGCTTATTTAGCAAATCAAAAACAAAACCATTTTTACAAGAAATCGAAGATAGACGTACTATCTATAGCACTGAAACAACAATTTCAATTAGTGATAAAGAACTAGAAGATATGATAGAACATATTATTAAATACACACCTTCAGCTTTTAATTCTCAATCTACTAGAATCGTATTGTTATTAAATGACCAACATCACAAATTCTGGGACAATACTAAAACAGTATTAAAAGATGTTATGGGACCTGACCGTGATTTCACTCCAACTGAACAACGTATCGACGGATTTAAACATGCATATGGCACAATTCTTTATTTCGAAGACGAAGATGTTATTAAAGGTTTACAAGAACAAATGCCAAATTATGCTGATAACTTTGCTAATTGGTCAGTTCAAACAAACGCAATGCATCAATTTGCAATTTGGACTGCATTAAGTTCAAAAGGAATTGGCGCTTCATTACAACATTACAATCCTTTAGTAGATCAAATCACTACACAAGAATTTGACATCCCTGCTTCATGGAAACTTGTTGCTCAAATGCCATTTGGTGACATCCGTGAAAAAGCTGGTGAAAAAGAAATACAACCAACTAACAATAGATTAATAGTTAAAAAATAATCTACATTAATTGATATCGATTAGATCAACAATTCAAGACTCAGTTTCTCTAGGATTCATTTCTATGTTGAAATTGAGTCCTTTTTATATTTATTTTCAAAAATTAAGCATTTTAATCATGACTTTCAAATTTTGATTTTCTTAATCTATTTTAGTAAATTAGAGATAATCATAGGATGAGGAGATTTTTAAATGAAAATACAATTATTTCAATTTTATGTATCATACGGCAATGTAGAAAAAAATGAAAATAAAATAAAAAATTGGTTCGAAAATAAGTTGGAGGAAGATACAGAGGTTGTTGTTCTTCCTGAAATGTGGAATAACGGATATGCATTAGATGAATTAAATGAGAAAGGAGATAGAGAACTTAGTAGAAGCTTTCCCTTTATTCAATCCTTAGCTAAACAATATAACGTCGATATCGTAGCTGGATCTGTATCAAATATTAGAAATAGCAAAGTTTATAATACTGCATTTACCGTTTCTAAAAACGGACATAGAATAAATAAGTACGATAAAGTTCACTTAGTCCCTATGCTAGATGAGCCGACATATTTAGAAGATGGCAAAGCGGTACCAGAACCATTTCCTCTATCTTCAGGTACTCAAGCTACACAAATTATTTGTTATGATTTAAGATTTCCAGAGTTATTAAGATATCCCGCGCGTAATGGTGCGCAGATAGCTTTTTTTGTAGCTCAATGGCCAACACCTAGATTGAATCACTGGAGAGTCTTACTTCAAGCACGTGCAATTGAAAATGACATGTTTGTTGTTGCTTGTAACGGAACTGGAAATGACGGTAATACTGATTACGCTGGTCATTCAATGATTATCAATCCAAATGGTGATATATTAGCTGAATTAGGCCAGGATGAGGACACAATCGCATTTGATATTGATTTAAATGAGGTTGATGTTCAACGTGAAAATATTCCTGTATTCAAAAATTTAAAACCAAATCTATATAAATAGTTACTAATCTGTATCCAATTTTATGGATACAGTTTTTTTTACAAAAAAAGTCACGAGCTTGGGAGGAACTCGCGACTTTCATATTAAGGGAATGTTTTTACAGTTATTTCAATCTTTTGGGGATGTTATTAATTATGAAAATTTTACGATAGCTTACATCCTGAAAATATTTAACTTCTATATCTTACAATAGCTAAGTTAAACACTTTCCACTGAGTTTAAACTTCAGTAACTTTACTTAGTTCATTAATAAGTTGGGATGGCTTATTAATGAACACGTTTAACTACACGAAGAAAACAAAGTAAGAAACTTCATATAAACAAGAAGTCACTTTAGTAATAATGATCAATGGGACATTACTACTATTGCAATGGTTTCATAACCATTAATAACACTTACAACATATGGTAAAGGATACAATAATTTCGCAACTACAAACAAAATTATTTAACTCAATTACCAAACAATAACTATTAAATTTAAAGACTAAGATTATTAAGTTTTTATCACTTGTAAGTGATATGAGTCTATTTAAACACAACCTATGAATAAATAATTAATTATTTCTTAAATCGCATTTTTTTATACATAACTGTAATATTTTATATGTTAAAATATTACTTGTAATTTCAATATAACAGTTAAGTATTTATTTTGAACAGTTAAGCATAAGTACCCAGACCAATTGCACTAAATTGTATAATTGATATAAGGAGAGTGGCACACCATTGAAAGCAATTGATAATAAGATTGAGCAATTCGCATTATATTTGCAACGCAAAAATAATCTTGATCATATTCAATTTTTGAAAGTAAGATTAGGATTACAAGTTGTTGTAAGCAATCTAGCAAAAACAATTGTGACATATGGTGTTGCACTTATCTTCCATACATTTCTATACACTTTATTTACACATGTTAGTTATTTTTTAGTTAGACGTTATGCACACGGGGCACATGCAAAATCATCATTGCTATGTCATGTTCAAAATTTAGCTTTATTTGTAGCATTACCCTGGTTGCTAGTATATTTTCAAGTGAATCTGGGTATTATGTATTCTGTAGTTGCAATTGGGACTGTTTTAATTATTTACTATGCTCCTTCAGCAACTAAGAAACAACCAATTCCTAGTCACTTAAAAATGAAAAAGAAGTTATTATCAATCATCATAACAATGGTTTTATTAATAATTTCATTTTTAGCACCAGAACCGTTTAAGCAATTAATTTTATTAGGAATTACACTTGAGAGCATTACATTATTACCAATCTTTTTTCCTAGGGAGGATTATTAACTATGACAGTATTATTCGATTTGTTTATTAAATTTTTCTCATTTTTATTAGAATCTGTAGGTACATTAGCTTCTTATACTCCATGTGCTACGTACTTTGATGAGCCAGAAGTTCCTGAAGAGTTAACTAACTTAAATAGATAATAAATGTTAGAAAGTGTGAGAGAAGTATGGATGTATTATCAAACGTTCCATTGGCTTTTTTTCAAGGGTTTCTCTTATTTTTAATCGCTAAAATTATTTTAGACATAAGTTATACTAAAAGGGATTATTTAGCCATTCTAGTGGTTATAATCCCTTCAGCCTTTTTATTTATTTACTTGGGCAGTATATCAATTTTATATTTATTAATTGGTTGTGGCTTAATCTTGTATACAAAGGTTAAGCTGTATTCATTGATTGCTGTATTAAGTAGCGCCATTCTTATGTTTTTCAGTAATTTTTTAGGTTTTTTATTTGTGGTTTTAGTTGAAAATCACACTCAAAATTACGTAATAATTTCTTTTTCATACATAGTTATATTTTTTGCTATTTCATTAGTTTTGGCCTTTTCAGTTCAAATTTTATTAAAAAAACTAATGCAATCTTATTTGTCCATCAATAAAACTTATTTAACTATCATTTCATTAGTATTAGTTTTATCTTTTATTATCTTGTATGTTTATTCTCAAATACCTAATATAAATAATTCATCTTTAAAAATGTACGGTTTAATTTTCATTGGAATTATTCTTTTCTTTACTGTTCTAATTATTTTCATATCTAACTATATGATTAAAGAACTTCGTTATAAACGTAACATGGAAGAGATTGAAACATACTATGAATATACGTTACAAATTGAGTCAATTAACAATGAAATGCGTAAGTTTAGACATGATTACGTAAACATCTTAACTACAATGTCAGAATATATTCGTGAAGATGATATGCCTGGATTAAGACAATATTTTAATGAAAATATCGTACCTATGAAAGATAATCTTCAAATGAAGTCTATTAAAATTAATGGAACTGAGAATTTAAAAGTACGTGCGATTAAAGGCTTAGTTACCACTAAAATTCTACAAGCTCAAGAAAAAAACATTCCAATTAGCATAGAAGTACCTGAGTTAGTAGAACATATAGAAATGAA
This sequence comes from Staphylococcus sp. NWU MK-U1, assembly GCF_033283505.1. Taxonomy (NCBI): domain Bacteria; kingdom Bacillati; phylum Bacillota; class Bacilli; order Caryophanales; family Staphylococcaceae; genus Staphylococcus; species Staphylococcus sp. NWU MK-U1. The sequence continues at coordinate 25,033 of NZ_JAVSMG010000007.1, read as the reverse complement.
CACGATTGATCTTAGTCGTATCATTGGAATTATTACTGATAACGCAATCGAAGCATCTGAAACGCTTGAAGATGCGTTAATACGTATCGCTTTTATTAATACAGATTCTTCCGTCATGTTTATTGTTATGAATAAATGTAAAGAAGATATGCCACGTATTCACGAACTATTTCAAGAGCGCTTTTCAACTAAAGGAGAAAATAGAGGTCTAGGATTAAGTACTCTAAAAGAAATAACTGATTCTACTGAAAATGTATTGCTAGATACCACAATAGAGAATGGCTATTTTATACAAAAAGTAGAAATCATTAACAATTAGTCATAAGGATGTGTAATCATGAAAATATTCATTTGTGAAGATGATGTAAAACAACGCGAAAATATGGTTTCAATTATTAATAATTACATTATGATTGAAGAAAAACCTATGGAGATTGCGCTTGCAACAGACGATCCTTATGAAGTCATTGAAAAATCTAAAGAGATGAATGATGTCGGATGTTACTTTCTAGATATTCAATTAGAGGCTGATATCAACGGTATTAAATTAGGTAGTGAAATTCGTAAGTATGACCCTATTGGAAATATCATATTCGTTACAAGTCATAGTGAGTTAACGTACCTAACCTTTGTTTACAAAGTGTCAGCAATGGATTTTATCTTTAAAGATGATCCAAGCCAATTACAGTCAAGAATTATTGATTGCTTAGAAACTGCACACACTCGATTAAAATTATTATCTAAAGAAAGTACTGTTGAGACAATTGAATTGAAACGAGGAAGTAATTCAATTTATGTTCAATATGATGACGTAATGTTTTTCGAATCATCTACAAAATCACATCGATTAATCGCACATTTAGATAATCGTCAAATTGAGTTCTATGGCAATTTAAAAGAACTTGCACAACTTGATGAGCGGTTCTTTAGATGTCACAACAGCTTCGTTGTTAATAGACATAATATTGAATCCATAGATTCAAAAGAACGTATTGTCAATTTTAAAAACGGTGAGCACTGTTATGCTTCAGTTCGTAATGTCAAAAAAATATAGTTATGTCTATCAAACTTTTTAAATATAAATTTCATTACAGAAGTAAAAATAATTGAGAATATCACGTATAAAAAAGCCAGTAAATGAACTACTAAAATCATTTACTGGTAATTTTTATCATTTATTTAATTCAGTTGTAACATCTTCAATTGTAGGAATACTCTCTATTGCACCATATTAAGTTGTAACCTTTGCGGCCACCATGTTGCTAAATTTGAGAATGTCCTGTCCTTCTTCTTTAAGCAACTTAGTAATATTTAATTCGTCACTCAATAGCATTCTACTTATTGCAGCTCCTATAAATGCATCCCCTGCGCCAGTTGTATCAATTGCTTTCACTTTAAATCCTTCATGGTAAATCTTAGTCCCATCTTTTAAAATGATACTTGCACCTGCAGCACCTTGAGTATATATAACCGCTTCTACAGACCCCTCAAATAATGATTGAATAGCTTTATCTTCATCCGCTTCACCAGTTATAAATTCTAGCTCTTCATCTGAAATTTTAATCACATTAGCTTTCGGTAAAAATTCATGTATTGCTTCTTTACATGCTTCAGCATTTTGCCAAAGAGGTAAACGAACATTAGGATCAAAAACAATGGTTGCATTTGCTGACTTAAATTTATTTACCATAGCTTTGTGAGCTTCTTTCATATTACTTTCAACTAAATCAACAGAACAGAAATGTAATACATCGTTTGGATTAATCGTAATTTCATTTAGATATTCAGCTTTATAAAGCATATCAGCTGAGGGTTTACGATAAAATGAAAAATCTCTTTGTCCATCTTCTTTTAAACTCACAAATGCTAGTGCAGTATTAGCTTCATCTGTTCGCTTTATAAATTGAGTACCTACACCAATATTTTTTAAAGTTTCTACAATAATGTCTCCAAATGCATCATTACCTAATTGAGTGACCATTTCAGTGGAGGCACCCATTTTTCGAGCAACACTCACAACATTAGCTGGTGCACCTCCAACCTGCCTACTAAACTGTTCAACATCTTTAAGTTCAGAGTTCTTAACATTTGGAATAAAATCTATTAATGCTTCACCTATCCCATATAATTTTCTCATTTTTTTACTCATCCTTAAGTTCATATTTAGTGAATTTTAAATATACTTGTCCAGTCTCTGTTGAAGTTTCTATACCTGTAGCATTTTCATTTGGAAATATTCTTGATGTTAAAACACGTTCCCCATCATTACAGAATATTTCAATACTAGATGTATCAACAAATATTTGCAAACGTGTGAGAGAAGAATCCAATATCGTACTTCTCGTTAAATCTTGAACATTATCAGGCAATAATCCACTTTCTGAGCGATCTAATGTAATTTTTTGTTCCCTTGTATTGTAAATAATTTTGGTGTTATTTTGTTTTGAGGTACGTAATTCAAAATAAATTTTTGAAGCGTCATTTTCAATAACGTCAATAATTAGTTCATATTGTTTGCCTTCATATGGATGTAATTTTCGGTTAAATTTATTTGCATAACCTAATGCCGTTTCTTTATTTTTACGTAATCTTTCAAGACCTTTAAACGGGCGTTGTCGTAATTGATTATTCTCTATTGTTAGTACTCTAGGTATCGTTAAACAATGTGCCCATCCTTCTTCATCAGTAGGATAATTTATTTCTGGTAAGCCCATCCAACCTATTAAAACTCGATTGCCATTTTCATCTAAAAAAGTTTGGGGTGCGTAAAAATCAAAACCATTATCCAGTTCTACAAATTCACTATGATCAAAGGATAATGAATCAAAATTTAAATCCCCAATTAAATAGCCTGATTGATATATATTTCTATACTGATCCCCTTGTGGTTCTATTCCTTGAGGGCTGAACAGTAAGATATCCTTAGAATCTAATTTAAAATAATCGGGACATTCCCACATATAACCAAAGGTTTTTAATTTAGTATCAATTTCTCCACAATATGACCATTGATTTAGTTGCTTATCATTCGTTTTATATATTAGGCAGCAACCAAGTTCCTCGTTTTTTTGAGCACCTATAATCGCATAATATTCATTATTTAATTCAAAAACTTTAGGATCTCTAAAATGACTTGTATACCCTTCAGGTTGTGAAGGAATTACGGGTTCATCAAATTTAGTAATCTCTCCATTACTTTGAACTTTAGCGATCATCTGACTAGCATATCGGTTCCATTGTTCATCACGATGATTGCCTGTATACATATAATATAAATCTCCATTATGCTCAAAAGCACTACCACTGTAGACACCATGGCTATCATAATATGTATCGGGTTTAATTAGGGTATCTTGTGGTTCAAACGTCACTAAATCATCACTAGTATAATTAAACCAATATTTCAATCCATGCACTGCTCCTAATGGGAACCATTGATGTGAAACATAATATTTGCCGTTATGATAAATTAATCCATTAGGATCATTTAACAAACCAGTTTCAGGTTGAATATGAAATGTTTGACGAAATCTTGACTCTTTAACTTGTTGCTTGAGATTTTCTAAGTACTTTTTATCAACGTCTTCAATACGACGATAACGTTCTTCTCTTGACCATTCAGCCATATTATTCCTCCAAAATAATTTAAATCTAAATTTACTACAATTTTATCATTGATTATGGTATCGGTTCCATAGTTTTAAATATTTTTAAAATTTCTCTATTTCAACAGAAATGACAGTTTTAGATACTGCATTTTTAGAAAAAATTAATTCATTCAATTGGTTCATGGCATATGTGCCAGCTTTAAAATAATTGAATTTAACTGTCGTAATAGCGGGTGTAACAAGTTGTGTCATTGGGTCTCCCCCAAATCCAAAAATTTGATAATTTCTAGTAGCATTGTTTTGTTGAGAATAAAATTTATGAATTGCTAATGCAATAGGATCTGTTGCTCCAATTAACGCATCGATACCACTAGCATTTTTCAACTTCTCAGAAACATCATTTTTTGCCTCTTCATATTTAAAAGAAGTTAAATAAATTTCAGGATAAACATCGTATTTTTTCAAACCATCAATGATACCTTGTTTACGTTTGACTCCTACAGCAACGTCCTCCTCACTTACACCAAAGAATACAACATTTTTATGCTTTTTACGCCCTATCTGTTCCCCTACTATAAAACCTGCTTGATAATCATCATGAATTATACTATGTAAATTGGGATAGGATTGTCCAACCAGAATTACCGGTACATTTAATTTTTCAATTACTTCCAAGTGTTCATCAGTCAATGTAGTAGCCATTAATATGATGCCATCCACTTTACTTCTTGAAAATGTCTCCAAGGCCTCGATTTCAGCACGTATATCTAAACCAGTATAGTTAAGTAATAATTGATATTGATGTTGATGGCATACAGATACAATTCCTTTCACAGTTTCATCAACCGCATGTGAATTCATCCTTGGAATGATAGCACCAATAAGATTCGTATGCTTAGCTCTTAAACTTTGAGCAAACTGATTCGGCTGATAATCATGTTCTTCAATAATTCGACTTAATTTTTCTTTAGTTTGATGGCTTACTGAGCCACCATTTAAAAAGCGGGAGACCGTGCTTTTAGATACTCCCGCTAATTTTGCGATATCTGATATATTTTTCATTAGATTAATCACCTAAATTAGTTTTCATTTAAGAATTATTTTATCACAGAAATAATCTCTCAAAGTAACTTTTTTAATATGTATTAGTCTAATAATATTATCAATATCTCTTATTTAATTTGTTTAGTTCTCCATAAAAATAGGCTTTCTCACCATGAACAAGTTGATCTAAACCTGCTTTATCTTCTTCTTCAGTAGTAGCGATAGGCATTATTTTCTGTAAAATTTTTCCAATAATCCATGTTAAAACAATGGTATAACACAATACCACGATAACAGCTAGTATTTGAATTAAGACTGAGTGTACATCTCCTGTATAGATTAAACCATTTGATACATCATTATTAACATGTTGTGATTGAAAAACACCGGTAAGAATGGCACCAACAATTCCTCCAGCGCCATGGATACCAAATGCGTCAAGTGTATCATTATATTTATACTTCACTTTAATTACATTAATAACAAGATAACAAACGATTCCACCTGCAAATGAAATAATAAAAGCACTGAAATAACTAACGTAGCCTGCTGCCAGTGTAATAGCGACTAACCCTGCCAACACGCCTGATAACAACCCAAGTAAACTTAATTTCTTAGTAATACAGTACTCAACTACTAACCAGCTAAAAGCGCCACCACTTGCATCAATAATCGTATTTACAAATGATGTTAATGCGACATCATATAAAGTATATGCACTACCTGTGTTAAATCCATACCAACCTATCCATACTAAAATACCGCCAATTAAAGTGATTAAAAGATTATGTGGCTGTATTTTTTCAATTTTTTTACCATTACCTATCATAATAGCCAAAATTAGTCCTGAGAGTCCAGATGTGATATGTACAACTGTACCACCTGCATAATCAAGAGCACCAAGTTGTTGAATCCAACCTCCGCCCCACACCCAATGAGCAACTGGACTATATATTAAAATCACCCATAAAAAGATAAAGATAATAAATGGAAAGAATTTCATACGTTCAGCGATTGAACCTGAAAGTATTGAAACTGCAATTGTACAAAACATCATTTGGAATAGCATAAATAATGCAAATGGAATATGCGGACTTAATTGATCATTAACTGCAAAGCCAACATGCTGTAGCCCAATTAAATCAAAATTCCCTATCAAAGCATTTCCAGTTCCAAAACTCAATGAAAATCCTAATGCAACCCATGTGAAAGTCACGATAACCATTGCTGCCATACTTTGCATTACTGTATTCAAAACATTCTTTGATTGAACTAGACCACCGTAAAACAAGCTAAGACCTGGTGTCATAATCCATACGAGTAAAGTGCAAAGAAATAAAAAAATTGTGTCATCCATCTTCATAATTACCACTTCCTTTAAAAATATCATAATGATACTAAATTGAAATAGCAAAATTACGTAAGATAAAATGACACAATATGTTACATAATATAACAAAGACACTTTACATGCCTATTTGTTTTAAGCTTTCTGAATTGTAATTGTCCATGAAGCATCGTCTAATTGTTCATAATTCGTAACTGGATAACCTTGCTCGGCTGCCCAATTAGGAATAGCTTCTGTTGCTTGTGTACAATCAAAATCAATTTTAAGTTCATCACCACTATCTAGTGTTTGCATTTTCTTTTGCGCTTCTATTAATGGGAATGGACAAACCATACCTACAGTACCTAATTCATATAACATTGTATTACCTCCAAATTAATTAAGTTGTTTGTACTTGTTTTGTCGCTGATGTTGCTTGAGACTTAGATGTTTGTTTTTCTAATTTTTTCATTGGTCTAATAAATATAAAGTAACTCATAAACCATACACCTAAAATCATAGAACCAAGTGCTATCCATCCTTTCCAAGACATGATAGCAGTTTCTACTAAACCATTTCCAATTGAACATCCTCCAGCTACTGAAGCACCAAATCCCATACAAATACCACCAATAGCACTATTGCGAATGGTCTTCTTATCAGGTAATCGCCATTTAAATTCACGTGATCCTTTAGCAGCAATATAAGAACCTAAGAATATACCTAAAATCAATAATACTCCCCAATCAATTAGCTTAGTATCACCAGTAATTAAAAAGGTAATTAAGTTTGCTGAAGGTGTAGTAATGCCTAAGCCGTAATCTCTTCCAGTAGAAATACTCATTGGCCAAGCTATCAAAGCAATTAACCCTACTGCAATACCAGCTACAAATGGATGGTATCGTTTTTCAAATAAATAGTGTCTCAAGCCACTATACTTTTGTTTAAGCTTTGGAACTGCAAACTTGGGTTTTGGTTTACGTAATGTTTTAGTTACAAAAATGATAGTTATAATCGTTAATACTAACGTAAACACCCACATAGGAATACCGGTAGTCTGAGACATATTTGCATTAATGTTTGTAGGTTTATTAATCCATGTCATTACTGGAAGTAAAATACCAGTTTTAGTAATAGCGGCAGTTACAGCATATAGTACGAGCGCTACCCAACTGCCAATCAAACCTTCACCAGCTCGATACCATGTACCTGTAGCACATCCTCCTGCTAATACAATACCAATTCCAAATATAAAAGCACCAATAATTGTACCTATAATTGGAAATGTACTATCTGGTATAGATATAACATTTAATCCGGTTAAAATAAGTAGTCCAATACTTTGGACTGTAATAGCAACTAATAAGGCATAAAACATTTTATTATTTTTTTGAACGTACATATCTCTGAAGCCGCCAGCCAAACAGAAGCGTGTACGTTGCATCACAAACCCTAATAATATACCTACTATAAGACCACTAATAATCATCCATATCACTATCAATTCATCCTTTCCCGATTATTTTACTAAGGTATTATAATCAATTGTACTAAATTTGGCAACATCTTAAAATTAAACGCTTTTGATTTTTAATAATATGCTGTTTTCAATACTAAATGAAATTAATGATTGTTAAACGCAAATTAAAAAACATCCCTCTTATAGAAGGATGCAAGAATATAAATATGAAAATTTAATTAGAATAGTTTTTCATGAAGAATAGCAATGATTGCAATTCTATGCCCAAGTCAATATGATGCACTTGTACGGTATTAGGTACTTCTATTCTAGCTGGTGTGAAATTTAGTATACCCTGAATATCAGCTTCAACTAATTGATTTGCAACGCGTTGTGCCGCTTCTTCTGGTGTAGTTAATATTACAACATTGATTTTTTGAGCATTGAGTACTTTTTTTAAATCGTTCATATGATGCACAGATACATCACCAATCTCTGTTCCGACAATCTGTTCATCTATATCAAAAGCCTCAGTTATTGTCATTTCATCATGAATTGAAAAGTTATATGTCAAAAGTGCTCGACCTAAATTACCAACACCTACTAAAGCTATGTGTATATTATCACTATCACTTAGTGCTGTTTTAAAGAATTCTAATAGACTATCTATATTGTAACCGTAACCTTTTTTGCCTAATTCTCCAAAGTAGGAGAAATCTCTTCGGATAGTTGCTGATTCAATATTAAGTGCCTCACTAATAGCCTTAGAATTAACCCTATCAATGCCTTTAGACTTGAGTGTGTTAACGAATCTGTAATATAAAGGTAATCGCTTCAAAGTTGCCCGTGGAATTTTAGATTTATTATGAGCCATTTAAAATGCCCCCCTTTATGTTTGAATTTTATAATCTATGTATCCAAACTATTTTGAGTGCTATACTTTTTAAATTTAAAAATGTCGTTATGTCCTATTATGAATACTGGAATATTATACCTTAACATATTTTAAAAATAAATAACTTAGTTTCAAGAAACTAAGTAATACGGTAAAATATAGAGTAATATACAATCTAATTTCGAGTAATAAACTTATAAATAGAAAGGTGAAACCTGAATGATACTCTTGCAATTAAACGATATTTCGAAATCATTTGATGGCGAAGATATTTTTACGCGTGTGAATTTCGAAGTAAAAACAGGCGAACGAATTGGTGTCGTTGGCAGAAACGGTGCTGGTAAATCGACTTTAATGAAAATCATTGCCGGTGTTGAAGACTATGATAGCGGTCATATATCAAAGATCAAAAATTTACGTATGGGTTATTTAACACAGCAAATGACACTTAATTCATCTGCTTCAGTCTTCGAAGAAATGTCAAAACCGTTTGAACATTTAAAAAAAATGGAACTTCTAATTAGAGAAGAAACGAACTGGCTAGCTGATCATGCATCTAACTACGATTCCGAAGAATATCAACAACATATGGAACGCTATGAATCTTTAACTAATCAATTCGAACAACTTGATGGTTATCAGTATGAGAGTAAAATCAAAACTGTTCTACATGGTTTAAATTTCAATGAAGATGATTTCGATAAACCAATCAACGATTTCAGTGGTGGTCAAAAAACGCGATTATCCTTAGCCCAAATGCTATTGAATGAGCCAGATTTATTACTACTAGACGAACCTACAAACCATTTAGATTTAGAAACGACGAAGTGGTTAGAGGATTATTTAAAATATTTCAAAGGTGCCATTGTTATTATTAGTCACGATAGATATTTCCTAGATAAAATCGTCACTCAAATTTATGATGTTGCACTTGGCGATGTTAAACGTTACGTCGGAAATTATGAAAAATTTATTGAGCAACGTGATAAATATTACGAAAGCAGAATGCAAGAATATGAACGTCAGCAAGATGAAATTAAACGATTAGAAACATTTGTAGAGAAAAATATAACACGTGCTTCAACTAGTGGAATGGCAAAAAGTCGTCGAAAAACACTAGAAAAAATGGAACGTATTGACAAACCTATGTTGGATGCAAGAAGTGCTAACATTCAATTTGGCTTTAATCGTAATACAGGTAACGACGTTATGCATATTCGTAATCTGAAAATTGGTTATGACTCGCCTATAACATCTCCTATTAATATTGAAGTAAGTAAGGGGGATCATATTGCTATTATTGGCCCAAATGGCGTAGGTAAAACTACTCTAATCAAGACCATCGCTCGACGACAAAATCAATTAGAAGGTGAAATCACCTTTGGTGCAAATCTTCAAATTGGTTATTACGATCAAAAGCAAGCTGAATTTAAATCTAATAAAACAATTATCGACTATGTTTGGGATCAATATCCAACAATGAATGAAAAAGATATTCGTGCTATACTCGGACGTTTCTTATTCGTGCAAGATGATGTAAAGAAAGTCATCAATGATTTATCTGGTGGAGAAAAAGCTCGTTTGCAATTAGCACTACTAATGCTTCAAAGAGATAATGTATTAATTCTTGATGAACCAACAAACCATCTTGATATAGATTCTAAAGAGATGTTAGAACAAGCGCTAAAAGATTTTGAAGGAACTATTCTTTTTGTGTCACACGATCGTTACTTTATTAATCAATTAGCAAATAAAGTGTTCGACTTAAATAATGACGGTGGCCAAATGTATTTGGGAGATTATCAATATTACATCGAGAAAACAGAAGAAGCAGCGGCACTTGAAGCTTTTAAAAATGAACGAAATGATTTAAGTAAAGAGGATACTTCAAATCAAAATGAAGCTAATGAAAATATAAATACCTATGATTCTCAAAAGCAACAACGTCGTGAGCAACGAAAATTAGAACGTCTCATTGAGAACTGTGAAGCCAAAATTGAAACATTTGAGAATGAAATAGCACGCATTGATGAACAACTCACTCAGCCTGACGTGTTCAATAATCCTGACAAAGCCTCATCATTAGCGAATCAGAAACTTGAAACCGAACAGAAGTTAGAACAGGTTATGTTGGAATGGGAAAATTTACAAGAAAATATCTAAAAACTCATCATTTTACTATTAGCTAGAAAGTATTATTGAACTTTCTAGCTAATTTTTTTATACAAATTTCAACAAAAGTTATAAACAGCTAAAATACGATACTATCAACTATCCACATAGTTATCCTACTTATCCACAACTTATTTTAAATTCTTTTACAAACTTTTTACACAAAATTAAATTCATATCCACATTGTTAAGAACGGTTTATCCACAACTTATACACTTAATGTTGATAAGTACAAACGTTCCCTATTGACCTTTTGAATTATTTTTCTCTCAATAAAAAACCTCTTATTAACAGTGGATCTTAATCCTTACGTTAAAAGAGGTTCCTTATGATTATTGAAATAATTAATTCGATTAAATAAATAATATAAATTTAAACGTCTATAGAAGCTTCTTCTATATCCATATTATTTTCGCCATTCAAATCTAACTTAGCTGTAATTCCTGACTGATAATAGTAATATGCTGCAGCACCAATCATTGCTGCATTATCAGTACATAATTTAGGACTTGGAATGGATAAATGAATATGATTATCTTCACATAATTGTTGTAAACGATGTCGCAGTCCTTTATTACTAGCAACACCTCCAGCAACAATAAGTCTGTTAACTTTATAGGCTTTACATGCATTAATCGCTTTAGTACTTAACACGTCTACAACACTATTTTGAAAACTAGTTGCTACATCTTCTTTTACAACTTCTTCATTCTTTTGTCGCAAATTATGCAGTTTATTTATAACAGAACTTTTCAATCCACTAAAACTAAAATCATAACTTTCCTTTTCTAACCACACTCTAGGAAAATCATAAGTATCTTTACCATATTGAGCTAATTTATCAATTTGTGGCCCTCCTGGGTATGGTAAATCAATTGTTCGAGCGACTTTATCATACGCCTCTCCCACTGCATCATCTCTTGTCTCACCAATAACTTCGAAATGCATATGAGATTTCATATATACTAATTCAGTATGGCCCCCTGACACAATTAGCGCAATTAATGGAAATGTTAATGGTTCTTCTAAATGATTAGCATAAATGTGACCAGCAATATGGTGCACAGGAATAAGTGGCTTGTCATATGCAAAAGCTAGTGCTTTCGCTGCATTAATACCGATAAGTAATGCACCAATTAATCCTGGTCCTTGAGTCACTGCTATTGCATCAATGTCATTCATTGATATATTTGCAGTTGTTAATGCTTCATCAATCGTTGTCGTAATCCCTTCAACGTGATGTCGACTTGCAACTTCAGGTACAACACCACCGAAACGCTTATGACTCTCAATTTGACTTAATACAATATTAGATAAAATTGAATTTCCATTTTTAATGACACTTACACTTGTTTCATCACAACTCGTTTCTATTGCTAATATTAATGTTTCTTTATTCATTTAAGTTCACCCACATTACCATTGCATCCTCGCCTTCTCCATAATAATTTTTACGTTTACCTCCATATTGAAACCCCAAATTAGTATAAACATGTTGCGCAATTACATTATCTACCCTAACTTCCAAACTCATCACTTCACATGAATGACTTGCATAATCCATGACATATTTTAATAATAATTGTCCCAGTCCATAACCTCTATAGTCTTTACGAATTGCTATCGTTGTAATTTGAGCTTGATCAATAACCATCCATAGTCCTATATATCCGATAATTTCATTTTCAAAAACAATCACAAAATATTTAGCAAAGTTATTTTCATTCAATTCATGATAAAATGCATCAATTGTCCACGAACTATCATTGAAACTATCTCGTTCTATATCGAATACTCTGGGGACATCATCTACTTGCATTGCTCTAATTGTTAATTCTGTTTCTGTTGGTTTAGCCAATTTCTTTCAGCCTCTGATAATTTAATATAATTAGGAACAAATGTATGAACCGGTTCACTTTTAGTTATGAGTTGTTTCATAGTTGGAGCATGAGGTAAATTATTTTTTATTTCTCCACCTAGGTGTTCGGATAACTTATCAGCATCTCTACCAACATAAAGAAATGGTTGGTTCATTTCAGTTAATTGCTTTTTTAATTCTTCAATAGGTAAATATTGATCTTCTAAAATAGTTGTTAAATTTCCATCAACGTTTTGATAAACACCAGTGTATACCGCTTCACGACGCGCATCAATGATTGGAACTAATAATTTTTGTTCATCATTCTCCACTGTTGCAGCTAATGCTGCTAAAGATGATACACCATATAATTTAGTATTTAATGCATAGGCCAACGTTTTAGCGGTGGTTACGCCAATTCTAACTCCAGTATAGGAACCTGGACCCTTAGCAACAACAATCCCATCAATAGCATTTTTTTCAATTTTTGCTTCTTCAAATAAGTGCTGAATACCAGGCATAAGTTGACTCGAATGATCTTTTTTATCTTCTGACGTAGTTTCTGCCAAGACGATATCATCTTGCATGATTGCGATTGACATCGGTTGATTAGATGTATCAATCATTAATAAATTCACTTTCAACTTCCTCCTTTACTTTTAAATAATGGGTTCCTTGGGCTTCTAATTTTATAGTTCTTTTTGTTTCACTTAAAGTTTCTATATTGATTATTAAATGTTCCTTAGGTAATAAATCTTGAATAAATTGACTCCATTCAATTATGGTAATGCCTTCATCTTGAAAATATTCATCAAATCCTAGATCTTCATCTGAATCTTCCAAACGATAACAGTCCATATGATGTAATTTTAAATTACTCCCTTTATATGATTTTATAATGTTAAAGGTAGGAGAATTAATATTACGCTTAACTCCTAAATGTTTACCTATGAATTGTGTTAGTGTAGTTTTACCTGCCCCTAGGTCGCCATTTAAAAGGATTAAATCACTAGGCTCTAAGTGTCGAACTAACACGTCTGCAAAATGATTTAATTCATCCAAATTATTAATACTTATCATTAGTCCCACTCTTTCAAATTTTTTTAAATCAAATGATTATTCATGACCATTTCAGAACTTATGGTAACTTATTTTATTCTCTCAAACTAAATTAAGTCATAAAAATTTTAACTTACTAATTATAACAAATTCCTTAAACAATTTCCCTATACTCAACACAAGAATGATGAGATGAAGTTGTTAGAAAATTCTTAAAAAGGCTATTGACTTAATAAAAATGATATAGTAAATTAAGTTTATCGAATTTTTAAACAATTCTAACTATTCTAATATAACCATTCAAGAAAGGAGTATATTAAAATGACAAATCAAACATATAACCAGACTGACAATTTAATTATTTTATTATACTCGCAAGGACTGGAACTTTAGTAATTATCTGTTACTAAATGTTTAAGTCCTATTTCTCATTGAATGGGACTTATAGACGTCCCAATCATAAATTGGGGCGTCTTTTAATGTTTTAAACTTATTGTGTTTTATGGGGGAATTATTTATGAGAAGTGACATGATAAAAAAAGGTGATCATCAAGCACCTGCTCGAAGTCTTTTACACGCCACGGGCGCACTTAAAAATCATACAGATATGAACAAACCTTTTGTAGCAATATGTAACTCTTATATCGATATTGTACCTGGACATGTGCATTTAAGAGAATTGGCTGACATTGCTAAAGAAGCTATTCGTGAGGCAGGCGCTATACCTTTCGAGTTTAATACCATTGGTGTTGATGATGGTATAGCTATGGGACACATTGGAATGCGTTACTCACTACCCTCTCGAGAAATCATTGCTGATGCTGCAGAGACCGTCATTAATGCGCACTGGTTCGATGGCGTATTTTACATTCCTAATTGCGACAAAATAACACCCGGTATGTTATTAGCTGCCGTTAGAACCAATGTACCAGCTATATTCTGTTCTGGTGGGCCTATGAAAGCTGGTTTATCAGCGCAAGGTAAAGCTTTGACATTATCATCAATGTTTGAAGCGGTAGGCGCATTTAAAGAAGGTAAACTCTCCAAAGAAGCATTTTTAGATATGGAACAAAACGCCTGCCCTACTTGTGGTTCTTGCGCCGGAATGTTTACTGCAAACTCAATGAATTGTTTAATGGAAGTCTTAGGCTTAGCACTACCATATAACGGTACAGCTTTAGCAGTAAGCGAACAAAGAAGAGAAATGATTCGTGAAGCTGCATTTAAATTAGTAGATAATATCAAAAAAGATATCAAACCACTTGATATCGTAACTCGAGAAGCTATCGATGATGCATTTGCACTTGATATGGCGATGGGTGGTTCAACTAACACGGTATTACATACGCTAGCCATTGCAAACGAAGCTGGTATTGATTACGATTTGGAACGTATCAATGAAATCGCTAAAAAGACGCCTTATTTATCTAAGATTGCGCCAAGTTCTTCATATTCTATGCATGATGTCCACGAAGCAGGTGGTTGTCCAGCTATCATCAATGAATTGATGAAAAAAGAAGGAACATTACATCCAGATAGACTCACAGTTACTGGAAAAACACTTCGTGAAAATAATGAAGGTAAAGAAATTAAGAATTTTGATGTCATTCATTCACTAGATGATCCTTATGATAAGCAAGGTGGTCTCTCAATATTATTTGGAAATATAGCGCCTAAAGGGGCTGTCATTAAAGTTGGTGGCGTTGATCCTTCTATTAAGACATTTACCGGTAAAGCAATTTGTTTCAATTCACACGATGAAGCTGTTGAAGCAATTGATAATAAAATCGTACGCGAAGGTCACGTTGTTGTTATTCGATATGAAGGTCCTAAAGGTGGACCAGGGATGCCTGAAATGTTAGCCCCTACTTCTTCAATTGTAGGTAGAGGTTTAGGTAAGGATGTCGCATTAATAACTGATGGTAGATTCTCTGGTGCAACGAGAGGTATCGCTGTCGGCCACATTTCACCGGAAGCAGCTTCAGGTGGACCTATTGGACTCATTAAAGACGGCGATGAAGTTACTATTGATTTAATCAATCGAACTTTAGATGTTAATCAAACTGAAGAAGAACTTAATCATCGTAAAGAAGCATTACAACCTTTTAAGGCAAAAGTGAAATCAGGTTATCTGGCAAGATATACTGCTTTGGTCACTAGTGCGAATACTGGTGGTATTATGCAAGTTCCCGAAAATCTAATCTAACTAGAGGAGTTGTTCAACATGACAAGTAAAAAGGAAAGTAGCGTAGTAAGTCCTGATGCTATGGACTATTCAAAACAAACTAGTCTAAAAGAAGATAGTGATTTAGACACAAATAATAATTTCAGATCCGGTTCAGAACTTTTAGTAGAGGCATTATTACATGAAGATGTTGATTTCATATTCGGTTATCCTGGTGGTGCAGTTTTACCATTATACGACACTTTCTATGATGGTAAAATCAAACACATCTTAGCAAGACATGAACAAGGTGCTACTCACGCTGCAGAAGGTTATGCAAGAGTATCTGGCAAAACTGGTGTAGTGGTTGTAACAAGTGGTCCTGGCGCTACAAATGCGATTACCGGTATAACAGATGCGTACTGTGATTCCCTTCCCTTAGTTGTATTCACTGGACAAGTAGCAACACCAGGAATTGGTAAAGACGCTTTTCAAGAAGCAGATTTACTTTCTATGACTACACCAATTACAAAAGCTAATTTCCAAGTTAAAAATGTAAATGATATTCCAAGAATTATTCATGAAGCATTTTACTTAGCAAATTCTGGACGCAAAGGCCCTGTAGTTATAGATTTTCCTAAAGATATGGGTGTGCTTAAAACATCTGCACCACTTGTAGATGAGGTGGACTTACCGGCATATAAAGTCATTGAAAATCCCAAAGATAAAGATATTAGTCAATTAATTCAATATTTAGAGAATGCAAAACAACCACTTATCTTAGCAGGCGCTGGCATCAATCATTCACAATCTAATGAATTATTAACTCAATTTGTAACCAAACATCAAATTCCAGTAGCTACTACACTTTTAGGTCTGGGAGCTATTCCTTATGACAATCCACTATTTCTAGGTATGGGTGGTATGCATGGCTCCTATGCAAGTAATATGGCTTTAACTGAATGTGATTTATTAATTAATTTAGGTAGTCGGTTTGATGATAGATTAGCAAGTAATCCTAATGAATTTGCTCCTCATGCAACCGTAGTTCATGTGGATATTGATGAATCAGAGATTAACAAGGTGATTTCGACTGACCTAGGAATAGTTGCTGACTGCAAAAAAGTACTCGAAGCTTTATCTCAAAGATTTACAAATAAAACTTCCCATGAACACTGGGTTAACCATTGTATTGAGAATAAGCACAAACATCCTTTTAAATATAAAAAAGCTGATGACACATTTTGCAAACCTCAAGAAGCTATTGAATACATCGGAAAAATAACAAACGGTGAAGCTATAGTTACTACTGATGTTGGTCAACATCAAATGTGGGCAGCTCAATTTTATCCATTTAAACATCATGGTCAATGGGTTACTAGCGGTGGTTTAGGTACTATGGGCTTTGGTATTCCATCAGCTATCGGTGCTCAATTAGCTGAACCTGATAAAACAGTTATTTGCTTTGTTGGTGATGGTGGTTTTCAAATGACAAATCAGGAAATAGCGTTACTGCCTGAATACGGACTCAATGTAAAAATCGTTCTAATCAATAATGGCACATTAGGTATGGTTAAACAGTGGCAAGATAAATTCTTTAACCACCGATTCTCTCATTCAGTATTTAATGATCAACCTGATTTCATGAAGATGGCAGAAGCATATGGTGTTAAAGGTTTCTTAGTTGATCATCCAAATAAACTAACTAAAACACTTGATTCAGCATTTAGTTATAGTGGACCTGCGCTAATCGAAGTGAGAATCTCACCTACTGAACCAGTTAATCCTATGATTCCAAGTGGCAAAGCGAATCATGAAATGGAGGGGTTAGAATGAAACGAATTTTACATTTAAAAGTAACCGATCAAGTGAGCACATTAAACAGAATTACAAGTGCATTCGTTAGACTACAATATAATATTAATGAATTAACAGTTAAACCATCTAAAGAAAAAGGTATCTCTGATATGCAAATTACTGCAGATATTGAAGATGAAGCTATATTTAAAATTTTAATTGCGAAGTTAAAAAAACAAGTCAGTGTACTCGAAGTTCAAGATATTAGTCAGAACTGAGATAAGCTGTACATTGATGCGCTAGTATAATTAAATAAATAACCACTAACATCACATAATTTAGATAATTTCTTTATCTAAAATTTTAAGAATATTCTAAATATTAAGTTATTTAAATTTTTGGAGGAATGTATTATGACTAAAGTTTATTACGATCAATCAGTTGAGAAAGATACATTACAAGGTAAAAAAATTGCAATTATCGGTTACGGTTCACAAGGACACGCGCATGCACAAAACCTTAAAGACAATGGTTATGACGTTATTGTTGGTATTCGACCTGGTCATTCTTTTGATAAAGCTAAAGAAGATGGCTTCGATGTTTATCCAGTTGCAGAAGCTGTTAAGCAAGCAGATGTCATCATGGTGTTATTGCCAGATGAAATCCAAGGAAATGTCTATAAAAATGAAATTGAACCTAACTTAGAGGCTGGAAATGCCCTAGCATTTGCACATGGTTTTAATATCCACTTTGAAGTTATCAAACCACTTAAAGATGTGGATGTCTTCTTAGTAGCTCCTAAAGGACCTGGTCATTTAGTAAGACGTACCTTTGTTGAAGGAACTGCTGTACCAGCATTATTTGGAGTACAACAAGATGCTACTGGTCAAGCACGCGATATTTCATTAAGTTATGCGAAAGGTATTGGAGCTACGCGTGCAGGTGTAATTGAAACAACATTTAAAGAAGAAACTGAAACAGATTTATTCGGTGAGCAAGCAGTACTTTGTGGTGGTATTCATAAATTAATCCAAAGTGGCTTTGAAACTTTAGTTGAAGCGGGCTATCAAAAAGAATTAGCATATTTCGAAGTATTACATGAAATGAAGTTAATTGTTGATTTAATGTATGAAGGCGGTATGGAGAACGTTCGTTACTCAATTTCTAACACAGCAGAGTATGGTGACTATGTTTCAGGACCTAGAGTCATCACTCCTGATGTTAAAGACAATATGAAAGCAGTATTAAAAGATATTCAAAATGGTAATTTTGCAAATAGCTTTGTTAAAGACAATGAAAATGGCTTTAAAGAATTCTATAAATTACGTGAACAACAACACGGTCATGAAATTGAAGCAGTTGGTCGTGAATTAAGAAAAATGATGCCATTTATTAAATCTAAAAGTATTCAAAAATAAAAGCTAAGGGGTTGTTAAAGATGGAAAGCCATATTCAAATTTTTGATACAACATTAAGAGACGGTGAACAAACACCTGGAGTTAACTTCTCATTTGATGAGCGATTAAAGATTGCCAAACAGTTAGAAACATGGGGTGTGGATATACTTGAAGCAGGTTTTCCCGCTTCAAGTGCTGGTAGCTTTAAGTCTGTTCAAGCTATTTCAAATACTTTAACTAAAACGGCTGTATGTGGATTAGCACGATGTAAAAAATCAGATATCGATGCTGTTTATGAAGCTACAAAAGATGCTGTAAAACCAGTTATTCACGTTTTTATAGCAACTTCACCTATTCACTTAACTCATAAACTCAAAATGACTCAACAACAGGTTTTGGAATCAATTAAAGAGCACGTCAGTTATGCCAAACAATACTTTGATGTCGTTCAATTTTCACCTGAGGATGCCACAAGAACTGATACAGATTTCTTAATAAAATGTGTACAGATGGCAGTAGACTGTGGTGCTACAATCATTAACATCCCAGATACAGTCGGTTATAGTTATCCAAATGAATATGGTCGAATTTTTAAAACCTTGATTGAGAACATTAACTCTAAACAAGACATTACTTATAGTGCACATTGTCATGATGATTTAGGAATGGCAGTTGCTAATAGTCTGGCTGCTATTGAAAATGGTGCTAAACGAATCGAAGGAACAGTAAATGGCATCGGTGAACGAGCAGGTAATACTGCTATAGAAGAATTAGCTTTAGCACTGTTTGTCCGTAAAGATCACTATGGCAATGAAACACGATTGAAACTATCAGAAACAAAAAATACTTCAGATATTATATCTCGTTATGCTGGAATACGCGTTCCTAGAAATAAAGCCATTGTTGGTCAAAATGCTTTTAGTCATGAGTCTGGCATTCACCAAGATGGTGTTTTGAAAAATCCAGAAACTTATGAAATCATGACGCCACAACTTGTTGGTATAAGTAAAAATGATTTACCTCTAGGTAAGCTATCAGGTAAACACGCTTTTGCTGAAAAATTAAAATCTTTAGGATACGATATTGAACCACAAAATCAGGCTGAATTATTTAAACAATTCAAAGCCATTGCTGATAAAAAGAAAAGTGTAACTGATCGAGATATACATGCGATTATCCAAGGTACTGAACATGAGCAAAATGCAATTTATCAAGTTGATACACTTCAATTGCAGTTTGTTTCCAATGGTTTACAAAGTGCTGTTGTCGTTATAAAAGATAAAAATGGTAATATTTATCAAGATTCAAGTATAGGAACTGGGTCAATTGTGGCTATATATAATGCAGTTGATCGCATTTTTAAACATAAAAGTGAACTCATTGATTACCGTATTGATTCTGTCACTGAAGGTACCGACGCTCAAGCAGAAGTACATGTTTCATTAACTATTGAAGGTCAACCTGTTAATGGTATTGGTATTGATCATGATGTGTTATATGCCTCTTGCAAAGCATATGTAGAAGCACATGCTAAATACGCTAGTGAAATTAACAAAAAGGAAGGTAATCACTAATGACTTATAATATTGTAGCTTTGCCTGGTGATGGAATAGGACCAGAAATCTTAAGTGGTACGCTAGAATTATTAGAACTAATCAGTAAAAAATATAAATTTGATTATCAATTAACGTCATATGATTTTGGAGGTGCAGCCATAGATTCGCATGGTGTTCCCCTTCCTGATGATACTTTAAATGCTTGTAAAAATGCTGACGCAATTTTATTGGGTGCTGTAGGTGGTCCTCAATGGACTGATTCTAATAATAGACCTGAGCAAGGATTATTAGCATTACGTAAATCTCTAGGTTTGTTCGCCAATATACGACCTACTAAAGTTACTGAGGGTACAAGTCATTTTTCTCCAATTAGAGAATCACGTGTCAAAGGAACGGATTTTATCATAGTGAGAGAATTAACTAGTGGCTTATATTTTGGTGAACCACGACATATTGATAATCAGAGTGCACTAGACTCACTAACTTATACTAAAAAGGAAATTGAACGTATTGCAAGGATAGCTTTTGAATTAGCATCTCAAAGAAAGAAAAAATTAACGTCAGTTGATAAAGAAAATGTGTTAGCTACAAGTAAACTTTGGCGTCAAACTATTAATGAAATTAGTCATGAATTTCCTGATGTTAAAGTGAATCATTTACTAGTTGATGCTTGTAGCATGCAGTTAATTTCCCAACCTACTAATTTTGATGTCATTGTTACTGAAAATCTATTTGGAGATATTTTAAGTGATGAAGCTTCTACCATTCCAGGTTCATTAGGTTTATCACCTTCTGCAAGTTTTAGTTTAGAAGGACCAAGACTTTATGAACCTATACATGGTTCAGCACCCGACATTGCAAATCAAAATCTAGCTAACCCATTTGGTATGATACTCTCGTTAGCAATGTGTTTACGTGAAAGTTTTAACTTTGATGATGCGGCGTCTGAACTAGAACAGGCTGTATATCAACTTATTAAAGATGGTAAAACAACTAAAGATTTAAATGGGCACTATACTACATCAGATATATTCAATGAATTAAAAAAGAATTATTAATAAGGGGGAATGCTTTTATGGGACAAACGTTATTCGATAAAGTTTGGAATAAACATGTTTTAACCGGGAATGAAGGTGAACCTCAATTATTATATATTGATTTACACTTAATTCATGAAGTGACTTCCCCACAAGCTTTCGAAGGTTTAAGACTTCAAAATAGAAAATTGAGACGCCCTGATTTAACATTTGCAACTTTAGATCATAATGTTCCTACAATAGATATTTTTAATATTAAAGATGAAATTGCGAACAAACAAATTACTACACTTCAAAAGAATGCAAAGGAATTTGGTGTTCAATTATTTGATATGGGTTCTGATGAACAAGGTATTGTTCACATGGTAGGTCCAGAAACAGGTCTCACTCAACCTGGAAAAACAATCGTTTGTGGTGATTCACATACCGCCACGCATGGGGCCTTTGGTGCAATCGCATTTGGTATAGGGACAAGTGAAGTTGAACATGTATTTGCTACTCAAACACTTTGGCAAACTAAACCTAAAAATTTAAAGATAGACGTTACAGGTCAATTACCAAAAGGCGTCTATGCGAAAGATATTATCTTGTATCTTATTAGTCAATATGGTGTTGATTTTGGTACTGGGTATGCTATTGAATTTACAGGTGAAACGATTAAATCTCTGTCTATGGAAGCTAGAATGACTATCTGCAACATGGCCATTGAAGCTGGTGCTAAATATGGATTGATGCAACCAGATGAAACGACATTTGCTTATGTCAAAGGCAGAAAATATGCTCGAAATTTTGACCGTTCTATCAATGATTGGCGTCAATTATATACTGATGCCGATGCTAAATTTGATAAAGTTATCAAACTTGATGTTACAAATTTAGAACCTCAAGTTACATGGGGAACAAATCCTGAAATGGGTGTTAGTTTTAATACACCTTTTCCAAAAATTAAAAATATTAATGATGAACGCGCTTATCAATATATGGGCTTAAAACCAGGCCAAAAAGCTGAAGATATTGATTTAGGTTATGTGTTCTTAGGTTCTTGTACCAATGCAAGATTATCAGACTTAGTAGAAGCTAGTCGAATCGTTAAGGGTAAACAAGTCCATCCAAAAATCACTGCAATCGTTGTACCTGGCTCTCGCTCAGTTAAAAAAGAAGCTGAAGCATTGGGTTTGGACAAAATATTTAAAGATGCAGGATTTCAATGGAGAGAACCAGGTTGTTCAATGTGTTTAGGTATGAATCCTGATCAAGTACCTGAAGGCATACATTGTGCCTCTACGAGCAATCGTAACTTTGAAGGAAGACAAGGTAAAGGCGCTAGAACGCATCTAGTGTCCCCTGCTATGGCTGCTGCAGCGGCTATTGAAGGTAGATTCGTAGATGTTAGAAAGGTGGTTGTTTAGTAATGGATATCCAACCTATTACAACCTATACAGGAAAAGTTGTACCATTGTTTAATGACAATATTGATACTGACCAAATTATTCCCAAAGTACATCTTAAACGAATAACTAAAAGTGGTTTCGGTCCATTTGCATTTGACGAATGGAGATACCTTCCTGATGGTACAAATAATCCAGATTTTAATCCGAATAAACCTGAATACTCTGGTGCTACTATTTTGATCACTGGTGACAATTTTGGTTGTGGTTCAAGTCGTGAACATGCTGCATGGGCTTTAAAAGATTATGGATTCAATATTATTATAGCTGGTAGCTTTAGTGACATATTCTTTATGAATTGTACAAAAAATGGCATGTTACCTATTACTTTAGGTGAAAACGAAAGAAAATATTTAGCTTCTCAAAAAGAAATTACCATTGATTTACCAAATCAAACTGTTTCAGCTAATGATAAATCATTTAACTTTCAAATTGATGAAACATGGAAACATAAATTAGTTAATGGTTTAGATGATATAGCCATAACATTAGAATATGAAGATTTAATAGAACAATATGAAAATAAGAATAAAGGTTGAGATAAAATGACTGTGAAGACAACTTTAAATGCTAAAGATGTAGAAAATGCATACTTAAGAATAAAAGATGTTGTTAAAGAGACACCTTTACAATTCGATCTCTATCTTTCTCAAAAATATGACTGTAATGTGTATTTAAAAAGAGAAGACTTACAATGGGTTCGCTCTTTCAAACTTAGAGGTGCATATAATGCAATTTCTGTTCTAACAAGTGAAGCTAAAGAAAAAGGTATTACATGCGCAAGTGCTGGAAATCATGCTCAAGGTGTTGCTTATACTGCTAAAGCATTAAATTTAAAAGCTGTGATTTTCATGCCTGTTACCACACCTCTTCAAAAGGTTAATCAAGTTAAATTTTTTGGTTCTAAAAACGTTAAAATCATATTAACTGGAGATACTTTTGATGATTGCTTAAAAGAAGCTTTAATTTATACTGAACAAAATCACATGACTTTTATCGACCCTTTTAATAATGTAGATACAATAGCTGGACAAGGAACATTAGCAAAAGAAATTTTGAATCAATCAAGTAATGATTCAATTACGTTCGATTATCTATTTGCTGCTATTGGTGGTGGAGGTTTGATTTCAGGTATTAGTACTTATATGAATCAATATAGTCCACAAACTAAAATTATTGGTGTCGAACCCTCTGGCGCTAGTAGCATGTACGAATCAGTTGTTGTCCAAAACAAAATAGTGACACTTGATCATATTGACAAATTTGTAGATGGTGCTTCTGTGGCACGAGTTGGTGATATCACTTATGATATAGCTAAGAAATTTGTAGACGATTATATTCAAGTAGATGAAGGTGCTGTTTGTTCAACTATTTTAGATATGTACTCTAAACAAGCTATTGTTGCTGAACCAGCAGGTGCATTAAGTGTTTCAGCATTAGAGCACTATAAGGAAAAAATTAAAGGTAAGACAGTAGTATGTGTAGTTAGTGGTGGTAATAACGATATTAATCGAATGAAAGAAATTGAAGAACGTTCATTACTTTACGAGGAGATGAAACATTACTTTATTCTTAACTTTCCTCAACGTCCTGGTGCATTAAAGGAATTTGTTAACGATGTATTAGGACCTCAGGATGATATTACTAAGTTTGAATATTTAAAGAAAACTTCTCAAAACACTGGTACTGTCATTATCGGTATTCAACTTAAGAATCATGATGACCTTAACCAACTAAAAATTAATGTTCATGATTTTGATCCATCAAATATTTATATTAATGAGAATAAAATGTTATACTCACTTTTAATTTGAATATTAAACACTCCCATTCCTTGATATGGGAGTGTTTTTCATTAATTTTCTTGGTAACATCCTACTCTAGCGGAACGTAAATCTGCTACCACCGGCGCTAAGAAACTTACTTTACTTCGATTCAAGCGCTCGCATCCTTCCTCATTTTCTTAAATTACTTGCTCTTTTAGCTCAACTAAACTCGCTTCTCAATTTTCTCAATTCATCGGCTTCAAACGCTTTCTCCTCGTAAAGCTATTACACTTTCATTTGTTGATATCTTATTAAACCTTCGGTTTTATTTTATGCATAAAAAAAGAGACCTTTCGGTCTCATTAATTTGCCTGGCAACGTCCTACTCTAGCGGAACGTAAATCCAACTACCATCGGCGCTAAGGAGCTTAACTTCTGTGTTCGG
>NZ_JAVSMG010000006.1:0-113143 GCF_033283505.1 Staphylococcus sp. NWU MK-U1 | reverse complement strand
TATAATACGGATTTAAAATCCAAGGGAGCCTACAGTCTACTTCTCTCTACAACTATAAAAAATAGCTGTGAAAAAATTTATCGTCATAGATTTCTTCACAGCTAATCTTAGTATGTTTATTTAGGTTGTCATAAATATTTGTATTAATTTAAGTATCTATCATGCATTAATAATTTTAAGATGCGGATTTGTTCTTGAAGTACTTTACCGTCATTGGTATCTCTGATTTTTTTGCGTTGTAATTCTTCGTCTACAACACGACGTACTGATAATTCATCTGCACCGTCTGATAGTACTTTATCTCTTGAGTCAAAATGTTGATGTGCGACTAATTGCATGCCAAATGAATTGTAAAGTAATGTATAACCCGCAATACCTGTCGTTTTTTGATATGCTTTTGAGAATCCGCCATCGATAACTAACATCTTGCCATCTGCTTTAATAGGGTCTTCACCATTTATTTCTTTAACGGGTGTATGACCATTGATAATTCGACCTTCATCTGGATTGAGACCGAAGTCTTTTAACATTTTGCGAATCATATCAACATCTTCTCTTAAATAATAATATGGATTCTTAGGTTCTTTATGAGAAGCCTTATCTTCAATAAAGTAACGTTCAAATGTTGTCATCGCTCTTTTTCCGAAAAGTGAACTATATTTACCAGTCCATAAATACCACACTAAATCTGTTGATAGATCATCAGTGATTTCTTTGTAGTCGTATGCATAGCGTACATGTCTTTCAAACACGTCTAAAAGGTCACGACCTTTATGTTGTTCTCCTTCAATTTCGAATGATTCCATTTCTCCATTCTCATCAACAGGGATACAACCATGAATAAGAAGATTGCCATTATACGGAAGGTAAAGTTTCCCTTTCTTCATCAAGAACGACATGTGACGTTTCAATTTCTCAGATTGCTGGAAAGAAAGTAGCAGTTTGTTCATAACTTCTTCTTCCTCAGGTAATAATTTACCAGGATCTTGTGGGTCCACAGTACTGAAACATGTATCTTTTAAAGGATATGTTTTACCGTAAATTGTGATTTCATTCGTATCATAGTTGACCTTTTCCAAGACTAAACGGTCTTCCATTTCGAAGGTAGGACGACGTTTGATAATTGGGATTTCTAGTTTGAATTGAATCATCGCAATGGCTTGATGAATCTTAGTGATTTGGCTTTCTTCAAGTTTAGATAGCCCGACTGGTTTATCAGGGCGTTTCTTAGGTTTAAATGCAGGATTATCGCCACTATAATGTTCTTCGGCAAGCGTTAATAACGGACGTAAATTAATTCCGTAAGCATCTTCAATAATATCTAAATTATCGTATCGTGCACATATACGAAGTAGGTTGGCTAAGCATGCTTTAGACCCAGCATATGCACCTATCCATAAAACATCGTGGTTTCCCCATTGAATATCAACAGAGTGATAATTGATTAACGTGTCCATAATCTTATCTGGTTGAGGACCACGGTCGTAAATATCACCAACTACATGGAGATGATCAACTACTAGACGTTGGATACTATAAGATAAACCAATAATTAAGTCGTCAGATTGTTCTAACTCGATAATTTGATTTACTAGTGTTTCATAATATGATTTTTTATTGTTGAATTCATTATTCTTATAAAGTAGCTCTTCAACGATATATGTATATTCTTTAGGTAACGCTTTACGTAATTTTGAGCGTGTATATTTTGATGAACAATAAGTAATTAAATCAATTAATTGTTCAATTGTAGTAATATACCAAACATTTAATTTTCCCTTCGAATCGAAGTTATTTTTCACAAGTTTTAATTTTTCTTCAGGGTAATAGACGAGGGCAGCTAAGTCATCGATTTCTTTTTGGGATAATGTCTTTGCATAAAGGTCATTTATTTTTGAACGAACATTACCTGATCCATTACGCAATACATGTTGGAACGATTCATATTCACCATGAAGGTCACTGACGAAGTGTTCAGTACCTTTTGGTAATTCTAGAATAGACTCTAAATTGACAATTTCTGTTGCTAACTTCTCAGGACTATCAAATTGTTGTGATAATAAATCTAAATATTTCTCTCGTAATTCACTTTCAGTCGTTTGTGTCATCTAATTTCACTCCTGTTTGGAATTGATATTCATATGGGTAGATATGTCATAAAACCGCTTACATTAATTATCTTTAAAAAGCACCACTTTTTCAATGCTGATGCTTAAAATGTCAGAATTAATTCTTAAAGTTTAAATATATATAAGATAAAAGCCTCAGTCATCGAATGATTCTGAGGCTTTAAATGTTATTTAACTCGGTTTCTATTTTTAAAGAATATTCTATACAGTAAGTAAAGCACTGCAAGAATAATAATGACATACATAATATATGAATAAGTGTGTAAACCAGCCATTAGGGCATCGAAACTACCACTTAGCATACGGCCTAATAAGATTAGGGCGAAGTTCCAAATTGTAGTACCTAGTAATGATAATACTGCGAACGTTACGACATTCATTTTATTGATACCAGCAGGAATTGTGATTAATACACGTAATACTGGAATGAAGCGACATAATAATACTGCCCATGCACCATAACGCTTAAACCAGTCATTTGCGCGCCTTACATCTTTACCCTTAAGTTTAAACCATTTACCATGTTTATCTACAAAACGATAAATACTTTCTTCGTTAATTAAACGGCATAAATAATATAGGATTAATAATCCAATAAATGATGCGATTGTTGATATAAGGAATAAAATTGGTATTGATAAACCCGACTTAACTGACATTAAACCAGCAAAGGTAAGAATGATTTCAGATGGGACAACAGGTAAAACATTCTCTAATAAGATGAGAATAAAGATTGCTGTATAACCCCACTTACTTATAAAATCAGTGATTAATTGTTCCATTTATATTCAAGAACTCCTTTTATTAAAAGCATTATTTGTGAAATTAAAAATTCATAGTAAATTTATTATAATAAAATTTACTATGAATTGCTTGTATAAACCTATGTGTATTTTTATTTAAGAGCTTTTAAATAAGAATGATACAACTTAAATGCTTCTTCATCATCTTCGATGCCATAAACATTCATACGTCCATCTTTAAATAAGGTAATTTCATAATCGTCATCTTTAATTAATTTTGCGAAAGAAGTGGATTTCACAATTTCACCGGGAAGGTGATGTGCATGTTCAAATATGCTTGATTGATATCTAAAGAGATACGTACGTCCACATAAGCTTTCAATATGCTGCTGGTGTTTCGTTTCTAAGAGTGAGTAGTGTTGATTCGCACATACCTCACACGTGTGATCTTTCAATATATCGACGTTCATCGCTTTATAATCGATATGCCACGTATCAATAGTGATTAATTTTTTTGAAAAGCCTTCCCCAGATAGGTAACGAAGCACTTCTGCAACTTCATAACTTGCAACTTGATTAATAATAGTTGGTAGTACGCCATTAATCGCACAACTTTCGCCACTTGATGGCATTTGTTTTAAGAGGCATTTTAGACATGGTCCTTTGAAATCAATGCCATAAACCGTTCCTTTATTGCCGACAGCAGCACCATATACCCAAGGAATTTGATGTTTGTGACACACTTCATTGATGAGATAACGAATTTTAAAATGATCCATCCCATCGATAACGATATCTGGTTTAACTTCATCTAGTATATCTTCAATATTGTTTGAAGTTATTTCTTGATAATACGTTTGTACGTCTACATGATGATTGATACGTGCAATATGTTCTTTTATTGCGTGTACTTTTGGTACCATATTTAGAGCGTAATCTTCAGTATAAAGCGCTTGTCGATGTAGATTAGACGTTTCAACAATATCCATATCAACAATTGTGATGTGATGTGCCCCCATACGAGCAAGTAGCTCGGCAACATGACTACCTAATGCGCCGGCACCTAGAATAAGTAGCTGTGCATTAGAAAGGGCATGCTGTCCTTGTTCACCAAAAGGAGAAAATCTCATTTGACGATTGTAACGTTGCATTATAAGAATCCTAAACCTTCAGTTGGGCTTGATGCTTGGGCAGTATATTTTACTGGGATTCGTCCAGCTTCATAAGACAAGCGACCAGCATGAATACCTAATTTCATTGCTTCTGCCATCTTCACAGGATCTTTCGCACCTGATACAGCTGTATTGAGTAGAATACCGTCAGCTCCTAATTCCATCGCATGACATGCATCTTTCGGAGAACCAATACCAGCATCAACGATAACTGGCACATTTGAGTTTTTAATAATGTAACTTAAATTAAGTTGGTTGTTTATGCCGCGACCAGTTCCGATTGGAGATGCTAATGGCATAACGGCATGCACACCTAAATCTTCTAAACGTTTAGCTAAAACAACGTCATTAGAAATATATGGACATACAATATAGCCACGCTCTAGCAATACTTTACAAGCTTCATATGTTTCAAATGGATCAGGTAATAATGTTTCATCATCACCGATAACCTCAACTTTAATCATGTCACATACACCTGCATGTTTAGCGATTTCTGCAATACGAATGGCTTCTTCAGCAGTTTTTGCGCCAGCAGTATTTGGAAAAGTTATAAAGTCTTTTAAATTAATGTTTGCGAGTGGATTAGGTAAATTCTTGTCATACAAATTCATACGTCTTACTGCGAAAGTAAGTACATTTGTTTCTGAAGCTTTAATCGCTTCTGTTTGTATGTCTTCATTTTCAAACTTTCCTGTACCTAGTAATAAACGAGATTGTAATTCTAAATTTCCAATTTTAAACATTTTATCCGCCTCCAACAAATTCTAATAATTCTAATTGATCATCTTCACGTACCGTGTGTTGATGATAATCTTCTTGTTTAATTAATGTTTTATTATGTTCAACAATGACACGTTCTGGGTCTAATTCTAGAGAGATGAGCACTTGATGAATGGATTGCTCAGTGTCGAACGTGAATGCATCCCCATTAATAATGCATTTCATGATTTAACCTCCTTGAGACATTGAAAGATTCATAGCGAGTTGGTTTGACTCCAGTTAATAGCCAGTTTGCAATGTCACGACCAATAACAGGGGACAATAAAATACCGTTACGATAATGACCGGTAATGACATATAATCCATCGTCAACTCGGTCCATAATTGGTAATTCACCGTCCGTATATGGACGTACGCCAGACCACTGCTTCATGATACGTGCGTTTGCAAGTTCAGGTATACGTTCTGTCGCATAGTGTTTTAACCATGAGACGCCTTGTTCCGTATTACCCACAGAATAATTATCAAATTCGCTAGTAGCACCAATTAAGTAGCGATTAGGCGCTTTCGGAACTATATAGCATCCATTTGTCATAAATACCGTTTGCTGTAAGTTTAAATCGTCATGTTCCATAAGAAGCACTTCACCTTTAACGCCGACAACCTCACGAGGCAATTGATATTGTTTTAACAATTGAGATGACCACGCACCACCTGCGACAATGACTTTCTTCGCATATAAATCACCTTGAGATGAAACGATTTGATAGTAACCATTCTGACGAATAATATCTGTTACATTTGTATTGAAGTAGCGTGAAATACGACGCTGTTGTAAGGATTTAAACAGTGCTTTCGTATAATGATTTGCATTGATTTGTCCATCATTTGGAATGTAGATTGCCATTTCAGATGCAACCACACTACCACTAGTTAAATCTGCTAATTCATCGTCTGATAGTTCAATTACATTGTTATCTAAGGCATGTAAGAATCGAAATTGTGAGCGCAAATGCTCCACATCTTCAATTTGATTTGCGATTTTAATCAATCCTGATGCTTGATATTGAATATCTATTCCAGTTTCATCTTGGAGTGTTTCGCATAATTCAGGAAAACATTCACGTGACTCTAGAGCGAGACGAAATAAGTCGCTGTCTTCTGTAAATTCATTTTGTGCACCTAACATGCCTCCAGCTTTATATGAAGCATGTTTACCAGGTATATCACGGTCGACAATTGCAATGTCGAGTTGCGTATGACTGAGGTGTCTCGCAATGGACATTCCGATAACACCAGAACCAACAATAAGTACGTCATGCATCTTTCAACCACTCCTTTCGTAGATGTTGAATTTGTTGTAAAGATGCGTTCATAAAATAAGAAATTGCACAAATTCCTGCAAAGCCATTTGGAAGCCGTTGTATCGTATCTTCAGTTATACCTCCTATGGCATAGACTGGAATCGGAACTTGTAACACGGCTTTGATTTCAGTCATTGATCTAGGCTGCTGATTTGGCTTAGAAGCCGTGGTAAATATATGACCATAAAAGACATAATCTAATTGATGTTGATAAGCTTGTTTCACCGAGTTAATAGTGTGCGTCGACATGCTTACTTCAACATCAGGATGTTGTGCTTTATAATCGAACGCTAATGTGTCCATTTCGCGACAGTGCAAGCGTTTAAGTTTTAAGGATTCTAATAAATTAACATCGCTATGGATAATAATTTTGTTTCTTGGAAAGCCAGCAGCAATTAATTTTTTTAAAAAGGAAAATAAATCATCATTAGACATAGGCGTACGAAAGAGTAAACCATCGATGCCTTTACTAATTTCAATGAAATGTTGTAAGTCTGCTTCTGTTAAATGTTTATAAGTTGTTATCGCAATAAAGATGTCTATCACCCCTAATAAATGAAAAAACGCTATCTCCTTCGTATGAAATAGCGTTAGTCTCTATGTAACGATATGTGTAAGCCACTTTCCTACGCCAGTACAAACTGGATCAGGTTCCAGGAATTATAAAGTTCTTTCTTTACTCTCAGCCTTAAACAAAGGCACTTCCAGTGGATAAATTATCTATTTAATTTTAAATAATAATAAGTCGCGTTTCATTTCAAGTTCATTCTACAATTTTTTTAAATGGAGTTCAAATTTTAATGAATATTGAGATTGCAAAGCGTAAATACGAATTTAGTGAATAAAGTAACCAACGATGTACAATTTAATAAAAGAACTTTTAAACAAGATGTTGAAAACGATTTCAAAAACTGGTAATATTATTAAAAATAAATGCTGAAACCTTATGATGGTAAGGGTTTTAAGGGAGTTATTTTTACAAATAGGGAGTCTCGTGATTATATTAGACAACATATTTAGAATCAACAAATTAAAGGAAGTAGGAAAAAGAGGATATGGTACAAAGACAAAAGAAAAGTAGTGTTCGTTGGTTTTTCGCATTAGCATTTTTTATCATAGGTGTTATTGCCTACATGGATAGATCTAACATCTCATATATTGCCCCACAAATGATGGAAGATTTACATATGACAAAGCAACAATTTGGTCTGTTAGCTTCATTCTTCTCATTAGGTTACGCGTTAATGCAAGTACCTTCTGGTATGTTAGCTGAGAAATTTGGACCTCGTAAGATGATTACAATCGCTTTAGTATGGTGGAGTGCTTTCACTATCTTTACAGGTATGATTAAACATCACGGTTTATTATATTTAGTGCGTTTCTTATTCGGTATTGGTGAAGCGCCAATGTATCCATCAAACGCTGTGTTTAATGCAAACTGGTTCTCTAAAGATGAGAAAGGTAGAGCATCTAGTATGTTACTCGCTGGTTCTTATTTTGGACCTGTATTAGCGCCTGTGATTACTATTGCTATTGTAAATGCATTTAATTGGCAAGCTGTATTTTACATCTTCGGTGCTGTAGGTATTTTAATTGCAATATTATGGGGAATCATTGCGAAAGACTTACCAGAGCAACACCGTATGGTTAATGACGCTGAGAAACATTTCATTATGGAGAATCGTGACCTTGTTCAAACAAGTAAATCACTACCACCTTGGAATCAATTCTTCCGTCGTGTAAGTTTCTATGCGATTGCAGGTCAATACTTTGTAGTACAATTCGTTATTTCATTATTCTTAATTTGGTTACCAACTTATTTAACTGAGCAATATCATGTTGAATTTAAAGACATGACAATTAGTTCATTACCTTGGTTTATCATGTTTATTTTAATTTTATCTGCTGGTGCGATTTCAGATAAAATTTTACGTAGCGGACAATCAAGATTCGTTTCAAGAGGTTTAATTGCCATTGTTGGTTTCATCGTGTTCGCAGTTTCAATTTTCTTTGCAGTACATACTGAGAATTTATACGTAACGATTTTCTGGTTATCACTTGGTTTAGGTGGTATGGGTGTATCAATGGGTATGAGCTGGGCAGCAGCGAATGACATTGGTAGAAACTTTGCCGGTACAGTATCTGGTTGGATGAACTTATGGGGTAACATTGGTGCATTATTAAGTCCGTTCTTAGCTGGTGCGTTGGTTGCATCACTTGGTTGGACAATGACTTTCCAATTATTAATTATTCCAGCAGTCATCGCAGCAATTTTATGGTTGTTTGTATCACCAGACAAACCACTGATTAAAGATGAAAGTCGTGAATTAAAATAATTTCATAGAAGCTAGGACATCATTCCTAGAATCTAGCCAGTAAGTGGGTTTTAATTAATTCATTTACTGGCTTATTTAATTACATTACTTGCTAAGTGCTTTGGAACATAGATTCACTAAATGTCTATTTTGACGAATTATATTAAAATGTGATTAAAGCTTAAAGTCACATTAGTGTTTTATGTATGAGTGAAAATGGTAAGATAATATTAAATTAATCACAAAATTGAGGGTGAAATGTATGATTATTATTAATGCCAAACTTAAAGTAAGTGAAGAACATCGTGAAGCATATTTAGATTTAATGACGAACTTAGTTAAACATGCACGTGAAGAGGAAGGAAATACATTTTATAGCCACTATGAAGATGTAACTGAACGTAATACATTCGTAGTCGTAGAGAACTATAAAGATCAAGATGCGGTTGAAGCACATAACCATTCAGATCATTTTAAAGTGTTTAGCGAAAATATCGGCAAATATATTACAGAAAAACCAGTCATCGATGTTGCGGAAGCCAAATAATTAAAGAAATTTGCATAATAATATACATTACTAAGGTAGGATTTGAAATCTATGTCACAGATATGATTTCAATCCTACCTTTTTGTAAATTAGACAATGGTCATCATATAACTTAATAAAAAGTGTTATCATTGAATATGTATGTTTTATAGAAAGGAAAGATAACATTGGGAAATGTTTTAAAATCACTTATCACATTTGACACAAGTAAAGTTGACCCGATGAAGGGTGTCAGACAAGGCTTGTTATTAATTATCCCAGCACTATTAGGTTATTTCCTAGGCAATTTCGCATTAGGATTGCTTGTATCGACTGGGACATTGGCACATATTTATGTGTTCAAGAGTTCACCTCGCTCAATGATTAGAACTGTTATCTTATGCTCATTGTCATTTGCAGTATGTATGATACTGGGCACACTTACGGTTACTGAGCCGATATTATATGGCGTAACATTATTATTAGTTACAGTCATCCCATATTACATCTTCAGTGCATTGAAGATTGCAGGACCATCTTCAACATTCTTTCTTGTAACGTTTTGTTTACCAAGTAACTTGCCAATAGCACCAAATGAAGCGTTATACCGTGGTTTAGCAATTCTTGTTGGTGGTGCGATTGCTACATTAGTAGTCATCTTGACAATACTTTTCCAAAAACAAAAAATCGAAAATAGAGCGATTAATTCGGACTTTAACATGATTAAAGAATTAATGCACAATTATAATGATGTCGATAAATTTAAAGAAAGTGCAAAAACAGCGGTAACACAGTTCAAAAATTCAGATGAATTGTTAATCACTGCAACGGCTGGAGTGAACCAGAAATTGAGTCCGCGTTTCCAAAGACTGTTATTACTCCACACATCAGCACAGGGGTTATATTCAGAGTTATTGGAACTGCATGAAAAAGGTATTCGCCCTATACCAGACGAATTAGTTGAAATGATGGATGTTGCGATACGTAATGCATATCGAACAACAGCCTCTCGTGAAAAGTGGACAAAAGAAGTTCATGTAGATGAAGCGTTTGATGATTTATTACAATATATCTTGAAAATCGATGAAATTACAAACTTAGATTCTAGTCAAATTGAACATGAAGCAAGTGTTCGTAAACCGTTATATAGTCAACGTATCATTCATAATTTAACATTAGATTCAATTGTATTTCGAAATACATTAATTTATGCCGTCATTATGGCAGTAGCAATATTTATTTCGTTAGCCTTTAATATCCAAAAATCTTACTGGATACCATTAACAGCACATACAGTCTTATTAGGCATGACAACTCGACGTATGTTAGACCGTTCTGTTGCTCGTGGACTAGGTACTATCTTAGGAACACTTGTCTTATCAGCTATATTGTATTTCAATCCACACTTAATCATTGCCGTTATCATAATGGGTATTGCAGCAATGGTCACTGAAACATTTGTAGGTTCAAACTATGCGTTCGCAGTTATATTTATCACGATCCAAGTTATATTATTAAATGGTTTAGCATCAGATAACCTTTCAATTTCAATTGCCTACACACGTATCTTTGATGTATTGATCGGTATAGCAATCGCAGTTGTCGGAATTCTTCTTATTAACCGTCAAACAGCGTCTGCCATGTTGCCACGAACGATTGCAGAAGTGGTTCGTAAGGAAGCGGTCATCTTCCAATATTTATTCTCAGAGAATCACTACCAAGATGATTTACGTGAAAGAGATGAAAGTTTAGCACTTTCAGTGAAAATGAGTAACATGACTCAAATCAACAATTCAGCAAGTGGTGAATTGTTCTCTAATCAAGAAGTGATTCGTTATTATTATCCAAGTATATTTGCCTTAGAAGAAATTAACTTTATGTTAATGCGTGCGATGCAAGATCATCAACGTCAACGTATTTCAGATCAGCAAATGGGGGAATACCTAGTTACTTTTGAAAATTTAGCGAAACATTTCGAACTTCAAAGCCGACTTGAAATTAATGAACTTTCCGATTTACCTCAATATAATTACATTAAATCGGCATTAATGAGACTTCAAAACAATTGCGTGCATACGCGTAAAGATATAGACGATGTTGAAAATGGTGTGGCGATTAAAGCATAGTCCGATAAACAAGTTTCACTCGGAACGATAGTGGTAAAGCAAACTATCAAGTTAAAAAGGAGTTTGATAGGATGCCTTGGACGATGGATGATTATCCGAATACGTGGAAGAACTTCGATGAATTAGAACGTAAGAAAGCAATTGATATTGGTAATGCTATGTTAAAAGATGGTTATAAAGAAGGCGATGTTATACCGATTGCTACACAGCAAGCTAAAGATTGGTATAAAGATGCGACGAAAGATGAGCTAGATGAATTAAAACATAAACACATTACCCAACACCAAAAAGATCAATCCGCAAACCCAAAACTAAATGACGAAAATGTACATGTCTATTTCGAAGATGATGAATGGAAAGTGAAAACAGAAGGTGCGAAACAAGCGTCTGATACGTTTGAGAAGAAAGCAGACGCCACTAAACGCGCACAAGACATCGCTGATAATCGTGGTACTAAAGTCATCGAACATAATAAGAATGAAACATCATAATTAATAGTTGCAAACCTTTATGTCTGGACGCATTGTTCAATATAAAGGTTTGCATTTTTAATTATAAATTTAATTGTTAAAAATAATGTGAAATCAAAGAGTATTATTTTTAGTTCATTTTGCAATTCGCTATAATATACAGTGATGATTAAGGAGGAAATACTATGTATGTAGAAAGAAAACCATCATTGTATATAGAAGAATTACGAAGTGAATTTAAAGATAACTTACATCATTTTAAAGATGGAGACGAAGCCTTCGATAGACTTATTGGCTTCGTAGAACTGGACCACTTATACTCCTCAGCCTTAAAAGAAATCAGTACAAAATTAGATATTCTAGATGACAACTTTAATCACGTTTATAAACACAACCCTATTCACCATATGGAACGCCGTGTGAAAGAGATGAACAGCTTAATTAAAAAGTTGCACCGCAAACAACTAGATATTAGTGCAGAAAGTGCTCGTGAACATATATTAGATATTGCAGGTATTCGCGTTGTTTGTAACTATTTAGAAGATATTTATGTCATTGAAAAGATGCTATTAAAACAAGAGGATGTCAAACTTCTTAAACGTAAAGACTATATTAAAAATCCAAAAGACAACGGTTATCGTAGCTTACATATTGTTGTGTCTATCCCAGTATTCTTATCAAATAAAGTTGAAAAGCTTCCCGTGGAGATTCAAATTAGAACCATTGGCATGGATATGTGGGCAAGTTTAGAACATAAAATTCGCTATAAAAATAATGCGAGTACGGATGATTATAGCGATATGTTAAAAGACTGTGCACTTGAAATTGCAGATGTAGAATCTAAAATGCAATCGATACATTCTGCGATTTCAGATAATAACTAAGCGATTAGTTTAGAGTATAACTTGATGAATTGTACGTAACTTGCAACAATTCTATAAGTTATACTTTTTTAATTTGACTCAGTTTTGATAATTTTGTGATAAAATAATAATTTAGTAATATAGCAATTTTTGAGGTTGATTATGAACAGAAAACATTTCAAAACACAAATTTATCAATTGAAAAATTATCATAACGAACAAGTCGAAGTAGCATTTGCCGGGAATCAAACTTCAAACAGGGCAATTGTCTTTTTACATGGGGCAATCATGACCTATCGCATTATGACGATGTTTGAACCGTACTTTAGAGAATATAAGATGATCTTTATTAACTGTCCAAGTCGTGGCAAAAGCTCAAGTATCGATCGCAATAATCACACATTAGATGATTACTCTGAACGAATTGAAGACGTTTTGGAACAAATTGTTTCGTCACAACATCTTGAAAAGGTCATGGTCATTGGTTACTCGATGGGTGGTATGATTGGTACACGTTTGTTGAAATATAATACATTGCCCATATCGCACCTTGTTTATTTAAGCAGCGCAGCTAAAATTACGCCAAACACAAGTATGCTAGCACGTTTGTTCTCGACAGATAGTAAACGTGATCACTTTAAAGATGAAATTACCGCAATTAAAAATTTGCCACAATATATATTAAAAAAGACGGTCTACGCACGAAAAGAAAACGGACTAGATATCTTATCATTTGTCGCCCCAATTAAAACTATCATTACAGATTTAATATATACGATAAAAGCTGATTATCTTCCAGATATAGAAGAAATTGAACAATTTCCTAAGTTACTATTTATCTCTGGCAAAGATGATGAAATCATTCCGTATACTGATTCACAAGCGACAATGGAGCAGTATAAACGCTATGGAGGAGAAACGAAAGAAATCGTCTATCCAGGTATCGGCCATATGGACTTTCCTTCTGTCCTTGAACAATTACCAAATGGTACGGTAGGCATCGTAGATCATATTAAAGATTGGATAGAAGACAAATAAGACATCCTTCAGACTTACTTTAAACTATATGTAAAAATGTCTTGCTCGTGACGTAGCGTCATGAGGTAGATTCAATGTAGGAGGTGGACACTATGTCACATTATACAGTTGGAGAGCTTGCCAATCATTTAGGAGTTACAGTTCGAACACTACAATATTATGATCGTAAAGGCTTATTGACAGCTGAACGTGCATCAGAATCAAATCGTAGATATTACAATGATGATCATATACAGCAACTACAGTTGATAGTTTTGTTGAAGCAATTTGGTTGTACATTGGATGAAATTAAAACGCTACTTTACGAAGATAGCGATATGAAGACGCTTAAAGCAATGTTGCAACTTCATAAGAAAGAATTAGAGACAAGCATACATGATCAAACAAAAGCACTAAAACATTTGAACAACGTTGACCAATATATTTCAAATCACTCAAGCGCTCCAATAAATCATTTATCTGACATAGATAAAGCAATGAAACAATCGACTACATTGAAATCGTTTAAAAGTAAAGTATTGATTAGCGCAGGTATCATTGGCATTATTCAATACACAGGGTTAATCACAAGTTTAATAAGAAGTTCGAGTAAACCATTTATTGCGATAGTGCCTGTCTTAGTAACCTATGCCGTTGGATTAACAACATATTATTATAAAAATATTTCATATCTGTGTCCCAATTGCCAACATACGTTTAAGCCATCATTGAAACAGTTCATCTTGGCACGACATACTATGCAAACACGTAAATTAGAATGCCCTAAGTGTCACGAACCACATTACTGCATCGAAGTTTCAGATGAGAAGAAATAGAATTTTAATCATGGTTTTCCCGGTCCATCTGTGGCCGGGTTTTTTAAATTTATAAAAAGAAAGCGTTTGCAAAAACGTAACTTATATATTAATATACTTGTATACAAGTTGTAATTGAGTCAATAGGAGTGAAAGATGTGAAAGAAGGTTATCCAGAACAATGGCTTGGTGGCATGTCTAAAGGAGAAGGTGTCGCAGCAGAAATACGATTGCAAATTGTGAGTGGGGAAATCGAAGTAGATACGCTACTTACTGAGAATCAAGTCGCAAAACAATTTGATGTTAGTCGTTCCCCTGTTAGAGATGCATTCAAATTATTACAGACAGATCAACTTATTCAATTAGAACGCATGGGCGCTAAGGTATTACAGTTTGGTGATCAAGAGAAGAAAGAACTCTATGATTTACGTTTAATGTTAGAGTCATTTGCCTTCTCTAAGATCAAACACATTGATAGAGCACCTATAACTAAAGAGATGCGTAAGCACCTTGAAATGATGAAAGTAGCAGTTAAATTCGAAGATGCTGAAGCATTTACACAACATGACATTCAATTTCATGAAGCCATGATTAACGCATCCAATCATCAATATTTACAAACATTCTGGAATCATTTGAAACCTGTAATTGAAACACTCGTATTACTATCTATGAGACATCGCATGGAGCAGGATAAAGCGGATTTTGAACGCATTCATAGTAACCATGAGGGGTTTATTGAAGCGGTAGAACAATATGACTCTACAAAATTAAGAGAAGCTTTCCACTTAAATTTCGATGATGTTGGCGAAGACATTGAAAGTTTCTGGCTAAGATAAATAGAAGAAAGAAGGAATAATATGAAATACATGATTGGTGTTGACATAGGGACAACAAGTACGAAATCAGTATTATACGATGAAAATGGACAATTCATCATGAAACACAACATTGGCTACCCCTTACATACACCCAATGTAGATGTTTCTGAAGAGAACCCTGACGAATTGTTTGATGCAGTACTAATGACTGTGAAATATGTTGTCAGAGAAGCAAATATAAAAAAAGAAGACATCAAACTAATTTCATTTAGTGCACAAATGCATAGTCTGATTGCACTCGATACACAACATCATCGTTTGACTGAAAGTATTACATGGGCAGACAATCGCGCGAGTAAATACGCTGAACTAATTAATAAAGAACATCATGGCTCAGATATATACCAACGCACAGGAACACCAATTCATCCGATGTCACCACTATCTAAGATATTCTGGATGAAGCATGAACAATCAGATATTTATAAACAAACTGCCATGTTCGCAGATATAAAAACTTACATATTCTATCAACTATTTGAAAAATATGTCATCGATTACTCAATGGCGTCAGCTACTGGCATGTTCAATCTTAAAGAACTTGACTGGGATAAAGAGGCACTTGAATTGTTGGGTATTACTGAAGCACAACTACCACAACTGGTACCTACGACACATATTCTTAAAGGTATAAAGAAACGCTATGCAACTTTAATGGGCATTGATGAGAATACACCTATTATTGTAGGTGCAAGTGATGGTGTTCTCTCTAACTTAGGAGTGAATAGTTATAAAAAAGGCGAAGTCGCTGTCACAATCGGTACATCTGGCGCGATTCGAACAGTCATTAATAAACCTCGCACCGATTATAAAGGACGTATCTTCTGTTACGTACTAGACGAAGAACATTATGTCATTGGAGGACCAGTAAACAACGGTGGAGTTGTTCTGAGATGGTTAAGAGATGAACTCCTTGCAAGTGAAGTTGAAACTGCCAAACGTTTAGGCGTTGATCCATATGATGTACTGACTAAAATCGCAAGTCGGGTTAAGCCAGGTGCAGAGGGTCTCATCTTCCATCCGTACCTTGCAGGTGAACGTGCACCATTATGGAACGCTGATGCACGTGGTTCATTCTTCGGTCTTACACTCTCGCATCAAAAGGAACATATGATTCGTGCTGCTTTAGAAGGTGTACTCTATAATCTCTATACAGTTTATCTTGCACTTATAGAAGTAATGAACGAAACACCAAGTACAATTAAAGCAACAGGAGGATTTGCTAAGAGTGAAGTCTGGCGTCAAATGATGGCAGATATCTTCGACACAGACCTTATCGTGCCTGAAAGCTATGAAAGTTCTTGTTTAGGCGCTTGTGTACTAGGTTTGAAAGCATTAGGGGAAATTGATGACTTCTCAATTATTGAAGAAATGGTCGGGACAACGAATGCACATCAACCTGATTCAGAAACCGTTCAAGTGTATCAACAGTTAGTTTCAATCTTCATTAATTTAAGTCGCTCATTAGAAGAACGTTATGCAGAAATTGCAGATTTTCAACGTAAGCACATGGAGTAAATTAATTAATTAAAAAAAGAAAACATTGGGAGGATTTACTATGTTTGGAGATATTTGGCCACTTATCAGTGTTGTTATCGGGATTTTATTACTATTATCATTAATTATATTCTTGAAATTGAACACATTTATTTCATTAAACGTCACTTCTGTCGTGACTGCTATACTACTAGGTATGCCATTAAATAAAATAATGGAAACTATAGAAGCGGGAATGGGAAGTACGCTTGGCCACATTGCATTAATCTTTGGGTTAGGGGCAATGCTTGGTAAATTACTTGCAGATGGTGGCGGTGCGAATCGAATTGCCGACACATTGATTGCTAAATTTGGACCTAAACACGTGCAATGGGCAATGTTGATTGCAGCATTTATCGTGGGTATCGCATTATTCTTCGAAGTAGGTTTAGTCTTATTAATTCCGTTAGTGTTTACGATTGCTAAACGTGCAAAAGTATCACCACTTAAATTAGGTTTACCAATGGTGACAGCTTTATCAGTAACACATGGTTTCTTACCACCCCACCCTGGACCAGTCGTTATCGCTAAAGAACTAAAAGCGAATGTGGGAGAAGTATTACTATTTGGAATCATCATTGCAATTCCAGTGACGATTATTGCTGGACCTGTATTTAATAAAATTGCACAAAAAATTATCCCTTCAGCATACACTCGTGAAGGTGATATATCAGCATTGGGTTCTCAAAAAGAATTTAAAGAATCTGAAATGCCAGGTTTTGGATTAAGTTTATTTACAGCAATATTGCCAGTGATCTTAATGTTAATTTCAACTATCGTTCAATTAATCACTGGCCATGAAGAAGCTAAAAATTTATTTGAACAAATTGTTTACTTCATAGGTACGGCTGGTACTGCAATGTTAATTTCAGTTATCTTCGCTATTTTC
This sequence comes from Staphylococcus sp. NWU MK-U1, assembly GCF_033283505.1. Classification (NCBI taxonomy): domain Bacteria; kingdom Bacillati; phylum Bacillota; class Bacilli; order Caryophanales; family Staphylococcaceae; genus Staphylococcus; species Staphylococcus sp. NWU MK-U1. Next base: position 95,574 of record NZ_JAVSMG010000006.1, on the reverse strand, counting down.
TCAATGGGCTTGAACCGTGGCAGAAAGATGGACGACATTATGAAGTCAGTTACAAATGCCATCTATCCAATTGGCATGATGATCTTAATCATTGGCGGTGGTGGCACATTCAAGCAAGTATTAATTGATGGTGGCGTGGGTGATACAATCGCAAAAATGTTCGAAGGTTCTACAATGTCACCTATCTTACTTGCTTGGATAGTAGCAGCAGTATTACGTATTGCATTAGGTTCAGCTACAGTAGCTGCAATCTCTACAACAGGTATCGTTTTACCATTATTACAACATTCTGACGTTAATGTCGCACTCGTTGTACTTGCAATAGGAGCCGGAAGCGTGATCCTATCTCACGTAAATGATGCAGGATTCTGGATGTTTAAAGAATACTTCGGCTTAACCGTCAAAGAAACATTCCTAACTTGGTCACTACTTGAGACAATCATCTCAGTATCAGGTATCATCTTTATATTATTTATTAGCTTGTTTGTATAGGGTTAATGTTGAATGCAAAATGTAAAGCCACTCCAACGAGTGGCTTTTTTTATTAACACTGATATGACAAGTCTAGATTGCAATAAGAAAGTAATTTATGATTAATATATTATCTGTTAAATGATATATTATTCTATGAAATAAAAATTTACTGAGGGTATTTGAATGTCAAAAGTTAAAAAGATAAATGTGAGAGATATTGATTTAGATTTGTTACAAAACTCTAGAATTGATGATGTAGAAAAAGAAATAGATAAATTTAAAATGATAGATAAATTAGATCTTTTAATCATCGCACTAATTTGGGGTATGATTTTCATCATTGATTTTCAATATAGTGAATACGTTATTTTAATCGTATCATTCATCGGTTTAATCTATGCTTTTTATGTAACGAGTATATTAAAAAAAGCAAAATATAACATTGCACAATTATTGATGCATTATAGCAATCCACCATTATTTGATAAGCATACACAAATCAAAGTCGTTCAAAGTAAATTTACTGAGTTCAATATATATATGATGTTTGGGGTATTCGGGTCACACTTTATCGTAAGTATTTTAAAAATAATCGATCATGTGTTTTTAAGTTGAAATTGAATAGAACTTAAACGCAAACTTCAAACAATTGGTTATCACAAGCTATCACTAGGAAAGAAATAAAAAGAGTGATAAACTAACAAATGATATAAAAGACAGAATGTGCAAAGGAGTTACTTGAGTTTGAAACAGATAAAAAAAGCAATCATACCTGCTGCTGGTTTAGGGACGCGATTCTTACCAGCTACTAAAGCGATGCCTAAAGAAATGCTTCCTATTCTAGACAAACCTACAATTCAATACATAGTGGAAGAGGCTTCTCGTGCAGGAATTGAAGATATTATCATCGTAACTGGTAAACATAAACGCGCAATTGAAGATCATTTTGATAATCAAAAAGAATTAGAAATGGTTCTTGAAGAAAAAGGAAAAGATGACCTACTTGAGAAAGTACAATATTCTACAGACTTAGCAAACATCTTCTACGTTCGACAAAAGGAACAGAAGGGATTAGGACATGCGATTCATACAGCACGTCAATTTATTGGAAATGAACCATTTGCAGTCTTATTAGGTGATGACATTGTTGAATCAGAGACACCAGCTATCAAACAATTGATGAACGTTTACGAAGAAACAGGTCATTCAGTCATTGGTGTTCAAGAAGTACCAGAGAGCGTTACTCATAGATATGGTATTATTGATCCATTAGAAAAAGAAGGCCGTCGTTACGAGGTAAAACAATTTGTTGAGAAACCGAAACAAGGTACAGCGCCTTCAAATCTAGCCATCATGGGACGTTACATCTTAACACCTGAAATATTTGACTATCTTGAAACACAAAAAGAAGGCGCTGGAAATGAAATTCAGCTCACTGATGCGATTGAACGTATGAATAGTGATATTCCAGTTTATGCATACGACTTTGATGGCGATCGTTACGATGTTGGAGAAAAATTAGGCTTCGTTAAAACAACGATTGAATATGCACTTAAAGATCCAAAGATGAAAGATGAACTCATTAAGTTTATAAAAGAATTAGGATTTTAATATAATGATACAAAAGAAGACCCCATAAGCACTTAAGTGATCAGCTTAAATGTTTATGGGGTTCATCTTTGATGTAAAAAACATCGCACCTATACTTCTTTAGAGACATTTCGACTTAATTAATACTTAGTTAAAGCATCAGAGAGTAAGTATTAATTAAAAATTTTGTAATAGCTTATTTCCTAAAAATATAGTTCATAATACACCTGACATATGGTAAAGAATTATGGGTTCTTCTTTGGATTACGTAATCTTGGCTGTTTGATTCATGTTGAGTTGACTGACATGTCACGAGCATTATGAACATATATCAAGAAGTATAAATTCCACTCATCTCAGTTTCCGCTAAGATGAGCTTTTTGGGAAATATAATATGTAATGGTTATACTTCCCAACCTCCTCAAAAACTCTATGTATTAGATGTATATCTAATACACTTAAATTGTACAATATATTATTCAGATAGAATACCTGTCGTAATATCAAATCTTTAGCTAAAAATATCAATCTTTTTACTTCATTTAAAATTTATTGAAAAAGAAAGAGACCCACCTTACTCTCCAGTTAAGATGCGCCTCTAACGAATTTTATCAGTTGAGAGCTTATTATCCCCCTCATGCATCAGATCGATCTAATGTGAGTTAATTATACTGCAAACATAATGGCGCCCGTTATCAAAAGATGGACAGAAAGTATCAATAATTGGTGGATTTCTTAAAATGCAAATTTGCTTTAAAATTCTAACTAAATATGTTCAATTTAAGTTTTAAAAAACTTATACATACTTTTAGATAAGAGGATTGATGAAAATGTAAGTTTTGATAAAATTATAATTAATAAAATAAAAAGGTGTGGGTCTTTTCTATGAAAAAGGTTATAAATGTTGTTGGCGCTATAATTTATTCAGAAGGGAAAATCTTATGTGCACAACGTAGTGAAAACATGTCATTACCATTAATGTGGGAATTTCCAGGTGGCAAAATTGAGCCTGAAGAATCTGAAAAAGAAGCTTTAATCAGAGAAATACAGGAAGAGATGAAGTGTGATTTAGTTGTCGGTGACAAAGTGACTACAACTGAACACGAATACGAATTTGGCATTGTAAGATTAACTACTTTTAAGTGTACATTAAATAATCAAATGCCTACGCTAACGGAACACAAAGAAATCAAGTGGTTACATGCTGGTGAATTAAAAACACTTCAATGGGCACCAGCAGATATTCCAGCAGTAGAAATGATTTCAACTGGTGAAGAATAATGGCTAATAATATAGTAGATAGTTTAAAGCAGTCATTGAATAAAGGTTTTATAGATAAAAACGTTGTTCACGAAGGTAATTTGAATCCCAAAATATTAATAAATAATAAAAATCAAAACGTATTAACAACTATTTTAAATGAGTTAAACAAATGTAATACATTTTATATATCAGTAGCGTTTATTACTGAAAGTGGGTTAGCAAGTATTAAATCAGCACTCTATGATTTAAATAAAAAAGGAATTTCAGGAAAGTTAATTACTTCGAATTATTTAGGATTTAATACCCCTAAAATGTATAAAGAATTATTGAAACTAAACAATGTTGAAGTACGCTTAACAGACATTGAGGGTTTTCATGCGAAAGGATATATATTTGACCATGATAATTATTCTTCTATGATCATTGGGAGCTCTAACCTGACATCAACTGCAATGAAAGTAAATTATGAACATAATGTTTTGTTGTCAACTCATAAAAATGGCGATTTAATACATAATGTAAGGTATCAATTTGAAGAATTATGGGATAACAGTATACCTTTAGATGAGAAATGGATTGAAGACTATGAATTATCATTTAGTCCGAAACTCTATAAAAATTTATTTGAAATCAATAGTGAGCAAAACACATTATTAAACAAATTTAATAAAACCAATGAAATAAAACCAAACATCATGCAAGAAGAAGCTTTGATGTCTCTAAGACAATTAAGAGAATCAGGTGAACATAAAGGGTTAGTTATATCGGCTACTGGAACTGGTAAAACTATTTTATGTGCATTGGATGTAAGGAATTATAAGCCTACTAAATTTTTATTTATTGTTCATAATGAGAGTATTTTAAAGAAAGCTCGCCAAGAATTTATAAAAGTATTTCCCCATGAAAATCCGCAAGAGTTTGGTTTATATACAGGTACTCATAAAGAACAAGAAGCAAAATATGTTTTTGCAACTATTCAATCTTTAAGTAGAAATGATAATTACAAAAACTTTAAAAAAGACGCATTCGATTATATAGTTTTTGATGAAGCGCATCGTACTGATGCTAAAACATATCAAATTATTTTTAATTATTTTAATCCTGATTTTATGTTAGGTATGACAGCAACTCCGGAGAGAACAGATGATGGAAATATATTCAAATTATTTGATAATAATATTGCATATGAAATTCGATTACCTAAAGCCTTGGAAAGCAAAATACTTTGTCCATTTCATTATTATGGAGTTACCGATTATGTACATAATGGCATAGAAAGTGATGATTTTACTGATTTAAAAGATTTAACTTCTGAAGAAAGGGTTAGTCACATAGTTGAAAAAGCAAACTATTACGTTTTTTCAGGTGATACATTAAGAGGGTTAATATTCGTTAGTAGAAAAGAAGAAGCTATTGAAATAGCAGAAATGCTGACAGCTAGAAATATTCCAAGTAAGTCACTGATTGGTAGTGATAGCCCTAATAAAAGAATGAAAGTAACAAATGAACTAATTAATGGTGAAATTAATTATATCGTTACAGTCAATTTATTCAATGAAGGTATAGACATTCCAGAAGTGAATCAAATTTTAATGTTAAGAGGTACACAATCTAGTATTATATTTATTCAACAGTTAGGTAGAGGATTGAGAAAAAGTTCTGAAAAAGAATATGTTACAATCATAGATTTTATAGGTAACTATAAAAATAACTATCTTATTCCAATAGCTTTGTCAGACAATCAATCTCAAAATAAAAATGCATATCGTGAGTTTTTAAGTAACCCTAATAAAATAGAAGGTATATCTACGATTAATTTTGAAGAAATCGCTAAGAAAAAAATCTATGATTCTATAGATAATGCTAAATTAAATAGTGTAAAAATTATTATTGATGCATATAAAACTGTTGAAGAACGAATAGGTCATACACCAATGCTTATGGACTATATTGAACAAAATTCGATTGACCCTCAGGTTATTTTATCTAAATTTAGCAGTTATCATGAATTTTTAAAGAAATATAAATATACGCAAATGGAACTCTCAGATGATGCAACAAAAAATCTATGTTTCTTATCAAGAGAAATATCACCTGGATTAAAAAATTCGGATTATTTAGTACTTGAATATATAATCAATAAAGGTCAAATAGGTGAAGAAATATATGATGAATTGAATTATCTTAATAATGAGGATATTAACACTTCTTTAAAAATATTAACATTAGAATATTTTGGTCAAGCAGAACATGCGAGATATGGTAGTCCAATTATAACTAAGAATGGAAATAAATATAGTTTGAGCGCTTCATTTAAAAAACATTTGGCAGATATGCAATATCAATTATATGTAGACGATTTAATTAGTTTAGCTAAATATTATAATGAGAAGTTTCAAAATTCAGGGAATGACTTAATCCTTTATAATCAATATTCGAGATTAGATTTTCTAAAATTAGTAAACTGGAGAAATGATGAAAAAAATATGAGTAATAACATTTATGGTTATAGAGTGTTAGATGATCATATTCCAGTATTTATTACATATAAAAAATCTGAAGATATAGAAGATAATATTAAATATGAAGATCATTTTATAAGTCAAGATGAATTAGCTTGGGTTTCAAGAGCAAATGCATCATTAAAAAGTAATGAAATACAAGATATTATTAACCATAAAGAGAAAAATAAAAAAGTTTATATTTTTGTAAAGAAAAGTGATGCTGAAGGAAGACTTCATTATTATTTAGGAGAAGCAGAATACATCCAAGGAACAGCTAAAGAAGAAATTCGAGATATTGGTGATAGAGTAGTAACAATGAATTTTACTATGAAGACATCAATTAGAGATGATATATATAGATATATTGTAGAAGAATAAAATTAACGATCACCATAGTGTAATTAGTCAGATTTTAAATTGCACTATGGTGTCTTTTATTATTTTGAATATATAATAATATATGTAATATACATAATGATTAGAGGGATTCAAGATGATAAAAGATATAAAAAATGTTTTGAATTTGATAAAAATGAAAAATAGTGAGGATGTCAGAACGAATAAAGATTGGGACCTAAGTGACAAGTATTCATCAATTATTGAAGAATTATTGCCCAAACAGCTAGAAAATTTATCTAATAATAAAGACCTTTTAACTACTGGAAGTGTTGGAAAGGGAAATTATAGTATGGTTCCATGGGTTACTACCTTTAACACTAATATAACTAAAAGCACTTAAAAAGGTTACTACATTGTTTATTTATTTCACCCCGAAGGCAAAGGGGTATATCTCTCTTTAAATCAAGGTTGGAGCGAAATTAAAGAAAAAACTTTTGGTGTGAAAAAAGCTAAAGAAAAAGCACTTGCCCTTTCCAAGTATTTAGCGTCATATCTGGATGATAATAACTTTGAAGTAGGTAGATTTTATTATTCAAATAATAAGGATAGTAAATATGATAAATCGGATTTGCCAAGTGGATATGCTCACGGTTCAATTATTTATAAGTATTATGATTTTGAGACTGAAGTGTATACCGAGGATATGATGATTTCAGACTACAAAGAAATGATTAAATTACTTAACGGATTAGTAAATAAAATTAATATAAATGAATATAACGCTTTATTATTAAATATTAATGAAATAGTTACAATAATAGAGACTAAAGAACTTAATGAAAGTATTAATGAAAATAAAAATATTCAAATGTCTCAAATAGATAAGCCCAAAGCTTCCACATATGCAAAAAAATATAAGACCTCTACTAAAAAACAAACTGATGACGACATTGAAAAAGCCCATAAAGAAAACAAAATAACGGGACAAATTGGAGAAAAATTAGCTTATCAATATTTTATGAATTTAATTGAAAAAAATATATCTGATAAAAATTTACAAGAACAATTTATTAATACAATTGATACATCTATGGGTGAACTGCACGGATATGGATATGACATGACTGCTTTTGATCCTCAAAATTTAGATAGTCCAGTTGAAAAATATATTGAAATTAAAGCCACTAAATCTAAAAAAGAGGATGAACCTTTTTACCTATCATTAAATGAAATATATGCCATGTATGAGAACCCTCAAAAATATTTGATATTCAGAATTATAGGATTAAATAGTAAAACACCTAAGTTTTATATTATTGATCCATATGAAAACCATGATGAATTTGAAAGTGTAGAGGATTTAATAGAGAAAGTCTTTAATGCCGAGTGTATTCAATTTAAAATATTTAATGTTAAACCATAGAATATACATCATAGTTAAGAGGGATAACATAAAAGTATAATTACCTGAACCTAAGTGCTTTAGCGCATTGTGAGTAGTTCTAAGATAGATAACGTAGCGAAGTTATAAGACTCCTAGCGGAAAAGAAAGTGTCTCAAGACTACAGGCTTGAGCCTTTCCCGCAGGAAAGCGAAATAACTTAAGCAAGTGAATATCTATCTAAGAACTACTTTATAGCCCCCTAGGCAAGTATATCGACTTAAGTGAAATATAAATCCTTTTATATTCCACATACATAAATTCCTTCAATAGCTTTCATTTTCAAAAAAGTGAACTATTTGTGAAAAGTATCACAAAAGACTTTAAAAATTTTTAAAAGGGTGTATGATAAGAATTGTAAGGAATAAGTAATGGGAAGTGATACTGATGAGAAAAGTAATTGAAGAAGTTGTTTTTTCTGATGAAGGCAGTTACGACATTTATTTGAAAACTGGTGTTAATCAAGGAATGATCGGTGATATTAAAGATGGCTACTTGACTATCGATTCAATTCCATATATTGATGCAGAACGACTATATTACTATGGACTCGAACGTAAAACACTCGTTACAAATTAATACAAATTGAATGGCCTCCTATTAACATTCAAGAACCTTATATGCCTTCGTTGGTGAGCAGTCGAAGTCATACCATAAATATACCCCTAATCATTCTGGAATAATGTGTTGAAAGCCCGTATCTTACCATAGAGATACGGGCTTCAGTGTATTATAAATCTTTGAAATTCTTCTTAACTTCATTATATTGATATTCTTGATTATATAACTTAAACTTGTAGCCTTCTTGACTAGAGAATGGCATTCTTACACGTGGAATTTGGTCCAATTGTGCGATAAATTCTCTCTCTTGGCGTGTACGTTGCTTCACACTCATATTCATCCATTCTTCTTCACTATATAAATCGATGAAATGAAACGAGAAACTTGTTCTACTCTTTTCAGCACGTAACGCTTGAATACGTTCTTCAAATGTCATTGTGTATCCTCCTATCTTTCTATATGCCCAATGATTTAATTACATATATTAACTTTAATACGTTTTCTTAAAGATTACAATTCATCTTAGTATTTTCATAATAATATTTCCTGGGAATTGTCTTAAAGGTTTAATGCATTTTAAATAAGGTAATGTATTTTATGAATCTAAAGTAAAGGATGAAGTGAAATGACAGAATTAAACGGACGCGTAGCAATTATTACCGGTGCAAGTAGTGGTATCGGAGCAGCAACAGCAAAAGCACTTGAGAAGCAAGGTGTTAAAGTCGTATTAGCAGGACGTAGTCATGATAAATTGAATACGGTAGCGAAAGATATGAATGAAGACAATATACATATTGTACCTACAGATGTGACAAACCAAGTAGAAGTAGATGCATTAGTAGCAAAAGCCATCGATGTATTTGGACACGTGGATATCTTCGTAAATTGTGCAGGTGTCATGCGTTCATCAAAAATCACAGACTATCAAGTTGAGTCATGGGATTCAATGGTTGATACGAATATTAAAGGACTTCTATACAGTCTCAATGCGATATTACCTAAGTTTGAAGCACAAGGGTCAGGACATGTGGTAAATTTAGCATCTATATCTGCGAATGAAGTATCTAAAGAAAGTGCATTATATAGTGCAACTAAATCCGCTGTACTGATGATTTTTAATGGCTTAGAAAAAGAATTAGCAAAAACAGGGATTAAAACAACAAGCATATTACCAGGAATGGTAGATACACCAATGACAGAACGCAGTGACTTTGGTGGTCGTAAGAAACTAGATCCTGAAAATATAGCTGATGCGATTGTTTATGCACTAACACAACCAGCACATGTCAATGTAAACGAAGTGACTGTGCGACCAGTATAATAATAGTCATAGGTGTTTCTTGTCATTTGGCAAGAAACACCTTTTTTGTAATCTTTATCGTGATACACTGGTAATGAAGGACGATAGTGGGGATAACTAAGATTTAGAGGAGTGACAAAGATGGAGAAACGTCTTTATAACTTATTAGAATTATTAGTTAGCTATAATACGGAGAGTCCACCTGGACGTAATACAGACCCTTTGCAAGATGAGATTGAAGAATTATTAAAAGCACTTGGATTTAGTATTCAACGGGAACAACTTTATAAGAATGATAGTGTCATTGTCGCGACTTTGAAGGGGAGTGACCCTTCCGCACCTAAACTTATATTAAATGGCCATGTAGATGTGGCATCAGTAGATGATGATTCAAACTGGACGTATTCACCATTTGAATTAACCCAAGTGGATGACTGGCTTTATGGTCGTGGAGTAAGTGATATGAAAGGTGGTATGGCGTCATTATTTTATGTTCTTGAAAAGTTACATCAAGAAGGACGCCAACCTAAAGGCGATATCATTGTACAGTCTGTCGTAGGAGAAGAAGTAGGTGAAGCAGGTACGAAACTTGCTTGTGAAATTGGACCTAAAGCTGATCTAGCACTTGTGTTAGATACAAGTGAGAATATGGTGCTTGGTCAAGATGGTGTGATTACCGGCTGGATTACCGTGAAAAGTAAGAATACCATTCATGATGGTGCGCGTAGTCAAACCATCCATGCTGGTGGTGGGCTATTTGGTGCGAGTGCCATTGAAAAAATGACAAAAATTATTCACGCACTAAACGAATTAGAACAGCACTGGGCTGTAATGAAACATAGTCCTGGTATGCCTCCAGGTGCAAATACCATTAACCCGGCAGTGATTGAAGGTGGACGCCATCCAGCATTCATTGCAGATGAATGTCGTTTATGGATAACGGTTCATTATTTGCCAAACGAGCGATATGAAGATGTAGTTGCAAAAATAGAAGATTACTTGAATCGTGTGGCTGAGGCTGATATTTGGCTTCGAGAGAATCCATTGAAGTTTGAATGGGGCGGTGAATCAATGATTGAAGATAAAGGTGAAATCTTCCCTAGCTTCACCATACCTACTGAACATCCTGGATTTAAACAATTACAGTCAGCACATCAAACTGTTCATGGAACGGATTTAAAGCATGGTATGAGTACGACTGTAACTGATGGTGGTTGGACAGCACACTTTGGTATACCAACTATTTTATACGGGCCTGGTAGTTTAGAAGAAGCACATAGCGTAGATGAGAAGATAGAAGCATCAGAACTACAAACCTATAGTGATGTTCTCTACCAATTCTTAAATCATTGGTACGATTACCCTAAGAAATAAAATTGTTTACAAAAATAAAGGCAATGGTCATGAGCGACCATTGCCTATTTTATATGTTATTTCTTTAGAGAACGACGGATACGATTCATCCAATTCGCACGACGTTTAGACACAACTGGCATACCTGATGGTTGAGCTGAACGTTTTTTAAGTTCTTGTCCATATTTAATTGCTTCTTGCATTAAATAGACTTGTGAATTTAACGGTGATAAGTTATTTCCCACATAGTGATAATGACCATGTTCATCTTGGTAGCGTCCTTTTTGATTATCAGATAATTGTAAGTCCATGAAGTCGACTAGGCGTTTTCCAATTTCTTTATCTTCAACTGGGAATAAGATTTCTACACGTTTAATCATGTTACGTGTCATTACATCAGCTGATGATAAATAGATGCGTTCATCTCCATTGTTATGGAAGTAATAAATACGAGAGTGCTCTAGTAAACGACCTACGATACTTACCACTTCAATATTCTCACTTATACCAGGAATACCTGGTTTTAAGCAACAGATACCACGAATAATGAGTTGAATCTTCACACCGGCTTGTGATGCTTCGAATAACTTTTCAATGATGGCTTTATCCGTAAGTGAGTTCATCTTCATCATAATTTTACCGTTGCCATGTTGAAGGTGACTGCTAATCTCTTTATCAATGCGATCGATAAAGACATCACGAATATCAAATGGTGCTACGATTAATTTATTATATTCTGGTTTTACTGAGTACCCACTTAAATAATTGAAGAAGTTAATGGCATCTTCTGCAATTTGTTCATTTGTAGTGATAATACCCATATCTGTATAGAGTTTCGCAGTCTTGTCGTTATAGTTACCTGTTCCTAAGTGAACGAATGATGTTAATTCGCCACCAATACGTTTAACGACTAAAGCGATTTTACTGTGTGTCTTAAGATGTGTCATACCATATATAACGTGACAACCTGCATCTTCTAACATGCGTGCCCAGTGTACGTTGTTTTCTTCATCGAAACGTGCTTTCAATTCTACAAGTACGGTTACTTGTTTACCTTTTTCAGCAGCTTCTTTTAAACTCTTAATAATAGGTGAGTCTTTACTAACACGATACAATGTCTGTTTAATCGCTATTGTATTTGGATCGTCCGCAGCTTCGCGAATAAAGTCAACAATCGGTTCGAAAGATTCGTATGGGTGATGGAAGAAGATATCACGTTTTAATGCAAGTTCATATAAATTATTATTGCCTAAAGAACGTGGAATCTGTGGTGAATATTTTTCATAAGTTAAATAATTTAATTTATGAGATAGGTGATCGACTAAGCCGAAAATAAATGTTAAGTCTAATGGTCCATTTAAGAAATAAACATCTTGCTTATCAACTTCCAATGTTTCGATAAGCCAGTCTAAATCATCTGGATTTGCAGTACGACCATCAACTTCTAGACGTACAGCTGAACCACTCTTACGTTCTTTAAGGAAACGTTCGATTTCGATAAGTAAGTCTTCAGCGCCATCCTCATGTATCGTTAAATCGGCATTTCTTGTGATTCTGAATGTGAAGGTATTTAATACTTCATAACCAGTAAATAAATAATTGATAAAGTATGTGATGACGTCTTCAACCATGACGACATATTGTTTAGCACCTTCATTATAAGTTAAGAATCTTGGAATGAGTGACGGGATTTGCACAATTGCTGAATTAATCGCATCTTCAGTATCAATGTCTACGAAGATGTTTAAACTTTTATTATTAAGTTTAGGGAAAGGATGATACGCATCAATGCCAAGTGGTGTTAAAGTTGGCAGAATCGTTAGTTTAAAATCTCTTTCTAATTTGTTTAATAAAGGTTCAGATAATTCATGTGGTTCGCACATCACTATTTCATAATCTTGAAGTTCAGTCATTAATTCGTTATAACGTTCATATTGTGTATCAACATATTTTTTAGCTTTTTCTTGGATGGAATCAACTTGTTCTTGTGGTGTCATTTGTGCTTTGTTTTCTGGTTTGTCATAGCCCATCTTAACTTGGTCTTTTAAACCTGCAACGCGAACCATGAAGAATTCATCTAAGTTAGAACTAAAAATAGATATAAAGTTTAATTTTTCTAGTAGCGGATTGTTTTTGTCATATGCTTCTTGAAGTACGCGATAGTTGAAATCAAGCCAACTTAATTCGCGGTTGTTGTAGTATTGCGGTAAGCTAATATCATTTTCTCCCAATTGAGTTTGCATTCCAAATACACCTCGTCATTTCCTCAAATATGCGTTATTCTTTTCAATTAGTAAGTAAAAGGCATAATATCCTAACTTTAAGATAGCATACTTATTTTAAGATTTTGTAAAGATAATGGAAACATTTCCTTTAAGTATCTTTTCAATATGTTTTTTCTGTCTGTTTGCTTGATATTCTTCTGCAATGGGCTCGCCTTCAGTATAGTAAACAGTCAATTGATAGTCCTCGTCGCCTTTTTTCTTTTTCTTCAATTCAACATCGATTACGAAGCTCGTTTGTGAAATGTTTAATGCGTTGATAAATTTAATGATGCCGCCGAGCGCTTGAATCGTATCTACTTCTTTATTGCTAAACCAATCTGTTTCTTTGCAATAGAATTTCAATAGTGATTTATTTTTGAAACTAGCGAGTAACGCTAATTTAACACGGTCTTTATGTGTATAACCGTTAATCATAGAGTTAGCAATGATGTAGTACGTGTGTGGAGAACTTGAATCTGAATCGATAAAGCTACCTAGGTAGTAAATATAAGCGCCTTCTTCAAATAGACGTTGATCGTTATCACTAATGTCTAAATCAGCGATATCAATTAATTGTGATAATAAGGATTTAGCTAATTTAAGACGTGCTTGTGAACTAACATCTTCAATCTTATATTCACGTGCTAAGAAGTGAATGGATTCTTTACGTACATTATTTTTATCGAAGACATCAGGGTAGCGTTCACGTACTTGCTTCATGACATATCCCTCACGTAAACCGTTTCTAGAGAATGTGAACTGTTTAGCGTCTACAATTTTATACAACGTTTTAAACACTGATACAGCTGGTAAGATGATGTCTACACGGTCACGACTTAGGCCGTCAAGGTTGGTTAAATCATCGCGATCACTTTTACGAATGATATCAAAAACTTCATCAATATCTTTATTCGTCATTGTATAATTGTGTACACCGCCAATAGGGTATGAATGTTCGGCTTGATGGATTCGAGCTACATTTCGTGCGGAACCACCGACACCTACAAGTGCAACCTCTTGATCTTTCAACCACTCTAAAGATTCAAATTGTTGAGATAGGAATTTCTCCATATCTTTAATAGCACCTTTATCGTTATGATTTTTGTCGTTGAAGAACTTTCTTTTAAGTGTTACGACACCGAAAGGGAAACTATGTGATTCAAATAGTTCTTTATCTTTAAATAACGTTACTTCAGTTGAACCGCCACCGATGTCGACGGATACTCCGTTTTCAATTTCAGTAGTGTGAGTAATTGCGTAATAACCATAGTAAGCTTCGTCTTCTTCGGGTACGATTTTAATATCAATACCAACTTCATTTTTAACTTCATTGACAATTTCATCATTGTTTTTAGATTGACGGATTGCGGCAGTAGCAATCGGATGTAATTCAGTTACATTGAATTTATCAGACACAGATTTAAAGCTGTGTAATGCATCAATGAGTACTTTTATGCCTTCTTTACTCATTTTATTATCTTTAGTGAGATATTGGCTTAGTCGTGCAGGCGTCTTAATGTTGAGCAATTCATTAATTCCTGATTCTTTATTAAAGTTAAAAATAACTAATCTGATAGTATTTGATCCAATATCTACTAAACCTATTCGTTCTTCCATCGTGTCCTCCTAAATGACTAGAATAATGTTGATTAAAATACACTTCTATACCTTTATTTTACCGTAATATAACACTTTGAAAAAGGGAGACTGCTATAAATATTTAGTAATAAGTAAAAATTTTGTAAGGGATTACATAAAAATAAACCTCCTCGAAGATAGAGGAGGTTTGTGCACATTTAAAAGGCTAAAATATTATGTTTAATTGTTATATTATTTCGGAATTTTAACAGGTCCACCTGGTCCTAATGGAATACCTAGTAAGTACCAAGCGATAACGAATAATGTCCATACGAAACCTAACGCAAAGGTGTATGGCATTAAACTTGAAAGTAGGGAACCTAGTTTCATATTTTTATCATACTTTTGCGCGTAAGATAGAACGAGTGGCATATAAGGCATCATCGGAGTGATTGGGTTTGTAATTGAATCACCAACACGATAAATCATTTGAGTAAATGCAGGATGATAACCTAGTAATATCATCATCGGTACGAAGATTGGAGCAAGAATACCCCACTTAGCCGATGCACTACCTATAATTAAGTTAATCAAACTACTAAGAATAATGATGCCTATAATAAGCACGATACCATTTTGATGTTGAAGTAATTTGGCGCCATAGACTGACACAATAATACCAAGATTACTCCATTGTAAGAACGCTAATAATTGAGCGGCAAAGAATACGATTAATATGAAAGACCCCATAGAACCAAGAGAGTCACTAATCATACTACCTAAATCTTTCGAGTTCTTGATTTGTTTACTCAAAATGCCATAGACCATCCCAGGAATTAAGAAAATAACAAGAATCACTAAACCAACACCATTAATTAAAGGTGAGTCGTCAATGAGACTGCCTGTTTTAGCATTTCTTAACCAACTTCCTTCTGGAATACAACATACGATTAGGGCAACAATCAGTAAAAGAAATGACATGTTCGCCCAGAATAATGCTTTCTTTTCAGTTGGCGTAATATGAGATGATGTTTCCTCGTCTTCATCATAATTAGCTTGACTCGCATCATATTCACCTAAACGTGGTATAACAACCTTTGTTGTAGTGAAATAGATAACAGGAAGTACTAAGATGACACTTGCGGCAATAAAGTACCAGTTCATAGCCACATTAATCTTGACGCTATCTGAAACAATCTTCGTTGCTGGTTCAGTAAATGCATAGACTAATGCATCTTGCATACCAATTAAAAAGTTTGCGCCAAAACCACCTAATGAAGAAGCATAGGCCATTGCAAGACCGGCGATTGGGTGATAGCCAATCTTAATAAAGATCATTGCAGCAAGTGGGGGTAAGATGACTGTTGCTGCATCCCCAGCTAGACTTCCTAATATCCCAATTAAAATGATAGTCGGTACAATGATTCGCTTTGAAGCTCGGTTAACAACTGAAATCATTAACTTATCAAAATATCCTGATTTCTCAGCAGCACCGACACCAATCATCACTGCTAATACAAGTCCTAGTGCAGGAAATTCAGAAAAGTTCTTAACGGCATCATTCATAATCATAGCGATACCTTCAGTACTAAGAATACTCTTTATATGTATGGTTTCTCCATTTCCTGGATGTTTCACTGATACGTCAAAAAGAGACACAATCCAAGTGATAATAGCTAAGCCAACACACATTAAGAAGAAAAGCATTGCAGGGTCTGGTAATTTATTACCAGCTTTTTCAACACCATTTAGAAATTTATTAACTAAAGATGTTCTTTCTTTTGTATTAGTGGTCATAAAATGGCCCCCTTTGTTAGTTAACTCAAAGTATAACAAACTAATTTTTAAAATATAGCAATTTTCAGAAATTTAAGTATAAGAATTGGTTATTAATGTGATAAGTACAATAATAATTACTTATTAAATAAGATTGGAATTAAATTGTGTGATGAAGCGCTATCATTATGAGAATAAGGTTTGAGGGTGTTTGAAGTGTGGAAGATAAACATTGTATAGATGAGTTAAATTTCATTAAAGAAATTTGAAAATAGGAGTGAAAGCCGTTATGAAACGTTTAGAAAATAAAATTGCAGTCATCACTGGTGCAAGTACAGGTATTGGTCAAGCATCAGCAAAGACCTTGGCTAATGAAGGTGCACATGTACTCGCCCTTGATATTTCGGATGAATTAGAAAAAACGGTTGAAGAAATAAATCATAATGGAGGTAAAGCTACTGCGTATAAAGTAGACATCTCAGATGATAAACAAGTCCAAGACTTTGCGGATAAAGCTAGAGATGAGTATGGGCGTGTAGATGTTATCTTTAATAATGCGGGTGTAGATAATGGCGCAGGCCGAATCCACGAGTATCCTGTTGAAGTATTCGATAAAATTATGGCAGTGGATATGAGAGGTACATTCTTAGTAACCAAATTCTTATTACCGTTAATGATGGAACAAGGCGGTTCTATTATTAATACGGCATCATTCTCAGGACAAGCTGCCGACTTATATCGTTCTGGATATAACGCTGCCAAAGGTGCAGTCATTAACTTTACGAAATCCATCGCTATTGAATATGGTCGTGAGAATATTCGTGCGAATGCTATTGCACCAGGAACAATTGAAACCCCATTAGTAGACAATTTAGCTGGTACTTCAGAAGATGAAGCGGGTAAAACGTTCCGCGATAATCAAAAATGGGTCACTCCATTAGGTCGATTAGGTAAACCTGAAGAAGTAGGTAAACTTGTTGCATTTCTAGCATCTGACGATAGTTCATTTATTACTGGTGAAACGGTTCGAATTGATGGTGGTGTTATGGCTTACACTTGGCCAGGAGAAATGTTAAGTGATGATAGTTGGAAGAATTCAGTAGAATAGCAATAAATTGTAATAGTTAAAATTAAAATGAAGGTTAATATTATAACCCCAGTCTATGGCAGTAGACTGGGGTTAGTGACGTCAAATGACGTTAATCTTCATTATATTAAGCACACCACACACTAGTGTGAAAATGCGATATTTTGATGATATGACTTAAACTATCAAATTCATAATATTTTAACTAGTAACTTACCATTTTATTCTCTCATAAGCATCATCATTTAGTGAACGAACGATTTCAGTTACAAGGTGCACTGAATTTTCATAATCATCTGTGTGGAGTACTGACACATTTGAATGCATATAACGTAAGGCAACGCCAATAGAAATTGTAGGTATACCTTCATTTGCAACATGGATACTTCCTGCATCTGTACCACCGCCAGCTGTTGTATCCCATTGCACAGTAATGTAATGTCTTCTTGCAACTTCTTTAATATGTTGACGTAAGCCTTGATGTGCAACATTAGATGCATCCATTAAGATTACTACAGGCCCATTTCCTAAAGTCGTCTCACTTCCAAGGTTGTTCATTCCTGGTGTATCGTATGCGACTGCAACATCCACTGCAATAGCGAGGTCAGGTTTGATTTTATTAGCAGCAACTTTAGCACCACGCAAGCCAACTTCTTCTTGCACAGTTGCCCCTGCATATAAATCTACACCGATTTGTTCATCTTTAAGTCTTTTTAATACATCGATTGCAAGTGCACAACCGTAGCGATTATCGAATGCTTTAGCAGTTAAATATTTGCCATTCGCTAATTCTTCAAATTCACTATAAGGTGTAATCATATTGCCAACTTCGATACCGTGATTTTCAGCATCTTCTTTACTTCGAACACCGATATCAATGTACATATCTTTAATTTGGACAGGCTTCTTACGTTCTTCTGGGTCAAGTACGTGTGGTGGTTTTGAACCGATAAGACCACGGATTTCAGTACCATCATCTGTTGTAATGGTTACTTTTTGAGATAACATGACTTGATTCCACCAACCACCAATAGGTTGGAATTTAATAAATCCATTATTATCGATTTTAGTCACGATAAAGCCAATTTCATCTAGGTGGCCAGCTACCATAAGTGATTTTGTTCCATTGTCACTTGCTTTTTTACCAAATATGCCACCCAAACCATCTTCTATAATTTCATCACTTACAGGCTCTAAATATTCTTTCATCTTTGCCTTTACATTGCGTTCATATCCAGCAATGCCATTCACATCAGTCAATGATTTTAATAATTCAATTGATTCTTTCATATGCACACACTTCCTAACGTCATTATTTACTAACATTGTAGCATGTAGATTTTTGTTTTTCTGAAAAAATTGTTTCTAATCAAAATTATCTGGTAATGTTATACATAATAAGATAAAGTAAATGCTATAATTTAATTGAAAAATGACACAGTGGGAAGTAGATGAGTATGATGAAAAAGTTCTTTGTATTGAC
This sequence comes from Staphylococcus sp. NWU MK-U1, assembly GCF_033283505.1. Lineage (NCBI taxonomy): Bacteria > Bacillati > Bacillota > Bacilli > Caryophanales > Staphylococcaceae > Staphylococcus > Staphylococcus sp. NWU MK-U1. Next base: position 76,561 of record NZ_JAVSMG010000006.1, on the reverse strand, counting down.
GATATTAATGGTGTTAAGTGTAAGTATATTAGGCGCGTGTAGTAAGGAACGCTCTAAGACATATGAAGGGGACATGGAAGGGAAGCATGTATTAACGACATTGTCTTATAAAAAGAATAAAGTAGTAAAACAATCAACGGTAACAACATTGAAGTATAATGATTTCGGTATGTCTAAGAAAGAAGCTAAGAAGACGTTCCATGATCATCATCAATTGAAAGACCTTAAAGGTGTATCTTATAGCTTAGAAAATAATCATGAAAAATGGGTTGAAACAATCGATATAAACTATAAAAAAGCAGATATTAAAGAAGTCGAGAAGTACTTCTCTTTAATGTCAACATCTAAAAATGATAAGAAGGTCAATATGGAAGGGACCGTTAGAGAATTAAAAAAAATTAGACTTTAAACAAAAAAGTAATATGACAGATGAATAATGAACCAGAAAAGCTGTAACGGAGCCGGGGACATAAATTAATGTCTCAAGATTCGTTACAGCTTATTTATATCATTTAAATAATGCTAAGTGCATCATTTAAGTCGTTAATAATATCTTCAGCATTTTCAGTACCTATCGATAAACGAACCATTTCTGGAAGTACACCTGATTGACGTTGTTCCGCTTCAGTCAATTGTTGATGCGTTGTACTTGCAGGATGGATGACGAGTGATTTGGAGTCTCCTACATTTGCGAGTAATGAGAATAGTTGCAATTTATCGACGAAGCGAGCGATGTCATCAACTGATCCGTCTACGCCAAATGTCAGAATTGCACCTTGACCTTTTGGTAGATATTTTTTAGCTAAGTTATGATATTTGTTGTTTTCAAGACCAGGATAATTTACCCAAGTGACTTTAGGGTGTTGAGCTAAAAATTGAGCAACTTTTAAGGCATTTTCAGAGTGACGTTCCATACGTAGATGTAATGTTTCTAAACCAATTAAAAATTCATGAACATTATAAGGCGATACAGCTGAACCTAAATCACGTAATAATTGAACACGTGCTTTAGTGATGTATGCAGCTTCACCGACATCATTCGTATATGAAATGCCATGATAACTTGGATCAGGTTCGACTAATCCAGGGAACTTACCGTTATCCCAATTAAACTTACCGCTATCTACTATAATGCCACCTATTGATGTACCATGGCCTCCTATAAATTTAGTAACTGAATGGATAACAATATCAGCACCATGTTCAAATGGACGACATAAATAAGGAGAAGCAAATGTATTATCAATGACAAGTGGTAAACCATTATCGTGAGCAATTTGTGCTACCGCTTCAATATCTAATACATCTATAGCTGGATTACCGATTGTTTCAGCATAAATCGCTCTTGTTTTATCATTAATCACTGCTTTAAAGTTGTTAGGATCACTAGGGTCAACAAAGTGAACTTTAATACCTAGTTTTGCAAAGGTGATGTTTAATAAGTTATAAGAACCGCCATATAGGTTAGACGATGCTACAATCTCTGAACCAGTTTCCACAATATTGAGTAATGCCAATGTGATAGCAGCTTGACCTGAAGAGGTAGCTAATGCACCAACACCACCTTCTAATTGTGTGATACGTGCTTCAAAGACATTCTGAGTTGGGTTCATGATTCGTGTGTAAATATTACCTGGTTTAGCCAAAGAGAATAGGTCTTGTGCATGTTGCGTATCATCAAAGACATAACTTGATGTTTGGTAAATAGGCACAGCACGTGATTTTGAGAATTCATCGATAACTTGTCCGGCATGAATCGTTTGTGTTTCAAATTTCCAATTTGGATGATTGTCTGTCATAAATATTACCTCCAATTAATAGAATATTCTGATAATTTATTTTTAATTATTATACAGCACTTTAGAATGAAATCAAATTGAATTAGTAAGAATTAAAAGGTAGGGGATAGAATTTCCGAGAGTTTATTTAATTGGTGCTCGCTTAATTCAAGAAATTACAAAAAAGAGAAGGTACTTGATATGAGTACCTTCTCTTACTAGTCAGCTATTGGGTGGTAGCGATATAGCTTCAAAGTATTATTTTTATCCAACCTTAACTCTCTTTGCCATCGAGTTAACTTATTAATTTCAATTTATAATCAATGATATTTTCTATTGAACCATCAATACGTTTAATTACAATATGGTCACTTGTAATTTCATTCGGACTTTTGACACCAACTGCGGCCGCAATGTTAAATAGTCCCTCATGTAAACTAGTAATATAGTTCGTTACTCGATATTGCTTTTCATCGACAATTAATGCTTTTTCCTTCTTAGGATCTGTCGTCGCAACACCTACGGGACACGTGTTCAAGTGACATTGTTGACTCATAATACAACCTACACTAATCATCATGCCACGAGCAATATTAACTAAATCGGCACCTAATCCTAAAGCAATCGCTACTTTATCTGGCGTAATTAATTTACCTGAGGCAAAGATTTTCATTTTATCTCTAATTTGATGTTGCTCTAACATACCAGTTACGATAGGTAGTGCTGTAAATAATGGTAGACCGACACCATCTTGCAACTCTTGGAATGTCGCACCTGTACCACCTTCACCGCCATCAATTGTGATGAAATCAGGATATATATTCATATCAATCATTGATTGAACTAATGCTTCAATTTCTTCAACTTTACTCACTACTATTTTAAAGCCGACTGGTTTTTGACCTAGATGACGTAATTTATCTACAAATTGTAATAAGTCTTCAGGTGAGTCTATAAAATCAAAGCGGTTAGATGAGTTCACGGTTTTATAAGGTTCAATGTTTCTGATTTTGGCAATTTCTTCTGTAACTTTATTGCCCTCCATATGACCACCGCGAGTTTTGGCACCTTGTGCGAGCTTAATTTCAAATGCTTTGACCTCTTTATGATTTGCCGTCTTCAGAAATTGATCGTCGCTAAAGTTACCATCTTTATCACGAACACCGAAGAGACCAGGTCCAATTTGGAAGATAATGTCGCCTCCACCTTTAAGGTGATATTCTGACAATCCACCTTCACCTGTATTCATCCATGTGCCTGCACGGGCTAACCCTTGTGATAATGCAGTGATTGCACGACCACCAAGTGCACCGTAGCTCATTCCTGATTGACCAACGAGTCGTTTGATTTTAAAAGGATGTTCTAAATTGTTTCCGAGAATAATAGCATTATCGTCTGTTAAGTAGTACGGATCAATAACTGTTTGATCTCGATGTTCATCACGTTGAAATAAGCGTTCATTGTCCACTTTATAGACGAATGTTGAAATCATAGTTTGATTATCAATTTGTAATTCATTACGTTGTAAAGGAAACATTGTATTTCGTATGTAAAAACCATCCTTATACTCTCGTTGTGTTCCAAAACTAGACATTCGAGAGTTGTATTTACCTGCTAGTACAATATTTGTGTACTGATTTCTTGAAAATGGTTTCCCCTCTGTATCATTAGCAAATAAGTATTGACGTAATTCTGGTCCAATCTTTTCTGCAAGGTAACGTACACGTCCTAGAACAGGATAATTACGTAAGACACTGTGTTGATTCTGCCCTTTATCTTTAAATAGCAACACAAGTACTAAGCCGATTATTGAAAGAATCACAATAAATATCATGATGTTAACAATAAACTGCATAACTGTAAGTATAGAAATCAATTTTATTTCTCCCCCTTTGAACTTTCTACAATTAAAATCATACACCAATGTAAATCTTTTACAATTTAAATTAGGAAGAAATTTTCAATTTCTTAATATTAATAATCTGATAGAATAACAAATGATATATGACATACATGTATTTCGATGATAAAGTATGATGTACAAGATGTAAGAGGTGACCTATGGAAAAAGAGGGAAAGTCATTGAAACAAGAGGGTTTAAGAAATCAATGGGGAAGTCCTGAAGTAGTAAAAAAAGATTTCTTATTAATACCCATTTACATCGTTTTTCAAATTTTAATGCCAATTATTATTGTTTTCGGTGTTCTAGGTGTTCATGCGATGATAACGCAAGACCCACCACCGCTCTATTTATATAATTTGATGTTGAGCGTCAGTTTCGTTATAGCGCAATTTATTGTTATCGTATCATTTTTTGCATTACATAAACTCTATATTGCTGATGTGGCATTTAGACAACTTCGCATTGCTAAACGTAATTACTTACCATTAATAGTTAGTGTGAGTATCAGTGCAATATTGCTATATTATACTTTTAATTTTGTAGCGCAGAAACTACCTAAACCTTTAAGTTATGATGTAACTCAAGCGCAACTTCGTCTTGAAGGTCTATTCAATCATCCAATTGCAATCGTGTTTACTTTTATTACAGTGGTTGTATTACAACCTTTAATTCAAGAATTAATTTATCGACACTTAATCATTCATGAACTCGGAAAAAAGCTGAATTTGATGTTAGTTATTGTATTGAGTATAGTGATAGAAGTAAGTGTACAGGTATATGACTTGATATCCATCATGGAAGTGATACCGTATTTAATATTATCAATTGGCTCTATCATTATTTACATAAGAAGTGGAAAGAATTTAGCAGCATCATATCTTTATCATAGCTCTGTACATTTGGTGATATTTATTACTACAATGGTAGAGAAGTTCTTTTAATTTTTGATAATAGTTGAAATTTACATATTCAAAAAGAATAGATAGGGAGAGACTTATGACAAATGAATATGAACATTCGCAAGAAACATCTAAGCATTCACAACTAAACAATGAATTTGCATCAAAACGAATTGTTAAACGTGATTTCTGGCTTATACCAGGCTACTTAATTATTAATATTGTTTTGCCATTGATATTAACAATAGTTGTAATGATTACGATTGTAGCTATTACGGGTCAGACCTCACAAGATCCTTTCATAAAACAATTAATGGGGATTAATCAAATTTTTGTCTTATTAGGACAGTGTCTGTTATTACTATTATTTTATTTAATGCATCGCAAATCGCTTATTCCATTAGCAATTCAACGCTTTAAAGATTTGAAAAAACACATCATACTGATTATTGTTGTTCTCATTGCGATGTATTTGGCACAATTTTTATACGGAAATTTAATAGAATTGCTACCTGAAAAATATCAGTTTAATAATACTGAAAATAATAAACAAATTGAGGAACTCTTTAAGACGAGATGGATTTGGCCAATATTATTTTTAGATATAGTAATCGTTACGCCAATCGTTGAGGAATTACTCTTTAGACATCTCATTATTCATGAACTCGGTAAGAAATTAACATATGGTGCAATGTACGTTGTATCAGTATTAATCTTTGCTGGATTACACGTACTAAGCGCATCATCTCCATTTGAAGTTGGACCATATTTAATTATGGCGATTGGATTTGTTGTTGCGTATCACTATAGTGGTCGTAACTTAGCAATCACCATTACGTTGCATATGATAAATAACTTAATTTCATATTTCTCTATTATTATTTCGATTATTTGGTAATAGATTTACACGGATTGAAGTGAGATACAGTGAATCAAGAAATGTTAACTTGAATTCGCTTATCTTACTTCTTTTTTTGTTATTATAGATATAAATGATGCTAGAACAGATTAAATAAAAAAGTATTTTAATTTATTTTCCAATAAAAGTAATAGTTAAGAGGAGGTTAGTAACAGATGTTATTAAACATCAAAAATTTATCATATAAAGCGGATAGACGTATGATACTCAAAAATATCAACTTTCAATTAAATGAAAGTGAGGCAGTAGCAATCATAGGTCCATCTGGTAGTGGGAAGAGTACATTTTTAAAGCAGATTAATAATCTAATTAGCCCGACAGATGGTGAACTTTATTTCAAAGATAAGCCATTCAATGACTATCCTCCTGAAGAATTGCGTATGAAGATAAGTTATCTCATGCAACAGAGTCAACTTTTTGGTGAGACGATTGGGGATAACATGTCATTTCCAGCGTTAGCTCGTGATGCGCACTTTGATAAGGAAAAGGCACTCGATTTATTGAAGAAAGTGAACTTAGGTCAGTATGATTTAAACTCTAAGATTGAACATCTATCCGGAGGTGAACGTCAAAGGATTACGATTGCACGTCAACTTATGTATCGTCCGGATATATTATTGCTAGATGAATCTACAAGTGCACTCGACACGCAAAATAAGCACATTATTGAAGAAATGATTTTTGACATGGTTAAAGAAGGTGTCGCAGTCTTATGGATTACGCACAGTGATGACCAGAGTATGAGACATTTTCATAGAAGAATAACAATTAGTGATGGTGAGATAACGAAAGAGGAGGCGTTAAATCAGAATGAGTAATACAGCCCTTTGTTTAACTGCATTATTATTATTAATTCCAATCTTTATTTCGTATAAAGAAGGGTTACATATTATTAAAGATTTAGTAGTAGCTTCCGTACGTGCAGTTGTACAGTTAATCATATTAGGTTTTATATTGCACTATATTTTCAAAATAGATCAAGCATGGATATTAATGTTAGCAGTGCTAATCATTATTATAAACGCATCGTGGAACACAATTAACCGTGCTTCTCCTGTTATGCATCATGTCTTTTGGATTTCATTTATCGCTATATTTATTGGAACTGCTTTACCGCTAACTGCTACTGTATTAGCTGGAGCGATTGATTTCAAAGCAAATGAAGTTATCCCGATAGGTGGTATGTTAGCGAATAATGGCCTTATCGCGATTAATTTGGCTTACCAGAATTTAGATCGAGCATTTGTTAAAGATATTACCGATATTGAATCTAAGCTTACATTAGCGGCCACACCTAAATTGGCTTCTAAAGCATCAATTAGAGAGAGTATACGACTTGCTATCGTACCTACGATAGACTCGGTTAAAACATATGGTCTAGTTTCTATTCCTGGTATGATGACAGGCTTGATTATTGGTGGCGTACCACCACTACAAGCGATTAAATTTCAATTACTTGTCGTATTTATCCATACCACAGCTACGATAATGTCAGCGTTAATTGCGACATATTTAAGCTATAACCAATTCTTTAACGTGCGTCATCAATTAGTGGCGCGTAATAGTGCACTCAATGCACCCGATGAAGAAGCGAAAGATAATTAAATTAAAAAGTCAGCTTTCACTTGATTCTCCAAATGAAAGCTGACTTTTTATTTACTATGCTGTATCCACCAATATGATATGGAAATGTACACCTTGCTTAGATGGTAATAGTGTAATTGAACCATGATGATAATTAACAGCGTCTTTTATGATAGATAAACCGATACCATGTTGAGCTTTATTCGCTTTCGACGTATACGACTGTTTAAATAATGCATCAATATTAGCGTGAGGCAAACCTTGACCGTCATCCTTATAATCAATCATCAAGTTATTTTCAATTTTAGAAAAAGTTATTTTTATGCTAGGGTTGATCTCATTATGATCAATACTATTATTGATTAAATTTATCAGAAGTCTCTCGAAATACAATTTATTCCCATAAAACGTTGATTCATCTTCAAAATGAAAGTCGCATGTTAGGGATTGGTAACCAATAATCTGAGCAATACGATTAACTGTTGATTGAATAGGAAAGTTCTCTTTATCATGCTTCATCTGATTGGTTTCCATATCAAACGTTTGATTCAAACTATCAATCAAATCACTCATAAACGTTGCTTTCTCCGAAATAAGTTGAACATAAGATTGTGACGCTTCATCAGCTTGTATTAGTTTAGAGTAACCATAAATCGTTGTAAGTGGTGATTTTAAATCATGAGAGATTTGACTAATCCACTTCGATTTATAATATGACATTTGATTATGATAAAATTTATCAGACAACATTTGTTCATTCAATTTCGACAAAGATGTGTCCAGTTCCGGATATGTTCGACGATTCTTAAATCGCTTACGTTTCGACGTAGGCTGATGTAGTTTGCCCAAAGACAAATTGCCAATCCAATCAATGTAAAAGGACAACGGTCTTGTCAGACGTTTTGAAATTAGAATGGCAGTTAAAGTAATTAAGATGATGTTAGCAACGATGAACGAAATGAAAAGTACAATATACGTATTCTTGCTATCATTAAAGGCTTCGCCAAAGTTATCATTCCACAGTATAGTTCTTTGACCTGGATTCTTCTCAAATTGAAGTTCATTGTTTGAAATCAAATAGTTGTAATGATTGAAATCTAAAGATGATAAACTATCAAGTAGTTGTGATGTTTTGATTTCATCGCCATTTGTTATTTTAGGTTGTTTCATTTTATTTCTATAAATATAAACAAGATACGTGCCTTTTTTTGATACAACAGAATTTGTATTATTTATGTTTTTTAATAGTGTTGGCTTTATATTTGTATTACGTTTCGATTTTGGGTAGAGAATGTCACCATTTTTACGGACGAAATATAAATCAACGTTACTCTTCTTGGCTAACGATTTAAGATTGTCATTTGGTTCTTTGGTAACTCCGTATGTTTCTAAATAGGTTGGTTCAATTTCGTTAATATCCCAATAAATATTAGGTAAAACTTTGAAAAACAATATTATTATTAATATACACGTGATAGTGAAATTTAGAAGTACAAATATAGTCATATATTTAAGAAACTTTAATGTAAATTTATTGATCATTGCCATCTTCCTTGAACATGTATCCTTTGCTGCGTACAGTTTTAATCATCTTAGGTGAATTAGGAGCCGCTTCAATCTTCTTACGCAAAGTTCTAATATGTACCATCAAAGTGTTATCATCGACACCTGTATCGTATCCCCATACTTTAGCGTAAAGCTGATCTTTCGTAAGTACTTGGTTCTTATTTTTAACAAGATACGTTAATAAATTATATTCACGATTCGTAAGGTTGATTGGTTTATCATTAATACACACTTCCATACTATTGAAGTTAATAGTTAAATCATTATAACGATACATCGACTGATCTTTATCATTTAAATGTAAAGACACTCTATAATATAACTCCATAGGATCAAAGGGTTTCTTAATATAATCAACTGCACCTTGTTCGAAGCCTTTATAAACATCTAAATGTGTTGTTTTAGCAGTAACTACGATAACGGCTGTATCATCTAAATCAATATATTTCAATAACTGATAACCATCTTCAGACTTTAAATTTAAATCTAATAATATAACTTGAAAATTGAAGTTCAATAATTCAAATTTTGCATCTTCAATATTATCAACGGATTTAATGTGTTGTATCCCTTTTGTACTTAAAGATAATTTCATTAACTCATTAATATCTTTATCATCTTCAATAATAAGTACTTCGCCGTTCATTTAAACCACCTCAATACCTATCTTATACAACTTTTTAACATTTAACTATTCCGATAATTATTATTTAAGGAAAAATTAAGATTAAACTAAGTAGTATTTAATTTGAAAATTTTACTATATAACTAAATCATTGAACGAAGGAGCAAATTATATGAAAGTTATATCTCATCTGCTTGGAATTATGATTACACTACTTGCACTATTTAATATATTTAGATTTTTAATAAGCCTAGTTGAAAGTTATTTTAATATGAATTTTGGTTTTGATTTTATATTGCATAATAATTATGTGACTTACGGCGCAATTGCATTACTTGTTCTTTCAGCATTTCTACAAGAACTTATTGAACATCAATACAACAATAATGAAAGTCTCTTTTAAAACATTGGGGAAGAAAAATATAAGTGAATATTATATAATGGAACAGTTACGAAACTTGAAGAACAGTGCGTAGCTGTTTTTTTATGTAAAAATGATTAAATGAAAGGAGTATGAATGATGTCTGTTATGCGGATAGCCACATTTATCATCAGCGTATTTATTGTAGGTATGGTTGAAATGATGGTCGCTGGTATCATGAATTTAATGAGTGATGACTTAGGTGTTTCAGAAGCGATTATAGGACAACTTGTCACGCTTTATGCATTAACCTTTGCAATATGTGGACCTATACTTGTTAAATTAACCAATCGATACCCTGCACGTCCCGTATTATTATGGACTTTAATTGCCTTTGTAGTAGGGAATGGTATTATCGCCGTAGCGCCTAACTTTACGATTTTAGTCATCGGACGTATATTATCATCAGCCGCTGCATCATTAATTATCGTCAAAGTCTTAGCACTGACAGCAATGCTAACGATACCTAAGAACAGAGGTAAGATGATTGGTGTTGTCTATACTGGATTTAGTGGGGCAAATGTCTTTGGTGTGCCAATCGGTACGATGATTGGTGATTGGATTGGTTGGCGTTTCACATTCGTATTTATTATTGTTATTAGTCTTATTGCCGGCTTATTAATGCTGAAATATCTTCCAACTACTACGGAACTCAATCAAGCCAATAGAATGTATAATAGCGTTTCCGATGATAATCAAGTTACATCTCATATTGTTCGACCAGTTGAGGTCGTTAAGTTTTTAGCAATTACATTGCTTATTCTAATCGCTAATTCAGTGACGTTTGTATTTATCAATCCACTTATTTTAGAGAATGGTCACTCCATGGGCTATGTATCATTAGCGCTACTCGTTAATGGTGTTGCCGGTGTTGTTGGTACATCAATGGGTGGTGTACTAGCTGACAAATTGACTAGTAAGCGATGGTTAATTATTGCTTTCACAGTATTTATTGTAGTTATGTTAGCCATTAATTTAATTTTATCTACAACAGTACTATTATTAGTTGGACTCTTTATTTGGAATATCGTGCAATGGAGTACGAACCCTGCGATTCAAAGTGGTATTATCGAACATGTTGAAGGTGACACAAGTCAAGTTATGAGTTGGAATATGTCTTGTCTTAATGCAGGTATTGGTTTAGGTGGTATTATCGGTGGCCTTGTTGTTTCAAATATGAATGTTGAAGCGGTCACGTTTGTAAGTGCCTTTATAGGTTTGTTAGGACTGATTATTGTACTTACATTAAAGAACGTACATTATGCTAAAAATTAATATCATATAACCATTTTAAACCCGTGATGGATGCATGCATCTATCACGGGTTTACCTTATTTATATACATGTGGTTCTAAGTGATTTATAGAGTAAGGTTCATAGGGCATGGTGCCTGTTCTAGCGTAATGAACTAAGTCACTTATCATACGTTTGCTTAATTCGAACTCATTGTTCGAAAGTTTAATAGAGTGACCCTGTAGTATATCCATCTTACCGAACCAGAAGACTAAATCTAAAATATGATAAGCACTTGCAAAATGAATATGTTCAGCTCGAGCCCAATCAAAGCGTAACAACCAACGATAAGAATTATTACTCATTTGTTGAAGTAACATGAATGTTGGCTGTTTAAAATATAATTCCGTCACGACATGTGCTTGTTGTTTTCCAGTTTGAACACGACTGAAATCGACGTGAATATGATTTAATTTCATGACATCAACGAAACGTTGAGGGCTCAGTTTTCGTGATTCATTTCGGATATAACAATCGCCTTCATCTTTCGTATAGCTTAATACAATGGGTTTGTTGAATTCAGTTAGAGGCCTACACATCTTGCTATCTTTAATCGGTTGATATATTAATTCTAAGCCTTTGGATTTGCCACGTGCTTCCGCGTCATATGCCATTAATTGTAGAATGGCTTGATCATCTAAATCATTTATACTTTTTCCGGAAAAGTGTTGTTGCATTAAATCATCAAAATGTTGTGCTTTCATCATGCCAGTTTTTGCTGAATCTAACTGCAATATGCCACTTAATAACATGACTTGATGATAATAGTGGTCAAGTTGTGGTTGCTGCATCAAAGCTTGAATACTCATACTGCCTGCTGATTGACCCCATAATGTAACATTGTCAGGATCTCCACCAAAATACTTAATAAAATGTGCAACCCACTTTAATACCGCAATTTGATCAGACAGACCGTTATTTTTATCGTAGTGCGCGTTAAAGTAAGACCAATCTAAAAATCCCAATGCACCTAATCGATAGTTGAACGTAATCACAATGACATCATGTTGCTCAACAATATGTTCTGGAGTATATAATTCTGCTGAACCATGACCATTTATAAAGCCGCCACCATAAAAGTAAATGATTACAGGTTTCTTTGCTTTGCCAGTCGATTGACGCCAAATGTTTAAATGTAGGCAATCTTCATTGGGTTGAAATTTCTGTTTCGTAGTTGAAAAGAACGTTTCTAATTTATTGAATGGTTGTGGAGGGATTGCTCTAAATTGTGTAGCATCAACAAATGTATCATAACTATATATAGGACTAGCATGTTTAAAACGACGATGTCCAATAGGGGGATATGCATAAGGAATGCCTAGAAACAAATCTAAATTCTTATGTGTGAAACCTTCAAAAGCCCCATACTTCGTATTAATTATTACCATCAGATCATCACCCAACATTTATCAATTACTTTAACTATAGCATTATTTTATGAGTTGAAAGATATTGAATGCTGTTCTATTCTAAAAAAACCTAAGTATGAACGTAGTCACACTTAGGTTTACTGTATTAATCATTATGTTGTTGGATTGCTTCTTTTCTTTCAGCTTCCTGTTGTTCTGCTTCTATTGTATCTTCTTTCATTTGTTTATTAATCTTCTTAGCACGTTTGTAATACACACTCTTGAAGTGGTTTGTAATACCAATTCTATAAAAGACAAGTGCTATAACAATTATAACTAGGAAATCGTAAGGGTAGTGTATTAGGTTAATACCTTTAAACTCTTTACTACCGATAAATGACATACAAGCTAATAAGATTAAGTAGACAATAATCCACATACTTCCGCCGATTTGTTTTTTAGTGTTTTTCCAATTCATTTTATATTCATAGAAGAAATAAATTGGTAATCCTAAAATAATAATCAATATAACTTCAGCTGTGGTTGGCCACATCGCCCAATAAATTGCTAATGAAGCAAGTACAAATGATAATGGTGCCATTACTTTTAACATCGTGCCACGGAATGGTCTGTGTAATTTAGGTCCCATTTCACGTAATGACATTACCGTAGTTGGTCCTGTTAAGTAAGCGACTAATGTTGCTGTTGAAATAACAGCGGCTAATACACCCCAATCACGGAATAACGTCACCATAATCATACTGATAATCGCATTAAATACGATGGCTACACGTGGAATATTATAAGTTGTATTAATTTTACCTAAGAACTTAGGAATATGACCATTACGTTCCATTGCATTTAATACACGACCAGTAATCGCAACAAATGATACGCCTGTACCAAATGGTGAAACAACCGCTTCGATGTATAGCAAAATAGCTAACCAGTTGATACCTAATAAGATTGCCATGTCTGCGAATGGTGAATTGAAGTTGATACCACTCCATCCATGCTCATGAATCATTGATTGTGGCATAGATGTAATAAATGTACTTTGTAGTATGATGTACAGAATTGCGCTCAACGTTAATGAAATTGCAATGCCACGTGCAATATTCTTTTCAGGATTTTTAATTTCAGATCCCATATTAATGATTGTTTGGAATGCATTAAATGAGAAGATGATTCCTGATGTTGTTGTTGCTGCAAAGATTGGTGCACTACCGTACGGCATAAATTCGCCAATAGATGAACCGTAGTTACTAGTGTCGAAACCTGAAAGCATTAACATGATGATTGTTAGTAACGGTACACCTAATTTAAAGAACGAAATTAAACTAGTGAAAGACGTTAATAATTTAACTGACCAATAGTTTAATAAAGAAAAAATAATGATAATGACATAGACAGCGAATAATCCTGTCGTACTGATTGAACCATTATGCATTAATGCAGAAGTTGGTTTTGCCCAATCCCATGGCCATGAACTGATGTATTGTACAGCAGATACTGCTTCAATTGGAATGATAGTAACTAATGATACCCAGTTTGCCCATGCGGCAATAAATCCTAACAATGAACCGTGTGAGTATTGAGCATAGTTACTCATACCTCCAGATTGCGGAAACATTGTTCCTATTTCAATATAGTTATAAGAAATCGTTCCTATAACTATAAACCCGATAATCCAAGATAAAATGGCTGCAGGACCAGCTGCAGAAGAAGCTTCCCATGCACCAAATAACCAACCTGAACCAATTAAACTTCCTAGTCCTAATAATACAAGTTGGACCAGATTGATTTTACCTTCGTTATGATTTTGTCCCATAAATACTCCTTTATGTTGTTTTAATATTCATCAAAAATGATACGTTATAATTATACGCTTATCATTTCATTAGTCAATTTATGATTTTGTAAACTTACAAATGATTGTGTAATTAATAGTTATTTATTGACTTAAATAATATAATGATTGTATTGTTATCAAACTAACGATATGAGGTGACTAAGGTGCCAGAGAAACAATCCGATAAACAGGTATTAGCTTTTTTAGAAAAAGAAAATCAATGGAAGGAATCTTATCAATATTTAAGAAATTTAATATTTGATGAGTCAGAATTAGAAGAAGCATATAAATGGATGCATCCAACATATACCATTAATGATAAAAATGTTATAACGATTCATGGTTTTAAACATTATGTAGCGTTACTATTTCATAAAGGTGCAATTTTAGAGGATAAATATAAAACGCTAATTCAACAAACAGAACGAGTTCAAGCAGCAAGACAATTACGCTTTAAAACACTAGATGAAATTAAAGCGCGTCGAGATGAAATTTTATATTATATTAATGAAGCCATTGAAGTTGAAAAGGCCGGCAAGAAAGTTGAAATGAAGAAGACAGAGGACTATGAAATACCTGAAGAATTACAGCAAGCATTCAATGATAATCCTAAGTTAGAAGAGGCATTTTACAAATTAACGCCTGGTAGACAGCATCAGTACATATATCACATTTCACAAGCTAAACGCAGTCAAACAAGACAAAGCAGAGTTGAAAAATATATTGACCATATACTTGATGGTAAAGGCATGTATGATAAATAATTGTTAAGAAAAAAGCTTTTAATCTTCATCTGTAGAGATGTCGATTAAAAGCTTTTATTTAAATCAAGTTAAAATGTATCGATGTGTTAATTCAAATTAGCCATTTAATTTAACTAAAATTTTAGCTTGAGATTTATCGTTTACTAATTGTTCGAATCCAGATTTAACAATGTTTTCTAATTCAATTTCATCTGTTACTACGCTCTTAACATCTAAGCTACCGTTCGCAATTAAATCAATTGTTTGTTGGAATGTAGTAGGTGAGTATGCAATTGTAGATGTTAATTGAACACCTGAGTTAGTTAATAACATTGGGTCGAAATCTACTGCATGAGCAAAGATTGATACGATGACAACTGTACCTCTTGGACGTGTAACTTGTACTGATTGAGATAATGTTACGCCAACACCAGCAACTTCAAATGTAACATCTACACCATTTTCAGTATGTTCGTTAATAAAGTCTACAGGATTTGTATTACCAGAGTTAACTACATGCGTAGCGCCGACTTCTTTAGCTTTAGCTAAACGTTCTTCAGATAAATCAAATACGAAGATTTTACTTGCACCAGCTGCTTTAGCTGCAACAATTGTTAATAAACCAATTGGACCAGCACCAAATACTGCTACTGTATCACCAAATAATAATTTACCTTCTTTAACTGCTTGAACTGCAACCGCAGTTGGTTCTACTAAAGCACCTTCTTTATCAGATACACTTTCAGGTAATGCATATACATTTTCTTCTGGTGCATTTGTAAATTCGGCAAAGCCACCATCAGAACCTAAACCGATAAATGAATAGCCATCATATAAGTCAACGCTTTCATCTTTCTCATGTTTAGATACAGTTGGGTTAACAACTACGTGGTCACCTTTTTTATATTTAGTAACGTCTTTACCAACTTCTTCAACAACACCAGCAAACTCGTGACCTAAAGTAACAGGTGCTTTTTGTCCAAGTAGTGGATCAGGTTTATCTGTAGAGATGAAGACTGGTCCTTCTAAGTATTCATGTAAATCAGTTCCGCAAATACCTGCCCATGAAACTTTTACTTTTACTTCATTGTCTTTTAATTGCTTAGGTTCACGATCTTCCACGCGAACATCTTTTTGACCATACCATACTGCTGCTTTCATTATTACAACATCCCTTCAATAAATACTTATTACACCTATAGACTAATACTATTAATTTCGTAACGCAATTTTGAATTCAGCTTTATATTATTTATTTAGAAAAGTTTGACAATTTCATGAATTTTATTGCAAGCAACTTTATTTTCTGCAGTTTTTTAACTTGATCATGCTTGAAACAACTTTAAAAAAATGCAATTGTGAATTTTTTTAATCTTTTCATATAAGAAATGTTTCAAAAAATTATATAGGGTATATAGATATAAAAGATGGAAAAAGCTCGAATTATATTGAAATTGAATTAATTAGAATTTTATGAAGCAAAGGCCATGAGGCTCTTGTTTAACTTATTACGTATTTGTTTAACAATGGGACTACTGGCCTTTTTGTTTTATGAGCTTTTTTATCTGGCAACAATAGGAAGGAGCAATCTAATGACGCTAAGTATTAAAAACTTAACAAAAATTTACTCTGGCAATAAAAAAGCAGTAGATAACATTTCATTAGATATTGAATCTGGTGAATTTATTGCCTTTATTGGGACAAGCGGTAGCGGTAAAACGACAGCTTTACGAATGATTAACCGAATGATTGAAGCCACTGACGGCACAATTGAAATGAATGGGAAGAATGTTCGAAATATGAATCCAGTTGAATTACGTAGAAGTATTGGCTATGTTATTCAACAAATTGGATTGATGCCTCATATGACCATTAGAGAAAATATTGTTTTGGTACCAAAGTTGCTTAAATGGTCTAAAGAGAAGAAGGATGCTAAAGCAAAAGAATTAATCAAGTTAGTAGACTTACCTGAAGACTATTTAGATCGTTATCCATCAGAATTATCAGGTGGTCAACAACAACGTATTGGTGTTGTACGTGCATTAGCTGCAGAGCAAGATATCATCTTAATGGATGAACCTTTTGGTGCATTGGATCCAATTACGAGAGACACTTTACAGGATTTAGTTAAAGATCTTCAAAAGAAATTAGGGAAAACATTTATTTTCGTGACACATGATATGGACGAAGCAATAAAGCTCGCAGACCGTATTTGTATCATGTCTAAAGGGAAAGTTGTTCAATACGATACACCGGATAATATTCTTAGAAATCCTGCCAATGATTTTGTTAGAGAATTTATTGGACAAAATAGATTGATTCAAGATCGTCCGAATATGAGAACGGTTGAAGATGCGATGATTAAGCCTGTTACGGTAAATGCCAACGACACTCTTAATGATGCAGTCAATGTTATGCGACAAAGACGTGTCGACACAATATTTGTAGTCAACAATCATCATCATTTACTTGGATTCCTAGATATTGAAGATATTAACCAAGGGTTACGTCAACGTAAGGAATTAATCGATACAATGCAACGAGATGTTTACAAAGTCCATATTGATTCTAAATTACAAGACTCCGTACGTACGATATTAAAGAGAAATATTAGAAACGTACCAGTCGTTGATAATGACAATGCACTTATAGGTCTAATTACACGTGCTAATCTTGTTGACATTGTCTATGACTCTATTTGGGGTGAAGAAAATGATGAGATGACATTGTCTGATTCGCACATGAATGATGTCGAACGTGAAAATGAGTTAGGTAACATCGAAAAAAATGAACATGCCGAAGACCGTCCAAATGACGCTACAACTAAGCAAAAAGATGTTACAGATAGATTAGATACGCATGATGTGATGAATTCTAATCATTCGGGAGTTGATCGTTAATGCGCCAATTTTTCCAAGAATATGGAAGCCAACTTGTATCGAAAACGATAGAACACTTTTACATATCAATTATCGCGTTATTAATTGCGATTGTAGTTGCGGTTCCGTTAGGCATTTTATTATCTAAGACGAAACGTACTGCAAATGTAGTGTTAACGATAGCGGGTGTGCTTCAAACAATTCCGACGTTAGCAGTATTAGCCATTATGATTCCAATCTTTGGTGTAGGTAAGACGCCAGCGATTGTCGCATTGTTCATTTATGTATTGTTACCAATTTTAAACAACACAGTTCTAGGAGTACAAAATATTGATAAGAATATCATCCAAGCTGGAACAAGTATGGGTATGACAAAGATGCAGTTAATGAAAGATGTCGAATTGCCATTAGCCTTACCACTTATAATTAGTGGTATACGTTTATCAAGTGTATACGTAATCAGCTGGGCTACATTAGCTAGTTACGTTGGCGCTGGTGGACTCGGTGATTTAGTCTTTAACGGATTAAATTTATATCAGCCACCAATGATTATTAGTGCTGCAATTCTTGTAACGTGTCTGGCTTTACTTGTCGATTTCATACTTTCTTTAATTGAAAAGTGGGCCGTGCCTAAAGGGCTTAAAGTATCTAGATAAATACAAAGGGAGGATTTTAAAATTATGAAAAAGTTAAAACTTACTTTCATACTTCTTGCAATGTCTCTCATCGTATTATCTGGATGTAGTTTACCAGGTTTAGGCGATGGTGACGGTAAAGATAGTGTGAAGATTACTGCCACAGAAACTAGTGAAACAAAAATAATGGCAAATATTGAAAAATTAATGATAGAACATTATACAAATGGGAAAATTAAACCTACTATTATTGGTAATTTAGGTTCCAGTATTATTCAACACAATGCGTTACAACGTGGAGATGTGAATATGTCAGCTGTGAGATATACAGGAACAGAATTGACGAGTGTACTTGATGCGCCACCAACAAAAGATACTAAAAAAGCAATGTCAGAGTCGCAAAGATTATTTAAAGAAAAATATAATCAGAAATTTTATGACTCATTTGGGTTTGAAAATACGTATGCTTTCATGGTTACTAAAGAAGTAGCTGAGAAATATCATTTAGAAAAAGTTTCAGATTTAAAAAAATATAAAGATGAATTACGTTTAGGTATGGATACACAATGGATGAACCGTGCTGGTGATGGATATCCAGCTTTCCAAAAAGACTATGGGTTTAAATTTGCGAGTGCACGTCCAATGCAAATTGGTTTGGTGTATGATGCTTTAAAAAATAAAAAATTAGATGTTGCTGTTGGTTATTCAACAGATGGACGTATCGCTGCTTACGATTTGAAAATCTTAAAAGATGATCGTAAATTCTTCCCACCATATGATGGAAGTCCATTAGCCACTGAAAAACTAATCAAAGATCACCCTGAAATTGATAAAGCATTGAAAAAATTACAGGGACAAATTAGTACTAAAGAAATGCAGAAATTAAATTATGAAGCGGATGGAAAAGGTAAAGAACCTGCCGTTATTGCAGAAGAGTATTTGAAGAAACATAATTATTTTGAAGATGACAGTAAGAAAGGTGGTCAAAAATAATGAAAGGTAACTTGTTAAGCTCACTTTATGAATACTATACCTTGAACTTTGGCTATCTGATGGAACTCTTTTTCAAACATTTATTAATGTCTATTTATGGTGTGTTATTCGCTTGTATTATTGGCATTCCGATAGGGATATTAATTTCAAGATATACGAAGTTATCATGGCCTATTATTACTATCGCGAATATTATCCAGACAGTTCCAGCTATCGCGATGTTAGCAATACTTATGTTAGCGCTTGGGTTAGGGCCTAATACTGTAGTGTTTGCAGTATTCTTATATGCGTTACTTCCAATTATTAAGAATACGTATACTGGCATTACCGAAGTAGACTACAATATTAAAGATGCAGGCAAGGGTATGGGTATGACTAAGAATCAAGTCATGCGTATGATTGAATTGCCATTGTCATTATCAGTGATTATTGGTGGTATCCGTATTGCTCTAGTTGTAGCGATTGGTATCGTGGCAATTGGATCATTTATTGGAGCTTCTACACTAGGGGATATTATTATACGTGGTACAAACTCTACTGATGGTACGGTTTATATACTTGCTGGTGCCATTCCAATTGCGTTAATTGCGATTATTATAGATTTAGGATTACGCTTCTTAGAAAAGAAACTCGATCCAACAAGTAATAGTAAGAAACGAGACAATAAAGTTCAAAGCATCAATTAATGGTTGCAAACCGAAGAGAACCTGAGCACAACATTGTGTTCAGGTTCTTTTTAAAATGTTTAGAATAAAATTGAAGCTAATGGTGGAACAATGGCAACGATAATTACGCCAACGATAACAACGGCGATACTACCCATTGACTCTTCAGTTTCACCAAGTTCTTTGGCTGCAGCTACGCCAAGTGTGTGTCCACTTGTACCTAGTGCTAAACCACGAGCGATTGGATTTGAAATTTTAAACCACTTAACAATTTTAGTACCTAATGCAGAAATAACAACGGCATTTAGAATAACGGCTAATGACGTTAACTCTTTGACGCCGCCAATACCTTGTGATACTGGAAGGGCGATCGCAGTTGTAGCAGCTTGTGGTAGCATTGAAGCACCAATTTGATCGCCTAATTGGAATACAATAGCTACTAAGTAAATTAAGATAAGTGCGATTAACGTTCCAATAGCGATACCCCCAAAAATTTGTAGCCAATATTTTTTAAGTACATCACGTTTTTTATATAAAGGGATGGCGAAACTAATTGTTGCTGGCTCTAAGAAGAAGTTAATAATGTCTCCACCTATTTTGTAATTTTCATAACTAATACCTGTTACTTTTAAAAATACGATCCCCGCAACCATTGCTACGAAAAGTGGTGCTAGTAAGAAGAAACCGTTCGTTTTTTTATAGAAATATTGTGCAATGACAAATGGTATTAATGAGACTAATATACCAAAATACGGTGTTGTAATTCCTAAATGATCTACCATTAGTTACCCTCCCCAAGTTTAGTTTGTTTATTTTGCTCTTTAGATGGGAATAATTTTTTTGTTACGAATAATTGTGAAACAAATCCTACACAGATAAGTAGTAATAACGTTGAAATAATAATTAATAGCAATATTAAAATTGGATGTTGGCTTAATATTGGTAAAGAATTGATAACCGAAATTCCGGCCGGTACGAATAAGAAACTAATATTATTCGTTAATGCTGTGCCGACACCTTCAACTTGACCTAATTTGACAACACCAGTGCATAATAGGATGAATAGTAATACGAGTCCTATTACTGACGCTGGCATAGGAAATGGTATGAAACTTTCAATAATTTTAGATATAAATAGTACGATAGCAATCGTTAATGCTTGCTGAAAGAAATTATACGTTTTTGCTAACTTATGATTTCCTTGATGAGCATTACTTTGTGATTGTTCATTTGCCATATTTTAACGCTCCCTTTCTCTTTCCCTTACAGATAGAATATTATGGAAACGTTTACTATTGTGGATTTTGGCAGTGACTTACAAAAATTAGAACGTGAGTTGCAATATATTCAAGTTGAAAATCAAATAGACAAAATAATATCAAATGGTACGACGTTTTTTCTATAAATAAAAAGTATTTAACCTAAACTCGCATAACGAAAATGTTATTAGCAAGTGGTTAAATACTCATTAATGAAATTATTTAATATATATAAGTTAATTATTCGTTCGTTTATGCAAGGCCAATTTCATGTTTAAATGCTTTCATAAATGAACGACTGACTTGAAATTTGTCTCCAGAAGTCATGGTTACTTGATAAGTATAATTGAACCAATGTTCAACGCTATCGATATGCGTTTTATTAATAATAGTCGCACGATGGATTTTAATAAATGTGTTATTCGATAATTTCTTTTCATAATAATTAAGTGGTTCAGTTGTTTGGTATGTGCGATTGATAGTATTTATCGTTGTTATCCCATTGTTGACTGAAACTGCCGTGATGTCGTCTTTTTGGATCACATAGATACGTTCATTCATTTCAATTGGCAGTACGGTTTGGTCTCCATTATCATGACGTTTATCTCGTTGCATTGATAGAGAAGATGATTCACTTGTTGTATTATCTATCTCATTGCTATTAGATAGTTGATGCTTAACTTTATTTACTGCTTGCTCTATACGCTCAAGTTCAAAAGGCTTGAGTATATAATCAATTGCATCAAGTTCAAAGGCTTTAACTGCAAATGTATCGTGTGCAGTTGCAAAAATAATAAGTGGTGGCTGTTTCATTTTCTTTATCTTTTGTGCTAAATCTATACCACTTTCATCCATAAGATTGATATCTAAAAAGACTAAATCATATGTTTCTGATAAAAGTTTTTCTAACGTTTCTTCAATGTTTTCAGCCTCATCAATAACGTTAAATCCTGAGATCTCATTTAATAAGTAATGAAGCTCATTTCGAGCTAATGGTTCATCATCAACGATTAACGTCTTCACCTAAATATCCTCCTTTATTGTATGTGATGGTATATGACAACTTACCGTCGTTCCTAATTCTGTTGATTCAAAATGTAAAGCGGCCTTAGTGCCGTAAAGTCCAATTAACCGTCTGTTTAAATTTTCTAAGGCACTACCAGTTCCTGTCTCTGAATCAACACTCATTTGTCCGATCAATGGTAACTTATCATCATCAATTCCACTTCCATTATCACGAACGGTTAGTGTTAATTCTTCGTTGTCATGATGTGCAGTCACATCAATAATATTATCTTTACGACGATGTTTAAAGGCGTGTTTAATAGCATTCTCAACTAGGATTTGAATGACGAAAGGTGGGATGAGCACATGTTTACAAGATGAATCAATATGATATTCAATTGTGAATCGATCAGGGAAGCGTGCTTGTTCTAATGCTAAGTAGGCCTCAACTTGTTGCAACTCTTTCTCCAAAGTAATGGTGTTATTTCGAGCACCTTGCAGATTTGATCTAAAGAATTGGCTTAACTGTAATAATAACTTTCTCGCCTTTTCACTATCAATACGTACGAGGGCTGAAATGGTATTAATCGCATTAAAGAAGAAGTGCGGATTAACTTGTGCTTGTAATGATTTGATTTCAGCATCTTTTAAAAGTTTACTTTGCATTTCGGCCTGACCCAATTCTAATTGACTTGAGAAGATATCTGCTAAGCCACGAGCGAGTTGTTTCGTTGATGTCGTATTATCATATTCATTTGTAAAATAAAATTTTAATGTGCCAGCTACTTCTTGATTAATCATTAAAGGGATGACGATTGCAGATGTTAAAGTACAATTTGGATTGTTGCATCCGATTTCTTCTTTAGAGTGTGCTTCTTTTAATTGACCAGTTTTTATAACATCTTTTGATAAATCAGTAATGATCGCTTTTTTTGCAACATGATGGTCACTTGCAGCACCTACATGCGTTAAAATATCTGTTCTGTTTGTGATAGCAACTGCCGATACGTTCATCAATTTCAGAATGATTTCAGCAACGGAACGTGCAGACTGTTCAGTTAAACCTGATCTAAAATACGGCAACGTTTTATTCGCTATTTCGAAAACATCATGCGTTTGAATTGCACGGGTTTGCTCTTCTTGTTTTAATGTTGAAAGTATTATAGATAAGAAGATAGCTGTCCCAATACTGTTGATTAAAATCATAGGTATGGCAATGAATTGAACAAGCGACCATGCAGACGCTGTATCGTTGGCAAAGATGAGAATGCATGCCATTTGAATTGCTTCATTAAGTGCACCAATAATGGCACCCATTAAAACGGTTGGGTAAGTATAGCAACGCATTGTACGATAACCATAAAACCCTGATATGAGTGCGATGAAAATAGATGAAATGAGATAGGTGTATGCATTTGCACCGCCAATATAAAGGCGTGACAACCCTGATACAATGCCTACTATAATTGCGACGAAAGGTCCGCCAATTAAACCAGACATCCCTATTGTTAATACACGTGTATTTGCCATAGATGCATCGTCATTTAGGTGGTAATAAATGTTGCTAGATACAATATGTCCATTTTCAATTTCAATTCCAGTGAAATTTGAAGTTATAGCAAATAAAGCGAACAAAATTGTTAATTGTCATTGAGAACGCAATTTTTCGCGCTCTCCCATCATCGTTTTAAAGTGATTAATATTCATTAACATATAGGCGATAATAATGATTAACCCTACACGTTCAAGCAATAATATAAATAAATTAAACATAGTAAGCACCTATTCATTGTAGTTTCAGTTAAAATAAATATCCTTTCTACAATTATAATATGGATAATTTTAACTTAATAGTTTAAAATTAAAACTTATAATTTGTAGGTATCTAATTATTGATTTATTGCACTTTTGAGTATGTTGTTAAAAATATTTATTGAAAAAGTTAGAGTATTTTATTAAGTCATTTCTTCTTAATTATGATAAGGTTTTCAATGTAAACTAATTTCTTAAGTGAGTGTTGTATCAAACATAAGTTAACGTCAAATAATGTAAGTCATGATGCACATGTTAATAAATTATAGAAATAGGGAACTTATTAATTAAAGTCATAGACATAAAATGTATGACACTCATTATGGTTGCTTCATTATGACTTATATCAACTTGAGTAGATTAGTTTTAGGGTAATTTAGGAGGAATTTTTCGAGATGGAGTCTTCAAAACAATTTAGGGGAGATAATAAATTACTAATTGGTATTATAATCGGGGTACTTACGTTCTGGTTATTTGCACAATCATTAGTGAACGTTGTTCCAACGTTACAGTCTTCATTTAACACAGACATGGGTACGATTAATATTGCCATTAGTTTAACTGCATTGTTCTCTGGACTATTTATTGTAGGGGCAGGAGATATTGCAGACAAATTAGGTCGAGTAAAAATGACATATATCGGCTTAGCATTAAATATTATTGGATCATTATGTTTAATCATCGCACCTGTCGCATGGTTGTTATTAGTAGGTCGTGCGTTACAAGGTTTATCAGGTGCATTAATTATGCCGTCTACACTTGCAATAATAAATGAATATTACATAGGAAAAGAAAGACAACGCGCTGTCAGTTACTGGTCTATAGGTTCTTGGGGCGGTAGTGGTATTTGTTCATTATTTGGTGGTTTCATGGCCTCAACGATCGGATGGCAGTGGATTTTTATTGTTTCAATTGCACTCTCAATTTTAGTCTTTTTCTTAATTAAACACACACCCGAGACTAAAGTTGAACCGAATGAGAATGAAACTAAAACTAAATTTGACGTTACTGGTTTAATACTACTAGTTATTACGCTATTGAGTGTTAACGTGATGGTTACGCAAGCTGCAGATCGTGGACTGTTCTCACCAATGATTTTATCACTTGGTGCTGTATTCTTAGTTGCTGGTATCCTGTTTATTATTAGAGAATTAAAAGCAGAGAACCCGTTAGTTGATTTTCATATTTTCAAAAATAAGGGTTACAGCGGTGCGACATTATCAAACTTTATGTTAAATGGTGTTGCCGGTGGTACACTTATTGTTGTTAATACGTATTATCAAAGTCAATTAGGCTTTAGTTCACTACAAGCAGGTTTAATTTCAATTACGTACCTTGTAGCTGTGCTATTCATGATTCGTGTTGGTGAAAAATTATTACAAAAACTTGGTGCTAAAAAACCATTATTAGTAGGTAGTGGTTTTGCATTCTTAGGATTATTACTATTATCTTTAACATTCTTACCAAATGTTGCTTATATTATTTCAAGTATTATAGGTTACTTATTATTTGGTATCGGTTTAGGTACATATGCCACACCTTCTACTGATACAGCGGTTGCGGAAGCGCCTGACGACAAAGTAGGGGTAGCATCTGGATTGTATAAAATGGCATCATCTTTAGGTAATGCCTTTGGTGTTGCAATGTCTAGTACCATTTATGGTTTTGGCGCATCATTTATGAATTTACAACTAGGTGGCGCTGCTGGTGTATTATTCAATGCTGGAATTGCTTTAACCGCATTCATAGTTATCTTGATTTTAGTTCCTAAGAAATTAAGAACAAATTAATATAGTTAATAGTTTTTAAAAGAGTAGGATATCGAATTCAATTAGAGTTCGATATCTTTTTTAATAAATTAAAGAACAATTTATATTTAATTATCTTAAAATTGTGAATATTCCGTTTACAATATTGACTCTACAAATTTAAAGTAGTATTTTAAAAACATCATTAGAAAAAAGGGGTCGTAACTTATGAAAATAGCAATTGCGGGTTCTGGCGCGATAGGAAGCGGATTTGGTGCGATGTTATACCTTCAAGGGTATGATGTAACGTTAATTGATGGATGGGAGCCACAAGCGAAAGCAGTTAAACAAGAAGGTTTACATATAGACATCAATGGTGAAAATCATCATCTTAACATGACGATGTATCAACATAACGAGATTCCACAAGATGCTCAATTTGATGTTATCTTTTTATTCACTAAAGCGATGCAGTTACAAGATATGCTAGAACATATTAAAGCACACATTCATGACAATACAATTATGGTTTGTACTATGAATGGTTTGAAGCACGAACGTTTAATTCAACATTATGTTGATGAATCACGAATTGTGCGCGGTGTTACTACATGGACTGCAGGATTAGAATCTCCTGGACATACACATTTAATGGGGGCAGGTCCGGTTGAAATTGGTGCACTTGTACCTGAAGGTCAAGCTAATGTTGATGTCGTGTATGAACTGTTAGATCAATCTGGTCTTAATCCACATAAAAGTGAGCAATTGCAACAATCAATTTGGAAGAAAATTTGTGTGAATGGTACTGCTAATGCACTTTGTACGATTTTAGAATGTCGTTTATCAAATTTGAATGAGAGTGATTATGCGAAACAGCTTATTTATAAGATTACACAGGAAATTGTACAAGTAGCAACGGTGGATGGCGTACATTTAAATGGAGATGAAGTTTACAATTATCTCATCGATTTAAATGAAAAGGTAGGCCCACATTATCCATCAATGTATCAAGATTTGATTAACAATAATCGACTTACAGAAATTGATTATATTAATGGAGCAGTTGCTCAATTAGGTAAAGAACATCATATAGATGCTCCAGTTAACCAATTTGTAGCGAATATGGTACATGCGAAAGAACAACAACGACATGCAAAATAATGTCCACTTAGAAGGTGTGAAGGGCATGTTTTCAACTAACATGCTAATACTAAGTATGTTAGTTGTGACTTAAGATTGAAATATGAAATCGACTTAATATATAGAAGGCTTGGAGTGAGATGTTGAATTCAAATTGAATTCGGTCTCGCTCTATTTTGAGTCGAATAATTATATCTTTGTGACTAAAAATGATACGCTAAATCCTTAATTTAATATGAATGATTTTAAATTTTTCATAAAAGGGTAGAAGAAAGTTAAGTGAATTTGAAGGAGCTGTTATTAGAATGAATCGTTCAACGAAACGTGTCATCATTACGAGTATTGTAGGTGGATTGCTAAGTGGTGCGGTTAAGATTGGTTGGGAAGCTATCGTTCCGCCTAGAACACCTGAACGTGAGAAAGAAACCCCTCCAATGACATTATTGAATCAGGTGGGATTACCAGATTCAATCAAAAAAGCAACCTATCACTATAATGGTAATGATATTCCAATAACGGTTATGGGTATTCATTATGGCTTCTCTGTAGCAAATGCTTTTGCATATGGCTTATTAGCTGAAAAATTCCCAAAAATCACTGCCTTGAAAGGATCATTATTTGGCGTTGCTATTCATATTGCATTTCATGAATATCTATTGCCAAAGTTGAAATTGACACCTCAGGTTAAAGACTTACCTTATGAAGAACGACTTTCAGAGTTATTCGGTCATATCGTTTGGATGAATACTATTGATATGATTAGAGATTCAAGTAAGTAGGTTAGATTGAGATATTCATTTTCAGAAAAAGAGAAATAGAAAGGTGAGTACAATAATGACTAAAATATTTATTACAGGCGCAACAGGATTAATCGGAACACGATTAACACAACGTTTGATTGAAGAAGGACACGAGGTTGCCGGATTTACTACATCTGAGAAAGGTAAAGAGAAATTAGAAGGACTAAACGCTAAAGCGTATATTGGCGATATCTTAAAAGCGGATACTATTGATGCAGCAATTGGTGACTTTCGTCCTGAAATTATCATTAATCAAATTACAGATTTAAAAAATGTTGATATGGCAGCAAACACAAAAGTGCGTATAGAGGGCGGTAAAAACCTAACTGATGCGGCACTTAAATATGATGTTAAAAAAGTAGTAGCTCAAAGTATTGGTTTCATGTATGAACCAGGAGAAGGACTTGCTACTGAAGAAACACCATTAGATAATCATTCAGATGGTGACAGAAAAATTACGGTAGATGGCGTGGTTGGACTTGAAAAAGAAACCGCTCGTATGGACCAATATGTTGTGTTACGTTTCGGTTGGTTATATGGACCAGGTACTTGGTATGGTAAAGACGGTATGATTTATAATCAATTTAAAGATGGAGAAGTAACATTATCAGATGGTGTCACATCATTCATTCATTTAGATGATGCTGTTGAAGTATCTATTCAAGCGATGAACTTTGATACTGGTATTTATAATGTTGCAGATGATGAGCCAGTAAAAGGATCAGACTTTGCAGCATGGTATTCAAAAGAAGTTGGTGTGGATCCTAAAGTCACTATCCAACCCGCACAACCATTTGAACGTGGCATTACCAATGACAAGTTTAAAGAACAAGGTGGTACACTAATCTACAACACATGGAAAGATGGTATGCATCCTTTAAAATAAGATTGTAGAAAAGAAATAAAGAGGCTGGGATATTATTCCTAGAGAAATAGCTAGTAAATGAGTCTTAAAAACTTCATTTGCTAGCTTCTTTATTTATAATACTTCGAATTATTGGCTCACTTTCTTAGGAGTTAGTCTCAGCCTGTAGTCTTCAGCTTGTCCTGTTCCCTTAAGAGTCTCGCCAAAATACTTAGTATTTTTTATTCTTATCCAAGAATTTAATATCCCAGTCTCTTTTTAGTATGTTTTGCTCATTTTTTGAGTTAGTCATTGTGATTTGTAGACTTACTTCTACGCTGTTCTTCAATTTGTTGACGTAACTGATCTCCAGCAGCTTTGCCTACTTTTGCATAATGGCTATGTGCAAAATGCATTTGAATAATTAAAAACGTTGCACTTATCGCCCAGTATAAACTTAAGGCTGAAGCAGATTGTAATGATGCATAAATAATAAATAATGGAGATAATACCATCATGACATAGTATGTGCGTCTTTCTTCTTTTGGATAATGCATTGCATTGACCAAAGGTTGAATGAAGTAAAGTAAAGCTGCTATAAATGTCATGATTAAATCCGTATGCATTAAATTGAACCATAAAAAGTGAGGGTGCTCGATAATACCACCACTCGTTGGATATTTAATACAAGCGTATAAACCTAATAAAATAGGAATTTGGATTAATATTGGCAAAGTACCAACTAGGCTTTTGAATGGATTAATACCATAGTCGTTGTACTTTTTCATTAATAACTTATTAGCTGCAGTACGTTCTTCTTGTGTATCAGCATTCTTTAGTTTATCTTGTAGTTTCTCAATTTCCGGTTTAACTACCTGAGTTTTACCTCTCATAATGTGAATGTTTTTCACTTGGATAAACATTAGTGGCATTAGTACAAGACGTATGATAAGTACAATGACAATAATAGCTAATCCATAATTCTCATGGAATGTTCGACCTAAGAAGTGAAGTAACATATCCATTGGCTTAACAAATATAGTATAAAAGAACCCATGTTGATCTTCTTTATGAGAATAGTCACATCCACCCAATAATATGACAACACTCATTATGAATAAGGACCATTTTTTTCTCATTTATAATCTCCTATGTGCTTGAGGTCTTTAATAATCTTAGTCTTTAATATGTTTAGCTTAACATATTCGCATGATAAGCGTAGCGGTTAATCTCAATTTTATAACTTTGATTTATTTGTAACTGTAATAATTTTTAAAAGAGCCAAACCAAAAAGACTCGTTAATAAAGTGATGAAACCTAGTATAGTGACTTTAGCGGGTGCCGGTAACCAAGTCATAATAAATTGCCAATCAGAGCCATTTAGTAACAATGAAGGCAATAGATGTAGAAGGCCTAAAATTAAAATAAAGCCGATTGAAAGTATGAGTATTTGATATTTCGTGTTTTTATGTTGAACGCTTAATAGGATCGGTTGATGTCTGGTGATATGGCGATATAAGTAAATCAAAGTTATAGC
This sequence comes from Staphylococcus sp. NWU MK-U1, assembly GCF_033283505.1. Taxonomy (NCBI): domain Bacteria; kingdom Bacillati; phylum Bacillota; class Bacilli; order Caryophanales; family Staphylococcaceae; genus Staphylococcus; species Staphylococcus sp. NWU MK-U1. The sequence continues at coordinate 46,312 of NZ_JAVSMG010000006.1, read as the reverse complement.
AACCATGATCCAAATCACGATTGAACCTATAATAATCATAGTTTGATATTGGTTGATGTAGTATTGTACTGTATCAATATGCTGTCCTTGACTTAATTGCGTATTTAAATGTTTGGCAAGCGTTGGAACATGATTAGAATAAGCATTTGCGAGAACAACTATGCCATAGTCTTTCTTAGGATTCAAAATAATATAAGAAGAATAGTTCTCAAGCGTACCCGGATGATAGATAAGTGTTTCTTGATTATCTTTAGTGACAAACCAGCCTGTTGCATATTGAGAATCATCATCGTCATTTGTTTTAATTTTAGGTTTGTGTGTAGCTTCAACTAAAGATTTTAAATGTTTTGGGGGATGAAGTTGAAATTTTATCCAAGGTTCTAAGTCGTGTGTGCTAGCCATTAAATAGGCTGATGGGTTATCACCGATATTAAACTTTGGATTATCTGAGTATGCTTTATTATGTTGAATATCATACCCCTGAGCATCATCTCTGCCCTTTTTATTACTCTCTTTAGTAGAAATATGTTTCATATTTAAAGGTTTGAATATATGTTCACTCATATAAGATGAATAGGGAGAATGAGATACATTCTGAACAATTAAACCTAAAATATCGTAATTCATATTAGCATATTCGAACTGTTCTCCTGGTCGATGGTTCAGTGAACGACCATTAATACTGTTAACAATTCCATCTAGACTATCCGTCTTTTTTGTAATTTTATCATTGTTAGTGATATCTCCTGGAATACCACTAGTTTGAGTTATTAATTGATTAATAGTAATATCTACTTTTTTTCCTTTATATTTCATATGAAAGCTAGGTATGTATTTACTTATAGGGTCATTTAATTTGATTTTCCCTTCATTGACGAGTTGCATAATGGCATATCCCGTCATTGCTTTGGAATTAGAAGCAATTTCAAAGCGTGTATTGGAGGTTACTTTTTGTTTATTTTTAATGTTTGCATAGCCATAACCTTTATTTAGCAACATTTTATTATCTTTAATAATTAATACAGAGACGCCTGGAATGTGACCATCATTCATTTCGTTTTTAACTATGCTGTCCAAATAATTTTGAGAAGTAGGGCTCATCATTGAATAGTTGGGTTGCAATTTAATCATGATTGAACAAATAAATAAGATAATAACCAATAAGACTCCACTGAAAAGAAATGTCTTTTTCATTTTTAATCCTCTAATCATAAGATTTAAGTAGTGAACAATTTACACTGTTAACGACAATAGTATAGCAAGTTTTTTCATAAATTGCTCTTGTGTTTCTTTTGTGTTGCTATCTATTGATTTAAATTATTAATAATAGAAATTTTACAAATAAATATAACTGTAAAATGTAACTTTAATGGTAATAAATTACATTGAAATAGTGGGGGCATCTATACTTTTTATCAAAATGGGAGTATATTTTATCCATTGAATTTGAATATAAAGAGGTAAAGAGTATTATGTTCACTCAATTTAAAAGACTTTTAATTGGTAAACCTAAAAGAAATCGTGATTTGAAAAATGAAAAAATCAGTAATTTCAAGGCTTTAGCAATACTTTCTTCGGATGCATTGTCATCAGTAGCCTATGGTCCGGAGCAAATTTTGATTACACTCGCAGTCGTTGGTGCTATGGCGTCATGGTACACGTTACCAATTGCATGTGCAGTATTAGTACTGTTAGCAGCTTTAATCTTGTCATACCGCCAAGTCATTTATGCTTATCCTAAGGGTGGCGGGGCTTATATGGTTTCTAAGACTAACTTAGGAGAAAAATGGGGACTAGTAGCTGGTGGTTCATTACTTGTTGATTATATTTTAACTGTAGCGGTAAGTATCGCTTCTGGTGCAGATGCGTTTGTAGCTGCATTTCCGTCACTATATCATCACAAAGTATTGATTGCATGTTTACTAGTACTATTTATTTTAATAATGAATTTACGTGGATTGACAGAATCTGCTACAGTATTGTCTTATCCAGTGTATTTATTTATTATCGGGTTAATCATCATGATTATTGTGGGAGTATGGAAAGTTGCAACTGGCCAAGCTGAACCACATATGCACGCAACAGTGGGAACAGCTGTGCCTGGTGTTACGCTATTCCTACTATTAAAAGCATTCTCGTCTGGGGCATCATCTTTAACAGGCGTCGAAGCTATATCTAATGCGGTAACAAATTTCAAAGATCCTGGTCCGAAGAATGCTGTTAAAACATTAGTTACAATGGGTGGCATTCTTGCATTTCTATTAGTAGGCATTGTAGGTTTAGCCTATTGGTACGGAGTAATACCTGAGACTGAAACGACCGTATTGTCTCAATTAGCAATGAATATTCTAGGACACAATGCTGGTTATTATTTTGTTCAAGCCACAACAGTAATGATTTTAGTTTTAGCAGCAAATACAGGTTTTACCGCATTTCCAATGCTTGCCGCTAGCATGGCAAAAGATAAATATATGCCTCGTATGTTTAGTGTTCGAGGAGATCGCTTAGGTTATTCGAACTCTATCATTACTTTAGGTGTTGGGACTATCTTGCTTATTATCATTTTTGATGGTAAAACTGAGAACTTAATTCCACTCTATGCTGTAGGTGTATTTATTCCGTTCACATTAGCACAATATGGCATGGTACTTAAATGGATTAGAGGCAGAGAGAAAGGGTGGTCACGTAAATTGATTGCCAACGCGATAGGTGGAACAATTACATTTATCGTATTTATGATCTTCTTGATCACTAAGTTTAGCCATGTATGGCCTATATTGATATTTTTACCTTTGATTGTGATTGTATTCCTACGTATCAAAGGTCATTATAAAGATATTGCTAAACAGTTGAAATCGACAGCGATGGTGCAAGATATGCCAATCGTTGATAAAAATTTAGCGATTGTTCCTGTAAGTACGATTACATCAGCCATTGATAAATCAGTGTATTATGCTCAAATGATTGCTGATGATGTTATAGCAGTACATGTTTCCTTTGGTGATGAAGCGGATAAATGCTTTGCTGAAAAATGGCAACTTCATTATCCAGATGTGCGTTTAGTCATCTTACATTCTGAATATCGTAGTGTCATCAGACCAATTTCAAGATTTATTGATAAGATCAATAAAAAAGCGAATGATAAAAATTATGTCATTACAGTTGTTGTGCCTCAGTTTATTACAAAAAAATCTTGGCATAATTTCTTACACAATCAAACGAGTATTAGATTAAAAATGCACTTGTTCTATCAAAAGAATGTTATTTTAGCAACTGTACCATTTAAATTACACAAATAAACTTATAGAAAAGCCCATAGATAATGCAAGGTTACATTATCTATGGGCTTTAGTTGATTTTTAGTGAGCGTTGCTTACTTCATGTGCTAGAACGATTTCATTGTAATTGATGTTTTCTCGTAATTGGGTTGCAACTTCATTAGTTACTTTATTTCGTGAAATTAATTCATCTAAAATAGTACGTTGGATGTATAATGCTTCCAATTTTACATCTTGTTGTTGCTGTGTAGTAAGTTCATATACTTCTTTGTTTTGATTTCTTTGTTGCTTTCTATTCTTATTGTGACGAATCGTACGAGATAGGTTGTGATATTGGTTAATAATTAAACTCACTTCTAAGACATTTGAACTATTTTGTTCTTGACGCATTTTCATAATAATATTGTGATTAACAACACGCATTAATTGTTGCACTTTGTTAAAACTATTTGCAAATTCTTCTCTTTGTGTCTTTTTATCGTCTTTTACTTTTTGACGTTCAGCTTTATATTCTTCACGCTTAGCTTTAATGTCCATTTTATTTTGTTCTGATGTAGCATGATGTTCTTCTTTTAATAATGCACGGTTTTCTTTATGAATGCGATGTGCCTCTTTTCGTGATTCTTTACGAGCTTTAAATCGTAAGCCGATCAATTTAAAGAAACGACTTATTTTTCTTAGAATAGACATTTCACGATAAGATTGACTGAATTCCATAATATTGCGATAGTCTGTTAAATCCTTCTTAGTAATTCTTTCGTTTTCGATTAATCGCTCTAGTGTTCTTGTTTCTTCTTCTTCAGCTATTTCTTGAAGGCGACGTAATTCCTTCGTATTTTTATTGTCAGGTTCCATATTGATTAAGAATGATAACTCATTAAAATATTGATTTAATATTGGTCGATAATCCATACTTTTTTCTTCAGAGTTTTTCTTTTTAAAAGTATCAAGTACATGTTGAACCATGAATATTTTAGCTGATTGATAGGACATACCTTTAAATTCTGAGACCTTTTCAGATGGTGTGATAAATGGTAGAACAACTTGAGCGAGAATTAAGCTAGTTAATACCATAAATGAAGCGATGAATAATAGATCATTACGATATATAAACTCTTGGTTACCATCCATCATATATGGAAGTGTTAATGCCATTGATAAGGAAATGGTACCGTGTATCCCACACATCGTCATAATAAAGGCATAGTGATTACGCTTCGGTGGTCCAGCATCTTCTTCATCATCTAAATAGGATTGAACGTTGTTTGGATAATAAAAATCTTTAAATAATAAGTACACCCAAACAAACCTAAATACATAAATTGCTAGCGCAATTAATAGAGCGGTTGTAATTAAAAATACAATGTTTTGTGGTTCGTCATGAATAATTTCCATAACTACTTCGGGAACGATATATCCTAATACAACAAATACAAAGCCATTTAATGCATAACTTAGTGTATTCCATATTTGGTTATAGTTCATTTGTAATTCCGTTTGGGCACGAATTAAACGGTCGCGTTCTAAACCATGGATTAAACCAGCGACAACTACGGCAATAATTCCTGATGCGTGAAGCTCTTCGCCAATAAAATAAACGGCGAAAGGAGTAAGTAATTGAATGAATGTTAACGTATTACTATCTTTCATGCCTTTATTGGCAGTTAAATAAACTCTTAAAGTTACGACTAGTGCGCCAACAATGATACCAATTAACACACCTAAAATAGTTGAAATAATAAATTGGCCAATTGCATCAAACGCTGAAAAACTACCCGTTACAAGTGCAGTAACTGCAATTTTAAATGAAATGATACCTGCGGCGTCATTAAGTAACGATTCACCTTCAAGAATTGACATTGACCCTTTAGGTAATATCTTACCTTTAGTAATTGCGGAAACTGCGACTGCATCAGTAGGGCACAGAATTGCAGCAATTGCAAATGCGGCTGGCATTGGTAAATCAGCCCAAATCCAGTGAATAAAGAAACCTACACCAATAACGGTAGTAAATACAAGGGCCATTGCCATAAGAACAATCGGTTTACGATACTCAAGTAACTTTGTTCTAGAAATATGAGTGCTTTCCACAAATAGCAGAGGGGCGATAACAGCCATCATAAAGACTTCCGATTCAAATTCAAAGTGCATTGGAATAGGTAGCACAAATAAGCAGACACCCAATGCGATTTGAATAAAAGCAGTAGGAATTTTAGGGAACCTATTATAAATAATAGAACTAATAATAACTGCGAATATAAATAATAAAAATGCTTCTGATAGCTCCATGAATAACTCCTTTTTAAAATGAATATTAATAGTATACCATCTGACATGATAAGCTACCAAAAATGGCAACCTATTTAACAAAATATTTTATGATTATTATTTTATCTATTTACCATATTTAAGTGTCTATAAACGGATATATGAATTAAAGTGGTTATCAATTTAGAGTTGCTTGAGATGTTTAAAAGTGGAGTAGTTGAATAAAGTTTTATTATAGTGAGGACAGAGTTAAGATCATAAAAATATAAAAACTGAGAAAAGCTTGATTTAAGCATCTTCTCAGTTTTATTTGCTTTTATAAATTGAAAAATTTCGTTTATCAATTAATTAATGTGATGATTAATAATTAATTGAATTACGACCTTGACTACGAGTTCGTTCTGCTAAGTCTTCTGCATTAGACTTGTATTTTCTATAAAAGATGAACAAGAAGATAAACCAAATTGGTGAAATGAAAATGGCCGCTCTTGTATCTTCGCTAAAGAATAGTAGTACAAACACAAACGCGAAAAATGCGAGTACGACATAGGCTGTCTTAAGTCCACCAAAGAGTTTAAATTTATTCTTATGGTGTTCTTCTGGATTCTTTTTAACGAAAACAATATAAGAAATGATAATCATTGCCCACACTACTAAGAATAGGACAGTTGATAGTGTTGTAACATAAATAAATAATTTAATGGCATCAGGGAAAATAAAATTAAGCAATGCTGCTGCTAATAAGGTACCAGATGACACTAACATAGATAAGTATGGAACACTGCTACCATTTGTTTTGCTTAAAACTTTAGGTCCTAAACCTTGTTTAGCAAGTCCGAATAAAATACGACTATTAGAATAAATACCACTGTTTGTTGCTGATGCAGCCGCAGTTAATACTACAAAGTTTACTAGTCCGGCAGCGAATGGTAAGCCGATTAAACTAAACATTGTTACGAATGGACTACTATTTGAGTCTATTTTATTCCAAGGAATAACCGACATGATGACTAATAAACCACCGACGTAAAATAATAAGATACGTATAGGCACGTTATTAATTGCTTTAGGGATTACATTTCTAGGGTCTTTCGTCTCACCAGCAATTACACCGATAAGTTCAATACCAATAAATGAATAAACTGCAATTTGGAATGCCATTAAGAATCCAAATGGTCCATTAGGGAAGATACCACCGTGATTAGTTAAGTTACTAAACGATGCATGACCATAAGATGTTTTAAATGAGAAGAATATCATGACAAGTCCCACGATAATCATCGCAATAATAGTAACAATCTTGATAATTGAGAACCAAAATTCCAATTCACCGAATAATCTTGCACCTAACATGTTAAAAGAGATTAACATTAATACTATGAACAAGACGGTGATCCAATGTGGAACTTGTGGGAACCAAAAACTAAAATATTGTCCCATTGCTGTTAAATCTGACATACTTGAAGCAATCCAAGCGAGCCAATATGTCCACCCAATGACAAATCCGGCAAAGGGACCTATGTATTCGTTCGCAATATCTACAAATGAATTAAAGCGTGTATTACTTAATAACAATTCTCCAAGTGCTCGCATGAATGCAAACATGACCATACCAATAATCATGTATGTTAGTAAAAGGGAAGGTCCTGTTAAAGCAATTGTTTGTCCTGAACCTAGGAATAATCCTGTACCAATTGCGCCCCCAATCGCAATTAATTGAATATGCCTGTTGTTTAGTTCTCTTTCCAACTGTCTAGCCATATACTTCCTCCTTAGAAAGCAATGATGCGATTTTTAATTTTTTTAGTTGTAAACGCTTTCTTTTTTATGTAAAAATTTTTTCTTTTAACAAAGTATAGCGTTTGTTCAATAGCTGTTAAATTTTAGATAAAAAGCGATTTTGATATTAATTGTTCACAAATTATGTAACTTTGCTAAAAGGTAATTTTATTATACTCTTTATTGTATAAAATATAAACAAATTTCTGAAAATTTAATAAACAGATTTATTTATTATTAATAATAACTATGACATAATGATTTCAATTCAAAACAAGTAAGAGGGAAGACATTAATGAAGATAGGTGCAATTTCAGATTTACATATCGATCGACATCCTAAACTAGAGCCACAAGCATATCTTGATGCTCTCGCCCATAATGTGGAACAAAGAAGTGTTGATTTATTATTAATTGCAGGAGATATGTCTAATCATTTTCAGCAAGGTTATCAATTTATTCAAGACTTAAAAGAAAAATGCAGTATACCAATCTTATTCGTACCTGGTAATCATGACTATTGGGCTTCAGAGGCATCACTCAGTTCAAAGCAAATTTATGAATTTTATGCTAGCAAGCCAGAATGTTTAATCGGAAAACCTTATATTATTAATAATAATTGGGCAATTGTTGGACATACAGCTTGGTATGATTATAGCTATGCGGATAGCAAATTTGATTTGGATCGAATTAAAAGAGGGAAATATTATGGTGCCACATGGCAAGATAAAGTGAAAATTGATTGGGATATTGATGATAGAGTGTTATCTAAAGAGGCAGCTAAACAAATACAAGAAGACTTAGAACAAGTGAAAGATAAACATGTTATTTTAATGACACACATTGTTACGCACCCTCAATTTATAGTACCTATGCCGCATCGCATTTTTGATTTCTTTAATGCTTATATTGGTACTAAGGACTTTGATGAGTTTTATTCAACCTATTCCATTCGTTATAGCATTATGGGGCATGTGCATTTTCGCAAAGTGATTAATGAAAATGGCATCACATATATTTGTCCCTGCTTAGGGTATCAACGACAATGGAGAACGAGTGATATTAATCAAGAAATCAATAACGCTTTAGTAACATTTGATATTAGTGATGAATAAAATAATGTGAGATTGGGAAGTATTTTAAATTATCGCAATCTCACTTAACAGTTACAATTAATCATTGGTGTTTACTTTAAGATAAATACATGTACGACCAGGAGCGTTAAAGCTACGTTCTAATTTCGACTTTGCAATTTTAATAATTTGAAAGCGATTAGGAACTATAGCAGGAAAGATAACAAATTTAAAAAAATGACTCCATAAGGGATCTATATAATAGTAATATTTATCATCATAACCAATTAATAGCGTAACATGAATGTTAGAAACGAGTTCTTTCTCATTATCATCAAATGTAAAGTGTTTTCGGAATGGTTTACGTCCTAAACTCGTGTGGTACATGATGACCGGTTGGCCTGAATCGATTACAGTCTCTAACGATGTTAGGTCAGTACCTGTGCCATCAACAATACGTGAATCAATTGTTTGTAAATATGGAACATAAGCATCTGGAAAGATGGTTTGATGATGACCCAATTTGACAAGTAAGTGATGACCCACATAACCTTTATAGGGATTATTAGGATGTTTGGGCCAATGTTTCATAATTTCAGTTGCTTTAATATTATGACCGTTATATTGAAGTAACATTGCTGCTGAAACACCTTCACAGCCCATGACCATTGGAATTGGAAATAATTGGCTAATTGGTTTGATTGATAATATCGTTCTTTTCATCCTTATTCTCCTTAAAGACGCTTTTATGATTTACATCACTTAATTTGAGTAAATTTATTATATACCTTAGTGGTCATCTCGTATATTAAAATGGATTTTGACTTTATTGATATAGAATAAATGAAAAAGGGGATATTTGAATGGCAATACAATATAAATTGGAACAGTTAAATCATGTTCAACTCATCGGTGTCTTAAGAAAGTATGAGAGTGGCGATGAGATGCAAAAAGATATACCGTCATTTTGGCAAAAAGTAAATAATGATGGGGTTGTAGATGATTTAATAGAACTTAGCAATCAAACATTATCAGGATTGTTAGGCGTCATTTTACAGAAAGAAGATAATCATTTCGAATATTTCATTGGTGTACCTTGTGATAATTCGAATAATAATAATTCGCACTTTAATACACTCGAATTATCAGCTCATAAGTATGTCGTTATAGATGCGAAAGGAAAAGTTCCCGAAGCGATTAAATCGATAATGCCTAAAATCTATCAAGAGTTCTTACCTCAAGCTAAATTTAAGACGATTAGAGCACCTATGTTTGAACATTATTTACCAGGAAATACCCAAAGTAGTGATTACATTACGGAAATTTGGAGTCCTATAGAAGATTAGACAAGAAATTGAGATAAAATAGGTACTACAAAATTAAAAAATACAGTAATTAAAAGAACTGAGGAGGCGCTCTTTTTAAGCACTTCTCAGTTCTTGTTATACTTTCACAATTTATTTTCTAACTGCATGAACGATATAATTCATATTCTTTTTATGCTTACGCATTGTTTTAAACATTTTGATAAACATTTTGCGATTAGTTGGTTTTAGAGCGTTTTTTATAATTTTTAACGTACCAAGGAGACCTTCATCTTGAATCATACCTATTGGAGTCATTAAAGATAGTGGACCTACTTTAGACTCAATATTTGAAAAACCAGCTTCTTGATAGAGTTGATACCAATCTTCAGGCGATAAAGGTGTGACTTTCATATTGATGGCGTTACTTAATTCATCAATGACCGTTGATGCCTCTTGTCTATTAATAATTGCAATATCATGTGTAAGTATAATGCCATTCGGTTTTAATACTCGATAATATTCATTTAGCACTTTTTCCTTAATCTGATAAGGCAACATTGTTAGCATCGCTTCATTTAAAATAATATCAAAACTCTGATCTTCAAAAGGTAATTTCATAGCATTGGCTTGCGTTAAATGAATAAGATTATCTAAATTGCGTTTCGAAACATTTTGTTTACCTTTTTCTAAAGCGGTTTTATTTAAGTCTACGCCCTCAATGTGGCAATTATATTTTTGAGCTAATTCAATAGACGTTGTACACATATTACAAGCTACTTCTAAAACACGTTTATCACTGGAGAAGTGTCCTTTATTTATAAGCCAATTTGTTGCTAACACACCACCTGGACGTAAACGTTTCTTTCCTAATTGTGCTAAAAATGTATGGCCGGCTATTTTAGTCACCATAGTCAACACTTCCTGTTCTAACTAAATTTGTTAAAGAGTACGTGATTTTCTAAATGTACATGTTCATGCGTTTCACGTTCTAAATTCTCTAGACGATGATATACTAATCTCCAAGTTTGGCAAGCTTCACTAGGAGGTTGATATTGGTTAGTTAATTCACGCATATCTTCAAGTAATTGTCCTGTTTGAGTGTGGTCGTCAACTAAGCTTTGAATGATATCAGATGAATGATCTACTTGTTCACCACGAGAAAGTTTAATTAACGCTGGGAAATCATGTTCATCTTCTTGAGCCATATGCTCAAGCATACCATCTCGATATTGACGATATAAATCTTGTAACTGAATTAGAAATGGATGGTTTGGTCCATGAACTTTAGCCACTTTTGTAACATAAGGGGATAGATTCTTAAATTCTTCTCGCATTGTTTCGTGATAGCGAGATTGTATATATTGAATTAATGACGGCGCATCTAGATATTTCACATTAATGTTTCCTTGATCATGGTTTGGAAGTTCATTAATCTCATCTATTAAAGTTTCTGCATCAACTTTTTTATTTTTAACTGCCTCATTTATAGATATATTACCACCGCAACAAAAGTCGATGCCATATTTTCTAAATATATCAGCACTTAGTGGGATATCAGTAACAATTTCTGCAACGATAGATTCATTTGTAATCATTAAAACTCCTCCTTTATTTACTCTCATTATAACCGTTAATAATGATTATCAATTAGAAAAAATATAGCTGTCACCTATTTGTTGGAAAGTTATTAAAATATTGTGAACGAGTAACTTGGATTTTAAATTAGTGGACTCATTTTTAAATGAAATGCAAAAAACTGAGAAAAGCTCGATATGAGCATCTTCTCAGTTTAGTCGACTACTGCATGATTTTATGTAGCATTTTAATCCTTTATCTTAATCTTCTAGTTATATTGAATAAAAGATTTATTATGCTGGTTTACGATGATTTCTAAAATAAATCACTTGTAGTGTTATTAAAATGACTGCTGTTATCATAATAACGAAAATATATGGGGTTGCGTCATATTGTCCTTTGAGTCCTACAATAGGAGAGATAATACCACCAAGTATAAATTGGAATAGTCCTAATAAACTAGACGCATTACCACTACCACCAGTACGTTCTTCCATTGCCATTGAAAAACCAAGTGGCCCAATAGACGTAACAGGACATACATTTAAGAAAAATGCGATAAGTAAAATCCATAAGGGACCATGAACTGCAAGTGTAATCACAATTAAAATGACACCTACAACTTGAATTAAGGTTAAATAAATCATAAGTTTGAAACGATTAATATAAGCTACAAGAAGTGCAACGATCTGACTCACGATAATTAAACCGACACCATTAACAGCGACCATGATACTGAATTGTTGAGGTGTCATATTATAAATTTTTTGCGTGATAAATGGAGAAGCGGATGAAAAGCTAAATAACATTACATACGTTAACCCCTGTAGCAACATTGGAATAATGAATCGTGGTTTTTTCATTAGACTACCGAAATCTAATAAAATGTCTTTAAAGTTAAGTGATTTGTGTTCCGATTTATGTGTCTTAGGCATCATTGTAGCGACGCCTAATAGTACTAATAGACTTATAAATGTTAGGATGATGAATACAATTCTCCATGATCCAAGTGTTAATGATAGTCCACCGAGTAATGGCATGATGATAGTAACAATACCATTCACGACCATTAGTGATGCTAGAAATTTTGCTAATAAATCGCCCTCGTATCTATCTCCAGCGAAAGCTTTGGCTATAACGATAATACCACCGGCTGTAAACCCTTGGATAAAACGAATACATAAAAATAAAATTAGGTTAGTAGCGAATACGCCACTAAGTGTAGCTAAGAAAAATATACATAATATGATAAGACCCATTCTTTTACGACCATATGCATCAGATAATGGGCCAAATAGGAATTGGCCAAGTGCTAAACCTATCATTGCAAATGATAATGTAAGTTGTATTTCAGATGTTGATGACCTAAATTGATGTTGTGCTTCAGGTAATGCGGGTAAATACATATCAATAATCATAGGTCCAAATGCAGTCATTACACCTAATACTATTAGAAGCAATAGGGGTAATTTTGTATGAGTTGAAGGTTGCATAATGTTTCTCCTTAAAAAGTTTGCAAACTACATTATAAAGGTTTTTTGTATATTTGTAATTTACAAAAATAAAAAAGTGACACAGAATTCATCGTGTCGCCTAATATAGGTTGATTGCCGTTCGAAAAGTTTTGAATATATGCTTTCTCAAACAGGCCAATTATTGTGAATTTGTATCACTTGAATTTCCAAGGATACTATTTAATTTCTCTTTAATTTCATCAAATTTTGTATTTACATCGTTGAGTAAATCATTAACTTTACTTTGGCTTTCGTTATTTTGTTGAGCATTATTAGCTTCTTTTAATTTATTGACTTGCTCTTGATAAAATTTAGTTAATTTAGAATCTTCACCAGTTTGTTCGCTATTTTTTAAGTTATTAACATCCTCTTGAATTTGTTTAATTCTTGAGTCAGTATCGACTTTATCCTTAATGTCATTTTTAGCATCTTCTACTTGTTGTTTGATATTATCACTTTGGTTTTGAACTTCATTTTTATAATCTTTAGAAACATTGTTGTCATTAGAAGCATTATTCGTTTGTTGGTTATCACTACTATTGTTATTAAGTATTGCTCTTGTGGCAAATACCGCTACGATAATCAACAATATTGCAATAATAGCAATTAGCCATTTTTTAGATTTCTTATTTTTTTCGTTCTCTTCTTCTAACTGTTGCTCGCGTCTAAAGTCACGATCGTTATAGTATCTATTACCATCTTCATCATATTCATCATTACGTCGGCGATAATCCTCACGATAATCATAATCATCTTGATATCGATGGTCATCATTACGATATCTCGGATCATCATCTCGATAACGTGAATTGTTACGATTGTATGCTTCTTGACTTTCGCGTCGCTCATGACGCGCACGTTCCTCTGCGCTTTGTCGGTTACGCTTGCGATATTGTTCATCATATTTGTAAGAATCTTTATATTTGTCTGTTCGTTTCATGATAGTCACCTCATATTTTAAATAGTTAGTTTTAATAGTCTTGCAATATTTTCAGCAGTATGTGTCATGTTTTGTTTAGCGTTATTTAATAATGATGGCAATGATTCTGGTTGCTCAATTAAACTAAATGCACTGTCAATGCCATGCTTATAAACATCTTGGTATCCTTCGCCAAGACTACCACAAATAGCTATAACAGGAACGTGATGTTCTTTTGCTGCTTTAGCTACTCCGATAGGTGTTTTACCAAAGACCGTTTGAGCATCCATCTTTCCTTCACCAGTTATAACAAGATCAGCATCCTGCACTCTTCTCGAAAAGTCAGTTTCTTTTAATACAATATCAATACCGTTAGAAAGTGACGCATTGAAGAATGCGAGGATACCTGCACCTAATCCACCGGCAGCACCAGCACCTGGAATATCTTTAACACTTATATTTAGTTCTCGTTCTATCATATCATGATAGGTTGTAAGTGCGGAATCCAACTTTGGTATCATCTTAACGTCAGCACCTTTTTGAGGACCATAGATTTCAGTTGCGCCATTAGCACCTAATAACGGGTTTGTCACATCACAAGCAACTTCAAATGTGACGTGCTTAAGTCTTTGATCTAAGTTTGAGATGTCAATTTTTGCTAGCTCAGATAAGTAGCCGCCACCGAGTTTTAAAGGTTGATTTTTAGAATCAAGAAATTGAGCGCCTAATGCACATAACATGCCACTACCGCCATCATTGGTAGCACTTCCTCCAATGCTTAAAATGATCTTAGTAACATGATGATCAAGCGCATCTAATATTATTTCTCCAACACCGTAAGTAGATGTAATAAGTGGATTACGTTCTTCATCTGTCAATAAATCTAGTCCTGATGATGCAGCCATTTCAATGATAGCTACTTGATTATCTTGGGAACGTGCATATGAAGCTTCAATGTTTCTATGCAATGGGTCATGAACTGGAATGGTGTACGTCTTTGCATTATGCGCTTCCTTTAAAGCATCTGTTGTACCTTCACCACCATCTGCCATTGGAATAATGTCATAGTGAATATCTTCATGAAATATTTTCTTGAAACCATCTTGTATTGCTAAACCAGCTTCTTTAGCTGACATGCTCTCTTTAAATGAATCAGTGGCAATGACTATTTTTCTAAGATTCATCTTAATAGACCTCCAATAGTTTATATATTTAAAATTAGTATAAAATAATGTTTGAATGTATAATTAATAAAAAAAGAATATAATATAATTAGTTGAGCCAAAACGAGTGCTAATTTAATTAACCTTATGACATAAAGGAGTTCGACATGCATAGACTTAAACATCATGAATTTTACATCTGGATGATTGGATTGATCCTATATTATGGCTATTTAGGCTACATTATCCCTTTACATAGTACAGATTGGTTTTGGGGTAGTGGCCACGGTATGCAAGTGGTCAGTAATGCTTTTAATAATTTTAATGGCAGATACATTAGCAATTTATTAGAATTTGCAAGTGTCCATTCTATATTACTTCGTACATTATCATTTGCGTTTATATCAATCTTTATCGTGGTACTTTTATTAAGATTATTGAATCAGTTTGGTGACACAAATTATTTAATATTAAGCACTGTTTTATTATTTATTATACCCAATTCCTTGTTTGCACAAAGCTATGGTAATTTTGAATTTTTTTATACATATGTTTTTGGCACATGTTTTTCTTTATATATCTTAAGTTTTATAATAAAAATATTACTTAATAAAGATGAATATAGTCGTATAGAAGTTTTTATATTTTGGCTAATATGTATATTGGGACAGTGGTTTGCTGAGCCTTTAGCTTTTTATAATGCCAGTATATTACTTGTAGGAATGATTTATTATGCCATACGCAATCATAAGCTTTACTATAGTCTAGTGCTTGGTTGGTTGCTTTCATTATGTGGTGCGATGGTGATGCTATTAAATGATAAATATATTTATATCTTTTCAAGTGTTGAGGCATTAAGAGGACACTTAGACATGCTTGGGTTAAACCATAAGTTCGAAATATCACTTCTAAAAGATATTCCAAGATCTCTCTTTTTTAATAATATTATTATTTTATCCTTAATAGTGATTATTCTAATGATATTGCTATTAAAAAGTAGCGCGTTCTTAACTTTACCTACAATAAAGCGAATCATTTTACAAATAGGTATTTGTATTTTGCCTATATATAAAATTTTTATATATGAACCTTTTAATTTGAAACAATTGTCAGAGACATTTACGTTTGAAGTCATTAATACTCTATTGTGTCTTATAATGATGATTAGCATTGCAATTTCATGTAAGTTAGTCATTCAATTACCATATAAACGATTGTTGGTTTTTATGTCACTTGTTTCTATTCCTATTAGCGTGTTACCGGTTATTTTAATTACTGAAGTTTCAGTTCGACAATTTTATTTAGCATATTTACTTTTTATAATTGTACTTATTAGTTTAATTTCAGAATTAGGCATTTTGACGTTGAACCATTATAATCTTTTAAAAAGTTGTATACTTATCTTTGCGATTATAAATATAATTATTTTCACTGATGTACATATGCGTAGTGAACAACGACTAGAAGATGTACAATCGCAAATTGATAGCAATAAGCGTCACATCACATTATCACATTTACCTTATGAAACTTATCTATTTGAAATTACACCATCAGATGAAGCGGATTTAACTAACTTCAAAGAGTTTCATCATATTTCAGAGAAATATTCGTTTAAAATATTGCCGTTTGAAAATTAAAAAGAAAAATGACGACAAAGGAGAAAGACGATGAAATTAAATCAAACCCACTTTGAGATTATAAAATTTATAATTGTGGGGGGGATTAATACCCTTAATTATTATATTGTGTATTTATTATTATTAAAATTATTTCACGTGAATTATATGATTAGTCATATTGCTGGTTTCTTAGTAAGTTTTGTTATTTCTTACTATTTAAATTGTTATTTCGTTTATAAAGTAAGACCAACGCTTAAGAAATTTTTAAGTTTTCCATTAACTCAAGTAATAAATATGGGTATGCAAACATTATTATTATATGTCTTTGTTAAGTGGTTTCAATTTCCATCTGAAATCGCACCATTTGCAGGTTTAATTATTACTATTCCAATTACATTTATTGTTTCAAAGTGGATTTTAAAGGATTAAATGACGTGCAACTTTAGACGATTTATTTTTATAATACGAAACTTCAAATGACTTTAAAGAGTGACAATTTTATAGCTTTAGCTAAAGTAAAATTTAGGTTTTGCTAAAAATTTAATTAGATTAATTATATGGATTTTATAGAAATCAAAAAACGTTGTCATTCATATTTTGATAGTACATACTATTGATATTAAAGCATTTAAGGTGGTTAACAAAATGTCTCAAAGTGAAAATCTTAAATTGGCACAAAGAGGGGCTTATTTAAGTTTAGTAGTATACATTATTTTATCTGTTTCTAAATATATTACTGGATTTGTTTTTGATTCAGCGGCTGTTAGAGCAGATGCTTTGAATAATATGACAGATATTATTGTATCTATAGCTGTTATTGTTGGATTGAAAATTTCAATAAAACCAGCAGATAAAAATCATCCTTATGGTCATTTGAAATCTGAAAATATTTCTACGTTGTTGGTTTCATTTATTATCATGTTCGTGGGTATTCAAGTTGTGATTGAAAATTCACCTAGAATATTTACAAATGAGCACAATACACCAAATGTAGTCACAATATTTGTAAGTTTAATAAGTGGGTTAATTATGATAGGTGTGTTTGCAATAAATCAGAGATTAGCTCAGAAAACGAAGAGTAGTTCGTTAAAGTCCGCTGCAAAAGATAACTTATCAGATGGATTAGTTAGTATGGGTACGGCAATTGGTCTAGTATTTACTCAATTTGGTTTACCTATTGTCGATGTTATTTTAGCAACGATTCTAGGATTTTTAATTATTTATACCGGGTTTGGTATTTTTAGAGAGTCAATTTTCGCACTTAGCGATGGATTCAATGAACAGGATCTTGAAGAATATCGTAATGTTGTATTGGAAGTGGATGACGTCAAAGATGTGAACAATCTTAAGGGACGCTACCATGGAAGTAGCATATTTTTAGATGTTACGATTGTTGTTGATGCACATTTGTCTCTTCAACAAGCACATGATATTTGTGATCGAGTGGAGAATCACTTACATAGTAAAGGTATATCATCAGTATATGTACATCCAGAACCGGATACTATGTAAAAGTAAGATGAATAGATTCTGAACAAAAGCATTGTTAATTTTAATGATTTTTTCTGAAAATAATGATTACGAATAAAGAAGCCAGTAAATGATGTTAATTTCATTTACTGGCTTTTCAAGTTATTTAAAAATAATCTAAGTTCTGTTAAATTTTACCACCAACCGTTAGATTCACGGAAACTAATTGCAGCTTCAATTGAACCATAACGTTCTTTAGCATACGAAATCATGCCTTTTGTTTGCGTTTCGACAGAGCCATAACCCCAAGATTGATTTGTCTGTCCTAAACCATGATATTGTCCATTAGACGCATTAGGGTCTCCACCTGATTCAGGTAAGACAATTTTCTCCCATAATTGTTCTGTTCCACCAGCTGCGATAAATTGTTTGTATACTGAAGATGTACTTTCACTAGATGAGCTTTCATTAGATGAATTGTCATCACTTGAAGTGTTACTAGATGAACTATTATCGGCTGTAGATTCGGTATTACTAGATGATGTATTAGTAGTAACATTAGTTGTATTAGCTTGTATAGTTGCAGCTGATGCTACATTAGTATGTTGACTCTGATGAGATGGTTGATTGTGTTGTAATTGTGTATGTTGATTATATTGACAAGATTGATTTTGTTGACCATGTGTCATTTCACTCGCATGTGCTTGACCTGATTCTAATCCTACGGCACCTAAAGATACCATTGTCATTAATGCAAAAATTGATTTCTTCATAATAAATAATCTCCTTTAGAAATTGGTTTTTTGTAAGTAATCTAAAATTGCAATTAAATTAAGTAAAGTCATAATTACTTATCTTTTAATATCCTTTTAGATTATGCATCCCAATATGTCTTGCTGTTGATTACGGTAGATTCACTATAACACCTCATTTAATGACATAGGTTACTACAATATCAAAAGATAGTATCAAAAATGAACTGAAGGTAACGAACATGACAAACTAACGTCATTTATGCCAAAAATGGCGTGAATTTAAGATATTATGAAATTTAACGAAATAGTTTTATAATAAATGTAATAGAAAAAGAGTAGATTACTTGTTGCAAAGCATAGGGAAGTAAATTTAGAGTTAGTGATTGGTTTTAAGGCATTTTAAACAAAATCATTCAATTAAAACTAACGTATAGGAAGGTGTTTTGATATGCCAAAATTAATATTATGTCGTCACGGTCAAAGTGAATGGAATGCTAAAAATTTATTTACAGGATGGGAAGATGTTCAACTATCTGAACAAGGACGAAATGAAGCAATTACTTCTGGACGTAAACTAAAAGAAAATGGCATTGAAATTGATGTGGCGTTTACTTCATTGTTAACAAGAGCATTAGAGACAACTCAATTTTTATTAGCTGAATCAGATCAAGAGTGGATTCCAGTGCATAAAAGTTGGCGTTTAAATGAGCGTCATTATGGTAAATTACAAGGTCTTAATAAAGATGAAGCGCGAAAAGAATTTGGTGAAGAACAAGTGCATCAATGGCGACGTTCATATGACGTTAAGCCACCAGCACAAACTGAAGAACAACGCGAATCATATTTAAAAGATCGTCGTTATAGACATTTAGATCATCGTATGATGCCTTATTCTGAAAGTTTAAAAACAACGTTAGAACGTGTGGTACCTATATGGACAGATAAGATTTCTCAACATCTATTAGATGGAGAAACAGTTCTAGTAGCTGCACACGGTAATTCAATCCGCGCATTAATTAAATATTTAGATAATGTATCTGATGAAGATATCATTGGCTATGAAATTAAAACTGGTGCACCACTTATTTATGAATTAGATGACAATTTAAATGTAATTGATCATTATTATTTATAATTATTAAATTAAAGGAGTGGGAGTGGGACAGAAATTAAAATAAATTCGCTGTCCCATCCCGGCAAGGATGACTAGGTTTGAAAAAGGCTTGATTTAAGCGAATTTTCAAATCAATCAACTACTGTCATTATGGTAAAAGAAGGCTGAGACATTTTATATAGTCCCAGCCTTCTTCTTTTTAGGAGTTATTTATGGAAGAAATAGATAACATTAAGCTGATTTACGATTACGTTTGTATTGTTTAATTATTTTTAATGCACGTTTGCGAGTTTTGATATTAGGACTATTCAAATTTCGACGTGCTGTTTGTAAATCTTGTTTCATATTTGATTCCTCCTTTTTAAAAAGCATAAAGGAAAGTAAGTTAAAAGTAAATAGTAATTATTACGATTTACAAAATAATACAAACAATTTATATGAAATTTAAAAATATATATGTATAATAGGCAAATGTATCTATTGAAAGCTTAGGTAGATAGGAGGGGAATAATATGTCACATAGACAAAAATTAGCAATGATATTTACGATGTTGTTAGGTGGCTTTTTCGGGTTGTTAAATGAAACGCTACTCACTACAGCATTGCCGAGAATAATGAAAGATTTCAACATTGAGTATTCACAAGTACAATGGCTAACAACTGCATTCTTACTAACTAATGGTGTAGTCATTCCATTATCTGCATTTATTATTCAGCGATACTCAACAAGACAAGTATTCCTAACTGGAATTCTGATATTCTTTATCGGGACGATGTTAGGCGGTTTTAGTCCAAACTTCACAATTCTTTTAATCGCACGTATTATACAAGCATTAGGCTCAGGTATTATGATGCCACTCATGATGACAACAATTCTAGATGTCTTTAAACCACATGAACGTGGTAAATATATGGGAATGTTTGGATTGGTCATAGGTCTGGCACCAGCAATTGGACCTACATTATCTGGTTATTTAGTTGAATATTTTGATTGGAGATCACTTTTCCATGTCGTAGCACCGATTTCAGCAATAACATTTCTTATAGCTTTAAAAATTATTAAAAATGTTGGAACAACAGTTAAAACTCCTATTGACCTCATTTCTATAATATTATCTATATTAGGATTTGGTGGATTATTATATGGTGTTAGTTCTATTTCAAGTGATGGATGGGATGATCCACTAGTATTAATAACGATAATTGGCGGCATACTATTAGTCGGAATATTTATTTGGCGTCAAGAGAGACTTGAAACGCCATTACTAAGTTTCAAAGTGTTTAAGAATAAAGAGTTTGCAGTTGGTTTAGCGATTATGGCTGCAACAATGATTTTGATGATTGGTTCAGAAACAGTATTACCTATGTTTGTACAAAATCTATTAGGAAGAACGCCTATCGATTCAGGACTCATCTTACTACCTGGCGCAATTGTTATGGCTATCATGTCGGTTATTTCAGGTTGGTTATACGAAACATTTGGTGCTAAAGTGTTAGCAATAATTGGTATGTCTATTGTTCTTATAACGACTTCTTACTTTGTAGTCATGGACGAACATACATCTACGATAATGTTAGCAACTGTTTATGCTATTCGTATGATTGGAATTGCAATGGGCTTGATGCCAATAATGACGCATACAATGAATCAGCTAACACCAGAACTTAATGCTCATGGCTCATCCATGACAAATACCATTCAGCAAATTGCTGGTTCAATTGGAACAGCAGGTTTAATTACAATATTAAGTACAGCAAGTAAGAATTTCCAACCGACGATGAGTGATTATCAAGGTATGGATAAAAAAGAAATGGCAGGACAAATACAAATTGATGCTATGCTTCATGGTTATCATTCAGGATTTTTATTTGCCGTTATAATTACAGTCATCAGTTTATTACTTACATTTTTAATTAAAAGTAAGAAAAAGGTTAAGGCTGAAGCTAAATTACAAAATAATTAAATGAACTTTATATAGTTAAAATAAGAGATCAAGACGAACGTTGAAAATGTTTAAGCATTTTCCAAAGAAGGGATACCATAGAGGGCTCCTTCTAACAAAAACGTTCTATGTCTAGGTCTCTTTTTTATTTTATTAATATCCAAACATTCTGAACACTTAAGCAAATGTAAAATAATGTTGACTATTCCTACCCATGAGATTAGAGTTAATTTATTCTGACTAATCTAATAGGAATATGGAGGACAAGGTAGATGAAAAGACTTTTATTTGTTGCTTTAGCACTTATCTTTGTGTTGGCTGCTTGTGGTAATGGAGGATCTTCTGATAAAAATAGTGATTCTAAATCAAGTAGTAGTAACAGCGATAGTAAAACACTGAAAGTGGGTACTGAAGGTACATATGCACCATTCACGTTCCACAATAAACAAGACAAATTAACTGGTTACGATATTGACGTAATCAAAGCAGTTGCAAAAGAAAAAGGTTATAAACTTAAATTTAATGAAACATCATGGGATTCAATGTTTGCTGGTTTAGATGCGAAACGTTTTGACGTTATTGCTAACCAAGTTGGTGTAAACAAAGATAGAGAGAAAAAATATAAATTCTCTACACCTTACACTTATTCAAGCGCAGTTTTAGTAGTACGTGAAAATGAAAAGAACATTAAATCATTTAATGACGTTAAAGGTAAAAAAATGGCTCAAACATTCACGTCTAACTATGGTCAATTAGCTAAAGATAAAGGTGCAGATATTACTAAAGTTGATGGCTTTAACCAAGCGATGGACTTATTATTATCTAATCGTGTTGATGGTACATTCAACGATAGCTTATCTTACTTAGATTATAAAAAACAAAAACCAAACGCTAAAATTAAAGCAATCAAAGGAAATGCAGAACAAAGTAAATCAGCATTCACATTTAACAAAGATGTTGATGATAAAGTTGTATCTGATTTCAATGATGGACTTAAAACATTAAAAGAAAATGGTAAATTAGCAGAAATTGGTAAGAAATGGTTCGGTGAAAATGTTTCTGAGCCTAAATAGTCAACAACAACATGCATTAGATGCGGCAGGGCAAGCATTTGGACCAATGTTGGAAGGTTTATTAAAATATTCTATTCCAATAACAATAGTTACATTTATCTTAGGTTTGATTATTGCTTTATTTACAGCGTTAATGCGTATTTCAACGAGTAAAGTTTTAAAAGGTATCGCAAGAGTATACGTTTCAATTATTCGTGGTACACCGATGATTGTACAGTTATTCATAATCTTTTATGGTATTCCTGAATTAGGACGCCTAGTAACTGGTAATGCTGATGAACAATGGACATTATCATCAGTTATTTCAGCTATCATCGGTTTATCACTTAATGTTGGTGCGTATGCTTCAGAAATTATCCGTGGTGGTATTATTTCTATACCTAAAGGTCAAACAGAAGCGGCTTATTCTATAGGAATGAACTATAGACAAACGATTCAAAGAATTATTTTACCTCAAGCGATTCGTGTTTCAATACCAGCTTTAGGAAATACATTCTTAAGTTTAATTAAAGATACATCATTACTTGGCTTTATCTTAGTTGCAGAAATGTTCCGTAAAGCTCAAGAGGTAGCGTCTACAACATATGAATATTTCACAATTTATATTCTTGTAGCAGTTATGTATTGGGTAATTTGCTTCATTATCTCAGTTATCCAAAGCTTCTATGAATCATATATTGAAAGAGGGTATAACTCATGATTGAACTAAGTGGTATCCATAAATCATTCAATGATAAAGAAGTCATTAAAGGCATTGATTTAAACGTAGAAAAAGGGGAAGTCGTAACACTTATCGGACGATCTGGTTCAGGTAAAACGACATTACTACGTATGATTAATGCTTTAGAAATTCCGACTGCAGGTAATGTAAGTGTTAATGGTGAAAGTTACACCGCAAATAATAAAAAGTCTCAAATAAGCGTACGCAAGCAATCGGGTATGGTATTTCAAAGTTATAATCTATTTCCACATAAATCTGCATTGGAAAATGTAATGGAAGGATTAGTAACTGTTAAGAAAATGAGTAAAGCAGATGCGAAAGAAAGAGCAATGGGGTTACTTGAAAAAGTTGGGTTAACAAGTGTTAAAGATCAACGACCACATGCACTTTCGGGTGGTCAACAACAACGTGTAGCAATAGCTAGAGCACTAGCTATGAATCCGCAAGTTATGTTGTTTGATGAACCTACATCTGCATTAGATCCAGAATTAGTTAATGATGTATTAAGAGTAATTAAAGAATTAGCTGATGAAGGTATGACAATGGTGATTGTAACGCATGAAATGCGATTTGCACGCCAAGTCTCAAATAAAATCGTCTTTATACATGAAGGACGTATCGGTGAACAAGGTACACCAGACGAAGTATTCGAACATCCTAAGACAGAAGAATTACGTCGTTTCTTAAATGTAATTAATGAAGATTAATAATGAAAAACACTTTTCTAAAGTTCATAAAGTTGAACTTAGAAAAGTGTTTTTTGCATTATAGTTATTTACGTTCTAATAGTTGTTTAACTTTGTATGCAAGTGGGTGTATCGGTTTAATGAAATCTCCAATGTATTCGTAAACATTAGCATTGAAGCCTTTTTTAAATTGTTGCACACCATAATCTTCAGCATCTTCACTAAAGTCACCTGTAATACCGTAGAAATTATAACGATCTACATTATGTTCTTTTGCGAATTTAATCATGTCCCATTGTAAACGATATGCGCCCATATACGCATTATATTTAGGATTTGAACCACTGGATAAATAATAAACTTCGTGTTCATTATATAAGTATAAAGCCGCAGCTAGATTAAGTGTTTCGCCTTCTTCTGCAATTTTATCTTTCGTTTCAATTAATTTGCGTTCATTACTATCAACTTGTTGTTGTATTTGTGTGCGTTTATTTTTATTTTTCTTAGAGTTAGGGTTTTCCTCTAATACAGCCTCGACTTCGGCTAATTGTTCTGTCAATGAATCGTGTTTTTGTTGAAGAGTAGATAAGTAATCCTTTAAATCAATATAAGCAAGTTTAAGCATTGCATGGTCTTTATACGTTTTTTGCATTTCATAAAAGTATGGTTTATCTCTAAATTTGAAACCATGTTTTTCTTCGGCCATTTGGAATAATTCAAAGAACGTATCCGTTTCATCCATAGGTAGCGTTCTTACTTTTACGCCCATTTCATACGTTTTTTTAATGTTACGACGTGTTTGATAGTCCATTTCTTTTAATAATTGATCTTCTGACTTGTCTTTTAAATCTAAGACAGATAACCAACGTATTTGACTCATTGTGCTATAACCTGCTGTCCATCCTTGATGTTTGTAACCTAAATCTTCCAACGTTTTGATGACTGCTCGGTTATCGTAACTTTCTAAAATTTCTCCATCAGCATTACGTAGGTTCTCCAAAATATAAGGATCGACTAATACATATAAGCAATTATATTTTTTTAAATAACTTGTTAGTGATTTAAAGAAAAAGTGAACCAATTCAATATTACTGTAGTCCATGACAGGTCCACGATGTGTATAAAAGTATTTGAATACTTTTAAAGCACGTGCCTCAGTCATTAAAGTTGCAGCGATGACATTGTCGCTGTCATCTTTGACACCTACAACATGCACATCATCTTTTAATTCATTTCTGTTTTCAAAGTGAATTCGGGATTGTGTGTAATGAGAGAAATGACTGGATGTAAATTTCTCAAATTCCTCCGGTGATAAAGTTACGAATTTCATATTCATCTACTCCTCTGCGTTTTTAAGAATTATCATTTATTTTAACAAATAACTACAACTATTACACAAGATAAGTTATTAAATCACATCGTACTTTAGTTGTAGGTTAAAATATATATTTAATTTATAATAATAAATATTTTTAGAAAACTAAATTTTTATGAACTAGCGCATATTTTAAAACCATTGTATGATAGTATTTGCAAAAGAAGTATAATGATAGATAAAGAGAACTGGGCAATAGGAGTGAATATATGAAACGTATATTAGTTATGTTAAGTGTCGGTATATTATTGCTAGCAGCGTGTGGTAACGATAAATATGTCGATAAAATAGATAAAGCTGTTAAAATGCAAGATCAAAAGCAAGAACAAATGGCTAAGAATGATACAGGAGATATGGTTAAACACTTTGATAAAAAAGATGCGAATATTTATGTATATGAAGATGGTAAGTATGTTGTCTTAGCGTATAAGCCTTTAAGTAATAATGAAGAAGTTCATTACTACACTTATCAATTTGATGGTAAAAAAGCGAAACGCATTGATAACTTTGATACAAAACAATATATCGAATCACATGATGCTGATTATAAGGAAGAAAATATGAATTAATATGTTATTACAAAGGAGCATCTATGAAAAAGACAATTTTGATAATAAGTATGATGATGGTTTTAATAATCATCATGAGTGCTTGTTCTAATAACAACAAGGAAAAGCAGCCACCTAAAACTAAAAATGGCAAAATTTTAATCGTCGAGTATGGAGACTTTAAATGTCCATACTGTAAAAAAGTGGAAAAGAATGTAATGCCAACAATTAAAAAAGACTATATTGATACGAATAAAGTAGAGTATCAATTTATTAATGCTGGTTTTCTTGGTAAAGATTCTATCGTCGGCTCTAGAGCCGGAAACGCAGTGCAAAAAGTTGCACCTAATGAATACTTAACTTTTCAACGTAACGTATTCGCGAATCAAAAAGACGAGGATAAAAAGTGGTTAACAGAACAATTTCTTGATAAAGAAATTGATAAGTTAGATATTACGACGCAACAAAAAACTGACATTAAAAAGCAGTATAAGACTAAGAACAGTGAAGCTTGGAAAAAAGCAGAAGAACAAAAAGAACTAACAGAAGATAATAATATTGATACTGTTCCAACAGTTTTTATAAATGGAAAAAGAGTGAAAGATCCTTATAAAGTCGAAGAATGGAAGAAATACTTATAGTCACGATGTCATAGTGAATAACGCTGACATTCATTTTGTGTTATATTGTAACCACTAAAGAGAAGTGAAATAAATTTAATAAAGTTGATTCAAAGAAGAATTGTAGTGTACTTCACTATGATTCTTCTTTTTTTAAATTTAGAAAGGTAGTAACTTAATTAATGATAGATATTTTTAATAAAAGATGGTTTTTATTAAATTGAAATAAAAAACATTAAAAAACTATTGTAATTTTATACAAATAAAGTTATACTTTTAAATCGTAATTATTACTATTTAGGAGGTATAAAATGAAACGCTTTTTAAGTCTTACTGTTTTAATAACTATTATTGCATTTATATTAGTCGCTTGTGGAAAGGAAGATCGTTCTAATAAAGATTCTAAAGGTGATAACAAAATGAATGTGTCTACAACTGTATATCCTTTGCAATCCTTTATAGAGGAAATAGGTGGTAATCATGTCAATGTATCGTCTATTTATCCTGCTGGTACAGACCTACATGATTATGAACCAACTCAGAAAGACATGCTAAAGGTTAATCAATCTGATTTATTTGTATATACAGGTGATGATTTAGATCCAGTCGCTAAGAAAGTTGCAGCCACAATTAAAAATGATAAAAAGAAAGTTTCATTACAAGATAAACTAGATCAATCAACACTACTAACAGATCAACACGAACACGGTGATGAAGAACACGAGGATTCACATGGACACGAACACCATCATCATGGCGGATATGATCCACACGTATGGTTAGATCCTGAGAAAAATAAAATCTTTGCTAAAGAAATTAAAAATCAGTTAGTAGCTAAAGATCCAAAGCATAAAAATGAATATGAGAAAAATTTTAAAAAATTAGAGAAATCGTTAGATGACATTGACAATAAATTAAAAGACATTACTAAAGATAAACAAGGTAATGCTGTATTTATTTCACATGAATCTTTAGGTTATCTCGCTGATCGCTATGGTTTTGTTCAAAAGGGAATTCAAAATATGAACGCTGAAGACCCTTCTCAAAAAGCACTTACACAATTAGTTAAAGAGATTAATGATAAAAATGTTAAATACATATTATATGAAGATAATGTTGCCAATAAAGTGACTGAGACAATCAGAAAAGAAACCAACGCCAAGCCATTAAAATTCTATAATATGGAGTCACTAAATAAAGAACTATCTAAAGACACATCAATGAATTATCAAACTTTAATGAACAAAAATATTGAAGCTTTAGATAAAGCATTGGATTCCAATATTAAAGTACAAGATGACAAAGCTGAACATAAGCATGACAAAGCAATTTCAGATGGTTATTTTAAAGATGAGCAAGTTAAAGATCGTGCGCTATCAGATTATGAAGGTGAATGGCAATCAGTTTATCCCTATTTAAAAAATGGTGATTTAGATGATGTTATGAAACATAAATCCGAAGAAGATAGCACTATGACAGCAAAAGAGTATAAAAAATACTATGAGAAAGGTTACAAAACTGACGTTTCTAACATAAATATTAAAGGTGATAACATTACTTTTGAAAAAAATGGGAAGAAGGTTACTGGAACGTATGAATATGTTGGTAAAAAAATCCTAGATTATAAGAAAGGTAATCGTGGAGTTAGATTTATTTTTAAATTGAAGCACTCTGACAAGCAAACATTACCGAAGTACGTTCAGTTTAGTGATCATAATATCGCACCTAAGAAAGCAGAACACTTCCACATTTTTATGGGTAACAACAATGAAACATTACTTAAAGAAATGGATCATTGGCCTACGTATTATCCTGCCTCATTAGATAAGGACGATATTAAAGAAGAAATGTTAGCACATTAATAAATTTAAAATTTGAGTCTTTTTACTTGTATTTTCACTTAAGTTGTTTTATTATACTAAGTATAATAATTATACAAACTATAGTACTGATTTTCAGCTACGTAGTTTCATAATTTAAATAATGGAGGTATGTACACATGGCTAATTTAAATTTAGATCCAGCACATTCAGGAGTTAACTTTTCTATTCAACACTTAGTTGTATCAAATGTTAAAGGACGTTTTAACGAATTTGACGCTAACATTTCAGGTGATTTCAATGATTTAAGTTCATTACAAGGTACTTTTACTGTTAAAGCAAATTCAATTGATACTAAAGTAGCAGATCGTGATAATCATCTTAAAAGCGCAGATTTCTTAGACGCTGAAAACTACCCAGAAATTAAATTTGAAATTACTAAAGTAGATGATAAATCAGTTACTGGTAACTTAACTATGAAAGATCAAACACATGAAGAAACTTTTGATTTAGATTATAAAGGTACTAGTTTAAATCCATTAAACGGTAAAAACACTGCTGGTTTAGTAATTACTGGAAGCCTTAACCGTGAAAAATATGGCATTACGTTTAACCAACAACTTGAAACTGGTGGTTTCTTATTAGGAAAAGACTTAAATGTTGAATTTGATTTAGAATTTCCACTTGAAGACTAATCACTAGTTATACTACTTACTAAAAATACTCATATGGCTCCCTACAAAGTAGACATTAATGAATGTAAACTTTGAAGGGAGCTTTTATATTTTTGTAATTAAAAAAAATAACTGGTAAATTCATAGAGAGCTTTTAACAAATAGATAGGGGGATTTAAATGTCAATTCAACTAAAAGATAATAAAATTATATTTAATAGAACGTTTGAGGCGCCAATAAATGAAGTTTTCGAGGCATACACTACGGAGACGTTATTCGAACAATGGTTTCATCCTCAAGGCGGTAAAACAAAAGTTTATCGTTTTAACCCAGTAGCCGGTGGTGATGCCTTCTTTGCGATAGAAATGCCGGAACAAACAAGTTACACATTGACTGAATATAAAAAGGTGGATAAACCTAATCATATTGAATACTTAGATTTCTTTGCTACATCTCAAGGTGAGAAAGATACATCATTACCTGGGATGCAAATTTTGATTGATTTCACTTCAGAATCAGCGCAACGCACGCTTGTAACGTCAACTTCTATCTTTCCAACAAAAGATGCGGCGCAACAAGCACTTGATATGGGTGTAGAAGCGGGAATGAATTCTACATTGGACCAACTTGATTCATTATTGAAACAAAAAAAGTCATAAGTATGTCAAAAAATTCAACTATATTTAAGTTATAATGTAGTTGAAATGAGGTTGATGATATGAAAGAAAGATATTTAAAAGTACTTGCTTTATTTTCAGTTAGTACATTAATACCTACAGTACTACTCAATTCAAAGGCAATTGATAATAGTGCAATTAAATATGTTTTAAGAACAGCGCTAGGCTATGGCATTTTTGCAACAGGTTTACGCTATTTATCAAGACTTAAAGCACATAAATAGTGAATTACTAAGTGAGGTAAAATCGTGTCTACATGATACGATTTTACCTCACTTTTTTTACCTAAAAAAATTTAAGCTATTCATGTTTTCTTAAAAAATATATAATTGAAACATAACTTGAAAGGATGTAGGGGGGCATACATATGTTGAAGAACAATAAAACGGTTGAGGACACCCATGCAACGCGTGATATTGTAGAAGCTGCTGTTGGGCAGGTACAGACGAAAGAAATTATGGCTACAAAAACGCCTGGTAGATATGCATTGAAAGCAATCATGTCAGGGTTTTTATTAGCAATCGTAACGGTATTTATGTTGGCAATTAAAACACAATTTGCAGGCACTAATGAAGGTTTAGTTAATTTGCTAGGTGCGATTGCATTTAGTTTAGCTTTAGTATTAATTGTGTTGACGAACTCAGAATTACTAACTAGTAATTTCATGTATTTAACAGTCGGCTGGTATTATAGAGCCATTACTATTAATAAGATGTTGTTCATTTTCTTATTCTGTTTTATAGGGAATATTATTGGTGGATTCATATTATTCTTCTTAATGAAAGGGACGCATATTATGACGCCAGAAATGATTGCCAGCTTAAGTAAGACAGTACATATGAAAACGGTAGAATCAACTTGGTTAAATATTTTAGTTAAAGCAATCTTCTGTAATTTCTTTATTAATATAGGTATATATGTGTCTATGTTATTTAAAGAAGGACTGGCAAGAGCATTCTTTATTGCTGCAGGTGTTGTTGTGTTTGTATTCATGGGTTATGAACACGTTGTCTTCAATGCTGGTTTGTACGCAGGTATGGTGTTCTATAATTTAGATGCACTATCATGGTTAGGTGTTATTAAAAATATTGTGTTTGCTTTAATTGGTAACTATATCGGTGGAGGTATATTTATTGGTTTAGTATATGCGTATTTAAATGGTTCACGTGATAGTATGAAGGCTAAGTAATCAATAATAGGGTTGTGTTATCACTAAGTTAAATGAGTAGATAGCAGAACCTTTTTTTAATGAATTAATTCAACCACATTATTGAAAAAGTTGACTAAATTATGATTAAAACATATTATTTTAATCAACATTAAAGCATTTTATGACCAAATTTTTAAAAGCACTAAAGTCTTATATAAAGGGGATGAAGCGATTGGTTGCGAATATATTAGTGGCACACGGCATGAGAAAAGGTGATCAAAATAAAGCGTTGGGGGAATTCTTAGATTGTTTATTAAGTGATGAAACGTATGAATATGAATTAGCGTTTATTGAAAGTGAAGAAAAGAGTATTGAAAACACGATTGGTCGTTTAATAAAGCAAGGTGAAACTCAATTTAAAGTTGTACCTCTTTTGATCTTTTCGGCAATGCATTATATCGTTGATGTTCCTGAAATTTTATCAAAAATCAAAAAAGATCATCCTGAAATAAGTTACGAAATTAGTGAACCGCTTGGTACGCATGACTATATGGTAGATTTAGTTGAAAAACGTATTCAAGATGTTGAAATTTCTACCTCCTCTAATTATGCGATTGTATTAATCGCACATGGTAGTTTCTCATATACGAAAGCACATGATGAGTTAAAGGAATTTAGTGAAAAAATGAATCAACCTGTACCTATCTATTGTCGTACGCTATATGGTGACATCACTTTTAGAAATGACTTGGATCAACTTTCGAATGAGTATGATGAACTTATTGTAGTGCCAATGTTTTTATATGATGGGCGACTAGTAAACAAAGTAAAACGACTCATTTCAGAAATGGATATACAGGGTACGCTACACATTACACCGTCTATTAATTTCGATAACATATTAAAGGGAATTATTAGTGAACGTTTAAAGCAATTAACATTTAATTAGGATTTATAAGCTGAGGCACAATGTTGTCTCAGTTTTTTATTGTATTTGGACAAATTATTGAACGTATTAGGGAATTCCCTGATTTTTAATTTATTTGTGAAAATCATCACATTTGAAGTGGAATCTGTTATAGAATAGCAGTGAAGAAACAAATGTTGAATATCAAACATTTAAAAAAAACAAAAATTGCAAATGGAAAATAAGTAAATTTTAAGTGATAAAAGGGGCATATTTTATGACTAAACAAAAATTAGTGATGATTGGAAACGGCATGGCGGGATTAAGAACGATAGAAGAAATTCTAGAGCGTTCAGATTCACAATTTGACATTACAATTATTGGGAAAGAACCTTATCCAAACTATAACAGAATAATGTTATCAAATATATTACAGAAGAAAATGACTGTAGAAGAAACAATAATGAATCCATATGAATGGTATGAAGAGAACAACATTCAGCTCATCGTCAACGACCCAGTAGAGACGGTTGATCGTTCAGCACAAACAGTAACAACATCAAAAGGTGTTGAAGTTAATTATGACATTTGTATATTTGCAACAGGATCTAGTGCTTTCGTATTACCGATACCTGGATCAGATTTACCAAGTGTTATAGGTTGGAGAACAATCGAAGATACTGAACGCATGATTGAAATCGCTAAAACGAAAAAGAAAGCTGTCGTTATTGGTGGCGGATTATTAGGACTTGAATGTGCACGTGGTTTAATGGATCAAGGTATGGAAGTAACTGTATTACACTTAGCAGAATGGCTTATGGAAATGCAGTTAGACCGTAAAGCTGGCGGCATGCTTAAAGCGGATTTAGAACGTCAAGGTATGAATATCGAGTTACAAGCGAACTCTAAAGAAATTATAGGTAAAGATGATGTAGAAGCGATTAAATTGGCTGATGGAAGAATAATCGAAACTGATTTAGTGGTCATGGCAGTCGGTATCCGTCCATTTACTCAAGTAGCACGTGATTCAGGTCTGGAAGTAAATAGAGGTATTGTTGTTAATGATTATTTACAAACATCAGACCCTAATATTTATGCTGTTGGCGAATGTTCAGAGCATGACGGCAAAGTATATGGCTTAGTCGCACCGCTCTATGAACAAGGTAAAGTGTTAGCTGACTACCTAACTGGAAAAGAAACAGAAGGGTACAAAGGTTCTACAACTTTCACTTCATTAAAAGTGTCTGGCTGTGATTTATATAGTGCGGGGCAAATTGTTGAAAATGAGAATGTCCATGGTATTGAAATTTTCAACAGTGTCGATAATATTTATAAAAAAGTCTATTTGAGTGATGGTCAAGTTGTCGGAGCAGTATTATATGGTGATACAGATGATGGCTCAAGATTCTATAATATGATGAAAAAACATGAATCACTAGAAGACTATACATTAGTATCATTATTGTACAAAGGTGGAGAAGAAGCGGTAACTTCTATCGCTGATATGCCAGACGATGAAACTATTTGTGGCTGTAACGGTGTAGATAAAGGTACGATTGTTAATGCGATTACGACTAAAGGATTAACATCAGTGGAAGAAGTAACGAAAGCAACTAAAGCGGGTAATTCATGTGGTAAATGTAAAGGGCAAATTGGCGAGTTATTACAATGCACATTAGGTGATGACTTTGTAGCAGCGAAACCTACCGGAATTTGTGCTTGTACTGATTTAACACGTGATCAAATTGTTACGCAAATAAGAGCTAAAGGTCTAAAAACATCTAAAGAAGTACGTCACGTACTAGACTTTAAAGATAAAAATGGTTGTCCAAAATGTCGTCCAGCAATAAACTACTATTTAAATATGGTATACCCACATGGCCATCAAGATGAAAAAGAATCACGCTTCGCAAACGAACGTTATCATGCAAATATTCAAAATGATGGTACATTCTCTGTTATTCCACAAATGCGTGGAGGCGTAACAGATGCTGACCAATTAATAAGATTAGGTGAAGTTGCAAAAAAATACAACGTTCCATTAGTTAAAGTAACAGGCTCTCAACGTGTAGGTTTATATGGATTGAAGAAAGAAGAATTACCTAAAGTATGGGAAGATTTAGGTATGCGTTCAGCTTCAGCATATGGTAAGAAAACACGTTCAGTTAAAAGTTGTGTAGGTAAAGAATTCTGTCGATTCGGTACTCAATACACTACACGCTTAGGTATTCGTTTAGAAAAAACATTCGAATACATTGACACACCACATAAATTTAAAATGGGTGTATCTGGTTGTCCACGTAGTTGCGTTGAATCAGGAGTTAAAGATTTCGGTGTTATCTCAGTAGAAAACGGTTATCAAATTTACATCGGTGGTAACGGAGGTACAGATGTTACAGTTGGTAAATTATTAACTACCGTTGAAACTGAAGATGAAGTTATTCAATTATGTGGTGCGTTAATGCAGTATTATCGTGAAACTGGCATATATGCAGAAAGAACTGCACCATGGTTAAATCGTTTAGGCTTTGAAAATGTTAAAGAAGTATTACTGGATCCTGAACGTCAAAAAGAGTTATTCGATAGAATTATGGATGCTAAAAAAGCGATTGATGGACATGGCGAACCTTGGGAAGCAATCGTTGAAGATAAAGAAGCTCGAAAAATCTTTGAAGTTGAGAGGGTGTAACATATGAAATCTATGGAAAAAGTTAAAGTAACGACATTAGAAGAATTAACACCATTGATTGGAAAAAAAGTGATTGTTGATGGTAAAGAAATTGGCATTTTCTTAACTGAAAGTGGAGACATTCATGCGATTAATAACATTTGTCCTCACAAACAAGGACCATTATCAGAAGGAACAGTAAGTGGCGACTACGTTTATTGCCCTTTACATGATCAAAAGGTTGATTTGAGAAGTGGCGAGGTACAAGAACCTGATACTGGATGTGTTGAAACATATCAAGTTGAAGTCATCGATGGAGACGTTTATGTATGTCTGTAGATGAAAAATCAAAGGTTTACTTGATAGGTGCTGGACCTGGTAATCCTAATCTATTAACGAAAAAAGCAGAACGATGTATTAAGAAAGCTGAAGTTATTCTATATGATCGTTTAGTAAACCCACTCATACTTCAATATGCACCCGCTGATGCGGAATTCATTGATGTAGGTAAAAAGCCTTACGCTAAACATATACAACAAGACGAAATTAATTTAAAAATCGTTGAAGCGGCTAAAAAGTATCAAACAGTCATTCGTCTCAAAGGTGGCGATCCAGCAATATTCGGTCGTGTTACTGAAGAAGTCAATACTTTAAAAGACTATGGTATCGAATATGAAATTGTTCCTGGTGTAACTTCGGCAAGTGCAGCTGTTGCAACAATGGATTTAGGATTAACAATGAGATCAGTAGCGCCTAGTGTGACCTTCTCAACAGGCCATTTCAAAGATTCAATCAATCAAGAAACAGATATACGTAATTTGATTAATGGTGGGACATTAGCCATCTATATGGGGATAAAGCGATTGGGCCGTATCATTGATCAAATCACAGCTTATACTTCAGAGGACTATTCGATAGCAATTGTGTTTAATGCTACGTGTCATAACCAACGCGTCATCGTTGGTAAATTAAGCACCATTGAGCATCAATTACAACAACATGAACTTGAAGGTGAACCAGGAATTTGTATTTTAGGCGCTATTGTTGACCATATTGATAATGATAAAGTGTTGAAACAAGAGCATGAAAGAAATTTAGATGATTCATTGTATGTTATAAAAGGTTCGAAAGAAGATGCTTTATTAAAAGCTGAAGAATTATCTGAAACAGGATATCGTTGTTTAGTGCACGTTGATGAAAGTTACCATCCATCACAACAACAATTATATACACAAATAATCAATAACAATAAAATTAAATATATTAATTTATAAGTCATCCTTGCAGGAGTGGTATAACGAATTCTTAGAACGTTATGTACCACTACCTGCTTTTTTGTTTTTTAGGGATTCCCCCATGCGAATTAGGACATTCCCTAATACCTAATGAATGTGAAAAATTGTACAATCATTATAAATTCAAAAGTAAAACGGCAAATCGGAATAAGTTAATACCTTTAACGGTAGGAGGATTCATATAGATGGGAAAATTTGGATTAAACTTTTTCAAACCAACTGAGACATTTAATGGTAACTGGTCAGTTCTTGAGAGCAAAAGTAGAGAATGGGAAAAAATGTACCGTGAAAGATGGAGTCACGATAAAGTAGTTAGAACAACACATGGTGTTAACTGTACAGGGTCATGTTCATGGAAAGTATTTGTTAAAAACGGCGTAATCACTTGGGAAAATCAACAAATCGATTATCCAAGTTGTGGGCCTGATATGCCAGAATTTGAACCTCGTGGATGTCCACGTGGTGCGTCATTCTCTTGGTATGAATATAGTCCACTGTGTGTGAAATATCCATACATTAGAGGTAAATTATTAGATTTATGGAATACTGCTTTAGAAGAAAATAATGGAAATCGTATAGCAGCGTGGGCATCTATTGTTGAAGACGAAGAGAAAGCAAAAGCATATAAACAAGCACGTGGTAAAGGTGGACATGTTCGAGCTAACTGGAAAGATGTAACAGATATTATTGCTGCACAAATTCTTTATACAATTAAAAAGGATGGTCCAGATAGAATCGCAGGATTCACACCAATTCCTGCCATGTCAATGATAAGTTATGCTGCAGGGGCAAGATTTATCAACTTACTCGGTGGAGAAATGTTAAGTTTTTATGATTGGTATGCTGATTTACCGCCTGCGTCACCACAAATTTGGGGTGAACAAACTGACGTACCTGAATCAAGTGATTGGTACAATGCTTCATATATTATTATGTGGGGTTCAAACGTACCACTTACACGAACACCTGATGCTCATTTTATGACTGAAGTGAGATATAAAGGGACTAAAGTTGTTTCAGTAGCACCTGACTATGCAGAAAATGTTAAATTCGCGGATAACTGGTTAGCGCCTAATCCTGGTACTGATGCAGCAGTAGCACAAGCAATGACACATGTTATTTTACAAGAATACTATCAAGATAAGCCTAGTGAAATGTTCATTAACTATTCAAAACAATATTCAGATATGCCTTTCGTGATTATGTTAGACGAAGATGACAATGGCTATAAAGCAGGACGATTCTTACGTGCAAGTGATTTAGGTATGGAAAGTGAAAATAGCGAATGGAAACCAGTCATTCACGATATGAATAGTAATCAGTTTGTAGTACCTAATGGCACAATGGGTCAACGCTGGGAAGAAGGCAAGAAGTGGAACTTAAAATTAGAAAATGAAGATGGTTCTAAGATTGATCCAGCGATGTCAATGGCAGACGACACATACGAACTAAAAACAATTCAATTCCCTTACTTTGATAGTCAAGGTGACGGTATTTTTGAAAGACCAATAGCAACTAGAAAAGTAACATTAGCTGATGGAAAAGAAGTGTATGTAGCGACAGTATATGACTTAATGACAAGTCAATATGGCATTAAACGATTTAATCATGAATTAGAAGCAACTTCATACGACGATGCTGAATCAAAATATACACCTGCATGGCAACAACGAGTAACTGGTATTAAACCAGAATTAGTAACACAAGTAGCTAGAGAATTTGCGCAAAATGCAATCGATACAAAAGGACGCTCAATGATAATCATGGGTGCTGGTATTAACCACTGGTTCAATTCAGATACGATTTATCGAGCGATTTTAAATCTTGTTCTTTTATGTGGCTGTCAAGGTGTTAACGGTGGTGGATGGGCACACTACGTTGGACAAGAAAAATGTCGCCCAATTGAAGGTTGGAATACAGTAGCCTTTGCGAAAGACTGGCAAGGACCACCACGTCTGCAAAATGGTACAAGTTGGTTCTATTTTGCGACTGATCAATGGAAATATGAGGAATCTAATGTTGATAAATTAAAATCTCCATTAGCTAATAATATTAAACATCAACACCCAGCTGACTATAACGTCACAGCTGCTAGATTAGGTTGGTTGCCGTCATACCCTCAATTCAATAAGAATAGTTTGTTATTCGGAGAAGAGGCAAAAGATGCCGGCGATGACTCTAATGAAGCGATATTAAATAGAGCAATCGAATCAGTTAAAAATAGAGAAACTCAATTTGCGATAGAAGATCCAGATTTAAGAAAGAACCATCCGAAAACATTATTCGTATGGCGTTCAAATTTAATTTCAAGTTCTGCCAAAGGACAAGAGTACTTTATGAAACATTTATTAGGTACACGTTCAGGACTAATGGCTGAACCTAACGAAGAAGACAAACCAGAAGAAATTCAATGGCGTGAAGATACAGAAGGTAAATTAGACTTACTAGTGTCACTAGATTTCAGAATGACTGCGACACCATTGTACTCAGATATCGTATTACCAGCTGCAACATGGTATGAAAAACACGATTTGTCATCAACAGATATGCATCCATTCATTCATCCATTTAATCCAGCGATTGATCCATTATGGGAATCACGTTCAGACTGGGATATTTATAAAACATTAAGTAAAGCTGTTTCAGAAATGGCGAAAGATTACTTGCCAGGAACATTTAAAGATGTTGTAACGACACCACTTGGCCATGATTCTAAACAGGAATTAGGCTCAGAATACGGTATTGTTAAAGATTGGTCTAAAGGAGAAGTTGAAGCCATTCCAGGTAAAACAATGCCAAACTTCGCAGTCGTAGATAGAGATTACACTAAAATTTACGATAAATATGTGACTTTAGGTCCATTACTTGAAAAAGGAAAAGTTGGTGCACATGGCGTAAGCTTCAGCGTGAAAGATGAATATGAAGAACTTAAAAGTATGATAGGTACTTGGAATGATGAGGACCCTGAATCAGTCAGAAATAATCGTCCACGTATCGATACTGCTAGAAAAGTAGCAGATGCAATCTTAAATATATCATCAGCTACTAACGGCAAATTATCACAAAAATCATACGAAGATTTAGAAAATCAAACAGGAATGGAATTAAAAGACATTTCAAAAGAACGTGCATCTGAAAAGATTTCATTTTTAAACATTAC
The DNA here is from genome assembly GCF_033283505.1 of Staphylococcus sp. NWU MK-U1. Lineage (NCBI taxonomy): Bacteria > Bacillati > Bacillota > Bacilli > Caryophanales > Staphylococcaceae > Staphylococcus > Staphylococcus sp. NWU MK-U1. The sequence goes on along the minus strand of NZ_JAVSMG010000006.1, from coordinate 7,159 downwards.
ATCACAACCACGCGAAGTTATACCAACAGCTGTGTTCCCTGGTTCAAACAAAAATGGACGTAGATATTCTCCATTTACAACTAATATAGAACGACTCGTACCATTTAGAACATTAACAGGTAGACAAAGTTATTACATCGATCATGAAATATTCCAACAATTTGGCGAAAGTTTACCAGTATACAAACCAACATTACCACCAATGGTATTTGGTACTAGAGATAAACAAGTTAAAGGTGGACAGGATGCATTAGTATTACGTTATTTAACACCTCATGGTAAATGGAATATACACTCAACATATCAAGATAATGAACGTATGTTGACATTATTTAGAGGTGGTCCAGTCGTTTGGTTATCTAATGAGGATGCTGAAGAGCACGGCATTAATGATAACGATTGGTTAGAAGTTTATAACAGAAATGGTGTGGTAACTGCAAGAGCAGTCACATCACACCGTATGCCAAGAGGAACAATGTTTATGTATCATGCACAAGATAAACACATTGAAACACCAGGATCAGAAATTACAGATACTCGTGGCGGTTCACACAATGCACCAACAAGAATTCATTTGAAACCTACACAGCTTGTAGGTGGTTACGCACAAATTAGTTATCACTTTAACTATTATGGACCAATAGGAAATCAACGTGACGTATATGTAGCAGTGAGAAAGATGAAGGAGGTAAATTGGCTTGAAGATTAAAGCGCAAATTGCAATGGTGTTAAATTTAGATAAATGCATAGGTTGCCACACTTGCAGCGTAACATGTAAGAACACTTGGACTAACCGTCCAGGTGCAAAATACATGTGGTTCAACAACGTAGAAACTAAACCAGGTGTAGGATATCCGAAACGATGGGAAGACCAAGAACATTATAAAGGTGGATGGGTCTTAAATAAAAAAGGAAAATTAGAACTTAAATCTGGTAGTCGTTGGACAAAAATGGCGTTAGGTAAAATCTTTTACAACCCAGATATGCCTCTTATTAAAGATTATTATGAACCATGGACATACAATTACGAACATTTAACTACTGCTAAAGAAGGTAAGCATTCTCCTGTTGCTAAAGCGCACTCACTTATCTCAGGTGAGAAACTTAATCTTGAGTGGGGGCCTAACTGGGAAGATGACTTAGCCGGTGCACATATTACTGGTCCAGAAGATCCAAATATTCAAAAAATTGAAGAAGACATTAAATTCCAATTTGATGAAACATTTATGATGTATTTACCTCGTCTTTGTGAACATTGTTTAAATCCTAGTTGTGTAGCTTCATGTCCATCTGGCGCAATGTATAAACGTGATGAAGATGGTATTGTTTTAGTTGACCAAGATGCATGTCGTGGTTGGCGCTACTGTATGACTGGTTGCCCTTATAAAAAAGTTTACTTCAACTGGAAAACAAACAAAGCTGAGAAATGTACATTCTGTTTCCCAAGAATTGAAGCTGGATTACCAACTGTTTGTTCTGAAACATGTACAGGTAGAATGAGATATTTAGGTGTATTATTATATGATGCCGATAGAGTTCATGAAGCAGCTTCAGCTGAAAATGAAAAAGATTTATATGAAAAACAATTAGATATTTTCTTAAATCCATTTGATGAAGAAGTGATTGAACAAGCTGAAAAAGATGGCATTAGCTATGAATGGATTGAAGCAGCTCAAAATTCACCAGTGTATAAACTGGCAATTGAATATAAATTAGCATTTCCTTTACATCCAGAATTTAGAACAATGCCTATGGTTTGGTACTGCCCACCATTAAGTCTTATTATGAGTTATTTTGAAGGTAAAAATGCAGGACAAAACCCAGATATGATTTTCCCAGCTATTGAAGAAATGCGTTTACCAATAGAATACTTAGCTAATTTATTTACTGCCGGAGATGTCCAACCTGTTAAAGAATCTTTACAAAAAATGGCTATGATGAGAAGTTACATGCGCTCACAAGTTACTGGTAAAGAGTTTGATACTTCTAAATTAGAAAGACTTGGATTATCAGAAATTCAAACTAAAGATATGTATCGTTTATTAGGTTTAGCAAAATATGAAGATCGCTTTGTTGTACCAACATCTCATAAAGAAACATATTTAGATACGTACCATGCGCAAGGTAGCCAAGGGTATGGTGGCGAATACTTCGGAGACAATTGTGAAGGCTGTGGTGTTCCAGTAGGTTCAGGAAAAACAGGACAAGAAATTTATAATGAGAATTTCTATGGAGGGATTTTCCGTGATTAATTTACAACAATTTCATTATTATCAAGAAAGTTTTGGTTATATCGCTCAGCAGCTTAATTTCCCAGAGAAATTAACGTTTCATCCAAAAACATTTGAAGAAACGATTGAACCCTCTCATCCTGGTTATGATGATTTAGTAAAATACAGAGAGATTATGCATCAATTCACATTGTCAGAAATTAAAGCAATATATACAGATACCTTTGATTTTAATAAGAAATCACCGCTTTATATGACTTACAACAAATTTGATACTCAAAAAGAAAGAGGCCAAATGTTGGCTAAACTTAAAGTGTTATATGAAATGTTTGGGTTGAAAATGGTAGATAACGAGTTATCAGATTATCTACCATTGATGCTCCAATTCTTACACGTAGCATCATGGCAAAATGATCCACGAGCAGAAGGTAATATTGAACTAGTTATTATGATTATTGAAGACGGTACGTATGAAATGGCAAATCATTTAGCTCAAGATAACAATCCTTATGCTTATGTGATACGTGCTTTAAGAAATACATTAAAAGCTTGTCTAGAAATTCCAAATGAGGTGACATCTCATGCTTAATCAATTTTTATGGATTATATTTCCATATTTATGTGTAGCCATTTTCATTGTTGGACACATCGCTCGTTATAAATATGATCAATTCTCATGGACTGCTAAATCGAGTGAATTTTTAGAGAAAAAACAATTAAAATGGGGTAGCTTATTATTCCATTTGGGCATCATCCCGGTGTTTTTTGGTCACGTCGTAGGTCTCGCTATACCAGCTAAATGGATTGATGGATTAGGTGTAAGCGAGGAAATGTATCATTTTGGTGCTGTATACATCGGTAGTATCTTTGGTATAATGACGTTTATTGGTATGTTACTATTAACAGCACGACGAATTACTATTAAAAATGTTAGAAAGCTAAGTTCAGCTTCTGATATATTTGTAAATTTCTTATTAATATTAATTATTTTCATGGGTTGTTATTCAACATTAGTTACGAATGCAATGGTAAGTGATTTTGATTATCGTCAAACGATATCTATATGGTTTAGACACTTATTTACATTTTCACCAGATGCGAGTCTGATGACGAGTGTTCCTTTATCTTTTAAAATTCACATCTTACTTGGGTTTACAATTTTAGCTTGTTGGCCATTCACTCGCTTAGTTCATGTTTGGAGTGTACCGCTATCGTATACTAATCGTAGATATATTGTTTATCGTAAACATAAAACACGTTCATGAGTATGAGAGGAGATTCAAATGTGATTACGAATCCAGTATTTGAAGAACAGGATTTCCAACAACAATTGAATAATCTAAGGGTCAGTGAAGGGTATGATTTCGCAGGGGTTGCACTTTACGAGCATCATATGACTTCAGCACCGATTAAATGGCATTATGTCTCAGGTAACCTGAATGATCGCTATAAAATGATTATCTTGCGTAAAGGGCGAGGTTTAGCCGGTATGGTTATGAAGACTGGAAAACGCATGATCATTGCCGACGTAGTAGCAAGTTTAACACCAGAAGACAAGATTAAATATCCAATCTTAATTGCCGAAAATCTAACTGCAATGGTATCTATCCCATTGTGTTACAATAATCAGGTGTATGGTGTGTTACTCTTAGGTCAGAGAGATGGCAAGCCTCTTCCTGATTATGAAACTTTGGATATTAGTGGCAAACTTTGGACATTTTCAGAAGAAATGTAGGTGTTTAAAATGTTGGATGTTGATAATCTTGATTTAGAGAACTTACTAAAAAAATATTACGAAAAGACGAGTGAAAAAATCGTATTTGTAAATAATGATGGTAAAGTTATCGCGATGAATGACGCAGCACAAGAGATTATTTCAAAGGATAACAACTATAGTGCGATGACCAATGCGATATGTAATCGTTGTGAAGGTTACTCTAACGAATTTGCATTACAAAGTTGCATTAACTGTTATCTTGATACGACAAAGCCTAATGATATGAACTTCAAAGTATTCATGAAGACGGTAGATAATAAAATTCAACCATTTACTGCTTCGTATCAATGTATTGATGATGAGGCACAAATCTACGCTTTTACATTACAAGATATATCTCCACAAATAGAGCGACAAGAAAAGATGTATCAACGTCAGATGTTACGTAAAACTATAGCTGCACAAGAAAATGAAAGAAAACGTATATCTAGAGAATTACATGACAGTGTTGTTCAAGAGATGTTAAATGTAGATGTTGAATTGAGATTATTGAAATATCAACAAGATATGGCTCAACTCATAGAGAAATCTGAACATATCGAAATGTTAATGTCTAATTTAATCAATGATATTCGCAATCTATCAGTAGAATTAAGACCTTCATCACTTGATGATTTAGGATTAGAAGCGGCTTTTAAATCCTATTTCAAACAATTAGAGCATAATTATGGATTAAATGTTGTCTATCAATCAAATATTCAAAATATACGTTTCGATAGTGAAATTGAAACGGTTGTTTATCGCGTTGTTCAAGAAGCGATATTTAATGCATTAAAGTATGCAGGTGTTTATGAAGTGGAAGTGACGATTCAACAAACGGAAGCAGGCCTTATCGCTGAAATTATTGATCGAGGTAAAGGCTTTGATCCTAATTTAAAACCTCAAGGCACGGGATTAGGACTATATGGTATGAATGAAAGAGCAGAACTTGTTAAAGGTACAGTGAATATTGAAACACATATTGGTAAAGGTACAATTATTACATTAGATGTGCCAGTCTAAAATATGTTAGGGGAATATAAAGTGAAAATTGTAATTGCAGACGATCATGCAGTCGTTAGAACAGGATTTTCAATGATATTAAACTTTCAAGAGGATATGGAAGTGGTTGCAACTGCTGCTGATGGGGGAGAAGCTTATCAAAAGGTGATGGAGCATAAGCCAGACGTCTTAATTATGGATTTAAGTATGCCGCCTGGTGAATCAGGCTTAATTGCAACTAGTAAAATATCAGAGAGTTTTCCAGAAACTAAAATATTAATACTTACGATGTATGATGATGAAGAATATCTATTCCACGTTCTTCGTAATGGTGCTAAAGGATATATATTAAAGAATGCACCTGATGAACAATTATTACTAGCAGTGCGAACAGTTTATAAGGGCGAAACATATGTAGATATGAAATTAACAACGTCATTAGTGAATGAATTTGTAAATCATAAACATTCAGATGAAGTATCTACTAACGATCCATTTAAAATATTGTCTAAGCGCGAACTAGAAATATTACCTTTAATTGCAAAGGGGTATGGCAATAAAGATATTGCTGAAAAGTTATTCGTGTCGGTCAAAACGGTCGAAGCGCATAAAACACATATAATGACTAAACTCGATTTAAAATCTAAACCTGAGTTAGTTGAATATGCATTAAAAAAGAAATTATTAGATTTTTAAATGATGAAAATGATACTGAGACAATTCAGCAATGTCTCAGTTTTTTTGTGCATTTAAAAATGAAAATATAGGGGGATTCCCAGTCAGTATAAGGGAATGTCCTTATGTTCATTTTTTCACAATTACACTAAAATTTAATTGTAATCAGTAATGTGATTGTATTATAAATTTTTGACCTCTTTTATATAACAATTACTGATATAGAAAATTAAATGATGAAGGTGAAAAAATGTATAAGACAAAAGGTGGCTTTCAACTTACATTACAAACGTTAATTCTTGTAGTAGGTTTCATGGCATGGAGTATTATTTCTCCGTTAATGCCATATATCTCTCAAGATATTAAAGTTAATCCTAGGCAGTTGTCAATTATACTGGCAATTCCAGTAATATTAGGTTCAATCTTACGTGTACCATTTGGTTACTTAACGAATGTTATTGGTGCGAAATGGGTATTCTTTTGTAGTTTTGTCGTATTATTATTTCCTATCTTCTTTTTAGGACAAGCGCAAACGCCAGGAATGTTAATGTTATCAGGATTCTTTTTAGGTGTTGGAGGTGCGATATTCTCTGTAGGTGTTACATCGGTACCTAAATATTTTTCAAAAGATAAAGTAGGGCTTGCGAATGGAATTTACGGTATGGGTAACATTGGTACGGCAGTATCATCATTCTTAGCACCACCAATTGCAGGTATTATAGGTTGGCAAACAACAGTAAGAAGTTACTTAATTATTATTGCTATTTTTGCAATTTTAATGTTTATTTTTGGCGATAAAAATGAACCGAAAGTGAAAGTTCCTTTAGCATCTCAGTTTAAAAAATTATCATCGAATTATAAGCTATATTACTTAAGTCTTTGGTATTTTATTACGTTTGGTGCATTTGTTGCATTTGGATTATTCTTACCTAACTACTTAGTAAATAACTTTGGAATTGATAAAGTTGATGCAGGTATTCGTTCAGGTGTATTCATTGCTTTAGCAACTTTCTTAAGACCTATTGGCGGTATACTTGGAGATAAATTTAATGCTGTGAAAGTACTAATGATCGATTTTATTATGATGATTATAGGTGCTGTTATTTTAGGAATTTCAAGTCATATTGCTTTATTTACTATCGGTTGTTTAACTATCAGTATCTGTGCTGGTTTAGGTAATGGTTTAATATTTAAACTTGTACCTTCTTACTTCGCAAAAGAATCTGGTGCAGCTAATGGTATTGTTTCTATGATGGGTGGTTTAGGAGGATTCTTCCCACCTTTAGTAATTACTTATGTAACAGGTCTAACAGGTTCAAGTCATTTAGCATTTATTCTTTTAGCAATATTTGGTATCTTAGCATTTATTACTATGGGACACTTATATAAAAAAGAATATGCAAAATAATTTTATACATTAAAAAGAGCCTGGGACATAAATAATATGATGATGCTATTTTGCAAATTCGCAGTAGCTGACTGAACTGAAAATGCG